>DATKWD010000085.1:0-28224 GCA_035529695.1 Acidimicrobiales bacterium | reverse complement strand
GGGGCGAGGCCCGTTCGTTGCTGTTCGGCACGCATCGTGTCGGGATGATCACGGCGGTGTCGGATCTGGGGCGGTTCGAGGCGCCAGGCCGGCAGTGACGGCCGACCCGGAGTCGGGGATGGTGGTCCGGTTCCGCGTCTCAGCGACAGCGGCGGACGAGTAGAAGCGCTCGGCGGCACCGCGAACCCCGAGCAGGTCATCGACGGTGTGGTTCGCCTTGCCGCACCCGGCGCGGCGGGCGGCTCGTGCCTGACACGCAGCCAGGCGTCGCCGCATGCGGTGCCGGGTGGTCTTGGCGATTCCCCCGCAGGCGTAGCGACCCCGGTCGAGGCGAACGGCTCGGCCCCGGGCGACCTCCCAACGAAGCGCGTCGCTGATCGTCTTGCTCGCCCGTCCGCCGAGCCGCCACCCCGACGCGTCGGCACGGTCGACGAGTTCGGCAACCGTGACCGAGCACCAGGCATCGGCGAGTTCGAGGACGAGCCACGACCGGAGGTTGATGCCTCGCAGCTCACCAGGCGCGTCCCACCACCGGCTGCCACACCGCTCGGCCGGCGGGGTCGGATCGGGGGTCAGCCGCGGCCTCATGCCGACCGCCGCAGTGGTTCGGCTGGCGACACCCGCTCGGCCTCGATGGCGTCCCAGACGTCCTCGGCGTACTCCCACGGCTGAGGTCGGGTTTCGGGCGCGGCCCGGCGACCGTCGTGGTGTTCGACGCAGCGGAGGCGTCCGTTGGCCTGCACGGTCTCGCCGCGGTCCTCGAATCGGCGGACGTGATCGACCTCGCAGCGATCGGGAGCGACCTCGCAGCCGTCGGTCGTGCACACCCGGTCGCGGATCTCGACCGCACGGCGTTCGGCACCTTTGAACAGCCTGGCTCGGCGGCCGATCGACACGCGGTCGTCGGGGCCCAGCACCGCTCGTTCGAGGTCGGCGACGGTCATGGCTCGCAACGCCTGATCGGTCGTGAGGTGGGTGCCGTCCTCGATCTCTGCGACCCGGGAGCGTGCCTGGTCGAACCCGACGAGGAGGGTCACGAGGGGCCGGCGAGCCGAGGCCCCGGGGGTGGCCGCCTCGGCCCTCATGGCCATCTCGACCAGCGCGTCAGCGCGGCGCTGCCCGGCCGTTCGGCGGAGGTGCTCGAGTCGGGTCTTGCTGCCGTGTACGCCCTTGGCGGCGGCCCAGTCGGCGTCGAAGAGCTCACGTTCGATTCGGGCGAGACCGTTGAGTACGGCCGTGCCGAAGACAGGATGCAGCCGGGCATGGACTGTGGGTTGACCAGCCTCGGACCGCCCGACCGCCACCGATCGGTCGGCCTCGGCGACCGACGCCTCGGCTTCGACCTCGCTGGTGAAGTGCTCTTCGGACCACGCCCGCAGCCGCAGCCTGAAGTCGCGAGCGGCGAGATCATGCGCGGCCTCGACCAGGAGGTCGACGTCGATTCGCAACCGCCGAGTCCGCGCCGGTGACGATGCCAGTCGGGCGATCGTGCAGGCATGCCAGAAGGTCACGGCTCCCACAACCACGGCGGCTTGGAGCGCCGGGAGCAGCGCCAGGCGTCGGGCACGCCGGTAGGCCTCACGTGCCTGCTTGATCGGGATTCCCGTCTGCTTGATCAGCCACTGCGACGCCTTCGTGCAACTCGGGTCAAGCGCACGGAATCCTCGCGACGATTCGAACGCCGCGTCGGTCCGCGCCACGGCCACCGAGAGCGCGTCGATGCCGGCCCGCAGCCTCAGCGAACGGGCGCCCAACTGCTCGGCCGACAACTCGTGCACGTCGACCGCGAGCTCGGACGCCACGGCATCAGCGAGCACCGCTCCGTCGGGCTCGACCTCACCGCGAGGCGCCTCCACCGCAGACCAGACCGTCATTTCCTCGACCTCCTCGAACCGAACTCCATCACTCCTCCATTCTGCCGAGGGGGTGAGACAGCTACGGGCGGTGCGAGATCGCTGCGGTTGTCGCTGAGATGCGGAACGGGTCGAGCCTTTCCTGCGCTTGTCGCTGAGACGCGGAACCGGTCGAGCACCCCGAGCGAGCGACAGGAGTTGCCCCCGATCCAGTTGGGGTGTGGTTGCGAGGACACGATCCGTGTTGCCACCGGCGGCGGGTCGCTCGTGCAGTGCCGCCCTGTGAAGAGTGGGTTGCTCGCGACGTGGTGAAGCACCTCGCCGAGTGGGTCCCGTGGTTTCCTGAACGAGGGGGCGGACATCGACGTCGCCATCACCGCCGACGTCGACACCGGGAGGCGTCGTGTTCGGCCGGCGCTACAGCTCCCGCCGGTAGCGCGTCTCACGGACCGTGATGTCGTGGACGACCTCGTCCCGCTCCATCTCATCGTGTCGCCAGCCGCGCGCCTCGTAGAACCGCCGCGCACGCTCGTTCCCGGGCAGCACCCACAGGACTGCTTCGGTGAAGCCGTGGGCACGCATCGCTTCCTCGCCCCGTTTCAGCAGCACGGACCCGAAACCGTGGCGCCAACAATCGGGCCGAAGGTTGAGGGCGTTCACCTCCCCGGTCCGATCGCTGCCCTCGCAGGATCCAATGGCGACGAATCCGACCGGTCGTGAGTCGTGTTCACCCACCATGACCGCGGAGCGAGGAGGTGGTGAGGTCAGCCCGTCGACCCACCGGGCGGCCCGCTCGTTTGCGTCGAGCGATGCCAGGTACTCATGGGGCATCACCGCTGCGTACGCCGCTCGCCATGCGACCACACTGATCTCACCGATCGACGTCGCGTCAGGTGGCCCGGCAAGCCTGACGATCAAAGAGCCCACGGGCGTGCTCACGACCCGAGGATAGGCACCTCGGCGGACGAGGTGTCCCGGAGGCCACACGCCTCGCAACAACGCACACGTGCCGATAGGGCCCCACTCCCGGCGCCCCGATCGCACCGAGCCCATGCCCACCTGGGCCGAGGTCGGTCGATACGGTTGCCCCGCATGCTCCGCAGAACGATCTCGGCCGTTCTCGCGCTGGCGCTCGGCCTGTCGGCCCTCACCTTCGCCACGGCGACCCCCGCGGCCGCTGAGTTCAGCAACCAGCTCGGCGCCGGCGACTTCGACGGCGACGGCAAGGCCGATCTGTTCTTCAGTGGCAGCGGGACCACCGGTGACGGGGTGTTCTACGACGTCAACGGCGCCTTCGACTTCCGGCCCCTCTTCACCACGTCCACGTGGGTGCTCGGCTAGCCGTCAGCCGATGACGGCGATCACGTCGCCTGCGCCGACCGACTGGCCCGCCTCGACCTTGAGATCGTTGACGGTGCCGGCGACCTGGGCCGCGATGTTGTTCTCCATCTTCATGGCCTCGAGCACGCACAGCGCCTGGCCGACCTCGACCTCGTCGCCCTCGGCCACCATGATCTTGACGATGGTGCCCTGCATCGGCGCGGTCACGCTGCCCGACGCGGCTGCAGCACTGCCGCCGCTGCCGGCCGCTCGGCGGGGGGCCCGCTTGGTGCCGCCGCCGGCAGCCGGTGCCGCGCCGACCGCGTCGGCCGGCAGCCACACCTTGACGCCGAAGCGCTTCCCGTTGACCTCGACGTCGACGCTGCGCTCGATCTTCTCGACCGGCTCGTCGCCGTCGTCGGATGCACCGGGAGCCGGGGAAGCCGTGCTCGACAGGTCGAGGCGCTCCTCGACCCACTTCGTCGAGTGCTCCCCGGCGCGGAAGTCGGCGTGGGCGAGGATCAGCACATCGGCCGGGATCGTGGTCGCGACTCCGGTGACGATCATCTCGTCGAGGGCGCGCAGCATCCGGGCGATCGCGGCGTCGCGGTCGATGCCCCAGACGATGAGCTTGCCGATGAGGTTGTCGTAGAACTGGCTGACCACGTCACCCGACTCGTAGCCGCCGTCCCAGCGCACCCCGAGGCCTTGGGGCGGCTTGAGCTCGTCGATCCGACCGGGGGAGGGGAGGAACGCGCCGCCTGCGGGATCTTCGGCGTTGATGCGGCACTCGATCGAGTGGCCACGGAGTTCGACGTCGTCCTGGGTGAACGACAGCGGTTCGCCGGAGGCGACGCGGAGCTGCTCGGCGACGAGGTCGAGGCCGCTGACGAATTCGGTGACGGGGTGCTCGACCTGGAGACGGGTGTTCATCTCGAGGAAGTAGAACTCGCCTTCCTGGTAGAGGAACTCGACCGTGCCTGCGTTGACGTAGCCGCACGCCTTGGCGACCTTGACCGCGGCCTCGCCCATCGCCTGACGGATCTCGTCGGGGAAGTTGGGAGCCGGTGACTCCTCGACGAGCTTCTGGTGACGGCGCTGGGCCGAGCAGTCACGCTCGCCGATCCAGACACAGTTGCCGTGGGTGTCGGCGACGATCTGCATCTCGATGTGTCGCGGCCACGTGAGGTATCGCTCGACGTAGCACTCGTCGCGGCCGAAGCCCTTGAGCGCCTCGGACTGCGCCGACTCGAGCGCGCCCGCGGCCTCGTCGGCGCTGTTGACGACCCGCATGCCGCGACCACCACCGCCGTACGCCGCCTTGATGGCGATCGGCCAACCGAACTCGTCGCCGAATGCGACCACCTCGTCGGAGGACGAAAGGAACTCGGTGGTGCCGGGCACGCCCTGCACACCGGCTTCCTGCGCAGCGATGCGACTGCTGACCTTGTCGCCCATGACCTCGATGGCCTCGGGCGGCGGGCCGATGAAGGTCACGCCGTTCGCCGAGACAGCACGTGAGAAGTCGGTGTTCTCGGAGAAGAACCCGTAGCCCGGGTGAACCCCATCGGCGCCACTGCGCGCGATCACGTCGAGGATCGCCTCGGTGTTCAGGTAGCTCTCCGCCGCGGTCTGTCCACCGAGCGAGTAGGCCTCGTCGGCCAGTCGCACGTGCAGCGCGTCACGGTCGAGATCGGAATAGACGGCGACGGTGGTGATCCCGAGCTCCTTGCACGCTCGGATGACACGGACCGCGATTTCGCCTCGATTGGCGATGAGAACCTTGGTGAGCACGCCATATGGTTACTCACGTGCCGGGTCCGAGTGCCAGAAGAGCGCTGACGGGCACGCGGTTCGCAGCGCTCGAGTGGGTCGCCGAGACCACCTCGACGCAGGCCGATGTGCTCGAACTCGCCCGTCAGGGAGCATCGGAGGGGCAGGTGGTGGTGGCCGATCACCAGAGCGGAGGTCGTGGCCGAGCCGGTCGTTCGTGGGAGGCGCCGGCCGGCACGTCGATCCTCATGTCGATCCTGCTGCGGCCGCCTGCGCCGGTCGCGAGCATGGTGACGGCGCTCCTCGGACTCAGCGCCGCCGACGCGATCGAAGCGGTCACCGGGTTCCGTCCCGACCTCAAGTGGCCCAACGACCTCGTCGTCACCGATGAGGCCGGCACGACCCGAAAGCTCGCGGGCATCCTGGCCGAGGCCGACTGGCCGCCGGGCGCCGACATGGCGAGCGGCTGGCGCGATCCGAAGGCATCAGAACGGGTCGTGGTGATCGCGGGCATCGGCATCAACGTGAACTGGCCCGCGGAGATCCCCGACGAGCTCGCCGACATCGCCATCTCGTGCAATCACGTCACGGGCAACGACCACGACCGCGTCGCGATCGTGGTCCAGCTGCTCCGAGCCCTCGATGTCGCCTACACCTCGCTGCTCGAGAACGGAACGGCGTCGACCATGGCCAGGTGGCGCCGGTCGTTGTCGACGCTCGGTCGACCCGTCCGAGTCGACCTCGGCGCGGAGGATGTCCATGGCCGCGCCGTCGACGTCACCGAAGCCGGCCACCTGGTGGTCGAGACGGTCGACGGCGAGCTCCGCACCTTCGCGGTCGGCGACGTGCATCATCTCCGTACCGCCTGATCAGGGATCGGTCGTCATCGCCTGGAGCTCGGCGAAGCTCTCGCGGCTCGTCGCGGTCGCTCGTCCCGGTTCGCCGTCCCCGATCTGGCGACCGTCCACATGGCTGACGGCCTGCACATCGCGGGTCGAGCTGGTGAGGAACATCTCGTCTGCGCGGTCGAGGACGTCGATCGGCAGCGGCCGCTCGGTGGCGTCGACGACCTCGAGGAGCAGCTCGCGGGTGATGCCGGCGAGGCATCCCGACGACAGGGGAGGGGTGAGGATCTCGCCGTCGACCACCACGAACACGTTCGAGCCCGTGCCCTCGCACAGCTCGCCGGCGGTGTTGGCGAACAGCGCCTCGGTGGCACCGCGTTCCCTCGCTGCCGCGAGCGCGATCACGTTCTCGGCGTAGCTGGTCGTCTTCAGGCCGACCACGGCTGCCCGCTCGTTGCGCGTCCACTCGACCGACACGACCGTCGTCGTCGGCGCCACCGAGTCGAGCGGCCCCGCGACGATCAGTGTGGTGGGAGGGGCATCGCCCCGGCCCGAGCCGGCCGGGCCGGGCCCGCCGGTGACGGTGAGCCGAACGCGGAGCTCTCCGCCGGTGTGGGCATCGATCGTCTCGGCCACGGCTGCTCGGAGCGCATCGTCATCCCGATCGATCGCGAGTCCGAGGCCGGCTGCTGACGCCCGAAGACGACGGAGGTGGCGGCTGATCGCAAACGGTTCGCGACGAACGGTCCGCATCGTCTCGAACACGCCGTCGCCGACGGTCAACCCGTGATCGAACACCGAGACGGTCGCCTCGGACGGGTCGACGACGCGACCGTTCAGCCACACCGGGCCCGTGCTCATGGGTGTCTCCTCACGTGTGCCTCCCCGACGCGACCTCGAGGAGCCGGCGGGCCTTGAGCTCGCTCTCGGCCCATTCGCCGTCGGGTGTCGAGTCGTAGGTGATGCCGCCGCCGGTGCCGAAGTGGAGCAACCCGTCCTCGATCCAGAAGGTTCGGATCGCGACGTTCAACTCGCCGCGCCCGGCGTCGGCATCGACCCAGCCGACTCCGCCGCAGTAGACACCACGAGGGGCGGTTTCGAGTCGGTTGATCACGTCGATCGCGGCCAGCTTGGGCGCTCCGGTGATCGATCCGGGCGGGAACGTGGCGTCGATGAGCTCGGCCCATCCGAGCCCTTCACGGAGTCGTCCCTCGACGGTGGACACGAGATGGAACAACCCGGGGTGCGGTTCCATCGCGAGCAACGACGGCACCCGCACGGTCCCGAACTCGCACACCCTGCCCAGGTCGTTGCGGACGAGGTCGACGATCATGATGTTCTCGGCGCGGTCCTTGGGGAGGAATCCGTCGATCGTGGCGGCGGTGCCCTTGATCGGCGAGCTCCGCACCACCGAGCCGTTGCGGGTCAAGAAGCGTTCCGGCGAGGCCGAAGCCACCCAGGTCTGCGCGGACGGAATCCGTACGACGGCCGAGAACGGCGCCGGGTTGCCTTCGGCCAGCGCCGCACCCAGGGCAGCGACGTCGGCGTCGGGCGGTGCCGGCGCCGAGAGCCGGCGGGTGAGGTTCACCTGGTAGACGTCTCCGGCCGCGATGGCCTCTCCGATGGCGACGACGCCCTTGCAGAACGCCTCCTCGTCGAGCGACGACGTCCACTCGTCGGGCGACGGGCCCTGCCAGGCCCTGCCAGGCCACGGTCGCGCCGGGCGAACGGTGGCGAACCGGGCGCAGACCGGTCGGCCGGCGAACGGGAGCACGACGGCCCACGTGCCCGACGACTCGAGGGCGGCGAGGTCATCGGTGACATCGAGCAGGTCGGTGAGGACCGAGCGCCCGACCACGGCGAGCGGCGCCTGGTCGCGGAGCAGGGTCACCGTTGCATCGTAAGCCGGGTGCTACCGCTCGACCTTCGCTGCGTCATAGGGTTCCTCTCCGTGGCTTCCTCCCTCGACGCGCCGCGCCTCCGCCGCACGTGGCCGCAGCGTCTCCTGATCTGGTTCAACATGCTGGTCGTCGTCGGACTCCTGGCTGCGGCCGGCATCCTCGGCTACGGCTACGAGAAGTTCGGCCAGATTCCCCGTGTCGAGCTCGGGCAAGCCCTCTCACCCCAAGAGGACACCCTCGGCGGTGCGGAGAACTACCTCATCGTCGGAACCGACTCGGCCGAGGGTCTCGACCCGAACGACCCGGTCCGAGCGCAGCGGGGTCGCGTGGGTGGCCTCCGCAGCGACACGATCATGATCCTGCACGTCGACCCGGCCTCGGAGACGGCGCTGCTCCTCTCGCTCCCGCGTGACCTGTTCGTCCCCATCGCCGGCACCGGCGGCAGTGCCCGCATCAACAGCGCCATCAACACCGGACCCGAACGGCTCATCGAGACGGTGCAGGAGTACTTCTCGATTCCGATCAACCACTACGTCCAGGTCGACTTCGCCGGGTTCGTCTCGTTGGTCGACACCGTCGACGGTGTCCCCGTGTACTTCGAGTACCCGACGCGCGACAAGAAGACGGGTCTCAACGTCCCCGAGGCCGGCTGCGTCGATCTCCGCGGCGACCAGGCGCTCGCGTACGTCCGGTCGCGGGCCTTCGAACAGCAGATCGACGGCCGGTGGCGTGTCGACGGCACGGGTGACCTCGGACGGGTGAGCCGACAGCAGGACTTCATCAAGCGAGCCCTGCGCCGCGCGATCAGCCAAGGAATCCGGAACCCGACCAAACTCGATGCCCTCATCAACGCCGGACTCGATGCCGTGACGGTCGACTCGGAACTCTCGGCCGACGACGTGGTGTCGCTCGGCAATCGGTTCCGTTCGTTCAACCCCGACGAACTGGTGCTGTACACGCTGCCGGTCACCGACGACCAGGTGGGTGGTGCCGCCGTCCTCCGCCTGGTCGACAGCGAAGCCCAGCCGATCCTCGACCTCTTCCGCGGGATAGACCCCGGCACCCTCACCGAATCGTCCGTGCGCGTCCGGGTGCTCAACGGGTCGGGCGTGTCCGACCAGGCGACGATCGTCACCACCGCAGTGCGTCTCGCCGGATTCGGCGCCGCCGACCCCGCCGACGCCCCCCAGCAGGGAGTTCAGCGGACCGAGATCCATCACCCGCCCGGAAGCGTTGCAGCCGCCGATCTGCTCAACCGGTGGCTCGTCACCCCCGCCGTGTTCGTCGAGGACGACCAGGTCGTCGGCGGCGATGTCGCGCTGGTGACCGGCGTCGACTTCGCCGGACTGCTCGAGACGCCTCGTGACGAAGCTCCGGCAGCGGTCACCTCGACGACGTCGACCTCGACCACCACCACGATCGCCGGTGAGACGTTCCCGTCGAGCACCACCACGACCTCCACCGTGATCGGCGCAGTGCCCGTCGAGCCCGTCGGAACTCGTCCCTGCGGCTGATCGGGCAGTACAACTGGCACCGTGAAGGGGATCATCCTGGCTGGCGGCCGCGCCACCCGGCTCGGCCCAGCGAGCCGAGCCACGTCGAAGCAGCTCATGCACGTGTACGACAAGCCGCTCGTCTACTACCCGATCACGACCCTCCTGCACGCCCGGATCAACGAGATCCTGATCATCTCCTCGCCCGACCAGATCGGCCTCTTCGAGTCGCTGCTCGGCGACGGGTCACAGTGGGGTGCCTCGTTCAGCTACGCAGTCCAGACCGAGCCGCGGGGTCTGGCTGACGCATTCATCGTCGGTGCCGAGTTCATCGGGGACGAGTCGGTTGCGCTGATCCTCGGCGACAACATCTTCTACGGTGCAGGCCTCGGCGAACAGCTCCAGAGGTTCACCGAGCCCGACGGAGCCGTCGTGTTCGGGCTGTGGGTACCCGACCCCGAACGGTACGGCGTGCTCGACTTCGACGAGGCGGGGAACGTGGCTGCCATCCACGAGAAGCCCGAGGTCGCGCCGTCGCACTTCATGGTGCCGGGGCTCTACTTCTATGACAACTCCGTCGTCTCGGTCGCCGCCGAGATCGAGCCCAGTGCCCGTGGCGAGATCGAGATCACCGACGTCAACAACTGGTTCCTGCAGCGCGGACGGCTGGACGTCTCCAAGCTCCCGTTCGCGACCGATTGGTTCGACGTCGGCACCTTCGACGCCATGCTCGATGCCCAGACGTGGGTCGCCGGCCAACAGCACCGCAAGGGACTGCTCATCGGATCGCCCGAGTCGGCCGCGTGTCGTGAGGGTTTCATCACGCCCGACGAACTCCGGCGCCTGGTCGAGAGCGATGCTTTCGGCGGTGACCTCGCCAAGTCCGGCTATGGCGATGCGCTCCTGCGGTTCCTGACGTTCGAGGAGGCCTGATGGTCGACATCGTCGACTTCTCGACCACGTCCTCGGATATCGACGGACTCACCATCATCACGATGAAGCAGGTGACCGATGACCGGGGAACGGTGCGCGAGTTCTATCGGGAGTCCGCCTTCGCCGGGAACGGACTCGGTCCGTGGAAGCAGGTCAACGTGACCGAGACGCGTCCTGGGGCCGTTCGTGGCATGCACGGTGAGACCATGACCAAGCTGGTCGCGGTCGTCACCGGCGAAGCCCTCGGCGCCTGGGTCGATGCCCGCCCTGCGTCGCCGACCCACGGGGCCGTCCAGACGGTGCCGCTCGTCCCGGGGACCCAGGTCCTCGTGCCACCAGGGGTGTGCAACGGGTTCCAGGCGTTGGGCACGGTGCCCGCCCAGTACATGTACTGCTTCGACCAGGAATGGGTCCCCGGCATGGCGGGTGTGGTCTGCACGCCACTCGACCCCGCGCTGGGCATCGACTGGCCGATGCCCATCGACGTCGACGACCCGTCGATCATCTCGGCCAAGGATCGCGACGCACCGCGGTTCGCCGACATGGAGGCACTGTCGTGAAGGTGCTCGTCACCGGCGGCGCCGGATTCATCGGCTCGAACTACGTGCGCTACGTCCTCGAGCACACCGACGACGAGGTGGTGGTCTACGACGCGCTGACGTACGCGGGCAACCTCTCCACGCTCAAGGATGTCGACGACGATCCGCGCTACCGGTTCGTCCACGGCAACATCTGCGATCCGGGCACGCTCGTCGAGGCGATGCGCGGGTGCGACGCCGTCGTGCACTTCGCCGCGGAGAGCCACGTCGATCGCTCGATCGTGGGCTCCGATGACTTCGTCCACACCAACTGCTTCGGCACCAACGTGGTGATGGACACGGCCCGGGAGCTCGAGATCGCCCGTGTCGTCCACATCGGCACCGATGAGGTCTACGGCTCGGTCGAACAGGGCTCGTCGAGCGAGAACGACCCGCTCGAGCCCCGGTCGCCCTACTCGGCGTCGAAGGCAGGGTCGGACCTGATCGCGCTCTCGTACCATGCAACCCACGGTCTCGACGTGACGGTGACGCGGTGCACCAACAACTTCGGTCCGTTCCAGTACCCGGAGAAGGCGATCCCCCTCTTCACGACCAACCTGCTCGAAGGCAGGAAGATCCCTCTGTACGGCGACGGCCTCAACGAACGCGACTGGCTGTTCGTCGACGATCACTGTTCGGGCATCCAGCTCGTACTGCACGAAGGCGCAGCCGGCGAGATCTACAACATCGGCGCGGGCAACGAGACTCCCAACCGGCTGCTCGTCGACAAGCTCCTCGCCCTGCTCGGTCACGGCGAGGAGATGGTCGACTACGTCGAAGACCGTCTCGGTCACGACCGCCGCTACTCGGTCGACATCACCAAGATCACGGCGCTCGGCTGGACCAGGCAGCGAACGCTCGACGAAGCGCTCGAGGAGACCGTGTCGTGGTATCGCGACAACGAGTGGTGGTGGCGGACCCTCAAGGCGAGGGCCTGACCGCGATGCGCATCCTCGTGACCGGGGCCGGGGGTCAACTCGGCCACGATGTGGTCGCCCGATTCAGCCGCGACGAGCACCACGAGGTGGTGGCCGCCGACCGTGCTGCCCTCGACATCGGCGATCGGGACGCCGTGCTCGGCGCGATCATGTCGTTGCGGCCCGATGTGGTCGTGAATGCGGGCGCATGGACCGCGGTCGACGCATGCGAGGACGATCCCGAGCGCGCCCACCGGGTCAACGGACTGGCCTGTCGCCACCTGGGCGATGCGTGCCGCCGAGTCGAGGCGCACCTCGTGCACGTGTCGACCGACTACGTGTTCGACGGCACGAAGCCGACGCCGTACACCGAGTGGGATCGGCCCGACCCGCAGTCGGTCTACGGCGCGTCGAAGTTGGCGGGTGAGCACGAGCTGGCCTTGCACGCTCCGGGCGCCACGATCGTTCGCACCTCCTGGGTGTGCGGGGCCACGGGTGACAACATGGTCAAGACGGTGCTCGGGCTGCGCGACCGGACCGAACTCGCCTTCGTCGACGATCAGCGTGGCAAGCCGAGCTTCACTCCAGACCTGGCCGACGGGATCCACACGCTCGCGATCCGGCGCCTCCCCGGCCTGTTCCATCTGACCAATCAGGGTGCGGTCAGTTGGTACGAGTTCGTCCGCGACATCCTCGAGGTCGCCGGCGCAGACCCTGACATCGTGCGACCGATCAAGACCAGCGAGCTCGATCCGCCGCGTCCGGCTCCCCGGCCGGCGAACTCGGTCCTCGACGACCTGGCGTGGCGGCTCCATGGGCTCGACCCGCTGCCGCACTACCGTGAGTCGCTGGAGCGGCTCGTCCGCGAGCTGGATTGATCCCTTTCCTGGAGGCATGTCCCGAGTGAGCAGAATCGCCGTCATCGGCACCGGGTACGTCGGTCTGACGACCGGCGCGTGCCTGGCCAAGCTCGGCCACGAAGTGGTGTGCACCGACAACAACCCGAGTCGGATCTCCGAGCTCGATGCCGGTCGGATGCCGATCCTCGAGGACGGACTCGAGGAGATCGTCAAGGACGCCGTCGACGGCGGTCTGCTTCGCTTCACGACGGCCAACGCCGAAGCCGCTGCCTGGTGCGAGTTCGCCTACCTGTGCGTTCCGACTCCTCAAGGCGATGACGGATCTGCCGACCTGAGCTACATCGAGGCCGCCGCGAGCGAGATCGGCCCGAGTCTCGAGCCCGACGCCATCGTGATCAACAAGTCGACGGTGCCAGTCGGGTCGACCCGCGTGGTCGAACGGGCACTCGGCCGCAGCGATGTCCACGTCGTGTCGAATCCCGAGTTCCTTCGCGAAGGCTCGGCGGTCCACGACTTCCTTCATCCGGATCGCATCGTGATCGGGGCCGACGATCAGTCCGCAGCCATCAGGGTCCAGTCGCTGTACGTGTCCATCACGGCCCCGTTCATCGTCACCGACCCTGCTTCGGCCGAGACGATCAAGTACGCCGCCAACGCGTTCCTGGCCACCAAGATCAGCTTCATCAACGCCGTCGCCGCCGTCACCGAGTCGGTCGGCGCCGACATCAACGATGTCGTGCTCGGCATGGGGTTCGACAAGCGCATCGGCGACCAATTCCTCCGACCCGGACCCGGCTGGGGCGGATCGTGCTTCCCCAAGGACTCGCGTGCGCTGGTCAAGATCGCCGAGGACGCCGGGTACGAGTTCGGCCTCCTCAAGGGTGTCATCGCGGTCAACGAGGAGCAGTTCGACCGCGTGGCCGAGAAGGCCGTCGAGCTCTGCGGCGGCTCGATCGACGGCAAGCGGGTCGGGGCGTGGGGCCTGACCTTCAAGGCACGAACCGACGACCTACGCGAATCGCCCTCGCTGGCGGTGCTGGGCCGGCTCGCTCAGAAGGGCGCGATCGTCCGTGCCTTCGACCCTGCCGTCAGTACCGACATCGCCGGCATCGAGGTGGTCGACGACCCCTACGACGCCGTCGACGGTGCCGACGTGCTGCTCGTCCTGACCGAGTGGGACGACTTCAAGTGGTTCGACCTCGACGAGGTGGCGACGAGGATGGCACACCGACGCGTGGTCGACGCCCGCAACCTGCTCGACCGCGCAGGCCTCGCTCGACGCGGGTTCGAGTACCGCGGCATCGGCCGCAACTGATGGCGCGAGTCGTCGTCACCGGCGGCGCCGGGTTCCTCGGATCACACCTCTGCGAGTCGCTGCTCGGCCGTGGGGACGAGGTGGTCGTCCTCGACAACCTGGTGACCGGGCGGCTCGCCAACATCGAGCACCTGTTCGGGATCTCCGGGTTCACCTTCGTCCAGCACGACGTCAGCACCTTCGTGTGGGTGCCGGGGGACGTCGACGCGATCATGCACTTCGCCAGCCCGGCTTCTCCGAAGGACTACCTCGAGATGCCGATCCAGACGCTGAAGGTCGGCAGCCTCGGGACCCACAACTGCCTCGGGCTCGCCAAGGCGAAGGGCGCCCGCTTCTTCCTGGCATCGACGAGCGAGGTCTACGGCGACCCGGTCGTCCATCCCCAGACCGAGGACTACTGGGGCAACGTCAATCCCGTCGGGCCGCGTGGCGTCTACGACGAGGCCAAGCGTTTCGCCGAGGCGATGACGATGGCCTACCACCGGTACCACGGCGTCGAGGTCCGGATCGTGCGCATCTTCAACACCTACGGGCCGCGCATGCGGCCGGCCGACGGTCGGGTCGTGTCGAACTTCCTCTGGCAGGCCCTCCACGGTGAACCGTTGACCGTCTATGGCGACGGCTCACAGACCAGGAGCTTCTGCTTCGTCGACGACGAGGTGGCCGGGTTCCTTCGTCTGCTCGACAGTGATCAGACCGGGCCGATCAACATCGGGAATCCGGGCGAATTCACCGTGGCCGAGCTCGCCGACCTCGTGCTCGAGGCCACCGGATCCGACAGCGAGGTCGTGCTCGAACCCCTTCCGGTCGACGACCCGACCCAGCGTCGACCCGACATCTCGCTCGCCCGTGCGCACCTCGGCTGGGAGCCCACCGTCGACCTGCGCGAAGGACTGCGCCGCACGGCCGACTGGCTGCGCACGCAGATCATCTGAGCGATTCCGTGCGGGTCGCGATGACGCTTGAACAGCTGTGGCACGAGGTGCCCGGCGGAACGGCGACCAGCGTGCTCGGCCTCGCGTCGGGGTTGGCTGCGCACCACCCCGAGATCGAGGTCGTCGGCGTGAGCGCCAAGCACGACGACCCGCCTGCGTCTCCGTTCGCGGCACCGGTGCCCGTGAAGGCGCTTCCGGTGCCCCGGCGATTGCTGTATCTCACCTGGCAGCACTTCGGGTGGCCCGACGTCGAGAGCGCCACCGGACCGGTCGACGTCACCCACGCAACGACGTTTGCGATCCCCGGCACGCTCGCTCCGATGGTCGTGACCGTGCACGATCTCGCGTTCCTGCACGAGCCCGACCACTTCACCCGCAACGGGCTGCGGTTCTTCGACCGGGGCGTGAAGCGAACGCTCCGCCTCGCCGACCTCGTGGTCTGTCCGTCGGAGTCCACCGCAGAGGACTGCCGATCGATCGGACTCCGTGACGACCGGCTCCGGATCGTGCCGTGGGGGGTCGACCCGGTCGAGGTGCACGATGGCGCCGTGGCCGAAGTGACCGGGCGGCTCGGGCTCGACAAGCCCTTCGTGCTCGTGGTCGGCACGGTCGAACCGCGGAAGAACCTCGCACGGACCATCGAGGCGTTCGACCGCCTCGGACGGACCGATCTGTGCCTTGCGATGGTCGGCCCTGCCGGTTGGAAGGAAGACGTCGACGCCCTGATCAGCGAGGTGACGAGTGATGTCCGCCGCCTCGGATTCGTCGACGACGCCGACCTCCCGGCGTTGTATCGGGGCGCCGAGGTGTTCTGCAGCGTGAGTCTGCGCGAGGGTTTCGGCATGCCGGTGCTCGAAGCCATGACGCAGGGTGCCGCGGTGGTGACCACGGCCGGGACGAGCACCGCCGAGTTGGTGGGAGACGACGGTGTGCTCGTCGACGCGCTCGAGGTCTCGGCCATCGCAGACGGGCTGACCCGTGCGCTCGAGGATGCCCCGGCCCTCGGGGCAGGAGCCCGACGCCGCTCCGAGCGGTTCAGTACCGAGGCGGCCGCTGCGGGGTACGCAGCGGTCTACACCGAGGCCATGGCGTCGGAGCCGAGAGCATCGAGAGGCTCGAGATGACCGTGCACGTCGGGGTCAATGCGCTGTTCGTCCGGGCAGGGATCGTCGGCGGGACCGAGACCTATGTGGTCGAACTCCTCCGCGCGCTCGATCAGGCCGACCCCGAGTTCGAGTTCACCGTGTACGCGAACTCGGGGTTGCTCGCGAGCCACCCCGATCTGGGCGTGCGGCACCGTTTCGTGGCGGTCGACGCACCCGATGTTCCGCCGGCACGTCGCATCGTGGCCGAGCACACCTGGTTGGTGCGTTGCGTGCGACGGGACGGGATCGACTTGCTGCACCACCTGGGTGGCACGGTTCCTTCGCTGTCGTCGGCACCAGGGCTCGTCACGATCCACGACATCCAGCCGATCCTCCATCCCGAGCGGTTCTCGATGGTGAAGCGCACCTACCTTCGCACCGCGTTGCCGGCCGCGCTGAGGCGGTCGGTGCGTTCGGTCGCCGTGAGCGACTTCATCCGCGAGCAGATGATCGCCCAATTGAGTGCAGATCCCGACAAGGTCGATGTGGTGCGGATCGGTGTCGACCCGTCGCCGGTGCCGTCCGGCGTCGATCCGGGAATCGCCGGCCGGTACTTCCTGCACCCCGCGATCGCGTACGAGCACAAGGGCCACCGCACCCTGATCAGGGCGTTCGGCATGCTCGATCGAGACGACGTGCGCCTGGTGCTCACGGGTGGCTCGGGTCCGATCGAGGCCGAGGTGATGGCGGCGCTGGAGGCCTCGCCGGTGGCCGACCGCATCGACCGTCTCGGATGGGTCACCGCCGAGCGGCTCGACGGCCTGTACCGAGGGGCGGTCGCGCTGTCGTTCCCGAGCGAGTACGAGGGGCTCGGGATTCCGGCGCTCGAAGCGATGGCTCGTGACTGCCCGGTCATCGCGACGCAGACCACCGGACTCACCGAGGCGGTCGGCGACGCGGGGGTGCTCGTCGAGATCGGTGATCTTCGTGCGCTGGTGGCAGCGATGGAACGACTGCTCGACGACGACTCGGAGCGCCAGCGGCTCATCGCGGCCGGGCGGGCTCGGGTGGCCGAGTTCAGCTGGGATCACTCGGCCCAGGCCCAACTCGAGTCCTACCGACGGACCCTGGCCGATCTGGCGGGCTGAGCCGACTCGTGCACATCCTCGTCGTCTGTCCGCATTTCGAGCCCGATGCCGCTCCCACCGGCGAGGTGATGACGCGGATCGTCCATGAACTCGTCGATCTCGGCCACCGGGTGCACGTGGTGACGAGCCTCCCCTGGTATGTCGAGCACCGCATCGAGCCGGGCTGGGAAGGCTCGTGGGTTCGGCACGAAGCCACGCCGTGGGGTCGCATCACGCGCGTCCATCCGTTCCCGACCGACAAGACCAACATCCCGGCGCGTGCCCTGGCGTTCGGCGGCTTCACGGCCTTGGCTGCGCTCCGGGCACTGCTGAGCCGACAACGCCCGGACGTGGTGTTGGCGATGTCACCTCCGCTCACCCTCGGTCTCGCCGGATGGGTGGCCGCACGCCGCCACCGTGTCCCGTTCGTGTTCAACATCCAGGACGTGTTTCCTGACGTCGCGATCGAGGTCGGTGCCATCACGAGCCGTCATGTGATCAGGGCGTCGAAGTGGCTCGAACGCTTCACCTATCGGCGTGCCGACGCGGTGACGGTCTTGAGCGACGACCTGGCCCGCAACGTGATGCAGAAGCTGGGTCCCGACGGCGATCGCGTGCACGTCATCCCGAACTTCGTCGACACCGAGTGGATCCGGCCGCTCGATCGTGACAACCCGTACCGGCGCGAGTTCGATCTCGGCGAGCGAACCGTCGTCATGTACGCGGGAAACGTCGGGTTCTCGCAGTCCCTCGACCTCGTGCTCGCCGCAGCCGAGGAACTCCGCGCTCGCCCCGATGTGGTGTTCGTGGTGAACGGCGGCGGGTCTGCGCGCGAACCCCTGATGGCCGAGGCGGCCCGACGGGGCCTCGACAACGTCGTCTTCGTGGGCCTGCAGCCCAAGACGCGGCTGCCCGAACTGCTGGCCGCCGCCGACATCCACCTCGTTCCGCTCAAGGCGGGGCTGGCCGCCTCGAGCGTCCCCTCAAAGACGTATTCGATCCTCGCCTCGGGAAGGTGTCTGCTGGCGAGCGTCGACGAGGGAACCGAGGTCGCACGGGTGGTCACCGAGGCCGGTGCGGGCCTTGCCGTGCCGCCCGACGACCGCGACGCGTTCATCGGTGGACTGACCTCGCTGCTCGACGACCCCGCACGCGTGTCGGCGTGCGGGCGGTCGGCTCGGGCGTATGTCGAACAGTGGGCGTCACCTGCTGCGGTGGCGGGCCGCTACGAAGCCCTGTTCGTCGAGGTCGGGGTGTCGACGGGCTGACTTCGCTTCCTCCGGGCACCCAACTAGCGTGCCCCGTCATGGGCAAGGCCTCCTCGAACAAGAAGATCGCAAAGGCGCAGCGCGCCGGGTCGAAGTCGACCGCCGGAAAGCAGCGGGGGTGGCTCTATCCGGTCAGCCTGACGATGGTCTTCGTGCTGGGGATCCTTCTCGTGGTCGCTGCCCGGAGCAGCCGCGATGCCGAAGCCACGGCCCCACCGCTCATCACTGATCATTGGCATGCTGCGTACTCGGTGGTCATCTGCGGCGAGACCCAGGCGCCCATCACCGACGAGACCGATCCCAGCGGGATCCACACCCACGGCGACGGGGTCATTCACATCCACCCATTCTCCGAGTCGGTGGCGGGCACCAACGCCAGGCTGGGCGCCTTCATGGAGGCGAGCGGTCTCGATGTCTCCGACGATTCCATCTCGGTTCCCGGCGGGAAGGAAGTCGTCGAAGGCGAAGACCAGTGCGACGGCGCCGACGCGCAGGTGAGGGTGGCCCGCTGGCTCGATGCCGACGCTGCCGCGACCACCGAACCTCAGATCTTCACCGAGAGCTTCGACAACGTCAGGTTCCTCGGCGACCGCGAGGCCATCACGATCTTCTTTGGCCCGTCCGACGCCGACATCCCGCCGCCCGACACCATCGCAGAGCTCGATCAGCTGACCGACATCACCGAGACCGATCCCTCGGGCGCCCCGATCACCGAGCCCGCGGTCGAAGTCGTGCCCGACAGCACGGGTACCGACACAGCCGACTCGACGACCACCACCACGACCGGGGAGTAGACGGGGTTGCGGGCCCTCGTCATCGGTGGCGCGGGCTTCATCGGTTCGTCGCTCGTCGAGCGGCTGCTCGCTGAGAGCTGGCATGTCGAAGTGGTCGACGACCTGTCGACCGGGTCGCTGGATCGACTGGCCTCGGCCCGAGCCGGTGCCGCGCACACCCTCCGCATCCACCGGCACGACATCAGCGATTCGACGACGGCCGACCTGGTCGAGCGTGCGGCTCCGGACCGGGTGTTCTTCCTCGCCGACGCTCTGGGTGGGCCCGACCCGGTCCGTCGCATCGAAGTCGGCGTCGTCGGGCTGGTCCGCGTGCTCGAAGGTGCCCGTCGCCTGGTCGAGCCCCCGAAGGTGATCAAGACCGTGGCGGCCGGAGATCTCCATTCGACGGAGTCCACTTCGGCGGCGGTCGCCGAGGACGTCGAGCCGACGGCGACCAGCCCTGGAACGGTCGCAGCCGTGTCGGCAATCGCGGCGCTTCGGGCCTATCGGACCGGATCGAGCGTCGAGCACACCGTGCTCGTGCTGGCCGACGTGTACGGGCCCTCGATGCCCGTGCGAGGTGATCTGGGGATCGCGCTGGGTGCCGCAGTCGCAGGAGTCGGGCGACTGGTCGACCGCGGGTTCGACCTGATCCATCTCGACGACACCGTCGACGCGCTCGTCCGCGCGGCCTCACGAGGCGACGGTCTGGTGGTGAACGTCTCGTCCGGTGGGGTGGTGCCTGCCGCGGAGGTGGTCGCCGCCCTGACCGGTCTCGGTGCAACCGTCGAGCTGGGCGGCAGTCCCGCCGGGCCTACGGTTCCGCCGCTCGACAACGGTCGCGCCCAGATCCATCTCGGGTGGACGCCGTTCACCCCACTGGGCACGGGCCTCGGCAGCACGGTGACGGTTTGATGACCGGGGCATGACCCGAATGTGAATTCTCTCACAAGTGCTTGCAGGAGCAAGCGCGACGGGTACGATCGTCGTCGTGGATTGGCGTAGCCCAGCGGTCGAGGAGATCGAGGCCCTCGCGGCCGAACTCAGCCGGTTGGCTGCCCTGGTCGATCAGGCCGAGGCCGCCACCACCGACGGTGCCCTCTGGGAGGCGTCGCTGAGCCTTCAGCACGTCAGTCGCCGGGCCCAGAACCGAGCGGACGATCTCACCCGGGTGCTCGAACGGCGGCGCCGGCGGCGATCTGCCTGATCGATCTGCCTGATTGATCTGCGTCCCGCTAGCATCGGCGGCCATGAGCGACTTCGACGAGATGGGTCCGATCGACTGGATGCTGGTGGAGTTCGACCAGCCCCTGACCGGCCACCTGGCCCCGCCCCTGCTCGACCTGATCGATCGAGGCCTCATCCGGCTTCTCGACATGATGTTCATCCGCAAGGACGCCGACGGAACGGTCGCGGCGATCGAGATCTCCGACCTGCCCGGCGATGAGGGCGTACACATCGAGGTCTTCGACGGCATCAGCACGGGCCTGCTCGGTGAAGACGACCTCGTGGCAGCCGGCGAGGCACTCGAGCCCGACACCCGGGCGATCATGTTCTTGTACGAGAACACCTGGGCCGCGCCGTTCGCCATCGCCATGCGCAAGGCCGGTGGTCTGCTGGTCGACAGCGGCCGGATCCCCGTGCAGCAGATCCTCGCTGCACTCGAAGAACTCGACGCCGCCGACGCGGCATCGTAGAAGTCCCCGACACAAGGAGAGTCAGATGCCGATTGGACGCCGCCGAGGTGGCCTGGTTCGCACCATGGGCCGCACGGCCGTCATCGCCGGAACCGCAACCGCGGTGTCCGGCAACGTCGCCCGCCGCCAGTCAGGGAGGGCGGCCGCACAGCAGCAACAGGTCCAGGAGCAACAGCAGGCCGCCTACGACGCAGGTCAGGCCGATGCAATGGCCGCACAGCAGCCACCACCACCCGCACCGGCTGCTGCCGGTGGTGACAGCATCGAGCAGCTCGAGCGACTCGCCAAGCTCAAGGAGCAGGGCATCCTGACCGACGAGGAGTTCTCGGCCGAGAAGGCCAAGATCCTCGGCCTTTGACGATCTGGGCCGCCGAGGTCACTCAGCCCTTGCGGTAGGTCACGATGCAGCGGAGCGCTTCGACGCCGTCGCGCCAGCCGATCTTCTTGCCCTCGGCGTAGGTCCGGCCGTGGTAGCTGATCCCGACCTCGTAGACCCGGTGGCCGCGCGCGGCGACCTTGGCGGTGACCTCGGGTTCGAAGCCGAACCGGTCTTCGCGAAGGTCGAGGCCCTGGATGACCTCACGGCGGAAGGCCTTGTAACACGTCTCCATGTCGGTGAGGTTGAGGTTGGTGAAGGCGTTCGAGAGCAAGGTGAGCGCCTTGTTGCCGAGTGAGTGCCAGAAGTACAGCACCCGGTGCGACTCGCCACCGGCGAACCTCGACCCGAACACCACGTCGGCCTGACCGGCGAGGAGCGGCGCGATCAGCTTCGGATACTCGGCGGGGTCGTACTCGAGGTCGGCATCCTGCACGATCACGAACGGGAGTGTGGCCTCGGCGAATCCTCGGCGCAGGGCCGCGCCCTTGCCCTGGTTCCGATGTTGCTCGATGACGCGGATCGACGGGTGCTCGATCCCGGCGAGCACGCCCTGGGTGCCGTCGGTGGAGCCGTCGTCGACCACGATGACCTCGCCGACATGGTCGGCATCGACCACCCGGTCGAGCAGTTCTCGAATCGTCGCGACCTCGTTGAAGACCGGGACCACCACCGTGAGGCAATGGGTCCGATCGATGTCGGTCATCGGAAGAGGTCCTCCTCGGCCGTACGGATGACGTCGGGGACGACCTGGCCCCGACCGAACCACGCGGGGTCGGCCCCCTTGACGATGGCGACGGGGACACCGGTCGCCTTGCCCATGACCAGATCCGCAGCGCCGGCCAGTTCGTCGACGATGCAGACCTCGGTCACCTGGAGCTCGCGGCCGTAGGTGTCGGTGGAGCCCCGGAGGTCCGCGATCGGCACGATGCCCGCGCAACCGATCGCGATGTCGGTGAGGCCGCGGCGCCACGGCCGTCCGAAGGTGTCCGAGACGATGACGGCGACCTCGACGCCTGCCTTGCCGAACAGTCCGTCCTTGATGCGACGCGCGCTCCGGTCCGAGTCGATGGGGAGAAGGGCCGCCTGCCCGCGTTCGACATTGCTCAGGTCGATGCCGGCGTTCGCGCAGACGAACCCGTGGTGTGTCTCGCTGATGATGAGGTCACCCCGTCGGCGCAGCACCCGTTTGGACTCTTCGACGACCAACGGTTTGTGGCTCAGCGGGTCGTCGGGGTCGACCTCGACCAGGCGGTTCTCGGCCTTCGAGACGATCTTCTGGGTGACCACCACGACGTCGCCGTCAGCGAGCACCCCGGTGGTGGCCTCGGCGATCGCGCCGGCCAGGTCGGTCCCCGGAGTGATCTCCCCGAGACCTTCGACGGCGAGCACCTGGAGGTTCATAGGTCGACCACCGTACGGGCCAGGGCGGCTCGGATCGTCGGATCCCTCATCACGGTGTCGGTCACCAGCGGTTCGATGCCCTCGGCGCGGACGGCATCGGCCAGTTCCCGATCGACGTCGTCGATGACGAGCGTCGTTGCCAGGGGGGCGTAGAGCCGTGCCACGCCCACGACCGTCGACTCGTGGCCCAGCTCGCGCAGCAGACGGTCGGCGGGGCCTTTGAGAGCTGCCCCTCCGATGATGGGCGACACCGCGACACAGCGCGTGCGGACCTTCTCGACGGCGTCTCGAACACCGGGCACGGCGAGCAGCGGGTCGATCGACACGAGCGGGTTGCTGGGAGCGATGATCACCCGCTCGGCGTCGGTGACGGCCGCGATGACCTTCGGTCCTGGGCGGGCGTCGTCGATCCCGTCGAAGCGGACAGCGGACACCGGAACCTGGTGCTGGAGACCGACGAAGTAGGTCTGGAAGTCGATCTCCCCTGAGGCAGTGCTCACCATCGTTCGAAGGGGATCGTCGGTGACGGGGAGCACTCGGAGATCGAGACCCCACGCGCGCACGATCTCGGCGGTGACCTCGGTGAGGGTCGCCCCTTCGGCCAGGCGATGCGTTCGGTAGAGATGGGTCCCGAGGTCGCGGTCGCCCAGGCTGAACCAGCTCGGACCGCCGTACCGTCCGAGCGTCTCCATCGCCTGCCACGTCTCGCCGTCCAGACCCCAGCCGCGCTCGGGATCGATGGCATCGGCGAGGGTGTAGGTGACGGTGTCGAGGTCGGGCGAGACGTGGAGACCGTTGAGGACGAGGTCGTCACCCACGTTGACGATCGCAGTCACCTGATCGTGGCGGACCACGTCGATGAGCCCCCGGAGGAACCGGGCTGCGCCGACACCGCCGGAGAGGACGGTGATCAACGGATGTTCGAGAGGTCACCGCGCAGCAGGGCGAGGTCGGCGTCGACCATGCGGGTGACCAGTTGCTCGAAGGTCGTCTCGGGCTTCCAGCCGAGCGTCGCGGTCGCCTTGGAGGCATCGCCGACCAGCAGGTCGACCTCGGCGGGCCGGAAGTACCGCTCGTCGATGACGACGAACTCCTCGTAGTCGAGCCCGACGTGCCCGAAGGCGAGCTCGCAGAAGTGGCGGACGCTGTGGGTCTGGCCCGTGCAGATCACGTAGTCGTCGGCCCTGTCCTGCTGGAGCATCAGGTGCATCGCCTTCACGTAGTCGCCGGCGAATCCCCAGTCGCGTTCGGCATCGAGGTTTCCGAGCCGCAGTTCCTGGTCCATCCCGAGCTTGATCTTGGCGACGCCGTTGGTGATCTTGCGAGTCACGAACTCGAGGCCGCGGCGCTCGCTCTCGTGATTGAACAGGATGCCGCTGCTGGCGTGGAGGTCGTAGGACTCGCGGTAGTTGAGCGTGATCCAGTGGCCGTAGACCTTTGCGACGCCGTAGGGCGACCGCGGGTGGAAGGGCGTGGCCTCGGTCTGGGGTACCTCGTGGACCTTGCCGAACATCTCACTGCTGGACGCCTGGTAGAAGCGGATCTCGGGGTCGACGATCCGAATCGCGTCGAGCATGCGCGTGACTCCGAGCGCCGTGGTCTCACCGGTGAGGACCGGTTGGGAGAAGCTGGTCTGGACGAAGGACTGAGCGGCGAGGTTGTACACCTCGTGTGGGCGGTATTCGCGGAGCAGGTTGATCATCGAGATCTCGTCGAGCAGATCGCCGGGAACGGTGGCGATTCGGTCCTGGAGGTGGGCGATCCGCTCGAAGCTCGTCGTGCTCGAGCGTCGGACCATGCCGATCACCTCGTACCCCTCGTCGAGGAGGAGCTCGGCCAGGTACGAACCGTCCTGACCGGTGATGCCGGTGATGAGCGCACGCGTTGTCATCGTGGAGTCGTACCATCACCGGTGACCCGTCGTCTGCCACCCCAGTTGGCACCGTGAGCCCAGACCTGTGAAAAACGTCTCACCACCAGCGCTCGGCACCGAGATCGCCAAGCATCGTGCACACCTCGGCTGGACCCAGCAGGACCTGGCGGACCGCATCGGGATCTCGAGAACGGCGTTGAGCCACATCGAGGCCAACATGCGGGCCCCCGGTGAGCGCACGGTCACGCTGCTGGCCGCCACGTTCAAGGTCGAGCCGGTCGATCTCGTCGCCGGCAGCGACTACCCCATGTCGAAGGCCGAGCGCCTGCCCGTGGTCGCGGCGATGTACACCGAGGTCGAGCATCTGCTCGCAAGGCTCGAGGGCGAAGCCGTCGCGCTCGAGCGCCACGGGGTCATCCCGAGCGCCGAATGGCGGACCGAGTGGGCGGCCACCCTCAGGGGCCGACTCGAAATCAGCCACGACCGACGCGAGCGAAGCCTGCTGAAGGCAGCCCTCACCGGCCTCGGCTGACCCTCACTGACCTCAGACGGGGGGTCAGAGACGGGCGAGGGTGGTGCGCCACTCGTCGAGGACGTCGGCGAGCGTGTCGTCGAGTGAATGTTCGGGTTGCCATCCCGTGGCCGCCCGCAACTTGTCGTTCGAGCCGCGCAGGACCTCGAGGTCGACCGGTCGGAGGCGGGCCGGATCGGAGACCAGGTGCATCGGATGCCTTGCGCGCGACAGCAGACGATCGGCGAGATCGGCGATCTCGACGTCGACGCCCGAGCACACGTGATACACCTCGCCCGGCGCTCCCGACTCGACGAGCATGCGATAGGCCCGGACCACGTCGCGGACGTCGGTGATGTCACGGCGGGCCGTGAGATTGCCGACGGGGACCTCGTGACCCCCGGTCAGCTCGTTGCGGGCGATCCGTTCGGCGATCGCCGGTACGACGAAGCGGTCCGACTGCCCCGGGCCGATGTGGTTGAACGCCCGCACGCGGAGCACCTCGAGGCCGTGTCCGAGCCACGCCTGTTGGCCAAGGTGGTCAGCCGCGACCTTGCTCGCTGCATACGGCGAGGTCGGACGCAGCGGCGACTCCTCGGTGATGGGGAGCTCGTGCGGCTCGACCTTGCCGTACACGTCGGCGCTGCTCACGACGAGAACCCGTCGGGCCCCAACGGCCCGAGCGGCCAGCAAGAGGTGCAGCGTGCCGTTGGCATTGGTCTCGAAGGTCTCGGTGGGACGCTGCCACGAGCCGCCCACGTCGCTGGCCCCTCCGAGGTGGTAGATGACCTCGGGCCGCGCGGCCGCGACCTCATGGGCCACCGCGGCGCGATCGGTCAGGTCCGCGCCGCCGGTCGAGCGATCGATGGCGATCACCTCCTCACCCAGGACCGTGAGGAGTTCGACGAGATGGCGGCCGACGAATCCGTTGGCACCGGTGACGAGGGCTCTCACGGCAGGCGAGTGTACGGCAGCCACCTCAGCGGCCCAGTACATCGTGGTAGAGCCGAATCATGCCGTCGATCATGCGTTTCTCGTCGAATTCCGCGGCGCGGTCGCGACCGCGGGCGATGAGGTCGTGCCGGAGCCCATCGTCGGTGATGGCCTGCTCGAGCGCGTCGGCGAGCGCCTCGGAATCGTCGACGGGAACCTGCAGCGATGCGGGTCCGGCGATCTCGACGAGGGCACCGGCGTCGGAGGTGACCACCGGGACGCCCGCCGCCATGGCCTCCAGCGGGGGAATCCCGAACCCCTCGTAGGTCGACGGATAGGCGAAGACCCGCGCCCCGGCGAGCAGGTGGGCGCGATCGTCGGCACTCACGTAGCCGAGACGGCGGATCCGCGAGCCGTGGGCGGCTGCGGCGGCTGCGGTGGTGAAGGCCTCGGTCGCCCAACCCTCGGGCCCTGCGTGGATCAGCCACAGGTCGGGATGGTCGGCGGCGAGTCGGTCGAATGCCCGTACCAGTGTGGGGAGCCCCTTGCGCGGCTCGATCGTGCCGATGGCGAGCACGTAGTCGACGGCGCCTGCCACGGTCCGTCCTCGCGCCGAGTCACCGGGCACCGCGGGCCGGAGGGCGTTGGGAACGACGCGGACGTGTTCCGCGTCGACGTCGAAGTGCTCGAGGATCTCGGCGCGCA
Source organism: Acidimicrobiales bacterium (assembly GCA_035529695.1). Classification (GTDB taxonomy): domain Bacteria; phylum Actinomycetota; class Acidimicrobiia; order Acidimicrobiales; family Salinilacustritrichaceae; genus DATKWD01. The sequence continues at coordinate 1,749 of DATKWD010000085.1, read as the reverse complement.
CGTGCTCTGACACCGTGTGGACCCACGCGCCCCGTGCGACGGCGCGAGTGATGAGAGCCGGGAACCGGAGGGTGTCGGCCGTGCAGAGCTCCGGAAACCGCACGGCAGTGAGGTCGTGGACCGTCACCAACTCGGCCCCCGAGGACGGCGGCACGACGAAGTTCGTCCCGTGGACGAGGTCGTGGGACCCGATGAGGTGATCGAGGCGGGGCAGATCGGTCCGGGACCACGCGAACCTCAGCGGACGGGCGGGAAGCGGCCGGGAGCAGACCTCGACCCCGGACGGCACGACGTCGTCGAGGCCGCCACGACCCCGCCACGTGAGCGCGAACGCCAGCGGATCGACGGCATCATGAGTGGCCAGTCCTTCGAGGAGCGCTCGGGTGAACGAACCGACGCCGGTCGGTTGGTCGAGCAGGGCCGTGCTGTCGACTGCGACGCGCATCGACCGCGTCAGAACAACTTGCGAACGGTGTCCCTGACCTCGTCGACTGCGGCGCCGACGCGCTCGTCGAGCATCTTCAGGTTGTCGCCGACCAGCTTGTTCAGTCCGGATGTGTCGGTCGTGTTCATCAACTCATGACGGCGGACCTGGACCCGCTGGAAGGCGATCAGTCCGAGGCCGACCGAGACGTACAGCGAGTCCTTGGCGACCTTCACCAGTCCTTCGGCGGAGAGATCGTTCACGGCTCGACGATACCGCGGGTATCCCTCCGGACCCCCGTCCGGCACTACCGTCGGCGCATCGTGGAGACTTCCCCCGTCGGCGCACCGGCGGTCGTCGCCATCGTCGTGACCCGCGACCCGGGTGAGTGGTTCGACGAGGCGATGACCTCGTTGGCGAGCCAGGACTATCCGAATCTCGCCGTGCTCGTGGTCGATGCCGCGAGCGAAGTCGATCCATCGAGCCGTGTCGCCCACCACCTGCCTGACGCGTTCGTTCGACGGCTCGATGACAACCCAGGATTCGGCGGGGCGATCAACGACTCGGTCGGCGTCGTCGAGGGTGCCGACTTCTACCTGTGCTGTCACGACGACGTCGCGCTGGCGCCCGACGCAGTCCGGACCCTGGTCGAGGAGGCATTTCGGTCCAACGCCGGGGTGGTCGGGCCCAAGCTCGTCACCTGGAGCGACGGGAGCCGTCTGCTCAGCGTCGGCGAGTCGGTCGACAAGTCCGGCACTCGCGCCGCCCTGGTCGACCGCTACGAGCTCGACCAGGAGCAGCACGATGCGGTCCGCGACGTGTTCGTGATCCCGGGCGCGGCCACCCTGATCCGGTCGGACCTCTTCGCCACGATCGGCGGATTCGACGCGGCCATCGACTTCCACAACGACGACCTCGCCCTCTGCTGGCGTGCGCATCTGGCAGGTGCCCGGGTCGTCGTGACACCGTCTGCCGTCGCGCGCCACGTCGAAGCACTCGGCGATCGTCAACCCGTCGACGAACGCCGCCGGAAACAGAACGTCCACCGCATCCGGACCGTGCTCACCTGCTACTCACCCCTTCACCTGCTTCGAGTCGTTCCGCAGATGATCCTGATCACCGTCCTCGAGATGCTCTATTCGTTTCTCATAGGACGGACTCGTCAGGCCCGCGACCTCATGGTCGGCTGGACGGCGAATCTGGGTCAGCTGAAGTCGATTCGGGCCGAGCGGGCCAGGATCGCAGGGTTCCGGGCCGTGCCCGACGCCGAGATCCGAAACCTCCAGGTCCGGGGGAGCGCCCGCCTCTCCGCGTTCGTCAGGGGT
>DATKWD010000084.1:0-3314 GCA_035529695.1 Acidimicrobiales bacterium | reverse complement strand
TCGGCCAGCGTCGGTTCGTCTCCGGCGAGCCAGTCGGTGTCGGCCAACCACTCGTCCATCTCGACCAGCGCATCGCGCAGCTTGTCGGCGGCCCGCTCGACGAGGCTGGGCTCAGTGCCGTAGTAGACGCCGATCATCCCGCGGAAGGCGTGGCGATCGATCCACGCCACCCGCTCGCGGACCAGGTCGCGAGCAGCGTCGCCGTCGGGCAGCAACGGAGCGCCCTCGATTCGCACTTCGAGCCATTCGAGGATCGGGATCGAGTCGGCCAGGTGATCCTCGCCGATCCGCACCATGGGGATCTCCAGCTTCGGACTGTGCTCGGCGAACTCGGTTGGCAACACGAAGCCGGTCGGACGAACCCCCGATGGCGGCACCTCGACCTCGTCGTGGACGATTCCTCGTTGTGCAAGAGCGAAGGCGACCCTCGTCGCGAACGGGCAGATCCAGTGCCCGTAGAGCGAGACGGTCGGTGTGGTCATGCGAAGAGTTGAGCGCAGCCGGTGTCGGCCAGCAAGCGGTCGACGGTCGCTCGCCCGTGGCCGTCGAGCGCGGCGTGGGCCGCGCGTAGCCAACGCAGGCACTTGCCCTGGTAGCCGAACGGCGCCTGCCGGTACTCCCGGCCATCGATCTCGCACACCACCTCGTCGGCACCGGCGTCGAGCGCGGCGGCGTTGGCGAGCATGAACGGGGCGTAGGTGCTGCCGGCTTCGGCGAGCAACGCGTGCACGGTCGGCGGGAGCGCATCGATGTCGACCCACCCCTCTTCGCCGTCGACCGGCAGCCACGAGAGGTCGTCGACCCGCTCGATCCAATTGAGCGCCCGCGGCGCTCGCTCGACCGCAACGGCCATCGGCGTCGGGTCCCACCACAACAGAGGCTTGAGCTGACCGAACAGGGCGAAGTCGCCGCGTGCCGGTCGGTCGCCGAACAAGAAGTCGTTCGACCCGAGGTGGATCTGCAGCAGGTCGAGCAGGCGCTCGTAGGACCCTTCGATCACTGGCAGGTTGGTGTCGGTCGACCCCACCAACGCTCGCCGGCCGACCTGCCTCTCGATGATGAAGTCGTGCATCCGTGCAAGCTGCTCGTCGCTCGCCTGGAGGTTCTGGTCGAGGGGGAGGAGACGCCCGGCCTTCTCGATGTCGGGTTCGTAGGTCCAGCGGTAGTGGTACATCGCCTTGGTGACCCACTCGTCCGCATAGTCCTCGACGAGGAGGTCGATGAACGCCAGGGCCGGATCGGTCGGCACGATGCTTCGCCCGTCGTACTCGGCTTCGAGGCGCGTGATCTGCGGGCTCGAGTCGACCATGACATCGTCGTCACCGAAGTGGAGCACCGGGATGATCGGGACAGGCGCAGGTGGGAGGTCGTCCCACTTCGAGTTCCGCAACTTCCAGGTGAACGGGATGTGTCGATAGCGCAGCACCGCCCGCATCTTGAGGCTGTACGGCGAGCTGAACGCGCCGCCGATGGAGACGGGGGTCGGGGTAGCGATGTTCGACCCTAACTAGTGCCAGTCCACAGCGCAATAGTCTAGGGTTGCCCCATGGCGACTCCTGGCTATGGCACTCCCAACCTGGGCTACTTCGGCTCGTGGTTCGAGCGTGAGGATCCTGGCGGCCCGATGTGGGCCCTCAACCTCATGAAGTACAGGCCGGTGGCGCAGTATGCCGACGGGCGCGACACCACCCTCACCGGTGCCGAAGCCGACGACGAGTACGCGCCGATCGACGAACTGGCAGCGGTGGGCGCTCGCATCCTCTTCATGGCCCCGGTCGTCCATCAGCTGGTCGGCGACGACACCATCTGGGACCGCATCGCCATCGCTCAGTACCCGACCCGCATGGCGATGGTCGAGATGAATCAGCGAGACGACTTCAAGAAGCAGCACGCACACAAAGAAGCGGGCATGGAGTCGACCATCGTGATGGCGTCGTTTCCGTACGACGACGATCCGGCTCCCGATCCGACACTGACCGGTGAGGGTGATGACCAGTTCATGCTGCTCCACGTGGTCGCCGACGCATCGGCGCCCGACCTCGCCGCAGACATCGAGTCGATCCGGATCGGGCGGTTCTGGATCGAGGACTACATGATCGGCGACGGGCGCGAGTTCGCCGAGGCCCGCTGGGATCTCATCTCGAAGGCCACCGCGGACGAACTGGCGGCTCGCCCGTCGGTCACCGACGACTCGTCGTCGTACGTCGTGGTCATCGACCCGAAGATCGACCGCATCGCCCACTCGCTGTCCGATCCCACCAGCGTCCTGCTGTGACCTCCTCGTTCGAAGCGCTCGGTGAGGTTTCGTACACCGACAACTGGACCCACGACCGCGGTGGGTTGCTCATGGAGATCATGGAGCCCGAGACCAAAAGGGTGTGGCTCTGCCAGGAGCCGGTGACCCGTGACCGGTACGAGGCGCTCGAGCTGCCCGAAGGATTCGTCCGCTCTGGCATCGGGGGAGCGGTGGCCGACGTGGCGTACTTCCGTCGTTCGCCCGGCGCCAAGGTCGACGGGCCGCTCGCAACGATCGACGTCGACGGCCTGCGCTTCGGCTATGTCGCCCGTCCCGGAAGGCCCGAGCCCGACTACGACGAGGCCATGGTCCTGCCCGTCTACAAGTACCACTCGATGTTCTTCGCCGCCGGCCGCACCATCGAGATCCTGAACGACGGTGACGGGTGGGACTACATCCCACAGACCCGACCCGGCAGCGACATCGGGGTGGGAACGGCCGAACAGGTCGACACCCGCGTGCTGCCCGAAGGATGGGCGCTGCGGTCGGTCGCCCTCGCGGCCGACCTCATGGTCGACGTTCCCTATCCGGCACGAGTGATGTTCTTTCCCGACGGCGCCTCGTGGCAGGGCCCGCTGAAGCTGGACATGTGGCTGTGAAGATCCTCTCGACCCCCGAAGGCGCCGCCGACGACCTGGCCGGCTATCCGACCGAGCGGCGATACGTCACCATTCCCGCCGGCGACGGCCAGGACCTCAGGGTGCACCTCGTCGACACGGGCGACTTGTCCGCCCCTCCGGTGGTGATGCTCCACGGCAACCCGTCGTGGTCGTACCTCTGGCGTCACCAGATCCCGGCCGTCGTCGCCGAGGGTTACCGGGTCATCGCGCCCGACCTCGTCGGGATGGGTTTGTCCGACAAGCCGAGCGAACTCGACGACTACTCCGTCGCCGCACACGTGGGTTGGATGCGGTCGGTGCTGTTCGGCGAACTCGACCTGCACGACATCAGGTTCGTCCTCCACGACTGGGGAGCCATCATCGGACTGCGTTTGGTCGCAGAGCAGCCCGATCGGGTC
>DATKWD010000083.1:0-35164 GCA_035529695.1 Acidimicrobiales bacterium | reverse complement strand
TCGTGGGACGGCGAGCACTACGTCCGCGACAGCGCACTGGCCGGCGGGGTCGAGGGTGGCATGACGACTGGCGAGGACGTCATCGTCCGAGCGGCGATGAAGCCGCTGGCAAGTCTCAACAAGCCGGTGCTCAAGACGATCGACACCGTGACCAAGCAAGAGACCGTGTCGTTCAAGGAACGGACCGATGTAACTGCGGTACCGGCCATGGGGGTCGTCGCCGAGACGATGGTGGCATTGGTGCTGGCCGGTGAGGCGACCCGCAAGTTCGGGGGAGATTCCGTCACTGAGTTCCGGATCAACGCCGAGGCGTATGCGGCCGCCGTCGCGGAACGGTGACCGGACGTGCCCGTCATGTCGTGCTGGTCGGGCTGATGGCCACCGGCAAGTCGACCGTCGGTGCGCTCGTGGCCCAACGTCTCGACCGACGCCTCCTCGACTCGGATCAGCAGATCGAGACGGCACAGGGCCGCTCGGTGCGCGAGATCTTCGAGTCCGACGGCGAGCCCATCTTCCGCGCCCTCGAGAAGCAGGTGCTCGTCGATGCCCTCGCGTGTTCCGAGCCGCTCGTCATCGCCGCCGCGGGCGGAGTCGTGCTCGACCCCGACAACCGTCGGGCACTCTGTGACGAGCGCGCCCGCGTGGTGTGGCTCCGTGCCGATCCCGAACTCCTGACCGAACGGGCTGCCACCGCCGGCCATCGACCGCTCCTCGACGACGACCCGCTGGCACGCATGACACAGATGGCCGTCGACCGCGAGGCGCTGTACGCCGAGGTGGCCGACGTGACCATCGACGTGGCGGATCACACGCCCGACGAGATCGCCGCGCTGATCGCAGGTGCGGCGTGACCGACGCGATCCGCGTGCCGGTCACGCTGGCCGACCGCTCCTACGACGTCGTGGTCGGCGAGGGCATCCTCGATCAGCTGCCATCGCTCCTGCCTCCCGGTGCCGGCCGTACCGCCGTGGTGACCCAGGCCGGCATCGGGGTGACGGTCGATCCGGGGACCGAGCACCGCATGTTCACCCTCGGCGATGGCGAGGCATCGAAGAACCTGGCGACGGTGGAGGATCTGTGTCGGCAGTGGGCGAGGTGGGGAATGACCCGGGCGGACGCGGTCGTCGCCGTCGGGGGAGGCGTGGTGACCGACACGGCCGGCTTCGCCGCCGCCGTCTACCACCGCGGCATTGCCGTCGTGCACGTGCCCACCACGCTCCTCGGCATGATCGACGCTGCCGTCGGAGGCAAGACCGGGGTCAACCTCCCTGAGGGCAAGAACCTCGTGGGCGCGTTCTGGCAACCGCAGGGCGTGCTCTGCGATCTGTCGACGCTGGCCACGCTGCCGGAGCGAGAGCGCCGCAGCGGGCTCGGCGAACAGGCGAAGTACCACTTCCTGAGCGGCGCCGACCTCGCATCGCTCGACCCCGTCGAGCGGGTCGCCGCGTGCGTTCGCATCAAGGCCGAGGTGGTCGCCTCCGACGAGCTCGAGGGCGGCCGGCGGGCGATCCTCAACTACGGCCACACGCTCGCACACGCACTCGAGACCGCCGGCGCGTACGACCTGCGCCACGGTGAGGCCGTGGGCATCGGCTTGGTGTACGCCGCCGAACTGGGGCTCCTGCTGCGCCGGATCGACGAGCGCCGTGTGGCCGAACACCGCGCCGTGGTGACGGGATACGGACTCGACACGACGCTGCCCGCAGGTGTCGACCCCGACGAGCTGATCGAACTCATGGGACGCGACAAGAAGGCCCTGACAGGCTTGACGTTCGCCCTCGACGGCCCCGACGGCGTCGAGGTCGTCGCGGGCGTCGACCCCGCAATCGCCCGCCGAGCCCTGGAGAACCTCACATGAGTCGTCCCGTGATCTCGATCGTCAACGGCCCCAACCTGAACCTGTTGGGGGAGCGACAACCGCTCATCTACGGCACCGCCACGCTCGACGACCACGTCGACGCCGCCCGTAGTGCCGCCGACGTTGCGGGCTTCGACGTCGAACACGTCCAGTCGAACCACGAAGGCGTGCTCATCGATGCAATCCAGGCGGCGCGTGGGACGTCGGCCGCAATCGTCGTGAACGCCGCAGCGTTCACGCACTCGTCGTGGGGCATCGCCGATGCGCTCGCCTGCTTCGACGGCGCCGTCGTCGAGGTCCACATCTCGAATCCGTGGGCACGCGAGACGTGGCGGCACACTTCGGTCGTGAGCCCGGTCGCCGACGTGGCCATCGCCGGTGCCGGCGGTTTCGGCTACGTGCTGGCCGTCCAAGCCGTCGTCCACCTCCTGAACCCGTGAACGACGCGCCAAACCCAGGATCTTCGTTGTCGTGCCGCCAATCATTGGTCGCAGAGCAACAGAGATCCGGGTGGGGGTGGTCGTGATCGATCTCGAGTCGTTGCCCGCGTGCGAGATTGCCGCCCGGATCGGCGCGCTGCGTCGGCGGTTCGACGCCGCCGGCATCGATGCGTTGCTCTGCACCGACCTGGTTTCGGTGCGGTACCTGACCGGATTCACCGGGTCGAACGCCGTGCTCCTGGTCGGCGCCGATCGATCGGTCATCATCACCGACGGCCGCTACCAGACCCAAGTGACCGAGCAGTTGGCGTCGGCGGGTGTCGATGCCGGAGTCGAGATCACCCGTACGCCGCTCGATGTGCTCGCCTCCCACCTGGCCCCTCCGCTTCGGCTCGGACTCGAGGCCGAGGCGGTCAGCTGGGCGGCATCGCAGACCTATGCCGAATCACTCGATGTGGAGCTCGTCGCCACATCTGACCTCGTCGCGTCGCTGCGCGCGATCAAGGACACGGGTGAGATCGCCCGGCTCGAAGTCGCCTCGGGCATCGCCGATGCCGCATTGGCCAACCTGCGCGACCGATTCGTGCCGGGCACCGTCGAGCGAGAGTTCGCGTTGGCCCTGGACTCCGAGATGGTGCGCCTCGGGGCCGACGGCCGGTCGTTCGAGACGATCGTCGCCTCGGGCCCGAACGGTGCGAAGCCCCACGCCCGCCCCACCCCGAGACCGTTCGCAGACGGCGACCTCGTGATCGTCGACTTCGGTGCGCTCGTCGACGGCTACCACTCCGACATGACCCGGACCTTCGGGGTGGGAGCGCTGTCGGACACGCAGCACCGCATGGTCGAGGTCGTCACCGATGCGCAGGCTGCGGGGGTGGCAGCCGTCGGCCCCGGTGTCGAGGCGGCCTCGGTCGACGCGGCCTGCCGGGACCACATCGGCGCCGCCGGATGGGGCGACGCATTCCTGCACGGCACCGGTCACGGGATCGGGCTCGTCATCCACGAGGATCCAAGGGTCGCCAAGGACGCCGATGGACTCCTCGAGACGGGACACTGTGTGACCGTCGAGCCAGGCGTCTACCTCGCCGACCACGGCGGCGTGCGCGTCGAGGACAGCGTGGTCGTGACCGACGGGGGCTGTCGGCCACTCACCAAGTTCCCGAAGGACTGACCCTCGCCGGTACCCTCACCGTTCGATGCCAACCATCACCACCGCCGACATCAAGAACGGCATGACGCTCGAACTGTCCGAGGGCCTGATGCAGATCCAGGAGTTCCAGCACGTCAAGCCCGGCAAGGGCGGCGCATTCGTGCGCACGACCCTCAAGAACGTGCGCACCGGAGCGGTGATCGACAGGACCTTCCGTGCCGGCGAGAAGGTCGAGCGAGCCATCGTCGACAAGCGTGAGTATCAGTATCTCTACGCCGACGGCACCGACTACGTGTTCATGGACAACGAGACCTACGACCAGATGAACGTGGCGCCCGACCTGCTCGGAGAAGCGCCGAAGTACCTGATCGAGGGGATGCAGCCGACGCTGCTCATGTTCGGGAACGAGATCGTCGGTGTCGAGCTGCCGGCCTCGGTCGAGCTGACCATCACCCAGACCGAGCCGGGCATCCAGGGTGATCGCGTGTCCGGTGCCCGCAAGCCGGCCACCCTCGAGACCGGACTCGAGGTGCAGGTCCCGCTGTTCATCGAGCCCGACGACAAGATCAAGGTCGACACGCGCACCGGCGAGTACATCTCCAAGGCCTGACGACGTGACCGAGAGCCCTCCCGGGCGAAGGCGGCAGGCGCGCGAGCGCGCCATCGGGTTCTTGTACGAGGCCGAGACCAAGGACGTCCACCCGTCCGAGGTCCTCGACTCGCTGCCCGTGCCACCGGACGACTTCGCGACCGAGATCACGCTCGGTACGGGCGATCACCGCCACCAGATCGACCACCTCCTGGACGGCGTCGGTCGACCGAAATGGCCACTCGCCCGCATGGCAGCGATGGACCGCGCCGTGCTCCGACTCGGTGTCTACGAGCTCGCGTTCCAGACCGACACACCCGACGCGGTGATCCTGTCCGAGGCTGCCGATCTCGCCACGCGCTACTCGACCGACGACTCGCCGAAGTTCGTCAACGGTGTGCTGGCACGTGCTGCCGAGATGATCCGCGACGAAGGGGTGTGGGCGACGCCGTCGGTCCTGTTGCTCGACTGCGACGGCTTGTTTCGTCTGTGGAAGGCCGAGCCGATCCATGAACGCGAGGCCTCACTGGGACTCGAGCACGGATCGCTGTTCCGCGAAGCCTTCGATCCCGAGCTGTACCGCCAGGCCACGATCGGCGAGCTCACCGCAGAGGAATGGGGCATCGAGATCGCGAGGCGGATCGAGCCCGACGCCACCGCCGATCGCGCGCAGCTGGTCGCCGAGGCCTGGACCATGGCCAACTGGGACGTGGACGAGGGGTTCGTGTCGGTGATCCGACGTGTTCGTGAGTCAGGTCGCGTGCGCATCGCGATGCTCTCGAACGCCACGACGATGCTCGAATCGGATCTGGTGAAGATGGGTGTCGCCGGGTTGCTCGAGGTGGTCGTGAGCTCAGCTCGTATCGGCCTCGCGAAACCCGACGAAGCTGCGTATCGCAAGGCCGCCGAGTTGGTGGGCGAGGACGTCGAGCGGATCCTGTTCGTCGACGATCGCGCCGAGAACGTCGAGGGCGCCCTCGCCACCGGGCTCCAGGCCGTGCTCCACAGCGGCGACGCCGGCCGCTTCGCTGCCGTGCTGTCCCGCGTCGGGATTCTCGATGATCAAGATCCCGCTTCCTGACCCGCAACTGGCCGACGACCGCGTGCGTCTGCGGCCGTGGCGGTACGCCGACGCCGAAGAGCTCGTCGCGGGGTGGGCCGACCCCGATGTCGCCCGGTGGAACGCAGTTCCCACCGACACCTCGGTCGAGGCAGCTCGACGGTGGATCGGCGGGTGGAGTGAACGGGTGAAGACCGGCATCAGCCTCGATCTCGTGGTCGTCGAGGCCGATTCGGCCGATCTGCTGGGCGAAGTCGGGGTCTCGAAGTTCGACGCACAACACGGCTCGGCCGAGATGGGCTTCTGGCTCCGCCCCGAAGCCCGGGGCAAGGGCTACGCGTCGGCGGCAGTGGGTCTGCTCGCTGAATGGACCGTGTCGGCCATCGGGGTCCGCTTGCTGTTCACCCGTACGGACCCCGGCAACACCGACTCTGCCGGGGTGCTGCTCCGTGCCGGTTTCGAACGGCGTGGAACGTCGGCCGGAGGCCACGACATCTGGAAGTTCATCGGAGCGACGTCCTGAGGTCGGGAGCTGTCCGCCCGCTTCCCGACGACGTGCTATGTTCGACCCCTGACCGTGAAGTGAGTCCCGTGAGGCTCACACGGACAGAAAGGCTTGCCCTTGGCCGAACGTGAACGCCAGCTGACCCGCCCCTCCGGGGGCGTTTTTCATGCCCGCACCGAGGTGATGGACGCGGACGACCTGCGGCGGGCCGTCTGGCGGATGGCCCACGAGATCATCGAGCACAACCAGGGTCTCGACCAGGTGATCCTGGTCGGCCTCCAGACCGGTGGAGTGCCCCTCGCCGAGCGGCTCGTCGAGGCGCTGGCGGAGATCGAGCCCACATCATCGGTCGGAGTCGGGACGCTCGACGTCGCGTTCTACCGCGATGACATCGGGATCCGCCCCGTGCTTCCCGAGGCGGTCACCGACATCCCGTTCGACCTCACGGGGACAACGGTGGTTCTCGTCGACGACGTGCTGTTCACCGGGCGGACGATCCGCGCCGCACTCGATGCGCTGCAGGACTACGGCCGCGCCGCCTCGATCCAGCTCGCAGTCATGGTCGACCGGGGCCACCGCGAGCTGCCGATTCGGCCCGATTACGTCGGCAAGAACCTCCCGACCCGTCGCGACGAGGTCGTCGATGTCACCGCCGAAGGCGTGCACCTCGGAGATGTGGAATGAGGGGCGGGATCGTGCGAGGTCGACGGGGAGCGCAGGAAGCATGAAGCATCTGTTGTCGATCGCGGACCTCTCTCGTGAGGACATCGAATCGATCCACGATCTGACCGACAACTTCGTCGAGGTCAGTCGGCGCCAGATCCCCAAGGTGCCGGCGCTACGAGGCAAGACGGTGGTGTCGTTGTTCTACGAGGACTCGACTCGCACCCGCATCAGTTTCGAGACCGCCGCCAAGCGGCTCGGGGCCGACACGATGACCTTCAGCGTCAGCAGTTCGTCGGTGAAGAAGGGCGAGTCGCTGCGCGACACCATCGACACCATCGGGGCCATGGGCATCGATGCAGTCGTCGTGCGGCACCAATCCGCGGGGGTCCCGTGGCAGCTCACCCGCTGGACCGACGCAGCTGTGATCAACGGCGGTGACGGGTGGCACGAGCACCCCACCCAGGCACTTCTCGACACCTACACGATCCGCGAGCGGCTCGGCACCCTCGACGGCAGGCACATCGCGATCGTCGGCGACATCAAGCACAGCCGCGTCGCTCGGAGCAACGTGCTGGCCTTCACTGCCCTCGGGGCCGAGGTGACGCTGGTCGCACCGCCCACGCTCCTGCCGCCCAGCCTCGAAGGATGGCCGGTCAGGGTGAGTCACGACCTCGACTCGATCCTTCCCAAGGTCGACGTCTGCTACCTGCTGCGCATGCAGCGTGAGCGCATGACCGAGGCCCTCGTGCCCACGCTTCGCGAGTACACCGCGACCTACGGACTGACGAGGCGCCGAGCCGATCTGCTCGCCCCTCGAGCCCTGGTGATGCACCCCGGTCCGATGAACCGTGGCGTCGAGATCGCGGCCGAGGTGTCCGACCTCCCGACCGCCACGATGGTCGAGCAGGTGTCGAATGGGGTGGCGGTACGCATGGCGGTGCTGTTCCTGCTCCTGGGTTCAGGAACCCGTGCCGAAGCTGCGAGGGTGGTGGCCGATGCTTGACCATGGTGGGAACGAGTGCGAGGGCGTCGCCTTCCAGGAGGGCGTTGTGCCCGATGCCTGACTCCAGTGTGGTGATCAAGGGCGGCACGATCGTCGACTTCAATGGCGATCGGCAGGCCGACATCCGCATCGTCGACGGAGTGGTCGACTCGATCGGCGAAGATCTCGGCGGCGATCGGGTGCTCGACGCCGGCGGCTGCGCGGTCGGTCCAGGGCTCGTCGACCTGCACACGCATCTGCGCCAGCCCGGCAAGGAAGAGGCCGAAACCGTCGAGTCGGGTGCCCGAGCGGCTGCGGTCGGTGGTTACACGTGCATCCTCGCGATGCCGAACACCACGCCGGCGATCGACAGCGCAGGGGTGGTTCGTGAGGTACTCGATCTCGGCCGAACGGCGGCATGCGATGTCCGCACCTCGGGCGCCATCACCGTCGATCGGGCCGGCGAGGCCTTGGCGCCGATGGCCGAGATGGCCGAACTCGGCGTCAGGTTCTTCACCGATGACGGCACCGGCGTCCAGGACACCCGCCTGATGCGGCGGGCACTCGAGTACGCAACCGCGCTCGACGTCACGCTCGCGGAGCACTGTGAAGACGCGTCCATGGCGGCGGGTGGGCACATGCACGAGGGCGAGTGGTCGAGCCGTCTCGGCATTCCGGGCCAGCCGGCCGAGGCCGAGGAACTCATGGTGATGCGCGACATCGCGCTGGCCCGCCTCACCGGCGCACGCGTCCACTTCCAGCACCTGTCGACTGCCGGTTCGGTCGCGATGGTCAAGGCAGCCAAGTCGACCGGTCTTCGGGTCAGTTGCGAAGCCACGACCCATCACTTCACGCTCACCGACGCCGAGTGTGCCAGCTACGACCCGGTGTTCAAGGTCAATCCGCCGCTCCGTCCCCGGGCCGACGTCGAGGCGGTGAAGGCGGGGTTGGTCGACGGCACGATCGACGCCATCGCAACCGATCACGCCCCCCACACCACCGAGACCAAGGAGGCGGCCTTCGACGAGGCGCCGCCCGGGATGCTCGGTCTCGAGACGGCTCTGGCGCTGGCCAACACCGAACTCGACCTCGATCTCCGTCAGATCTTCGGTCTGCTGTCGTGGCGGCCGGCGCAGTTGCTCGGCGTGACCGACGTGCACGGCGGGCCGATCGAGGTGGGTCGTGCCGCGAACCTGTGCATCTTCGACCCGACCGCGACCTGGACCGTCGACCCGGATGAGTCCGTGAGCCGAAGTCGCAACAATCCGTACCGAGGTCGTCAGTTGACCGGACGCGTGCGTCACACCGTGTTCGCCGGCGAGCCGGTCGTCATCGATGGCGAGCCCCAACGATGAGCATCACCGAAGCACAGCTGGTGTTGGCCGACGGGACCGTGTTCGAAGGCGAAGCGATCGGTGCCACTCCGCCCGACGGCGTGGCGGCGGGCGAAGTGGTGTTCAACACCGTGCTGTCGGGTTACCAGGAGGTCCTCACCGACCCGAGCTATGCCGGCCAGATCGTCACCTTCACCTACCCGCACATCGGCAACTACGGCACGACGCCGCTCGACGACGAGGCCCGTCGGCCGTTCTGTCGCGGCGTGATCGTCCGCGACCTCGCGAGGCGGCGCAGCAACTGGCGCAGCGAGGCAGACCTGTCGGCGTTCCTCGTGCAGCACGGGATCGCCGGGCTGGCGGGTGTCGACACACGCCGCCTCACCCGTCACATTCGTGATGCGGGTGCGATGCCGGGCGCGTTCGGAACCGCCGACGAGGTGACCCTCAAGGCAGCTGCATCGGCCGAGCCCGGCACCGATGGTGTCGACCTCGTCGCCGAGGTGTCGACCCCCGAGCCGTACACGTTCGGGAACGGCCCCTTGCGGGTGGTCGCCTACGACTTCGGCATCAAGACTTCGATCGTCCGCCAACTGGGCGAGTTCGCGACCGTCGAAGTGGTCCCGGCCTCGACGCCGGCTGCCGACGCGCTGGCCCGCGAGCCCGACGGGCTCTTCCTGAGCAACGGCCCGGGCGATCCTGCCCAGGTCGGTTACGCCGTCGACACGGTGCGGCAGCTCGTCGAGTCCGAGGTCGCGCTGTTCGGCATCTGCCTCGGGCACCAGATCCTCGGCCGAGCCATTGGCGCCGGCACGGTGAAGCTGCCCTTCGGCCACCACGGCGGCAACCACCCCGTCCGAGACCTCGCCACCGGCCGGGTCGAGATCACGAGTCAGAACCACAACTTTGCGGTCGACGCCGACTCGCTCGCCGGCAAAGCCGAGATGACGCATGTGAACCTCAACGACGGGGTGTGTGAAGGGATGTCGGTGCTCGACGGCCGCGCCTGGTCGGTCCAGTACCACCCCGAGGCCGGTCCCGGCCCTCACGACGCCCGCCACCTGTTCGATCGCTTTGCCCAGGAGATGACCCGTTGACGTTCGTGGTGCAGATGCCGAGATGCGAGGCCGACGAGGCACGAGGAGGCCGGCCAGTTGCGGCCCGAGCGGCCGGGGAGCGGGAATAGCGATGCCTCGTCGTGACGACATCTCGTCGATCCTGCTGATCGGCGCCGGTCCGATCGTGATCGGCCAGGCATGTGAGTTCGACTACTCGGGCACACAGGCGTGCCGGGTCCTGCGCGAGGAGGGCTATCGGGTCATCCTCGCCAACTCGAACCCGGCGACGATCATGACCGATCCCGACTTCGCCGATGCGACCTACATCGAGCCGCTCGACGCCGAAGTGATCGAACGGATCATCGAGGTGGAAGCGCCCGATGCGGTCCTGCCGACGCTCGGGGGGCAGACGGCGCTGAACCTCGCCATGGAACTCGTCGAGCGCGGGTCGGTCGGGGTGCCGGGAACTCCCGAGCTCATCGGAGCGAACCAGGCGGCCATCGCCACCGCCGAGGACCGTGAGAACTTCAAGGTCGCCATGATCGAGATCGGGCTGTCGGTGCCCGAATCGGCGACGGCGCGCAACATGCCCGAAGCTCGCGAGGCCATCGAGCGCATCGGTCTCCCGGTCGTCATCCGCCCCGCCTACATCCTCGGAGGCAAGGGCACCGGGATCGCCTCGACGCCCGAGGAGTTCGAGAAGATGGCCAACTTCGGCCTCGAGGCCAGTCCGATCAGCGAGATCCTCATCGAGACCTCGATCGCCGGCTGGAAGGAGTACGAGCTCGAGGTCATGCGCGACCGCGCCGACAACTGCGTGGTCATCTGTTCGATCGAGAACCTCGACCCGATGGGAGTCCACACCGGCGACTCGATCACCGTCGCACCGGCTCAGACGCTGTCCGACGTCGAATATCAGGAGATGCGCGATGCCGCATTCGCCTGTATCCGGCGTGTCGGCGTCGAGACCGGCGGCAGCAACGTCCAATTCGCGGTGAACCCCGAAAACGGTGACATGGTGGTCATCGAGATGAACCCGCGGGTTTCGCGGAGCTCGGCGCTCGCTTCGAAGGCCACCGGGTTCCCGATCGCCAAGATCGCTGCGAAGTTGGCGGTCGGCTACACCCTCGACGAGATCCCCAACGACATCACCAAGAAGACCCCGGCGAGCTTCGAACCCACCATCGACTACGTGGTCACCAAGGTGCCTCGGTGGGCCTTCGAGAAGTTCCCCGACACGCCGGTGGTCCTCGGGACGTCGATGCAGTCGGTCGGCGAGGCGATGGCCATCGGACGGACCTTTCCCGAGTCGCTCCAGAAGGCGCTCCGAAGCCTCGAACTCGGGCGGTTCGGGCTCAACTGCGACCCCGCCGAGGCGCTGGTCGACGAGCTCGACGACGCAGAACTGATGCTGCGGGCCAAGACGGCCACCCCCGACCGTCCTTTCCACCTCGAGGCTGCGCTGCGACGAGGTGTGACCGTCGACCAGCTCTCGGCCGAGACGCGTGTCGATCCCTGGTTCCTCGACCAGATGGACCAGATCGTCCAGGAGCGCGCCCACCTGGCCGAGGTCGGATTCGAACTCGTGACCAGGGCAGACCTGCGTCGCGCAAAGCGGCTGGGGTTCAGTGACGCGCAGCTCGGGTATCTGTGGGCCGTCGACGAGATGGCCGTGCGGTCGCGTCGGACGGCGCTCGGGGTGGTGCCGACGTTCAAGACCGTCGACACGTGCGGTGCCGAGTTCGATGCCGAGACCCCCTACCACTACTCGACCTACGAGGACACCGACGAGGTCGTGCACTCGGGCCGGCAGAAGGTCCTGATCCTCGGTTCGGGTCCGAACCGGATCGGTCAGGGCATCGAGTTCGACTACTGCTGCGTGCACGCGAGCTTCGCGTTGGGTGATGCGGGCTACGAGACGGTGATGCTCAACTGCAACCCCGAGACGGTCTCGACCGACTACGACACGTCGGGGCGTCTCTACTTCGAGCCGCTCACCCTCGAGGATGCGCTCAACGTCATCGAGTCCGAGCAGGCGTCGGGTGATCTGGTCGGGATCGTGGTGGCGCTCGGGGGCCAGACACCGCTGAAGCTCGCGGGAGCGTTGCCCGAGGGCCTGGTTCTCGGAACGAGCGCGGCTTCGATCGACCGGGCCGAGGATCGCGATCAGTGGAACCGACTCTGCAATCGCCTCGAGATTCCCCAGCCGCCCGGAGGGACTGCCACCGACGTCGACGCTGCGCTCGCGATCGTCGATCAGGTCGGGTACCCCGTGCTCATGCGCCCCAGCTACGTGCTGGGCGGCCGTGCCATGGAGATCGTCTACGACGAGGAGAGCCTCCGGCGGGCCATGGAGCATCTCGCCGGGTTCGGGAGTCTCGGCAAGGAAGGTGGACTCTCGGCCGAACGCCCCGTGCTCATCGACCGGTTCCTCGAGGACGCGACGGAGGTCGACGTCGACGCCATCCGCGATCACACCGGCGACGTGTTGATCGGCGGCGTCATGGAGCACGTCGAGGAGGCCGGGGTGCACTCAGGCGACTCGGCGTGTTCACTGCCGCCCTACTCGCTGTCGGACGAGACCGTCGGGGTCATCGAGGAATACACCAAGCGCCTTGCGGCCGAGCTCGACGTGCGCGGGTTGCTCAACGTGCAGTACGCCGTGAAGGGCGGCCAGGTGTTCGTGATCGAGGCGAACCCTCGAGCCTCGAGGACCGTGCCGTTCGTGGCGAAGGCAACCGGTGTGCCGCTGGTGAAGATCGCGTCGCGGGTGATGATCGGAGCCACGCTCGAGGAGCTCCGCAAGGAGGGACTGGTCAGGGCTCCGGTGACCGGGCACGTGGCGGTCAAAGAGGCGGTCCTGCCGTTCAACCGGTTCCCCGAGGCCGACACGCTGCTCGGTCCCGAGATGCGCTCGACCGGCGAGGTCATGGGCATTGCCGACAGCTTCGGGCTGGCATTCGCGAAGGCGCAGCTGGCCGCCGGGGACCGGCTGCCGGAGTCCGGGACCGTCTTCTTCAGCCTCGCCGATCGCGACAAGCGGGCCGGTCGGCGTGCTGCTGCGCAGTTCGTCGAACACGGCTTCGAGATCGTGGCCACCGCCGGCACTGCCGACATGCTCGAGGAGCACGGCCTGCCCGTGCGGGCTCGGGTGGCCAAGATCGGCGAACCGGATGGTCGAGACGCCGTCGAATTGATCGACTCGGGTGAGGTGCAGTTGGTGATCAACAGCCCACGCGGCCGCGGCCCCCGAGCCGACGGTGCACACATCAGGGCAGCTGCCGCGCACCACGGCATCCCGTGCCTGACGACGGCAGCCGCAGGGGAGGCGGCGGCAGAGGGAGTCGCTGAACGCAATGCGGCAGCGCTCAGCGTCAAGTCGCTCCAGGCACACCACGGCCAGACACCCGATGGAACACCACCGGAGTGAGCCTCGGCACCCGCGGCGCTGCTCGGTGACGGTCGACCTGTCGACGCAGATCGGGTCCGTCGAGCTTCCCAATCCGGTCATGACGGCATCGGGGACAGCCGGATACGGACCCGAGTTGGCCCGGTCCTTCGATCTCTCGACGATCGGCGCAGTCGTCACGAAGTCGCTCGCCCACTTCGCGTGGGACGGCAATCCCGCCCTCCGCGTCCACCAGACGACGGGCGGGATGATCAACAGCGTCGGGTTGCAGGGACCCGGGGTCACGGCGTGGCTCACCGACCATCTCCCGGCGCTGCTCGACACCGGCGCGCGAGTGGTCGCCAGCATCTGGGGCCGTTCGGTCGACGACTACCGCCTGGCCGCCGAGCAGCTCGCGGCGGCCGATGAGCGGGTCGTCGCGATCGAGGTGAACCTGAGCTGTCCCAACACCGAGACGGGACGCGATCTGTACGCGCACGATCCCGAAGCCACCGCAGCCGTGATGGCCGTCACCGAAGCGTGCGGGCGACCCCGGTGGGCCAAGTTGAGCCCGAACACCTCCGAGCTCGTCGGGGTGGCAGGCGCCGCCCGCGACGCGGGTGCGGAAGCGGTGACGCTGGTGAACACGGTGCTGGGAATGGCGATCGATGTCGAGAACTCGACCTACCGGCTCGGATCGGGTGCTCGCGGGGGAGGGCTGAGTGGTCCCGCCATCCACCCGATCGCCGTCCGTGCGGTGCACGACGTGCACGCTGCCCACCCTGAGCTGCCGATCGTGGGCGTCGGTGGGATCGCCTCGGGACTCGACGCTGCTGAGTTCGTGCTCGCCGGTGCATCGGCGATTCAGGTCGGCACCGCCACATTCGTCGACCCCGCAGCGTCCTCGAAGGTGTCCGCCGGGCTGGAATCATGGTTGCTGCGTTGCGGAAGCGATCGCCTCACCCATCACATCGGAGCTGTCCATGAGCACTGACCCGTCCATCGCCCCCACCGCTCCGACCGAGGTCCGCGGCCGTCTGGCCCTCGCCCTCGACCTGGACGACCTGGTGGCAGCGACCCGCCTGGCCCGCGAGCTCCAGCCCTGGTTCGGTGTGGTGAAGGTCGGCCTCGAGCTGTTCTCGGCGAATGGTCCCGACGCCATCAGCGCCATGCGAGATATGGGGCTCGATGTGTTCGCCGATCTGAAGCTGCACGACATCCCTACCACCGTCGGCAAATCTGCCAAGGTCCTGGGGAGTCTGGGAGCGAGCTACCTGACCCTTCATGCGCACGGCGACGTGCCGATGCTGCGCGCCGGTGTCGAAGGCCTCGCCGACGGAGCCGAGTCCGTGGGGCTGCCCCCACCCATGGCGCTTGCCGTCACGGTGCTCACGAGCGACGGCGATGCGCCGCCGCACATCCTTCCCAAGCGGGTTCGCATGGCGGTCGAGGCCGGCTGCGGTGGCATCGTCTGCGCCGCCGGTGACGTGGTCGAGGCGAAGCAGTACGCGCCACGTCTCACTGCCGTCGTGCCCGGCATCCGTCTCGCCGGAACCGCCCGCCATGACCAGGCGAGGGCGGCCACCCCCGCCGAGGCCGTCGAGGCAGGAGCGGATCTGCTCGTGATCGGCCGGGCGGTCACCCAGGCCGACGAACCGCGTGACGCAGCAGCGGCCATCGCCGCCGAGGTCGGTGCCGCCGTCGGCCGTGGGGCGCCGGCGGCTGACGCGCCGTCCTGAGCCAACGCTCAGCAGCAACTATCGTTTCGGGTCATGCCAAAGCCTCCCCAGTTGACCCCCGAGCAGCGCACCGCCGCCCTCGCCAAGGCCGCCGAGGCCCGTCGGGCCCGAGCCGCCCTCAAGGAACGACTCAAGATGGGTGCGATCACGTTGTCCGAGCTGTTCGAGCGGGCCGCCGACGACGACATCGTCGGCAAGATGAAGATGCTCGCGGTGCTCGAGTCGCTCCCCGGTGTCGGCAAGGTGAAGGCCCGGCGTACGATGGAGGAGATCGAGATCAGCGAGACCCGGCGCATCCGAGGTGTCGGCAAGCAGCAGCGCGAGTCGCTGCTCGCAGCCTTCCCCGACCAGGCTTGAACATCGTCCTGTCCGGACCCGGCGGCGCCGGCAAGGGCACCATCGTGCGCCGGCTGCTCGCCGGGGCTGCCGACCTCTGGGTGTCGCGCTCGTGGACGACGCGGGCACGCCGACCCGGCGAGGCTGCCGACGCCTATCACTTCGTGTCGCCGGAGGAGTTCGCTCGACACATCGACGAGGGCGGGTTCCTCGAATGGGTCGAGTTCCTCGATTACCGACAGGGCACTCCGATCCCCGAGCCGCCCGACGGTCTCGACGTGGTGTTCGAGATCGACGTCCACGGTGCTCGCGCCATCAGCGAGTGGGATCCTGACGCGTTGCTCGTGTTCATCGACACCCCCCATCCCGAAGCGCAACGTGACCGATTGATCGGTCGGGGCGACACTCCCGACCGGGTCGACCAGCGGATGGCGAAGGCCGCCGAGGAACGCTCGATCGCAGCCGAGATCGGCATGACGACGGTGGTCAATGACGACCTCGACCACGCGGTCGAAGCCGTGCGAGGGCTGATCGCGGCGGCGCGAGGCTGATCGCGTGTCGAATTGCCTCGTTCTCCGAGGTCACCGGTAGTGTGAGCTGTTCCGTACGCGCCTGCTCAGGAGAGCCACGCATGACTGCGAGCCACGACTCGATGATGACCCCGCGAATCGAGGACCTTCTCGAGCGCGCCGGGTCGAAGTTCACGCTGGTGGCCCTCGGCTCCAAGCGGGCCCGCCAGATCAACTCGTACTACAACCAGGTCGAAGGCGGCCTCGGGACCATGATCCCGCCGCAGGTCACCACGGTGTCCCGGAAGCCGCTGTCGATCGCCTTCGAGGAGATCTCGACCGACAAGATCGTCCCGGTCGAGCCCGCCGAGGTGCGTGCACGCGAGGAAGCCGAGGCACAGGCTGCGGCCGACGCAGCTGCTGCCGCTGCCGATTCCGGCGAGGAAGCCTAGAACCCGAACCGTCGGGTCTCACCGTGCGAGACGCGCGTATCGTTCTTGGAGTCACAGGCGGCATCGCTGCTTACAAGGCGGTCGAGGTGTGCCGCCGTCTCGTCGACGCCGGCGCGCACGTTGTGCCGGTGATGACCCGTGGTGCCACCCGTTTCGTCGGTGAAGTCACCCTGTCGGCGCTCGCCAGTGAACCGGTCAAGACCTCGCTCTGGGATGACACCGATCCGATCCCGCACACCCGCCTCGGCCAGTCGGCCGACCTGGTGGTGGTCGCTCCGGCCACGGCAAGGCTCATCGGAAGCTACGCCGCAGGGATCAGCGACGGCCTGCTCGTGGCGACCCTGCTCGCCACCGAGGCCCCCGTGCTCATCTGCCCGGCGATGCACACCGAGATGTGGAACCACCCTGCCGTCCAGGAGAACCTCGCCACCCTGGCCCGACGTGGCGTACACGTGCTCCCTCCCGAGGAAGGACGACTCGCAGGCGGCGACAGCGGGAGCGGTCGGCTGGCCTCGCCCGAGGCGATCGTCGATGCCGCCCACCGAATCCTCTCCGGAAAGGGCGCGGACTTCGCCGGTCTCAAGGTGCTCGTGACCGCCGGTGGCACCCGTGAGGCCATCGACACGGTGCGGGTGATCTCGAACCGGTCGTCAGGCAAGCAGGGATACGCCGTTGCTGCCGAGGCGGCCGCACGTGGTGCCGAGGTCACGCTGGTCACGACGGTCGATCGGCCGGCGCCTCCTGGTGTCGTCGAGGTGATCGAGGTGGCCAGTGCTGCCGACATGCAGGACGCGGTGATGGGACGTAGCCGCGACCAGGACGTCATCGTGATGGCCGCCGCCGTCGCCGACTTCCGCCCGAAGGCACCGGCTGACCACAAGCTGAAGAAGCGGGACGGGCCGCCCGAGATCGTTCTCGAGCCGACCCACGACTTCCTCGTCGACCTCGGCTCCGGCAAGCCTGTCGGCCAGACACTGGTCGGCTTCGCGGCAGAGACCGATGACGTCTTGGCGAATGCCCGTACGAAGCTGGCAGACAAGCGCCTCGACCTGATCGTCGCCAACGACGTCGGCGCACCGGGCGTGGGCTTCGAGCACGACACCAACGAAGTTCATCTCGTGACCTCGGCAGATGCGAGGCTGGTACCTCTCGCGAACAAGCGGGCCATCGCCCGTGCCATTCTCGACCAAGTTCTCGAAACAAGGAGCAATCAAGCGTGACCCGTAACTGGACCTTCACGTCCGAATCCGTGACCGAAGGTCACCCCGACAAGATGGCCGACCAGATCTCCGACGCGATCCTCGACGCCATCTTCACCGACGACCCGATGGCCCGGGTGGCCTGCGAGACCATGGTCACCACCGGTCTGGCCATGGTCGCCGGCGAGATCACCACTTCCGCCTACGTCGAGATTCCCAAGATCGTGCGCGAGACGATCAACGGCATCGGCTACGACCGTGAAGCGTTCGGCTTCGACGGAAACACCTGTGGTGTGATGACCTCGATCGATCCCCAGTCGCCCGACATCGCGCAGGGCGTCGACACTGCATACGAGACGCGGACCGGTTCGTCCGGCGAAGACATCCTCAACGCCCAGGGCGCCGGCGACCAGGGAATGATGTTCGGCTACGCGTGCGAGGAGACCGCGGACCTCATGCCGCTGCCCATCTGGTTGGCGCACCGCCTCAGCCACCGGCTGGCCGAGGTCCGCAAGTCCGGCATCCTCCCGTACCTCCGCCCCGACGGCAAGACCCAGGTCACCATCGACTACGAGGACAACCGGCCGGTACGCCTGCGAACGGTGCTCATCTCGACCCAGCACCAGCCGGGCATCGACTCCGAGACGCTGATCAAACCCGATCTGGTCGAGCACGTCATCAACCCACTGCTGCCCGACAACATCGACACGAGCGACTTCAAGGTGCTGGTCAACCCCACCGGCGCGTTCGAGCTCGGCGGCCCGCATGCCGACTGTGGCCTCACGGGCCGCAAGATCATCGTCGACACCTATGGCGGCATGGCCCGTCACGGTGGCGGCGCCTTCTCGGGCAAGGACCCGTCGAAGGTCGACCGTTCGGCCGCATACGCCACCCGCTGGGTCGCAAAGAACGTCGTCGCCTCCGGCGCGGCAAGCCGCTGCGAGGTCCAGGTGGCCTATGCCATCGGTGTGGCCCAGCCGGTGTCGATCTTCGTCGAGACGTTCGGCACCGAGACCGTCGAGGTCACCAAGATCGAAGAGGCGATCCGTGAGATCTTCGACCTCCGCCCCGCCGGCCTCATCAAGGACCTCGATCTGCGCCGCCCGATCTACAAGAAGACGGCGGCCTACGGTCACTTCGGCCGCGACGATCCGGACTTCACCTGGGAGTTCACCAACCGTGCCGACGACCTCAAGTCGGCGCTCGGTCTCTGAACCACCCGGCGGGCGTGGCATGCTCGCCTGACAGATGCGACTGCCGGTGGTTCGAGTGCTCGTCGAGGGCACCATCGACAAGGAGTTCGACTACGTCGTTCCCGAATCGATGATCCACGACGCGCGCCTGGGCTCGCTGGTGCGGGTCGACCTGGGTGGGCGCCGTGTCGGGGGTTGGATCGTCGCCACCGATGCCGTCGCCGAGCCTGATGTCGACCTGAAGCCGATCGCCAAGATCACCGGTCTCGGGCCCACGGCCGAGATCATCGGTTTGGCGCGATGGGCGGCTCATCGATGGGCAGGGCGGCTGGCCAACCTGCTCACCACCGCCTCGCCACCCAAGGCCGTGACCGGGCTTCCGGTCCCGGCGATCACGGTGCCGGCGGGCGGGGTGAACGATGCCGTGGTCGCCGACGCGTTCGGTGACTGGCCGACGGTCTTGAGGCTGGCACCCACCGAGGACCTGTACCCGGTCGCACTGGCTGCAGCGCAACGGGGGAACGCGTTGATCGTCGCCCCGTCGGTCGAGGTGGCTCGCGGGCTGGCTGCAAGGCTGCGCCGCACCGGTGTCGACGTCGCACTCCATCCTGATCAGTGGGCCAAGGCGCACGTGGGTGCGACCGTGATCGGGGCGCGGGCAGCAGCATGGGCGCCGATGGCAGAGCCGGCCGCGTTCGTCGTGCTCGATGAGCACGACGAAGTGCACCAGGAGGAACGCGTACCCACGTGGCACGCGCGCGACGTGATGATCGAGCGGGCACGCCGCGCCGGCGTGCCGTGCGTCCTCACCTCGCCGATGCCAACACTCGAAGCCCGTGCCGTGGCGCGGGTCGTGAGTCGGCCCGTCTCGCTGGAACGCAACGGATGGTCGATCATCGATGTGGTCGATCGCCGCAACGAGGACCCGCGTCGGGCCGGACTCTTCTCGCCGAAGCTGGTGCGTCAGCTCCGGAGCGATGCGCGTGTGCTGTGCGTCTTGAACCGTACCGGCCGCGCACGACTCATCGCCTGTGACTCGTGCGGGGTCGTCGCCACGTGCGAGTCGTGCGACGCCGCGGTGATCCAACCCGAGTCCGACTACGTGTGTCTCCGGTGCGACACCGCTCGGCCGGCGATCTGCCAGGCGTGCGGGTCGACGGCGAGCCGGAACATCCGGGCCGGCGTTTCGCGTGTCCGTGAAGAGCTCGTTGCGCTGGTGCGTGAGGACGTCGACGAGGTCACCGGATCGTCCAAGGGAGAGGCCCGTTCGCGAGTGGTGGTGGGGACCGAGGCGCTGTTGCACCAGGTCCGCGCCGCCGATTCGGTGGCCTTCCTCGACTTCGACCAGGAGCTGCTCGCCCCCCGTTACCGGGCGGCAGAGCAGGCGCTGAGCCTGATCGTTCGGGCGTGCCGAATCGTGGGCGGACGACACCAAGGTGGTCGTGTGTTGCTCCAGACGCGACAGCCTGACCACGAGGTCATCAAGGCGGCGGTCAACGGTGAGCCCGACCGCTTGGTGAAGCCGGAACTCGATCGTCGCGAGATCCTCGGGTTTCCGCCTGCGCTCGCCGTGGCCGATGTGTCGGGTCCGGCGGCGCCGCAGTTCATCGAGGCGCTCGGTCAACCGATGGGCGTCGAGGTGATGGGCCCACGCGACGGGCATTGGCTGGTCAAGGCACCCGACCACGAGATGCTCGCTGACGCGTTGGCGGCAACGCACCGGCCCGGCGGACGTCTTCGGATCGCAGTCGATCCGCTTCGGGTCTGATCGATCAGCTCTGGCGGGTGATGCGCAGCACTCGGTAGCCCTTCTTGGCCTTGAATCGCGATACGTCCCAGCCCTCGCCTTCGAGCCAGTCGGCAAGTGACTCGGCGCCCAGATGACGCTGGACGACGAGGTAGGCCTCACCGCCGGGCGACAGGAGCTCGAGCCACCCGTCGAGGAGCTCGTGGAGGGCCTGTTTCCCGATCCGGATGGGCGGGTTCGACCAGATCAGATCGAACCGCAGGTCGGGGTCCAGGTCGTCGGGCGAATGCACCTCGAGGTTGTCGAGGCTCCGCCGCCGTGCGTTCTCGGTGCAGAGCGCACGCGCCCGCTCGTTCACGTCGACGGCGATCACTCGGCTGTGGGGGGACGCCGTCGCCAACGCGACTGCGATCGGTCCGTACCCGCAACCAAGGTCGGCGAACGTACCCGTGGGCGGGGGGTCGGGGACCGCAGCGAGCAGGACGCGGGTCCCGAGGTCGATGCGGTCGGGCGAGAAGGTGGCCCGGTCGGTGACCAGTTCGCCCCCGCCGAAACGTGAGACGTAGGGAACCGCGCGGGGTCGCGAGCGCCCACCCGGCGAAGGACTGAAGTAGTGCTCACCGGCATCGGAACCCACGACGGTCGACGCTAGCCTCACCCCATGGCTGCGCCGTATGTCATCAGGGTCGTCGGCGATCCCGTGCTCAAGGAGCGAGCGACCGAGATCGACGACGTCGACGGTCGGCTCGTCAAGCTCGCCGACGACATGCTCAAGACGATGTACGAGGCACCCGGGCTGGGCCTGGCTGCTCCACAGATCGGCGTGCAGAAGCGGCTGTTCGTCTACGACCTCGGTGGCGAGGTGCGCGACCCGAGGGTGTTGGTGAACCCGGTGATCGCCGAGTCTCGGGGCGAGTGGGAGTACGAAGAAGGCTGTCTTTCGATCCCGGGGTTGTCGTGGGACATCGTGCGCCCCAAAGAGATCCATCTGACGGGGCACGACCTCGATGGAAACGAGGTGTCGATCGAGGCCGACGAGTTGCTCGCGCGCCTCTTCCAGCACGAACTCGACCACCTCGACGGCATCTTGATGCTCGACCATCTCGACCCCGACACCCGTCGCGAGGCCAAGAAGACCCTGCGCAGGCGCCGTGACCAGCTCGAGGTCGCCGCGTCGGCGGGGTCGAGCACGTTCCGGCTCCGCTGAGCGTGATCCCCCCGGCCCCGTCGCATCCCGAACGGATTGCGTTCCTGGGTACACCGGCGATGTCGGTCGGGCCCCTGCGGGCGCTGGTCGAGGCGGGATTCCAGGTCGCCCTCGTCGTGACCCGGGCCGATGCCCGGCGGGGTCGAGGAACGGCGACGTCGCCGAGCCCGGTCAAGCAGGCGGCGCTCGACCTCGGGCTCCCGGTCACCCACGACGTCGATGATGTCCTGGCTGCCGACGTCGATCTCGGGGTCGTGGTCGCTTTCGGCCGGATCATCAAGCCACACGTCCTGGCCGAGGTGCCGATGGTGAACCTGCACTTCTCGCTCCTGCCCCGGTGGCGTGGGGCAGCTCCGGTCGAGCGGGCGATCCTCGCCGGCGACGACGTGACCGGCGTCGACCTGATGGTGGTCGAGGAGGGGCTGGACACCGGTGCGATCTACGACAGGACCGTGGTGCCGATCGGCCCGGACGAGACCGCCGCTGCGCTTCGGGAGCGCCTCGTCGAGGTCGGCACCGATCTGTTGGTACGGAGCCTCGTCGACGGCCTCGGTGAACCGTCACCCCAGACCGGCGAGATGACCTATGCCGAGAAGATCGCGCCGGAAGACCTACGGATCGACTGGGGCGACCCGCCCGTTTCTGCCCATCGGAAGGTCCGAGTCGGCGGCGCCTGGACCATGCACGACGGCAAGCGGATCAAGATCTGGCGGACCAGCCTCGATCCCGACGGTGGCGGCATCGTGTCGTCAGCCGGCGACGCAACCATCGAGGTGATCGAGCTCCAGCCCGAGGGCAGGCCACGGATGCCCGCACGGGCATGGGCGAACGGCGTCGGCTGGACCGAGGGTGACCGGTTCCGCGACGCATGAGCAAGCCGCCCACCGCTCGACGGGTCGCGCTGGATGCGCTCGACGCCATCGACCCCGGCGGCGCCTACGCGAACGTCGCGAGTCGCACCGCGCTGGCGGCCGGGAGGCTGTCGGACCGAGATCGGCACTTCGTGACCGAACTCGTGCACGGGACCACCCGCATGCGGAGAGCGTGTGATCACGTCGTGGATCGGTTTCTCGAGCGCTCGGTCTCAGATCGCGTGCGTAACGTGCTCCGCATGGGCGCCTATCAGCTCGTCTTCCTCCGAACAGCCGACCATGCGGCGGTCAGCGAGACCGTCGACGTCGCTCCCAAGCCCGCCCGTGGCCTGGTGAACGCCGTGCTGCGGAAGATCGCGTCGCTCCCCGATGACCTCGAGTGGCCCGACCTGGCGACCGAGCTGAGCTATCCGACGTGGATCGTCGAGCGCCTCACGGTCGACCTCGGCGCCGATCGTGCCGAAGCGGCAATGCGGACGATGAATCAGGCACCGTCGGCCACCGAGCGCGACGACGGCTACACCCAGGATCTGGCCTCGCAGTGGGTCGCGCAGCTGGTCGAGGCGGGTCCGGCGGAGCGGGTTCTCGACCTCTGTGCCGCGCCGGGGGGCAAGGCCACCGCGATGGCTGTCGGCGCCGGAACGGTGATCGCCGCCGACCGGCGTGAACACCGAGTCGCCACGATCGTCGAGAACGTCGACCGGCTGGGGCTCACCGTCCCTGCAGTCGTCGCCGACGGCGCTGCGCCGCCGTTTCCCGACGGGGCCTTCGATCGGGTACTCGTCGATGCGCCGTGTTCGGGACTCGGGGTGCTTCGACGCCGACCCGATGCGCGCTGGCGGGTCACCCCGGCCGACGTCGACGAGCTTGCCGCGGTCCAGCGCCGGCTCGTCGACGCAGCCGCACGTGTCGTTCGACCTGGCGGTGTGCTGATCTATTCGGTGTGCACGTTGACCGATGCCGAGACCGTCGATCTCGACCTGTTGCCGTCATGGGAGGTGCTGCCGGTGCCCGATGACGCCTGGGGAGCACATGGTCGGGGGGCTCGACTCCTCCCGCAGGCAGCCGGGACCGATGGGATGTTCATCCAGCGGATGCGACGCCCATGAGCGACGGTGATCGGGCTCGACGCGAACGACGCTGGGATCGCATCCGCATGGCCGCGATCATCGGCATCGTGCTGACCGTCCTGGGCACGATCGTCCTCCTGATCGCCTCCGGTGGCGACGACGAGCCCGACACGTCGACGGTGCCGCTGAGTGACGTGGCCTTCGACGTCGATGTCCTGCGGATCGACGGCGAGCCGCTGGCAGTGGTCCGCAACGGGGGGCAGGTGCAGGTGTTGCGCTTGGTCGGCCCCGACGGCGCTGCGGTCGGCTATTGCGACGCCGGCGAGCTGTTCGTCAGCCCCGACGCCGCAACGGTGTACGACATCGACGGCGTTCACGTCGCCGGACCCGGCGAGGTCGGTCTCGAGCGTTTCGTGTTCGAACTGTTGGACGGCGAGGTGAAGATCGACACCGGGTTCATCGAGGAAGGTGCGCCGGTGGGGTTCGACACCGAGCTGTCGGCGGCGACGCCCGAGGTCCAGAGCTGTGTGGCGTCCGCCGACGTGCTCGAGTTCGCTCCCTGAGTCAGCCCGCGGCGAAGGGCCCAGGGTGACCGAACGCGTTGGCGTCGAGACGCGCCCCCCTCAGTCGACTCGGCGGGCGTCTTCGACCAAGTTGATGTCGTAGAGCACCTGGTCGAGCAGGTCGCCGGCCTCGACGCCGCCGAATCGCTGGGGGCGGTCGGCGGTCACCGTGCCGGCGAGGGGCGACAGGATCGTCCACGGCGTGGGGTGCATGAACTGCACGACCGAATAGCGCTCGTCGGTGGAGTCGGGATCGGCGACGACCCGGTGCATGCCGATCGGGATCGCTCCGTTCGACAACCGCTCGAGCATGATGCCCGTGTTGATGATGACGTGGCCGTCGGGAGGTGCTGCATCGACCCACCCGCCGTCGGTCCGGACCTGGAGGCCGCGGGTCGTGGCTCGCGGGAGTGCGGTGATGAGGTTGATGTCACCGTGCTCGCCCGCCCACACGTGCGCCTGGCCCGGCGCCTGGTGCATCGGCGGGTAGCGGATGGCCCGGGTGAGCGTCGCTCCCTCGCCGACCATCGACTCGAACAGGTCCTCATGCGCTCCGAGTCCGACAGCGATGATGCGCAGAAAGCGCCGCTGGAGGTTCTCGACCGACTCGTGGAACTCCATCAGGACATCGCGCATGCCTTCAGCGACATCGGGGATCACCTGGTCCATGTAGCGATGTGGGTACTTCCGTCGCAGGGGGTGGCCCGCCGGCACGTCACGGGACCAGTTGAGCATCTCCTTCCAGTCGGGTACGTCGCTGGTGGCAGCCGTCTCGACCAGGAGTCCGGTGTAGCCGGTCTGGCCGTGAGTGCCGGCGGCCACGAACTCCTGCTTGGCCTCGGCGGGCAACTCGAAGAAGGTGCGGAGGCGAGCGTAGGCGTCGTCGATGAGGCGTTCGCTCATGTCGTGACTCGTGTAGACGAAGCCGGTCTCGAGGCTCCGCATCACGCCATCGACGACGGCCCTCCGCTGCTCGGCCGAACCGGTCTCGAACGCAAGCAGGTCCACATCGAGAATCGAATCGCTCATGGACGCCGACGGTAGCGCCGGTACGGTCGTGGGATGCCGCTGGCGAAGATCCTGACCGCGAGCGACGGCGTCATCGCGGGTACTCGGGAGGACAAGAGCAGCGCCGCGCTGGATGCATCGCTCGTGGCGGCAGGGTTCGACGTGGTCGAGCGACGGGTCGTGGCCGATGGAGTCGAGTCGGTGCGGAACGCCCTCGCCGAGATGGCGAGCGGCTTTGCGGGCCTGATCGTCACGACGGGTGGCACCGGCTTCGGCCCACGGGACCTGACACCCGAAGGCACCCGAGCGGCCGTCGAGCGTGAGGCGCCGGGACTGGCCGAGGCCATGCGCTTGGTGAATCCGCTCGGAAGGTTGAGCAGGGGAGTGGCCGGCATCATGGGTGAGGCCCTGGTCCTGAACACGCCCGGCAGCACGAAAGGCTGCGTCGAGTGCTTCGAGGCCGTCGCCGACGTCGTGCCCCACGCCCTCGACCTGCTCGCCGGCGGCCGACCCCACTGATGTGACCCTTGGCTGTTGGGTCAAGTGCGAAACGTGCCCCTATGCTCGGCGGTACCGCGAACCCTCGCGGGATCGTTGGGTGCAAGTCCCGACCGGTGGTACAGCCCACGACTCCTGAGCCTCGGTGACGGACTGATCCGGTGAGATTCCGGGGCCGACGGTGAGAGTCCGGATGGGAGCGAGGGGCCGTGTGTGACCCCCGTCGCGCGCGTCCCTGACCTCGACACGAGCAGAGGAGCGACGGCACCAATGACCGGCATCGACGACAGCGAAGGCATGGCGCTCGCCATCGCCGCTGCCGATGCGCCGCACCCGTCGGTTTCGCCCAACCCGCGGGTCGGGTGCGCGATCGTCACCATCGAGGGCGTGATCCACACCGGTGCGACCGAACCGCCGCCGGGCCGCCATGCCGAACGGGTCGCCCTCGATGCAGCCGGCGAGGACGCCCGCGGCGCCACCGCGTTCGTGACGCTCGAACCCTGCGGCCACCATGGGCGGACCCCGCCGTGCGCCGACGCCTTGATCGACTCGGGGGTCGATCGGGTCGTCGTCGCCATCGAGGATCCTGATCCGCTGGTCGCGGGCGAAGGTGTCGAACTGCTGCGCGAAGCGGGTGTCTCGGTCGACGTCGGTGAGCGGACCGACGAGGTCGAGGCCCAACTCGCGGCCTACCTCACCCACCGTCGCACCGGCCGCCCCTACGTCACGCTCAAGTTGGCCGCCACCCTCGACGGGCGGACCGCAGCACCCGATCGCACCAGCCAGTGGATCACCGGTGAAGCCGCCCGGGCCGATGCCCACCGGCTGCGCGCCGCGAGTGACGCGATCCTGGTCGGTGCCGGCACCGTGCGGGCCGATGATCCGAGCCTCACCGTCCGACACGTCGACGGCACCGACCCGCTGCGAGTCGTGCTCGGCCAAGCTCCGTCGCAGGCAAGGGTCCATCCGTGCCGGGAGATGAGCGGCGAGCTGCCGGAGATCCTCGATGAACTCGGGGCCGACGAGGTGGTGCGACTCCTCGTCGAAGGCGGAGCGACGGTGGCAGCCGACTTCCATCGAGCCGGCCTCGTCGACCGCTACGTGGTGTACCTCGCCCCGGCCCTGATGGGCGGCGACGACGCTCCGGGCCTGTTCGCCGGACCGGCGGTCACCACGATCGGCGACGTGTGGCGGGGCCGCATCACCGATGTGGTTCGCCTCGGCGACGACCTCCGGATCGACCTGCTCCCGAACCACGAACCAGGAGACCACTGATGTTCACCGGCATCATCGAAGAACTCGGCACCGTCACGTCGTTCGTCGACGGACGGCTCCGCATCGAGGCGAGCAAGGTGCTCGATGACGTCGAGATGGGTGCGTCGATCGCCGTGAACGGTGTCTGCCTGACCGTGGTGGCACACGGGGACCACTGGTGGGAAGCCGATGTGGTCGACGAATCGCTGAAGAAGAGCAGTCTCGGCGTGCTCGAACCCGGCCATCGGGTGAACCTCGAGCGGCCGGTCCGGGTCGCGGATCGACTCGGTGGGCACCTGGTCCAAGGGCACGTGGACGGCGTGGGACGCATCCTGACGCCCGCGCCCGACCTGCACGTCCGGTGCGAGCCCGCCCTCACCCGCTACATCGTCGAGAAGGGCTCGATCACCATCGACGGCATCAGCTTGACCGTGGTCGACGTGTTCGACGACGGCTTCACCGTGGCGATCATTCCCCACACCGGTGAGGTCACGACGTTGGGGTTCAAGGGCGAGGACGACCCGGTGAATCTCGAGGTCGACCTCACCGCCAAGTACGTCGAGAAACTGCTCGCCTGGAAGGATTGACAGCCCATGCCGCTCGCACTCATCGAGGAAGCCGTCGAAGCCATCGCCCGCGGAGAGATCGTGGTCGTGGTCGACGACGAGGATCGCGAGAACGAGGGTGACCTGATCATGGCGGCCGAGTTCGCCACGGCCGAGAAGATCGCATTCTTCCTTCACCACACCTCGGGCTTCATCTGCGCGCCGATCACGCGCGATCGAGCCAGGCAACTGGATCTTCAGGCAATGGTGGCGAACAACACCGAATCGATGCGCACCGCGTTCTTGGTCAGCATCGACCTGCTCCAGGGAACGTCGACGGGTATCTCGGCGCACGACCGTTCGGCGACCATCCAGGCGCTCGTCGACCCGAACACCCGCCCCGCCGACCTGGCACGTCCGGGACACATCCTGCCGCTCGAAGCGCGTGAGGGCGGCGTGCTCAAGCGAGCTGGGCACACCGAGGCTGCGGTCGACCTGGCGAGGATGGCCGGCTGCTACCCGGCAGGCGTGCTGTGCGAGATCGTCGACGAGAAGAAGATGGACATGGCTCGCACCCCCGAGCTCGAGATCTTCGCCGAGAAGCACGGCCTGAAGATGATCTCGATCGCGGACATGATCCGCTACCGCCGCAAGACCGAGAAACTGATCAAACGGGTGGCCGAGGCCAAGATCCCGACCGAATACGGCGAGTTCACCTGTTACGCCTACGAGTCGCTGCTCGACGGCGAGGTCCACCTCGCCTTCGTGCGGGGGACCGTCGTCGGCCAGGAGAATGTCCTGGTGCGGGTCCACAGCGAGTGCCTGACCGGCGACATCTTCGGATCGCTGAAGTGCGATTGCGGCCCGCAGCTCCACGGCGCGTTGCGCCAGGTCGCCGAGGAGGATGAAGGCGTCGTCGTCTACCTCCGTGGCCACGAGGGACGCGGCATCGGCATCGCCCACAAGCTGCAGGCCTACGCACTGCAGGAGCAGGGCCGAGACACCGTCGACGCCAACGTCGAGCTCGGCCTCCCCGTCGACAGTCGCGAGTACGGCATCGGTGCGCAGATCCTGGTCGACCTCGGGGTGACCACCATGCGGTTGCTCACCAACAACCCGGCGAAGAAGGGCGGTTTGGCGGGCTTCGGTCTCGAGGTCACCGAGCGGGTCTCGCTCGAAACGGTGCCCACGCCCGAGAACATCGGCTACCTGCGCACCAAGCGCGAGCGCATGGGCCACCTCCTCGAAGGCCTCGACGATGTCCTCTGAGGACCGCGCGGGCGTCCCGGACGGGCTGACCGGCGAGGGGCTGCACGTCGGCCTGATCCATGCGCGCTGGAACACCGACATCATCGAACGGCTCGTGGCAGGAGCTGAACGCGGCTACGAGGCGTTGGGCGTCGACGAGATCGTTCGAGCCAGTGTGCCCGGCAGCTTCGAGCTGCCGTTCGCAGCCAAGGCCATGGCGACCTCGGGCGAGGTCGACGCCATCGTGGTGGTCGGCGTGGTGATCCGCGGTGAGACCACCCACTACGAACTCGTCAGCGAAGGGTGCGCGTCGGCCATCCAGGCCACGCAGCTCGAGACGGGTGTCCCGATCGGATTCGGTGTGCTCACCGTCGAGAACCGCGCGCAGGCACTGGACCGCAGCGAGGATGCCGGCGGGCACAACGTGGGCGAAGAGGCGGCACTCGTGGCGGTCGAGATGTGCCGGCTCCGGCAGGAGTTCGAGGCAGGGTCCGACGATGACAGCGTCGAGGCGCCGGGCGGGAGCTATCTCTGATGCTGAAGCTCGTGCTCCCCAAGGGCTCGCTCGAGAAGGCGACCATGGCCCTGTTCGAGGAGGCCGACCTGACCGTCCGACGCTCGTCGGAGGTCGACTACAAGGCGAACGTCGAGGATCCGCGGATCGACGAGGTGCGGATCCTGCGCCCCCAGGAGATCCCGCAGTACGTCGCCGAGGGCATGTTCGATCTCGGCATCACCGGTCGCGACTGGATCGAGGAGACGAGCAGCACCGTCGAGACTCTCGGCGAACTCCAGTACTCGAAGGCGACCAGCAACCCGGTGCGCATCGTGGTGGCGGTCAAGGCCGACAGCGAGATCGAATCAGTGGCAGATCTCGCCGACGGTGTCCGTGTCAGTTCGGAGTATCCCGAGCTGACCAGGCGGTTCTTCGCCGACAAGGACATCGATGCCGACATCCGTCTCTCCTACGGCGCCACCGAGGCCAAGGTTCCCGACATCGTCGACTGCATCGTCGACATCACCGAGACCGGTCGAGCCATCCGGGCCGCCGGACTGAAGATCATCGACACCATCCTCACCAGCTACACCGAGCTGATCGCCAACCCCGTCTCCTACGTCGACCCCGAGAAGCGACACGCCATGCACCAGGTGCGCTCGCTGTTGCTCGGCACCCTCGAAGCGCGCGGAAAGGTGCTGGTCAAGCTGAATGTCAGTGCCGAGAACCTCGACGCGGTCATCGATGAGTTGCCGTCGATGAAGGCCCCGACCGTCAACCAGCTGCACGGCGAGGGTGGCTACGCCGTCGAGACCGTGGTCCCGAAGAACGAGATCAACCTGCTCATTCCCGCCCTCATCGACCGAGGCGCCACCGACATCGTCGAACTCCCGATCTCCAAGATCATCCACTAGATGCGGTCGGTCGCATACTGACCCTCGTTAGGTTCTTTCCTCGTGGCTTCGCTCGAGACTCTTGATGGCGTCGTGTCCTCCTTCGATGATCCTCGGGGGATTGGCGAGATCCTCGGGTCCGATGGCGTGTCGCGTCGGTTTCACTGCACGCAGATCGCCGATGGGTCGCGCTCGATCGCACCAGGGACCGAGGTGCGCTTCACGGTGATCGCCGCATCCGACGGGACGTGGGAAGCCGGGTCCGTCGAACCGGCCTGAGCTGACCGTGTAGGAAGTGGGCGTGGAAGAACGCATCGCATCGCTCGTCGATCAGATGACCCTCGACGAACAGGTCACCCTCACCGCCGGCATGGACAACTGGCGTGTCGATGGCATTCCGCGCCTCGGCATCGGACGGATCAAGATGTCCGACGGCCCGACCGGGGTTCGCGGCGATCTCACGTCAGGGGTCTCGGCGGTGAACTTCCCGATCGGGAGCGCACTCGGCGCGAGCTGGGATGTCGATCTGGTGGCCGAGGTGGCCACCACGCTCGCCGACGAGGCCGCCAGCAAGGGCGCACACGTCGTGCTCGGTCCAACCGTCAACCTCCACCGCTACCCGCTGGCCGGGCGCAACTTCGAGTGCTACTCCGAAGACCCCGAGCTCACGGCCCAGCTCGCCATCTCCTTCATCACCGCGCTCCAGAGCGGGGGAGTGGGTGCATCGCTGAAGCACTTCGTCTGCAACGACCAGGAGCACGAGCGGCACAGCATCAGTGCCCAGGTCGACGAGCGCACGCTGCGCGAGGTCTACCTCCGGCCCTTCGAGGCGGCGGTCACCGGCTCCGCTCCCTGGACGATCATGGCGGCCTACAACCGGCTCGACGGCGAGTTCTGCAGCCAGAACGACCGTCTGCTCAATCAGATCCTGAAGGGCGAGTGGAACTACGACGGCGTGGTCGTCTCGGACTGGTACGGCACCCACGAGACCGAGGCGGCGGCCGCGGCCGGGCTCGACATCCAGATGCCCGGTCCGCCGCTCCAGTTCGGCCCGCCCCTCGCCGAATCCGTACGTACGGGCAGCGTCGCCGAGGCAGATGTCATCGACAAAGCGACCCGGGTCGTCCGCCTGGCCGCACGCACCGGCCGGCTCGATGACACCTCCGAGCCGGCCGAGCGGGCCGTCGACACCCCCGAGCGCGACATGCTCGCTCGCCGCGCCGCCCGGAGCAGCATGGTCCTGCTCTCCAACGACGGAGTCCTTCCCCTCGACGCGGCTTCGCTCGGCTCGGTCGCGGTGATCGGTCCGAACGCCACGCCCGGCCAGAGCCAGGGCGGCGGCTCGTCACAGGTCCTCCCGCACCATGTCGTGAGCCCGCTCGACGGCCTCAGCGACCGCTTCGGCGACGTCACCTACGAGCGCGGCGTCGGGCTCGGCATGTTCGCGGCGCCGATCGACCCCGGCCTGCTGGGCGATGGCTACGCCGTCGAGTACTTCGACGACCCTGACTCCGCAGGCGACCCGTTCCACACCGAGGACCAGCCGGAGGCCCGCTTCTCCTTCTTCGGATCGCCGATTCCGCGCCTCGGTCAGGGCCACTTCTCGGCCCGCTGGACTGCCCGATTCACCCCCGACCAGTCCGGGAGGTGGGAGCTCAGTCTGGCTGCGGCCGGTCAGGCGAGGGTGAGGATCGACGGCCAGGTCGTGGTGGACGACTGGGACGAGCCAGGGCCGACCATGCTGGTCTTCCCGAACGAGCTGGTCGAGCAGCGCGGGTCGGTCGAGTTGATCGAAGGTGAGCCCGTCGACCTGCTCATCGAGCTGCGCGCCGCCAAGCGCGGCGTCCTGCCGCACATGCGCTTCGGCGCCGTTCCGCCCGACCCCGACACCGAGCTGAACCGAGCCGTCGAGGCGGCGCGCACGGCCGAGATCGCCATCGTCGTCGTCGGCACCAGCCCCGATTTCGAGACCGAGGGCGAGGACCGGAAGAGCTTCAGCCTGCCTGGCCGCCAGAACGACCTCGTGACCGCGATCGCGGCTGCGCAACCCAACACCGTCGTCGTCGTCAACGCCGGTTCGGCCGCTCCGATGCCCTGGGCCCACGACGTCCGAGCTGTGCTCTGGACTTGGTACCCCGGGCAGGAGTTCGGTGTCGCGCTCGCTGAGGTGCTCTCGGGCGAAGGTGAGCCAGGTGGGAGGTTGCCGTCGACGATTCCGTACCGGATCGAGGATTCGGGGGCGCACGCGTCCTACCCCGGCACCAACGGCGAGGTGACCTATGACGAGGGTGTCTTCATCGGCCACCGATGGTTCGACGAGCACGACATCGAGCCGCAGTTCTGCTTCGGTCACGGGCTCTCGTACACGACCTTCGAGTACAGCGATCTCCATCTGCACGCCACCGAGGATGAGGTCCCATCGGTCAGCGTGGCCATCACGAACGTGGGCGAGCGGCGGGGATCAGAGGTCGTGCAGCTGTACGTGCACGACGTCGAGTCATCGGTGCCCAGGCCGCCCCGAGAGCTGAAGGCCTTCACCAAGGTCCACCTGCTGCCGGGCGAGACGCGGCGCGAGTCGTTCAGCCTCGGCCCGCGCTCATTCGCCTTCTACGACGTCGAGACGTCGGGCTGGAAGGTCGAGCCCGGCGACTACGAGATCCAGATCGGCTCGAGCAGCAGGGACATCCGAGTCACGGGCACGATCACGTTGTGACCGAAGGCCGGCCGGTCGACCTGGCCGAGCGTCGGCGGCAGAAAGTCCAGAGCTGCCTGCGCTGACTCAGTTCCAGACGCAGAGGGCTCGCATCTCGACGCTCTTGCGTGCGTGGGGGCCACCGGGTGCCACGTGGGGGTCGGTGAAGGCGGAGTGCGGGGTCCAATAGGCGGCGCCGGCCGCTTCGCACTCGCTGTCGTAGGTCCGGATCAGGACGACCTCGTTCGCGGTGAGCTGCGGGAACGTGTACCAGGCGTCATCGCCGGCGTCGTCGGGAGCGGTGACGAGGAACGTCTCGAAGTCGAGGGAGACCCCGCCGTAGTCGGGAACCACCATGCGGACGAGGCGGTCCTCGCCGACCGAGCGTGGATCGCACAGCGCGAGCGGCCGGTCGGCGTCGACGGGCCCGGTGTTGCGCCAGAACTGGAGCATCATGATCCGTGACGCGTCGCGGAGGTCGTCGGTGGTGAGGCCGTCCCTGGCCAGCAACGGATCGAGGAAGCCGCGATACGCGCGGTCGGGTTCGTGGATCATGCGCCGATAGTCGTCGGTGAAGTCCGAGTGCACGGTCTCGATCGGGGCGTGATCGGGGATCGTGCTCGCAACTTCCGGACTGCGGACGATCGGGGTGTAGACGACGGCGTGCCGGCACCCGGTGAAGTCGAGTGCCGCAGCTTCGATCTCGGGCCGGTGCACGTCGTCGAGGTGGCGCGGGTCGCCCCAGTCGGTCACGCCGGATGGGGCATCTGTCCGCGCGAATCCGACGACGTCGAACGGCCCGGGCGTGTCGACGCGAGCATTGCGGACGGTGACCTCGACGGGAACGAGTCCGCTGTCGCTCACATAGTTGAACGCGCTCGTGCAGTATGCGGCCTCGACCACCCGGACGTCAGCCCTTGGCGGCGGCGAAGCCGACTTCGAGGTCGGCGATGATGTCGTCGATGGTCTCGAGGCCGACCGACAGGCGGATGAGGCCGGGGTCGACGCCGGTGGCGGTCTGCTCGACCTCGGTGAGCTGGCTGTGGGTGGTCGAGGCCGGGTGGATCACCAAGCTCCGCACGTCGCCGATGTTGGCGACATGGCTGTGGAGCTCGAGCGCCTCGACGAAGCGCTTGCCGGCATCGCGGCCGCCCGAGAGGACGAACGCCGGCACGGAACCGAATCCCTTGCCGCCGCCCAACTCCTGACCGCGGGCGTGCCAGGGCGATGACGCGAGCCCGGCGTAGGCGACCGATTCGACCTGCGGGTGGCCGTCGAGGAACTCGGCGACGGCCTGGGTGTTGGCGAAGTGTCGCTCCATGCGGAGGCTCAGCGTCTCGATGCCCTGCAGCACCAGGAACGCGTTGAACGGGCTGATGGCCGCACCGAGGTCACGCAGCAACTGCACCCGTGCCTTGATGACGAAGGAGCCGGCACCGAGGGCCGGCCAGTAGGCGAGGCCGTTGTACGACGGGTCGGGATCGGTGAACATGCGATGCCGGCCCGAAGCCCCGAAGTCGAACGATCCGCCGTCGACGATGCAGCCGGCGATGGCCGTGCCGTGTCCACCGAGGAACTTGGTCATCGAGTGCACGACGATGTCGGCGCCGTGCTCGAGCGGCCGGAGAAGGAATGGCGTTGCGACCGTGTTGTCGATGATGAGCGGCACACCGATGTCATGGGCCACATCGGAGACGCCCTCGATGTCGAAGAAGTTGTTCTTCGGGTTGCCGATCGACTCGCCGAAGAAGGCTTTGGTGTTGTCCCGAGCTGCGGCACGCCAGGCGTCGAGGTCGTCGGCGTCGTCGACGAAGCTGACGTCGATGCCGTACTTGGGCAGGGTGTGGTGGAACAGGTTGTAGGTGCCGCCGTAGAGCGCCGCGCCCGACACGATGTGATCGCCGGCCTGGGCCAGGTTCATGATCGCGATCAGTTCGGCGGACTGCCCCGACGAGAGCGCGAGGGCGCCAGGGAGACCGACGGCGGTCTCGGTGCCGCCTTCGAGCGAGGAGATGCGTGCCTCGAGCACCCCCTGGGTCGGGTTCATGATCCGGGTGTAGATGTTGCCGATCTCGCCGAGGGCGAACAGGTTGGCCGCGTGGTCGCTGTCGCGGAACTGGTACGCGGTGGTCTGGTAGATCGGCACAGCTCGCGCGCCGGTGGCCGAGTCGGGCTCCTGTCCTGCGTGGATCTGGCGAGTTTCGAATCCTTGGGTGTCAGTCACGAAGGGACTTTCTAGCGGTTCGCGCCGGATCAGCGCCCTTTGTAGACCGGGTCGCGCTTCTCGGCGAAGGCCTTCGACCCCTCGGCAGCGTCGTCGCTGGCCATGACCTCCCAGCCGATGGCGTCCTGGTGGGCCATGGCGTCGGCATCGCTCATGTGTTCGGTTTCGCGCCACGCTCGCAGGATGGCCTGGTTGGACAGCGGGCCATTGGCAGCCACCTGCTCGGCAACCGTGCGAGCGAGATCGAGTGCACCACCTTCGGGGGCGATGCGACCGATCAGACCGATCTCCTTGGCCTCGTGGGCCGAGACGGGTCGGGCCGACAGCAGGATGTCCATGGCGACGGTGTAGGGGATCTGACGGGGAAGTCGGCAAGCCGAGCCACCCAA
>DATKWD010000082.1:0-16682 GCA_035529695.1 Acidimicrobiales bacterium | reverse complement strand
CCGATCCAGATCGGGATGGGTTGCTGCACCGCGGCGGGTCGGCAGACGACCTCCCGGGCTTCGAAGTCGGATCCGGTGTAGCTGAACGCCTCGCCGCTCCACGCCAGAGGAAGCACGTCGAGCGCTTCGTCGAAGCGAGCGTTTCGGGTGGAGAAGTCGGCCCCGACCGCGAAGAACTCGGACTTGAGGTAACCGGTCCCCACCCCGAGGGTGAAGCGTCCATTCGACACCTGATCGAGCGTCGCAGCCGACTTCGCCAGCATGAGCGGGTTCCGGTACGGCACCACGGCGAGGTAGGTGAGCAGACGGATCCGAGTCGTGACCGCCGAGGCGTGGCCGAGCGCCACGAACGGGTCGAGCGTCTGGTGACCGCCGTGCTCGAGCCACTTGGCGCTCGGTGCCGGGTGTTCGGTGAAGCTGAAGCCATGCCACCCCGCGGCTTCGACCGCGGCCGCGACCGTTCCGACCGGTCCGGCGTCGAGCAGGTCGCCGTCGGCCCCGCGCACGTCGGGGTACTGGTAGAGGAACTGCATCGGTCGGGGCTCGCCTCCGGCGTGTCGGCGGGCGCTACCCTACTCGACACATTCGTCAAGTTCTCGGGGAGCAGCACGTGGAACTCGGGTTCACCACCATGAACACGCCGGAGGATCCGGGCCCCGCCGAGCTGGCCGGATCGCTCGAGCAACGGGGCTTCGGCTCGTTGTGGATCGGCGAGCACTCGCACATTCCCTCCTCGCGCGACACCCCCTATCCGGTCGGCGGCGAGATGCCCGAGGCCTACAAGCGGATGATGGATCCATTCGTCAGCCTCACGGCGGCAGCGTGCTCGACCGAGCGGCTCACCGTCGCAACCGGCGTCATCCTCCCCCTCGAGCGAGACCTCTTCACCCTGGCCAAGGCCGTCTCGACGATCGACCACGTGTCCGGTGGCCGCTTCGTCTTCGGGGTCGGGGTCGGGTGGAACGAAGAAGAGCTCCGCGATCACCGGCCCGACATCGCGTGGTCGCAGCGCTACCTCGCGCTCGCCGAAGCCGTCACTGCGCTGCGCAGCCTCTGGATCGACGAGACGTCGAGCTTCCACGGCCGCTGGTTCGACTTCGACGGAGCGTGGTCGTTCCCCAAGCCGTTGCAGCACCCGCACCCTCCCGTGATCTGCGGAACCGGTGGGCCGGTCGGGACGCGCCACGCGGTCGCCTGGGGTGACGGCTGGGCGCCGATGGACGTCGCACTCGGCAACGTCGAGCGGCGGGTCACCCGCTTCCGCGAGAAGGTTCGCGAGGCAGGCCGCGACGACGTCCCGATCACCCTGTTCTGCTTCGGAGACCCCACCGCCGACACGCTCCGCGCCTATCGCGACCTCGGAATCGTCCGCGTGGTGCTGGGCTCGGGACGCGACGGCTGGCACGATCCCGAGACGACCTACCCGTTCCTCGACCGCTACACGCCCCTGGTCGACGAGCTGGCGTGAGGGTCGGCCACGTGTGTGAGGATCGCGTTCCATGACCGACGATCGACTCGCGGTTCTGGTCGATCCGGCCCACACCGCGGTGCTCACGATGGAGCTCCAGCGCGGCGTCGTCGGATCCGAGGCGATGTTCCCCGCGCTGGTCGAACGGGTCAGCGACACGGGACTGCTCGCCACGGTCGGATCGCTGTGCAGCGCTGCCCGCGAGGCCGGGGCACGGGTCGTGCACTGCACCGTGAAGAACCGGCCCGACGGAGCAGGTGGGT
Source organism: Acidimicrobiales bacterium (assembly GCA_035529695.1). Classification (GTDB taxonomy): domain Bacteria; phylum Actinomycetota; class Acidimicrobiia; order Acidimicrobiales; family Salinilacustritrichaceae; genus DATKWD01. The sequence goes on along the minus strand of DATKWD010000082.1, from coordinate 14,951 downwards.
CGGTCAACTGCAAGGTGTTCGCCATCAGCGACAAGATGCGACGCGAACAGGGCATCGACCCCATCGCCGAGGGAACCCTCGGTGCCGAGCTGGTCGACGAGCTCGGATCGGACGACCGCGACATCGAGGTCGCCCGGATCCACGGGATGACACCGTTCACGTCGACCTCGCTCGATCAGATCCTCCGGAACCTCGGCGTCACGACCGTCGTCGCCACCGGTGTGTCGGTGAATCTCGGCGTGCTGGGAATGGCCCTCGGCGCGGTCGACCTCGGCTATCAGGTCGTGATCCCGCGCGATGCCGTCGCCGGCGTGCCCGCCGCCTATGCCGACGACGTGCTCGACCACACGTTGAACCTCGTCGCCACCCTCACCACCACCGCCGACATCGTCGCTGCCTGGGCCTGAGGCCACCGGGTCGCCGCCTCAGACGAGCGGAGCGGCGTCACTCGACAGTCCGAGGTCGGCGGTCACCGGCCAGTGGTCCGATGGCAGCCGATGCGGATCGACCGCCTGCCAGACCCGGGCGTCGAGCACCGACACCTCCGGGCTGACCAGGATGTGATCGATCACCGATCCTCCGGTGCCGGGCCCGAAGTCGTGGTTCGTGACGGGCTCGTGACCGGACTCGGAGGCCACCGGCTGCGCCCGCACCCATCCGTGGTCGGCGAGCACGGCGAGCGGTTCGCTCTCGGGCTCGGAGTTCAGGTCACCCATGACGACAGCCGGGCGGTCGAGGCCCACCCACTCGTTCAGCTGGGTCGCCGAACGGCGCCGGTTTCCGGCCGAGGCCGAGTCGAGGTGGGTGTTGGCCACCACGAGGGCAGGGCCTCCGGCCACGTCGCGGAGCTCGACCGTGGTGACCACACGAGGGAACTGCGAGCCCGCGATGCGAGACCCGGGGGTGTCGGGTTCGTCGCCGAACCACCGGGTCGAGGTCGACAGCATCTCGAATCGGTCGGCGCGCCAGAAGACCGCGCAGTGCTCGCCACCCCGCGCCCCGTTCCGTCGGCCGACGCCGGCCCACCGGTAGCCGGGAAGGACACGGGCGAGCGTCCGGACCTGGAAGCCGAAGGCCTCCTGGATCCCGACGATGTCGGCGTCGAGGTCGACGATGGCACGGGCCGTGGTTCCCCGACGCAACCACCACAGATGGCGTCCGTCGGACAGCGCCCGCCCGTTGCGGATGTTGAAGGTCGCCACCCGCACGGTCGAGGGCGAACGGGTGGCGAGGTCGGGTGCCGCTGCGCCGACGGGCGCGACCACCGGTCGGGTGCCGGGCCGAGGGTCGGTCAGATCGACAGCCGCTGTGGCGAGCCCGGCGGCGATCACCCCGATCGCCGCACCGCCGATCACGTCGAGCGGCCAGTGCGCCCCGATGTGGACCCGTGCGGCAGCGGTGGCCAGCGGCAGGAGCAGCACCGGCAGGCCTCGCCTCGGATATCGCCACAGCACGGCGCACGCGATGCCGGTCGCGACCGCGGTGTGCCCGGACGGGTACCCGTTGCCGTCGGCGATGATCCGCAGCACCCGGTCGAGCGTTTCGCCGTCGGGCCGGGCACGCCCGACCAGTTCCTTTCCGACCTTCGCTCCCAACCAGGCCACCGAGCCGGCGACACCGATCGACCACGCCGTTCGCCGGGCGCCCAGGACCGCGGCGACGACGGTGGCGACCAGCACGGCGCCCAGAGTGCCCACCTGCATGACCGCCTCGAGCAGGCCGGTGACCCCTCGCCAGTCGATCACCGACCGGGACACGGTGATCTCCCAACCCGCGACCCCGCGGGTGGCAATGAGGGCGGTGACGGCCAGGACCGCCGTGGCCACCACCACCGACGGGGCAACTCGTCGCCACGGACTCATGGGCAGATCATTCGCCGAAGGCGACTCCGAACCCGGTCCCACGCTCGACACCGGGCGGATCGTAACCACGGTCCCACAACCGTCGGATGAACAGCCTCCAACACACCCACAGGAAGCCGAAGAACAGGACGCCACCGATCGAGGTCCGGATCACGACCTCCTGCCACCCCGCATCGGAGAGATCGACGCCGTCGACGTAGTCGGGGCCGGCCCAGACGGGCTGGAACGGTGTCTTGGCGTCCAATCGGGCATAGAGGAACCACGAGGACATGCGGGCCAGTCCGTAGAACAGAAAGCCTCGGTAGAGCAGCAGGAGACCGGGCTCGTTGAGGCGGAAGGTCCGGCCGATCCAGCCCCAGACCCGTGGGTCGGCCGGGACCACCGTCGTCCGGAAGTAGCTGCGGCGGAGGGTCCGCCACGCGAAGACCATCACCATGACGAACCAGAAGAAGTCCCACACCCCACCGAGGCTGCTGTAGTAGGCCGCGGCGTCGCCATAGCGGCCTTGCGACGCCGCGTGCTGCCACATGCTCACGGTCACCGGCTCGGTCGAGAACGGGAAGAACGGCATCGTGCCGGCCGTGTCGGCGAAGTCGGTGAGGACGTGGGCCCACTGGCCGATCAGGATTCCGAGGGCCCAGCTCCGGCTGCGGGTGATGGCCAGGACGATCGTGGCGAAGAGCACGCCGAAGATCAACGAGTGGGTGGGCCCGACGCCGGGCCACCCACGGTGAAATGCCGCGGGGTTGGCGGCGGCGTAGACGAACGACTTGGTGAACAGGTCCGGTGCCAGGGCACCCAGAACGATGCCGAGGAACGACACCTTCAGTCCGGTGTGCTTCTGGAGGAAGTAGTTCTCGAACTCGTGGGCGGCCCAGCTCATCGGGGCGCAGTTCCGAAGAACCGGACTCTGGCCCAGTGGGCCGACCGGGGGATCACCACCAGCACGAAGAGCACGAACAACGGTCCGACGAGCCAGTTGAGGAAGATCGACTTGAAGAAGTAGCCGAGCGCGATGAGCAGGGCGACGGCGGCCAGCTGTGCCGCCAACGAGACCGTCCCCTCGTTGGGAGCGGGTGGGCGGTCCCGGCCGCCGCCGGCCCCCGGCTCAGGGGACACTCAGGTGGTGACGGCGTGTGCCGACGCTGCCTCGCGCCGCGCGGCCTCGCGACGAGCGACCTCGACCGCCAACCGGGCCGGAATCGCGGGCGGCGCACCCACCAGGGCATCGCCGTCGAGGCCGATGGAATCGAGATACGCCACCGTCGCCTCGTGGTCGGCGAGCCGGCGTTCGAGCGCAGGGCGCCCGCGCCACAGGTCGTGCAATCGGCGTCCGGCGGCACGCACCGCCGCGACACCGACCATCGACTGGATCAGGGTTGCCTCAGCTGCGGTGACACACGAAGAGCACATGCGCGGACTCTACATCGCGATCCGAACTCGCAGATCGACTCGTTCACTCACGCCGGGTCGTCATACAGCGAGAGCTCGTCACCCGTCGGGGGCTCGATGATCGTCGCCCAGTAGTCGAGGTGGACTCGGCTCATGGGCCGGTCATGCCACATCGGTTCGGCGTTGCGCTTCTCGATGCGGTCCCAGAGCTCGTCGAGCGGGAGGTCGAGATGGCGGAGCTCGACGGCTGCACCGAGTTCTCTGGCGCGCTCACGAACGGCGTCACGCTCCTCTTTCGCCCACACCCCCCACTCGATGACCACGGTCAGGCCGTGTCCGAGCAGCTCCTGGGCCAACCCCCACTGCAGCTGTTCGAGGCGGAACCGGAAGTCGTCCTCCTCCCACAGATCGACTCCGAGGGCCGTCATCCACTCGTCGGGGCAGAAGCGCACCGCCCCGAGGTCAGCCTCGAGCTGCTTGGCAAGGGTGGTCTTGCCCGACCCGGGCAGGCCGCACAACAGAACGACTCGTCCGCCCACGCCTCCTCAACCGACCTCTCGATAGACGGCGACCGCGGTGGCGATGACCCGATCGTCCTTGCCTTCGTCGTGGAGTGTGGCCTGGACGGGCAGTCTGTCGCCGGCGGCAGCTTGCACCCGGGCCACGGCACGGAAGGGGCCGGCGACCCCCGGCCGCACCATCATCACCGTCCATGTCTCGATCTGGAAGCGGTCGCCCAGCACACTGACGATGGCCTCGTTCGCCGCGGTCTCGAGCGCCACGTTGAGCGGCCCGATGTGCAGCGCGGCGTGTGGCGACGCGTGCTCGGGTCTCAGCTCGGGGAGCCGCCACGCGCCGTCGGCCCCGCGGACGACCCCGAACACCTCCGACAGCGGTGGGAGATCGGGCGAGTCCTCGATCGGCAACGGCGGGTTCTCGACGGGTTCGAATCCGCCCGGAACATCGCCGAGGCTGACCCCGGTTCCGGACGAGACCGCGATGACCCGGTCATGATCCACGGCGTCGACGACCACCGAGCGGCTGAAACCCATCGTCCGTCCGAGATGGATGACCTCGCGCTGCACCTCGACCCGCGTCACATCGCGAGCGGGATCGACGATCTCGTAGGACATCACGACCGGCGCGGGCACACACTCGTCGTCGAGCCAGTAGGGCTCGGGTGATGCGATGACCATCGGTGCGGCCATCACCCCGCCGGTCGGGTTCCGCATGTCGTGGCGGAGGGGCATCGTCTCGACCTCGACCCCGGCATCGACTCCCGGCGAGACCTTGCCCAGATAGCGATACGTGAGCAGCGCCGTCCACGCCTCACCGAACTGGTTCCAGTGCTGATCGGCGCCCGCCGACCGGATGTCATCGACCATGGCCCACCCTACGCTCGGCGCCATGAAGGGCATCATGCTTCCGGACCGAACCGAAGACTTCACCGCCGACCCGGTCGAGTTGTTCTTCGACCTGGCGTACGTGTTCGCCTACTCCCAGATCGTGGCGCTGCTCATCAAGGACCCGACCTGGGAGGGCGTCGGCAAGGCGGCCCTGCTGTTCGGACTCATCTGGCTGCCCTGGTCGCAGGTCACCTGGACGGCGAACGCGGTGTCGGGCAACGGACGGCGGGTCCGAGCACTGTTCCTGGTGGCGACCGCGACCAGCGTGCCCATGGCCGCCTCGGTGCCGAGCGCCTACGACAACGGTGGCGTGCTGTTCGCGGTCTCGCTGGTGATCATCATGTTGATCGGATTCTCGACGATGACGCTCGCCCTCGACCGCGGAGACGACGAGTACCGATCGGCGTTGAGCTGGATCGGGGTCAACAGCATCGGCATGGTCCTGCTGCTCGCCGGCGCCATGAGCGAGGGCGACGTGCGCATCGCCCTCTGGGTCGGCACGGCCGCATTCGTGGTCATCGCCATGGGCCTCGCCGGTCGGGGCGACTGGGTGATCCGATCCGGTCACATGGCCGAACGCCATGGCCTGATCGTCATCATCGCTCTCGGCGAGATCATCGTTGCCGTCGGCCTGCCCGTCCTCGATGCGCTCGAAGGCGGCGCCGGACTCCCGGGGAAGACCCTCGTCTCCCTCATGGCATCGGGCACGCTCGCGTGTCTGCTGTGGTGGAGCTACTTCGACCGGGTGGGCCCTGCACTGGAGCATCGGGCCGAGGCGCTGACCGTGGTCCGCGACCGGGGCCGCTACGTCCGCGACGTCTACACCGGCGCCCATGCCGCGATCGTCGGCGGCGTGATCGTCAGCGCCGCAGCGCTCGAAGAGATCGCACTGCACCCCGGCGACGAGATCCCCGACAACTTCTCGCTCATGCTCGTCACCGGCCTCGGCATGTTCACCGCCGGCATCGTCATCGCGGTGTGGCGCGCCTACCGAGTGATCGCGTGGGAGCGCATAGCGGTCGTCGCCGTCGTCGCGGCCGTACTGATCGCGGGCGCCTCGCTCGAGGGAGCAACCACGCTGGTGATCATCGATCTCGCCGTCCTCGTCACCCTGATGCTCGAGCACGTGCGCATCGAACGCTGACCGGCGGTTCGCAGGGACCGCGGAGCCTCAGCGCGGCTCGACGCCGCGGTGCCGACACCGGTCGGCGAGCAGCAGCACGTCTGGGCGAGCCGACACGGGCTACTTCGGCGCGAAGCGCTGCCCGGCGTCGAGCCGGATGGTCCCGCCGTTGAGCATCGGGTTCTCGACGATCGCGATCGCGAGCCGGCCGTACTCGTCGGGTCGCCCCATCCGCTTGGGAAACGCGGCGTCCTTGGTGAGCTGCTCGGCGTACTCGTCGGGAATCCCCGATGTCAGCCCGGTGGCGAAGAGGCTGGGCGCCACCGTGTTGACCCGGATCCCGAGGCTGCCCAGGTCGCGGGCCATCGTGAGCGTCATCCCGGCGATGCCGGCCTTGGCCGCGGTGTAGGCGACCTGACCGATCTGGCCCTCGAACGCCGCGATGCTGGCGGTGTTGATGATCACGCCACGCTCGTCTGCCTCGTCGTCGGGCTCGTTGTTCGCCATGTGGGCGGCGGCGAGTCGGGCGACGTTGAAGGTGCCGATCAGGTTCAGATCGATCGTGAACTGGAACTCGTCGAGGGGGTGAGGGCCGTCCTTGCCCAGCGTGCGCCGCGCCACCCCGCCTCCGGCGGTGTTGATCGAGATGTGGATCGCGCCGTGCGCATCGACCACGCCGTCGAGCACCCCCTCGACCTCGTCGAACTTCATGACGTCGATCGGATGGAAGGTCGCGCCGCTGCCGATCGCGGCTGCGACCGCTGCGCCGTCGGAGGTCTCGAGGTCGCAGATCGCGACGTTCGCGCCCTTGGCCGCCAGCATCTCGGCGGCGCTCCGCGCCATCCCCGATGCTCCCCCGACCACCGCTGCGGTCTTGCCCTCGATCTGCACGGATTCGTCTCCCCTCGTCGGCGCCTCGACGAAGGAGGCGCTCTGGAGCCAGGCATCGTAGGCGGCGCACCAGGATCGACGTTCACACGGTGTTCACAGGATTGACCGGCGCCGGACCCCGACGGACGGGATCATGACGCCCATGTCCTGTCCTCCGCGGGAACATGTCATCCTCACCCTCCGGCTCCCCGACCGCCCGGGCGCGCTGGGCGCGGTGGCGTCTCGCATCGGATCGCTCGGAGCCGACATCACCGACGTGACCATCCGACGGCGAGGCCATGGCCTGGCCGAGGACGTCCTGCACGTCGACCTGCCGACCCACCACGACCTCGACGTGGTCGGGCTGCTGTTGTCGGAGATCGGGCACGTCGACGGTGTCGATTCACCGAGCCTCACCATCCCGGCCGACGCAGACTGCTGCGCAGCCTCGGCCGAGTGACGTGTGGTTCGCCGACTACCTCGACGCGTGGGCTCGCCACGACCTCGAGGCCATCATGGCGACGGTCACCGACGACATCACCCACGAGGACGTGGCGCTGGGTCGCCGGGCTTCGGGGCGCTCCGCATTCGAGCGGTTCGTGCGGGCCTCCTTCGCCAACGAACCCGATGCCCGTTTCGAACTCGTGAGCTTCGTGGAAGACGGAGACGACTTCGCCGCGGAATGGATCATGCAGCCGATGGGAGTCCGCGGCGCCTCGATCGGTGCGACGCGCAACGGCGAGGTCTGCGCCCAACGCGACTACTGGAACATCCCGAGCTGAGCCGGCCGCCACCTCACCGATGCCTCACCAACGATCGGCGAGATCGAACATGAGGTCGCGGATCTCGAGGGCACACGCGACGTAGACGTCGACCTCGTGGCCACCCGGATCGACGACTTCCTCCCAGTCCTCGATCTCGATGGCCGCGGGTTGCAGCGCTTCGATCCGACGACGCAGCGGCTCTCGTCCCGGAACCAGATCGCGGTGCAGCCGTTTGAGCGTCACGGTGTGACCGGCGACCTCGGGATGCTCTCGCCGCACCCAACCGACGTGCTCGGGGGCGAGTGCAACCACCGCGTCGGCCGCGGCCAGGTCGGCGAACCTCGCCTGAGCACTGCGGTGCGGCGGCACCGGCAGACCGATCGATTCGAAGGCCGCACGGGTCCGCGCCGAGGGCGGGCAGCCCTCGATCACGAGCGTGCCGCTGCTCATGGGCCGGAGATCGGGCCGGAGATCGGCGAGCAGCGATGCTGCCAGGACCGAACGGGTGGCGTTGCCCGTGCAGACGAAGAGGACGCTCGACACCGCACGAGCTTTCCACGCAACACTCGGCGCGCACCCGATCGCGATGCAGCGCCTGCCGCCCGTTTCGGGCGCGGCCCGGGGGACAGAGGTGGGAATGGCGGGGGCTGCGACCCTCGGCTCTCTCCGCGCTGCTCCTGAGGGCAGTACAACTGCGCCATGAGCGACGCGGTGCGTGGGTGGCTGTTCGTCGCTGCCCAGGCGGCGCTGCTCGCCGTGCTGGTGTTCGCTCCCGGCGGCGACGACTGGGTGGTGTCGGGATGGATGCGAGCGGTCGGGACCATCGGACGGCTCGGAGGTGCTGCGTTCATCGTCATCGGGGGTGTCCGTCTCGGCGTCGGTGCGAGCGTGCACCCCGAGCCGACCAGCCGCGCCATCCTTCGCACGACGGGTCCGTATCGCTTCGTCCGGCATCCCATCTACAGCGGCGTGCTCGCCCTCGCAGCCGCGATCGCGCTGACCTCGGGGTCATGGGCCCACGTCGCCGCATTCGTGGCGCTCGTGATCGTGCTCGCCGTCAAGGCCCGGTTCGAGGAACGGCTCCTCGTGCGACGCTTCGAGGGGTACGCGACCTACGCGGCCGGCACCGGTCGGTTCGTGCCCGGTGTCGGGCGGGGTGTGTCCGGCGAGGTCGAGCCCGGGACATAGGTCCACGATCGGGCGGGTGCCGTGGGTGCCGTGGGTGCGACGAGTGCGACGAGTGCGACGAGTGCGACGAGTGCGATCAATCGGGCAGCATCGGCACGCTTCGGTCGTCGTCGCGACTGCCGAGGAGCAGAGCCCGGCCGATCGCGTCCTTGCCGAAGCGCTCGCGAATGGCGTCGGTGGCGACGTCGAGGGCTCGGCGATCGTGCGAGCCGAAGGGGAGCTCGAGTTGGAGCGACTCGTCGTCGAGGTTGCCGACCGACAGCCCGATGAGGGTCACGCCCCGCTCGGCGATCTCGTCGGCGACGCCGGCCACCAGTTCGCGGCACGCCGCGAGGACCGGCGCCGTCGCATCGGTCAGCTCGGGAAGCGTGCGCGACCGGGTGATCCGGGCGAAGTCGTCGAAGCGCAGGCGGATCACCACCGTGCGACCCGCACGGCCCGCCCTGCGCATCCGACGGGTCACACGGTCGACGATGCCCACGAGCGTGCGGTCGATGTCGTCAGGGGTCCAGTTGCCGCGTCCGATCGCCCGCTGCGAGCCGATCGACTTCCTCCGCCGACCCGTCACCACCCTCCGGGGGTCCTTGTTGTGGGCGAGTGCGTGCAGCTTGTGACCGGCGGCGACGCCCGCGATCGACACCAGGTCGGCCTCGGTCCGGCGTGCGACCTGGCCGACGGTCGTGATGCCGACCTCATGCAGCTTCTCCTCGGTGACCGGCCCGACACCCCACAGGCGCCGGACAGGGAGCGGGTGGAGGAACTCGAGCTCGCCGTGGGGGTCGACGAACCGGATGCCGTCGGGCTTGGCGACGCCACTGGCCACCTTGGCGAGGAACTTGGTGCGAGCGATGCCCACGCTGATGGGCAGCCCGACGTCGTCGCGCACCCGCCTTCGGAGCCGCTCCGCGATCTCGATCGGCTCGCCGGCGATTCGGCGGAGGCCGCCCACGTCGAGGAAGGCTTCGTCGATCGAGATGCCCTCGACGAACGGCGTGGTGTCCTCGAACACGGCGAACACCCGCTTGCTGGCCTCGCTGTAGGCATCCATCCGCGGCGACACGACGATCGCCTCGGGGCAGCGACGCCGGGCCTCACCGCCCGACATCGCCGTCTTCACCCCGCGGCGTCGCGCCTCGTAGCTCGCGGCGAGCACGACGCCGCCGCCCACGATGACCGGCTTTCCGCGCAACGAGGGCTGATCGCGCTGCTCGACCGACGCATAGAAGGCGTCGAGATCGGCATGCAGGATCGAGGCTGATCGCGGATCGATCACGAACACATGTTCGCACCCCTCGGACAACGAGACAAGCAGTTCTCCCCCGATCTTCGTTGCCCCCGGGGATCTTCGTTGCCCTACGGGCAATTATTGGCCGTAGGGCAACAAGGATCGGGGTGGGCGGTGCGCGACCCGGTGCTTGATGACCCGGTGCTTGGTGACCCGGGGTGGGCGTAGGGTCTGGTCATGGCGCTCTCGATCGATCCGGCCCAGCTGCTCGCCGACCTGAAGACGGTGCCGGCCAGGGCTGCCACCCGACCCACTGTGCACGCGGCGCTCGAATGGGTCAGCCATCCCGATCGGTTTGCGACCAGCATCAGGTCGCGGTGGTCGATCCGTTCGATCGCCTCGTTCGCCTCGCTCGGGTCGGTGGGCTCGGCGTTCTCGGCCGGCTCGGCATTCTCGGCCGGCTCGGTGTTCTCCGCCGGCTCGGTGTTCTCGGCCGGCTCGATCCTGTCGATCAACTCGGCGGGATCGATCCTGTCGATCAACTCGGCCGGTTCGATCCTGTCGATCAACTCGGCCGGATCGATCCTGTCGCGGAACCGACGGTCGGCGACCGAGAACGATCCCGAGCGGCAATCCACCGGCACTCCGGTTCTGCTGACCCGACCCTGAACCACGCAGCTCCGCGACCCGGCGCGATCACCTAGGTTGCCGCACGGTGAAACAACGCATCGGGGCGCTTCGTGAGGAGTGGCGGCCCGCGGTCATCACCGGCGGCTGGCCCTTCTTCCCGCTCGGGGTGCTGTTCGGCCTCAACGCGGTCGACGAACTCGACCGTGCGGCCTACGCGATCCTGCTGCCCGAGATCCGCGATCACTTCGGACTCGACAACGAGGGCATCCTCACCCTGGTCGCGCTCTCGTCGTTTCTCATCCTGATCCTGGAGATCCCCCTCGCTCAGGCCGCGGACAGGCGGAGCCGGGTGCGCATCGCAGCTGCGGGTGCTGCCGCCTGGGCCATCTTCTCGGTCGGGACCGGTCTGGCGTTCGCGGTGTGGATGCTCGTCGCCACACGGGTCGGAGCGGGTCTGGGTCGGTCGGTCGTGACCCCGACCCACAACTCGTTGCTCGCCGACTACTACCCACCCGAGCAGCGCGTGAAGGTGTTCGGCTTCCACCGCCTCGCCAACTCGCTCGGGCAGATCGCCGGACCCCTCCTCGCCGGCATCATCGCCGTCCTGCTCGGCTGGCGCTGGCCGTTCTTCTTCCTGGCCATCCCGACGATCGTGATGGTCGTGCTGGCGCGGCGGCTGGAGGAGCCGGTGCGCGGTCGATTCGAGCGTCAACGGGGCGGCGCGTCCGACGACGTCCTCGACAAGGAAGCCGCCCCGGTCAGCTTCTTCGCGGCGATCCGGCTCCTCGGTCGGATCCCGACGATGCGGCGCTTCTGGTGCTCGCTGCCGTTCCTCGGTGTCGCCCTCGCCGGGGTTCCGTCGCTGCTGGCCATCATCTACGAGGACCTCTACGGCGTGAACGAACTCGGCCGAGGCGCCATCGCAGCCGCGGTCGAGCCGGCCCAGGTGATCGGCGTGCTCCTCGCCATGCCCTATGCGACACGCCTCGTGCACCGCGACCCCGGTCTGCTGCTCCGGTTCACCGCCGTGATCGGCGTGATCAACGGCCTGACGCTGGTGGCTCTGGCCTTTGCGCCGAACCTCGCGCTGGCGATCCTGTGCAACATCATCGTCGCGGCCACGGTCGGCACGATCGCGCCGGCGGTGTTCGCGATCCTCTCGCTGATCGTCCCGCCGCAGGTCCGTTCGATCGGCTTCACGATCATCTCGTTGATCGCCGCCCCCGGGGTGCTGATCATCCTGCCGACGATCGGACGGCTCGCCGACGACTACGGCATCAGGCCCGCGCTGTTGGTGCTGGTTCCGGTGACCTTCGTCGCCGGGCTGATGCTCGCATGGGCGGGCGGGACGGCCGGAGGCGACGTGTCCGCAGTCCAGATCGCGGCAGCCGAGGCTGCCCTCGAAGAGGCCGACTGACCGGCTTGGTCACTCGAGGTCGATCCAGGCCGCCTTGAGGTAGGGCGGGTCGCCGGGGCCGGTGCGGTGGTCGAGCGGGAGCGTCTGGGTCTCGATCCTGCCGGCACGACCGGCGGCGGTGAGTCCCTGATCGATCTGGCCGAGGAACCCGGCCCAGCTCATGCGTCCCAGGTTGGTCGACACGAACAACGTGCCGCCGGGTGCACACAGGCGGGCCGAGGACTCGACGAGGGCGTGCAGGTCGCGTTCGACCGACCACCGCTTGGCATTGCCCTTGCGCGCCGTGCTCGAGCTCGGCGGGTCGGCGATCACCAGGTCGAACTGGCGACCCTTCTTGGCGAACCGCTGCATCCAGTCGAGTGCGTCGCCGTACATGAAGTCGTGATCGTCGGGGTCGAGGCCGTTGATCCGGAAGTTCTCGCGGGCCCAGTCGAGGTAGTGCTTCGAGAGGTCGAGGGTCAGCGTCTCGGCGCCTGCAGTTGCCGCGGCCACCGAGAGCGCACCGGTGTGGGCGAACGTGTTGAGCACGGTGGTGCCACGGCGGTCCGCAGAACGCAGGCGACGCCGGGTCTCTCGCTGATCGAGGAACAACCCGCTCGAGGTGGCGCTCGCACCCAGGTCGATTCGGTAGCCGAGGCCGAGCTCGAGGACCTCGAAGCGACCCGGTTCGATCCCTGCGACGAGCTGTGCCGGCGCTCCCCCGCCCTTGCGTGGCCGATGCTGTCGGTAGACCGCAGACAGCTCGACCTGCCGGTGCAGCGCATCGAGCAACCCCGCCGGGAGCCGGTCGTCGTCGCGCCGGTCGACCACGAGCGCCACGTCACCGAGCAGCTCGACCTGCACATCGGCGACGCCGTCGTGGTGGCGGTCGAGCCAGACGAAGCAGTTCGTGTCGTCCGGGTCGAACAACGCCCTCCGGCTCTCGAGCGCACACGCGGCGGCCATCTCGATCGAGTCGACACCGTCGCCGTCCGCCAATGCCGCATCGAAGCTCGCCGGACGGGCATCGTCGAGGTCGAGCCGCTCGCCGGTCGCCGGATGCGTGCAGGCGAGTCCTGCGGCATGGAGGAACAGCCGCGCCGCACGCGCGCCACCGTGATCGGCGTCTCCGACGATCGGGATGCCCAGCGCCTTCGCGTGCACCCTCACCTGGTGGGTTCGCCCGGTGTGCGGCACTGCGTCGTATCTCGCGAGATGCCTGCCCGACGCCGTCAGCGAGAACTCGGTGCGGGCGTCGCGACCGTCGATCGGGTCGCTGCATTCGCCGACAGCCGGTCGATCATCGTCGCGAACGGCGAGGAGCTCGTAGCGCTTGTCGACGCCCCGCTCCTCGAACTGAGCAGCCATCGATCGATTGGCCGTCGTCGTCTTCCCGAAGAGCAGCAGCCCCGATGTCGCCTTGTCGAGCCGGTGGAGCACCGACAGCGCGTCGCCCGGACGCTGGCTCGCGACCCACTCGTACATGCCGTCCTGGGCGTGCACGTCGGCTCGGTGCGTGTTCACGCCGGCCGGCTTGGAGACGACCAACAGATCGTCGTCCTCGAACCGCACCCAGGGTTCGGACATCCACCGAGCCTACGAAGCCGGTGCGGCGGGCGTAGGTTCAGAGTCGTGAGCCCGCCGTTGCACCCCGACGTCGAATCGCTCGCCCTGCTCCTCGGGACCTGGAGCGGCCGCGGTCACGGCGAGTATCCGACCATCGCCTCGTTCGACTACGACGAAACGGTCGTGTTCGGCCATGTCGGCAAGCCGTTCCTCACCTACCAGCAGCGCACGCGCGACGCCGACGACGGGCGGCCGCTCCACGCCGAGACGGGGTACGTCCGGGTGCCGGCGCCCGGTCGCATCGAGTTGGTCCTCGCCCATCCCACCGGTGTCGTCGAGGTCGACGAGGGCACCTTCGTGGGCGGGCGGATCGAGCTGCGATCGACCTCGATGCGCGGAACCTCGAGCGCCAAGGAGGTCACGGCCATCGAACGCGATCTCATGCTCGACGACGACACTCTCCGCTACGACCTCCGCATGGCGGCCGTCGGCGTCCCTCTCACCCACCATCTCACGGCCGAGTTGCAGCGCGAAGCGACCTGACCCACCCCGACGCTCGCCCTTGGCGCGTGCTGCGATGCCGTTTCGACAAGCGCGTCAATCGACGTAGCGGCGAACCTTGGCGGGCTTGCCCCGCACCGTGGTCGAGTTCATCGCACGCACGACGTCGTCGAGCGAGCCCTCGGGAACCCCGACCACCGAATGGTGCTCGGCAATGCGGATCGGACCGATGTCTCGGCCCTTCAGTCCGGTCTCGTTGGCGATCGCACCGACGAGATCGGCCGGACGCACGCCGAGCTTCTTGCCCGCGTTGATGTAGACGAACCCCGTGTCACCGTCGGACGGCGGGCGGGACTTGGCGCCCTTGCCCTTCGGGCCCGTTCCGCCTCGGCCTGACTTCGGCGGCCGGCCCTTCGGCCCGCCCCGATCGTGCTTGTCGTGCTTGCGATCGTGCGACGCATCGGGGATCTCGCGCTCGTCGTCGGTCGCGCCCCGCGCCTCGTGGACCAGTTTGATGGCCGCGAGTGCGACCCTGCGCTGATCCTCGCCGGCCAACTCGTTGAGGACGCCGTGGTAGTCGTCGAGGTCCTCGGAGGCAAGGGCCTCGTTCAGCGCATCGACCGTCAACTCGATCTGCTTGCTCCGTAGGTCGGCCACCGTCGGGACCTTGCTGACCGTGATGGACTGTTTGGTGAACCTCTCGATGTTGCCGAGCAGCCGGCGCTGCCGGGGTTCGGCGAGGGTGATGGCGACGCCCTCCCGGCCGGCTCGACCAACGCGTCCGATGCGGTGCACGTAGCTCTCGGGTGCCGATGGAACGTCGTAGTTCACGACGTGGGTCAGCGTGTCGACGTCGAGCCCGCGAGCTGCGACGTCGGTGGCGACGAGCAACTCGGCCGAACCGTCACGGAGCCGGGCCATCACTCGGTCTCGCTGGCTCTGGTCCATCCCGCCGTGAATCGCCTCGGCGCGATAGCCGCGGCCGTTCATCGTCGCCGTCAGCTCGTCGACCTCGGTCCGGGTGCGAC
>DATKWD010000081.1:0-39552 GCA_035529695.1 Acidimicrobiales bacterium | reverse complement strand
GCTGCGCGACGCGCATGCTGCGCTCGACGAACCCGGGAGGGCGACGGTCGACCGGTTGCTGGCCGACACCGGCTGCGATCAACTCTTCGCATGACCGCACCGGCCGTCTCGCTGTACGGGCACTGGATCTGCCCGTTCGCGACGAGGGTCGCCTTCGCGCTGGCTCAACGAGAGATCGTTCACGACGAGATCGAGGTGCCGCCGTCAGGCGTGCGTCCGACCGGCTTCGTACTCCCGCCCGAGTTCGTCGAGCACAGTCCGAAGCTCGAGATCCCCATGGTGCGGATCGGCGAGGACCACCTGGCCGACTCGATCCCGATTCTCGAATGGCTCGAAGAGCGAATCGAGGGCGCTCCGCTGCTGCCCGACGGCGACGCTGCTCGCGAGCGGGTGGCGTGGATCGATCGCCACGCCTTCCGCGGGATGATCGGCGTCTACTACGACACTGAGCCCAGCCTCGTCGAGCGGGCCGCCGACAAGCTGCGCGATGCGCTGGTCGAGATGGACGAGTGGTTGGCCGACACCGACTGGCTCGCCGGAGACGAACCGACGCTGGCCGAGGCCGTGTCCATCCCGATCTACGTACGGCTGGGGGGACTGAGACGACTGTGCTTCTCCCATCCGCTGCCCACGCGGATCCGCCGACATCGCGAGCAATTCGCTCAGCTGACCGGGTGGGCAGCGGTGGCATGGAACGATGCACAGACCGACGAGTTCGTCGGCCGCCTGGAAGCGTTCAGCCGCAAGACGAGAGCCACGGCCTGACGATGTACGTCGTCGTGATCATGGACGGGCCCGAGACCGTCGACCCCGACACCGACACGTCGTTCGCGATGATGCTCGCCGCCCAGGAGCGCGATCACGTCGTGTGGCACTGCGGTGCGGCTGACGTCTCGATCGTCGACGGTTCGGTGCACGCAACCGCTCGACCGGCGACCATCGACGAGTCATCCCACACGCCGCTACAACTGGCCGAGGCCGTCGACCTCGATCTCAGCGAGGTCGACGCCGTCCTCATCCGTACCGACCCACCGTTCGACGTCGCGTACCTCCACCTCACCCTGATGCTCGACTCGCTCGACGGCACCACGCTGGTCGTGAACTCACCCCGGGGGCTGCGCGACGCCAACGAAAAGCTCTACGCGCTCCGCTTCCCCGAGGTCACGCCACCGACGATCGTGACCGCCGACAGCAGCCGCCTGATCGCCTTCGCGAGCGAGCACGGCGGGGCGGTCGTCAAGCCGATCGAAGGCCACGGCGGCCGGGGCGTGCTGGCGCTGATGCCGGGCGATCGGAACGCACCGTCGATCATCGACACCGTGACCCACCGTGGCCGGGTGCCGGTGGTCGCGCAACGGTTCCTGCCGGGCATCGTCAAGGGTGACAAGCGCATCCTGCTGCTCGACGGCGAGCCCCTCGGCGGCGTGTTGCGCCTACCGACCGAGACCGACTTCCGGGCCAACATCTGCGTCGGCGGCTCGGTCGAGGCGGTCGACCTCGATGACGCTGATCACCGCATCATCGACGCGTTGGCCCCGACGCTTCGTGCCGACGGCCTCTTCTTCGTCGGCATCGACGTCATCGACGGATTGCTGTCAGAGGTCAACGTGACCAGCCCCACCGGTCTGCGTCAGCTCGGTGCACTCTCGGGCACCCGCCCGGACCTCGACGTGATCACCTGGCTCGAAAAGCAAGCCACCGAATGACCGCCGTGGATCCCACCACCGTGACCCGTGCAGACAACGGCGGTCACCGAAGGCTCCGACAGACCACCGTTCTGCCGTCACAAGCTCCGACTGCCGTGGATCTCACCACCCTGGCCGGCGAAGACGCCGACAGATCCAGGCAACCACGACAGAGCGCCGCTCTGCCGTCATTCACCCTTCCCCGCGACATCGCCGGCAGACTCGGACAACCCCGACAGAGTGCCGCTCTGCCGTCACGAACCCTCACCGTCGTGGATCTCACCACCGTGACCCACCAAAACGCCGGCAGACTCGGACAACCACGACAGACTGGGACGGAATCGTGACCGATGCGCTGCTGACCGACCTCGACGCCGGGGTGCTGACGCTGACCAACAACGACGCACCCCGCAACCGGATGACGTTCGAGTACATGGATGCCGTCGAGGAGGCGATCAACGACGCAGCATCTGACCCCAGCGTTCGCTCGATCGTGTTCACGGCGGCAGGCGACGAGCACTTCTCGGTCGGCATGGACCTCAAGCAACTCATGTCCGGCGCCGGCGACCGAGGTGGCATGGAGGCGGTGCTCGACCAGCGGCTCCGGGTGCTGGCAGCCATCGAGACCCTCGCCAAGCCGTCGATCGCCACCCTCTACGGGTACTGCCTCGGCGGCGGGCTCGAACTCGGTTTGGCCTGCCACTTCCGGCTCGCCGCCAGCGAGGGAGCCCGCATCGGCCTTCCCGAGCTCGACCTCGGCACCGTGCCGGCCTGGGGCGGGACCGCACGTCTCACGCGTCGCGTCGGACGCGACCAAGCCCTCGACATGATCCTGCGGGCCAGGAAGATCGACGGCGAGCACGCCCTCCGCATCGGCCTGGTGCAGGAGGTGCACCCCATGGCCGAGCTCAAATCGGCGGCGCACGCGCTTGCCCGAGAGCTCGCGGCCATGCCGCCCACTGCAGTCGCCGGCGTGCTCGACTGCGTCGTGGGCCACGAACACGCCTCGCTCGAGGAAGCGATCGCCGCCGAGCGGCGAGCCGTCAGGGCCTGCTCCGGCACGAAGGACCAGGCCGAGGGAATGAGCGCGTTTCTCGAGAAGCGCCGACCGATCTTCACCGGAGAATGAGCAGGAGCGCCATGCACGTTGACGAGATTCCCGTCGCCAAGACCCCGGACGGCGGGTACGGGGACACGTTTCCCGATCCGGTCCTCGCCGGTTGCTCCGACGACCTGTCGTCCGATGCACTCGACATGCGGGGCCTCTGGCAGGTCACTGACGTCTCCGTCGAGGGCAAACGGGTCGCCGATCACCAGGTGATCGGCAGTATCCAGCGCATCGAACAGGCGGGCAACCGGATCGTCATCACCAGCGGCGGAATCATCCACGACATGCGCGCCGACGGCACCGAGGCAAACGGAGTGAACGACGTCATGGCCGCCGACCTCACCACGCCGATCTCGGTTGCCGCGACGTTCGAGGACGGAGTCCACGTCCTGCGGCCGGCCGGTCTGCCCGTCGAGATCAGGCGATGGCGCGACGGCGACGAGTTGATCTGGGACTACCTCGGGTTCACCGCCCGCCTCGCCAGGCTCGGCCCCTCCGAGATGGCGCCACCCACCTGATCTTCCTGCAGATCAGGGGTGCCAGCCCCGCCACTCGGCACGGCTGACCCTCCAGTGGCAGTCGATCCCGACTTCAGCGGGCGCCGTGGCCTCGTCGGCAGACTCGCCGAGGAGCGTGAACCCCAACCGACGCGGTACACCCGAGCTGGCGACATTGGCCTTGTCGTGGTGGATGTCGACATGTTCGACCCCATCGACTTCGAACGCTGCGGTCGTCAGTGACGCTGCGAGCTCGGAGGCAACACCGGTCCGGACATGGTCGACGTGGACCCAGTAGCCGATGTCGAGCACGCCTGCACCCGCTCGCCGATGGAGCCCGCCGCCGCCCACCACGGCGCCGTCCAGGAACACCCCGAACACGGCGTCACCACCTGCCTCCCAGTCCGCCTGCGACCGTTCGATGAGCTCGTGCCGCTCGGCGTTCGGCAGCGGTTCGAGCGACGCCCATGACATCCACGGCTTCAGGTGCTCGACGCTCGCCGCAATCGCTTCGGACATGGCGACGAGATCCGACAGCTCCCACAACCGGAGCGTCAGACGCGGCGAGGTGACCTGTCGGGGAAGCCGTGTCGCCGTCACGAGGCGAACGGTAGATCCGTTGCTCGCCCATCGGAGACCGAGATTCGGTCGAAGAAGCACCTGAGCTCAGGCCCCCGCCGGGTAGGGGCGGTTGTCGGCCGGCCTCGGCAGGGGGGCGGGGTCGGGTACCGCAGTTGCCTGCTCGACGTGGTCGGCGAAGTAGGTGAGGATGCCGGCAGCATCGAGGACGTCGTCGATCTCGGGAGACCGAGCCTCGACGTAGCGAGCGAGCAGCACGCCACGGGCCTCGGTGAGGAAGTTCGTCGCAGCGATCTCGGTGCTCACTCCGCTCTCCCAGTGGATCGTGCTCCGACCGTCCGCCGTCGCCACCGACACCCACGGCAGGTAGTGGCGACCGGCCTGGCGCAGCAGTTCGACGAACGAGTCGGGCACCGCGCCCGACCGCAGCCAGTCGCCGAACTCCCGGTCTTGCGGCTCGGTCAGCCGGAACGTGTGCTCGGCCACCTCGGGGCCCACCTCGTCGACCCACCCCCAGCACAACGGATCGTTGACGAAGTGAGCCGCATTCCCTCCGTAGAACGCGAAGTCGGCCAGCGACGGTCGCCCGCCGAACAGATAGCCATGCTCTCCGACATGGGCCGACATGGCGCCCAGCCACGGCTTGAGCGACTCGTCGATCAACGAGTCGATGTTCTCGGGCGTCGCTCCCAGACGTTCGAGCGACGCCGTCATCGCGCCAGTCAGCACCTGCCGGATCTGGGCGACCGGCACCGGGAGCTCGTGCGCAGCGTCCCTCGCCAGATCCCAGCTGCCGTGCGAGGTGTTCTCGGGCAAGAGCCAACGTGAGCCGACTGCCGGTCGGTAGAGCCACTCGTCGTTGAAGTCCTCGAGCACGAAGGCGAGAAATCTGTGGACCGGATCGGGGGGAAGCACGGTGCGCGCACCAGGGTGGTGGTGTTCGAGGTGCAGGATCAGCGACGTCGAGTCCCAGATCACCTCGCCGTCGGCGTCGATCACCGCCGGCAGACCACCGTCCCACCCGCCCGCTCGCACGTCCTCGGCCGGACCGATCCCACGACGGAGGCGCCAGGGCAGCTGTTTGTAGTCGAGGTAGCCGGTCACCTTGCGGGTGAAGAACGACTGGTTGACTCCGTAGACGGTGAGCGGCAGCGAAGCGGACATGGGCCAGTTCTACACGCGACGCCGCCGGCAAACTTCTGCGGGTTCAACTAGCATAACCTGACGCCCCCACTCGTTCGGAGCATCATGTCGACCCGATCCACCCTCCGCCGCCTCCTGAGTGTCGGTCTCGCCTTGTCGGTGGCGTGCGCAGCCTGCGGCGGCGACAGCGGCGAGAGCAACTCGTCGACGCCTGCGCCGGACACGCCAGCCGACCCGACCGAAGCCGTCGTGCCCGCACCAGGTGGGGACGTGACATTCGCGCTCGAGGCCGAAACCGCCGGCGGCTACTGCCTCCCCGAGGCACAGCTGGCCGTGAGTGGGCTCGAGGTCGCACGGTCGATCTACGACCCGCTGACGACACCCAGCGCCGACGGGTCGATGGTGCCCTACCTCGCCGAGTCGGTCGAGCCGTCGGACGATTTCACGACCTGGACCATCAAGCTCCGCGACGGCGTGGTCTTCCATGACAGCACCGCCCTCGACGCCCAGGTCGTGAAGAACAACCTCGATGCCTACACCGGGAACTACGAAGGTCGCGCCGCGCTGCTGAGCCAGTTCATCACCAGCGACATCGAGTCGGTCGAGGTCGCCGATCCCCTCACGGTCATCGTCACGACGAAGCGTCCGTGGGTCGCCTTCGACACCTTCCTCTTCTTCGGCGGGCGCTTCGGCATCATGGCCCAGGCTCAGCTCGACAGCGAGAACTGTGCCGAGGAGTTGATCGGTACCGGCCCGTTCATGCTCGACGAATGGGTCGTCAACGAAGAGCTCACGACCACGAGGAACCCCGACTACTGGCAGACCGACGAGCGCGGGGTGCAACTCCCGTACCTCGACTCGATCACGTTCAAGATCTCGCCCGAGGCCAACCAGCGGGTCAGCGCACTGGAAGCGGGGGACGGCGTCGAACTGCTTCACACCGCCGACACGGCTCAGATCGTCCGACTCCGAGACCTCGCCCGGTCGGGCGACATCTCACTGGTCGAGTCGAACGAGTTCGCCGAGGTGCAATGGCAGATGCTCAACATGAGCAAGCCGCCGTTCGACAACCGCAACGCTCGACTGGCGTTCGCTACGGCCATCGACCTCGAGCTGCTCAACGAGATCAGCTACGACGGCATCCTCGAGCAGGCAACCGGCCCGTTCTCCCCAGGGTCGCTCGGGCATCTCGACGATCCGGGTCGACCGCCGTTCGACCCCGAGGCGGCCGCAGATTTCGCAGCGGCGTACGAGGCCGACACGGGACAAGAGCTGAGCATCGAGCTCGGGTTCGTCTCGAACGAATCGAACACCCTGCTCGCGCAGGAGATGCAGGGACAGCTCGCCGAGGCGGGCATCGACAGCAACCTCGATCCGGTGGGCGATCAGGCGACGTTCGTCAGCACGGCACTCGGCGGCGACTACGAGGTCATCTCGTTCCGCAGTTTCACCGGCGGCGACCCGGATCGGCACTACACCAATCTCAGAAGCGACTCACCGGTGAATCTCATGCGGGTCAAGGACGCAGAGATCGACCGGTTGCTCGACGAAGGCCGCAGTGAAGGAGACACCGGGAAGCGGCAGGAGATCTACGAGGCGATCAACCGCCGGATGGCCGAGGAGGTCTACAGCTTCTTCGTGGCCAACACGAACTGGGCGATCGCCGGTGTCCCCGAGCTCGGAGGAGTGCTCGACACGCCGCTGCCGGGCGGCGAGTCGCCCTTCCCCGGTCTCGCGGAGGGCTTCCCGACGGTCGGGCTCCACGTCAACACCGCGCCCGCCTGAGTTCAGCCACGGACCCGACGGCTCGACCTCGCCGACCCGGGTCTGCCCAATCCGCTGTTCGCCCGCTCGATTGAGGTCTTTCGACCCTATAGGTCCAAATGTACGGATCTTTAGGATGATGGGGTGAACTCTCCCCTTCGCTCTCGACGCTCGACCCGCTCATGGTGGTTGGTGCCGGCGATCGTCGCGTTCGTCGCCATCGCGATCGCACCCCTCCCTGCCCAGGCCTCGGCAGCCCTCGTGACCGAAACCGACAGCGCGGTCCTCGCGCGCGCAGGCGAGACGGTCGAGGCCACCGAAGCGCCGCCGGCCGAGGCCGCGCCGGCTGCCACCATCGCGGAGTCGGTGCCGAGCGGTGCGCAGACGGACGACCCGGCAAACGATGCTCAGAAGAACGGCGGCCAGGAACCCGTCTCGGCCGAGGCAACGCTCGACGTATCACTCGACACCTCTTCGCCCGTCGATCCGGTCGAAGCCGCCCTGGCTGACACGACCGGCCCGGGTGAGGTCGGCGACCCGGCCGTCGAGGTCGACCAAGCGGTGGCGGCGGCAGACCCGCCCGCACTGGCCCCTCCGACCGTCAGCGTCAACGGATCGCTCCTCACCAACGAAGGCGACCTGAAGAGCGAGGGATGCGATGTCTCGATCGCCGCGAGCGGCCTCGACGCGAGCGACGTCCAGCCCGTGGACGTGCGGGTGCTGATCGACGCCATCGCACCGACCGTGGCAGAGGGATCCGCGCTGACACTGGTCGACGAGACCTCGGCGGCTGTCGCCCCGGAATGGAACGACCGCTTCGACCTCGACGCGCTCGTGATCGGACTCACGGCGAAGCCGAACGGCTATCGGCTTCGAGTCTCGGTGACCATCGGCGACGACGATCCGGGCTCCAAGGAGCTGTGGCTCGCATGCGGCGCCTCGCAGGACGGCAGCCCGAACCGGATCCTGTTCGACATCATGTGGCTCGATCACGAGGGCAACGTCGTCGGCGCGCCCGACGACGCCAGCCCGGCGGGATGGCGAACAGGCCACTCGCTCACTGCGACCGCTCAGAGGCCTCCAGGCAGCGCGGCGACGTGCAGCTATCCACCCGTCGGTCCCGACCTCATCTGCGAGTACGAGAACAAGGGGCACGGTTCGAAGCCGGGCCTCGTCGTCGCCAACGGCAAGCACCACACCTACGAGGTGACCCAGCTCGGGCTCCCCGCCGGCTGGACCGTCGACGCCTCGACGGTCGGGGACACCTTCGTGGGTCGGGAGACGTGCGGACGCGGACACGACGGACACGACGGACACGACGGCGACGCCGAGATCTCGGCCGAGAACGGGGACGACGAGCCCTGCATCCATGTGGTCGTGAACCGGATGGACGCACCTGCCCCGCCGACGCCTCCGACGACCGAGCAGCCTGGGGAGTCCGACGTCCTCGGCGACTCGATCGTCCAGACCACCCAGCCGACCGGCGTCCTGCCGGCGACGGGCACCGATGCAGAGCAGCTCGGCACCATCGGCTTCACCGTCGTGGCGCTCGGTCTCGGGCTGGTCGCGCTCTCACTCCTGATCGGCCGTCACCCCGATCGGCTCACCTCTCCACAACCCACCCATCGGAAGGAAATTTGATGAGGTTCACCTCACGAATCGGCAAGGCCGGGGTCGCGACCCTGGTAGCAGGCCTGTTGGCCGTCCCACTGCTTGCGACCCCGGTCGCAGCAGGATCCCTACCGAGTGCCGGCGACGTCGAACTGACGAGCATCGACACCGGATCAGGAGGGGGTCGCGAGCTCCCCGCCATGTCGGCCGACGGATCACGAGTGGTCTTCGTCGGCCGCGGCGAGAACAACGGCGTCTGGCTACGTGACCGCAACAGCGATACGTCCTACCGCCTGACCTCCGGAAGCCATTTCAACCCCGCCATCTCGGCAGACGGCAACACGGTCGCCTACGTGGTGTACGGATCGGCTCGGTCGGTCTTCGCGATCGACATCACCGATCCGAGCACGCCAGGCGCGCCAGTGCTGGTGTCGAAGAACGCCGAAGGCACGGCGGCCAATGCGCTCAGCGACTTCCCGTCTCTGAGCGCTGACGCTCGCTACGTGGCGTTCCAGTCGACGGGCAGCAACCTCGATCCGAGCACGCCACTGCCGGGAAGCGGCGGTCCGACCAAGGTCTACGTGCACGACCGTGACGTGGCCGGCGACGGCACGTTCGACCAGCCGGGTGACATCGACACGTTCATGGTGAGCGTCACCGGCGCCGGCATCGCCCCTCCGGGAAACGCCGCCAAGCCCGACATCACGCCGGATGGCTCGGTCGTCGTCTTCGGCTCCGAGCAGGTCCTCGCCGAAGTTGCACCGGCCGGTGCGGTCCCAGCAGTCGAGGAGGAAGAAGCCGACACCGCCGCCCAGGTGTGGAAGGTGACCGTCGCCTCGAACGACGTCACGTCGGCCGAACTCATGAGCAAGGCCGGTGACGGGTCGCCCGGCGACCTCGGCAGTGCGCTCGACTACGGCCCGACGGTCAGCGATGACGGATCGGTGGTGGCCTTCGAGTCCGAGGCGACCAACCTCGCGGCTGACGACACCAACGACGACCTCGATGCCTTCATCAACGACGACGGGGTGGTCACCCGCATCAGCGTCGACGGCCGTACGGCCACCAAGGGCGCACAGATCGATCTCGAGCCCCAACTGGTGGTGCCCTGCACCGGCCTCCCCTGGACCGACGAGAACCTGAATGAGATCGTGCCGATGCCCGTGGTCGGTGCCGGCCCACAGGTGTCCGGTGACGGAACGTTCGTCGCCTTCGATTCCGACGCCGCACTCACCGTCGATGACCTCAACGACACGACCGCCGAGTTCGGCACCGTCCGCATCACCGATGTGTACGGATACGACATCGCCGGCGGGCAAGTCGAACGCCTCAGCCAGCCGGTCCCGACCGGACTCGAGGCGACCGGATGTCGCCCCGAGGGCAGCACGGGCATCTTGGGACCGATGAACAATGGCACCGACGCCGCCATCGGTTCGAGCCGGGAGTTCGTGTCCTTCGTCTCCAACGGCGATCTCGCCGACGAACGGCCCGACCCGGTCGAGCCGGCGGCAGCACCGGCCGTCGAGGAAGAAGAGGAGTCGAGCGCCGAGCCGGCCATTCACACCAGGACCTACGGTCCGCTCGACGTCGGCATGTTCGCACGCGACACCGTGGCACCCGAACACGACACCTCGACCAACACGGTCGAGGTCCTGATCGGGCTCACCCAGCCGGCCAGTGGGCCGATCACGGTCGACGTCAACACCGTCGACGGGACGGCCATCGCCGACGTCGACTACGTGCCGCTCGTCGATCAAGAGGTGAGCTTCGCGACGGGTGAGATCTCCACGAACGTCGAGGTCGAGATCATCGGCGACATCGCCATCGAACCCGACGAGGACTTCTTCGTCGAGCTGAGCAATGCCACGATCCCGGTGGGCGCTCCCCTGGCCACCGTCACGATCCTCGACGACGACGACGTTGCCTCCTTCAACCAGCACTTCCGGTCGGTGCCGTTCTCGATGGGCGGCGACTTCAAGCCGCTGGTCGGAGACTTCGACGGGTCGGGGGTGAGCGACGTGTTCTGGTACGCGCCCGGCTCGGCAGCCGATCGCCTCTGGAGGGACGTCACCCCGACGCTCGCCGGGTTCGAGCTGGGGTCCGACACCCCTGAGCAGATCAACGGGACCTACGAGCCCTTCGTCGGCGACTTCGACGACGACGGCTTCGACGACATCTTCTGGTATGCACCAGGGACTGCGAAGGACTACATCTGGTACGGAGGGGTCTCCGGACCGGACTCACGCCAGGTGACCGTCAACGGCACCTACCGGCCGGTGGTGACCGAGGCCGAGGGCCAGTCCGCCATCGTCTGGTACGCACCGGGCGGAGCCCGCGACTACCTGTGGATCGGAGCCCCCGACCGCACGTTCTCGTCGCCCGCCGTCAAGCAGATCAACGGAACCACCTACCGGCCGGTGGCGATCGCCGACCCGAACCACGAGCCCGGCATCCTGTGGTACGCACCGGGCACCACGTCCGACTGGGTCTGGGGTGGCCTGTCCGTCTCGGGCGGCTCGCCCGCCGTCAACCAGAAGGTCACGATCAACGGCGACTACCAGCCGCTGGCGCAATACCCGGCCGCGATGCTCTACGGGCCGGGTTCGCTGCCCGACGTGGCCGTCGGGTTCGACCTGTTCGGACCAGGGTTCGCGAGCTTGCCGGCCACGGTGAACGGGGTCTACCGGCCAGGTGCCGGACCCGACCTCGGGCTCATCGTCTGGTACCAGCCCGGAACGGGCACCGACTACCTGTGGATGCTCATCGACTGACGTTGTCGCCAGCGTGACGATCGGGGTCACCGGTGTGTGGAGGCAGTGCCACACACCGGTGACCCTTTGCGTTCTCCAGCCTCGAGACAGCCCAAACCAGCCGCCCCCTCCCGATCTTCGTTGCTCTTCCGCCAATACTTGGCCGGAGAGCAACGAAGATCGGGAGGGGTGTTCGTCAGTTCTGGTCAGGGACCATCGACCAGCGCGGCCTGTGCTGCCGCGAGTCGTGCCACGGGGATCCGGTAGGCCGAACAGCTCACGTAGTCGAGTCCCATGTCGTGGCACATGGCGATCGAAGCGGGGTCGCCGCCGTGCTCGCCACACACACCGGTTCCGATGCCAGGCTTGGTGGACTTCGCACCCTCGAGGGCGATGCGCATCAACTGACCCACGCCTTCGGCGTCGATCGACGAGAACGGGTTCTGCGAGAGGATCCCCTGCGCCAGGTAGTCGAGGAGGAACGCCGCTTCGGCGTCATCGCGGCTGATGCCGAACGTGGTCTGGGTCAGGTCGTTGGTGCCGAATGAAAGGAAGTCGGCGAATTCGGCGATCTGATCGGCCGTGAGCGCCGCGCGGGGCACCTCGATCATGGTCCCGATCTCGTAGTACAGCTCGCGGTCGCCGATCACCTCGGTGGCGACCTCTTCGATCACCTCCCGCTGCCTGGCCAACTCGTTGACGTGGCTCACCAGCGGAATCATGATCTCGGGCATCGGGCGCCCACCCTCGTCGGCCACCTCGAGCGCCGCCTCGAAGATCGCCTGTGCCTGCATCCGCGTCAGGTGGGGCATCCGCAGGCCGAGGCGCACCCCCCGCAGTCCCAGCATCGGGTTCGTCTCGTGGAGCGAGTCGACCCGTGCGAGCAGTGCCTGGGTCGACGACAGTTCAGCGACGAGAAGCTCGACCTGGGCCAGGTCGGAGGCGTGGACGAGCTTGATCTGGAGGTCGGAGATGGTGCGGTGCATCTCTTCTCGGGACGGAAGGAATTCATGAAGCGGCGGATCGAGCAGCCGGATGATGACCGGGAGCCCGTCCATCGCCCGGAACAACCCGGCGAAGTCGGCCCGCTGATACTCGAGAAGGGCGTCGATGGCTTCGCGTTGTTCGACCAGCGTGGGTGCCATGATCATCCGCTGCACGATCGGCAGCCGGTCGGCGCCGAAGAACATGTGCTCGGTGCGGCACAGCCCGATGCCGGTGGCACCGTAGGCACGGGCGCGAAGCGCGTCCTCGGGCTCGTCGACGTTCGCACGGACCTCGAGTCGTCGGAACCCGTCGGCCCAGCCGAGCAGCGTCGACAACCACTCGTTGTCGAGATCGGGCTCGACCGTTTCGACCTGGCCACCGAAGACGTCGCCGGTCGTTCCGTCGATCGACAACCACTCGCCTTCGTGGACCAGGGTCCCCCGAATCGACAACGTGCGAGCCGTCATGTCGATCTCGATGTCGGTGGCTCCCGTGACCGCCGGCTTGCCGAACTGCCGAGCCACGAGTGCCGCATGGCTGGTGCGGCCGCCACTGCTGGTCAGGATTCCGACCGCTGCGAGCATGCCGTGGACATCGTCGGGCTTGGTCTCGGTCCGAACCAGAAGGACCTCACGTCCTTCACCCGCCCACCGCTCGGCGAGATCGGGGTCGAGGGCCACGACGCCGACCGCCGCACCGGGCGACACGTTGAGGCCGCGGGTGAGCGCCGTGTGACGGTCGGTCGTGTCGGCTGCGAACTGCGGGTGCAGGAAGACCTCGACCTGCTCGGGGGTCACTCGCGCCACGGCTTCTTCGCGAGTGATGAGGCTCTCGGTCACCTGGTCGACGGCGATGCGCACCGCGGCTTGCGCAGTGCGCTTGGCGGTTCTCGTCTGGAGCAACCACAGCTTGCCGTCCTCGACCGTGAACTCGACGTCTTGCATGTCGCCGTAGTGCTGTTCCAGCCGGGCAACGACCTCGGTGAGCTGCGCAGCCATCACCGGCATCTCGTCGGCCAGCTCGTCGATGTGCTGGGTGGGGCGGTTGCCGGCGACCACGTCCTCGCCCTGCGCATTGACCAGGAAGTCACCCTCGAGGTTCCGGGCACCGGTGGTGGCGTCGCGCGACATGACCACGCCGGTCGCCGAGTTCGACCCGGTGTTGCCGTAGACCATCGCCACGACGTTGACCGCCGTGCCGAGATCGGCCGAGATGCCCGACGCCTTGCGGTAGTCGTGGGCACGTCGAGAGTTCCAGCTCCCGAACACGGCCTCGATGGCGAGACGGAGTTGCTCGACCGGGTCGGTCGGGAACGGCATCGTCGACTGGCGATCGACGATGGCCTTGAACGTGTCGACGGTCTCGCGCAGTACGTGCGCCGGCAGATCGGCGTCGTTCTCGACCCCGGCGAGCTTGCGATGGTCACGTAGCACCCGCTCGAACGGTTCACTGCTGCACCCCAGCACGACCGTGCCGAACATCTGCACGAGTCGCCGATAGGAGTCGAGGACGAATCGGGCATCGCCGGTTCGGGCGATCATCCCGGCAGCTGTCTCGTCGTTGAGTCCGACGTTGAGGACCGTGTCCATCATCCCGGGCATCGAGAACTTCGCGCCCGACCGCACCGAGACGAGCAACGGGTTGTCCGGATCGCCGTACCCCTTGCCGGTCGCATGCTCGATCTGCTTCATCGACAGATCGACCTCGTCCCACATCCCGTCGGGCGAGGTCCCGTCCGCGGCGATGTAGGCGTTGCATGCCTCGGTGGTGACGGTGAACCCGGGAGGGACCGGCACACCGAGCGAGGCCATGTCGGCCAGGTTGGCGCCCTTGCCGCCGAGCAGGCCGCGCACGGCGTCCCAGTCGTCGCCACACCTCGACTTGGCATCGTCGAGCTCGTCGAAGGAGTACACCCATCGGGCCACCGGCATGCTGTCCGTGGACATGACTTCTCCCGTTCACGACTGATTGGACCGACGCCATGTTGACAGCTCACGAGCCGCAACCGCGCGTGCGGCCGCCGCGCACCTCCGCGCGCGTGCTGCGGGGTACCTTCACGTCAGTGAGCACCCGCCGTCACCCACTGGCGGAAACGCTCGACACAGACGAGGACGTCCGATGACCTACGCGCTCGGGATCGACATCGGAACCACCTACACCTCCGCAGCCGTGCTCCGTGACGGCGTCGTCGGCATCGTCTGGCTGGGCGATCGCGACGCGGTCATCCCCTCGGCGGTGTTCCTCGCCGAGGACGGCTCGGTGTTGATCGGTGAGCCTGCGATCCGGCGCGGCCTGACCGAACCGGACCGACTCGCTGCCCGTTTCAAGCGACGCATGGGTGACAGCGCCCCCATGATGATCGGCGGTGCGCCGATGTCCGCGGAGTCGTTGGCCGGCCAGGTACTGCGCTTCGTGGTGGCCGAGGTCACCGAGCGCGAGGGAGGTCCACCGAGCCACATCGCGGTGACCCATCCCGCCAACTGGGGGCCCTTCAAGCGGGATCGACTCGACCAGGCCATCAGGCTCGCCGGACTCGATGACGTGGTCACCATCACCGAGCCCGAAGCCGCAGCGATGCACTACGCATCCAACGCCCGGGTCGACGTGGGATCGGTCATCGCGGTGTACGACCTGGGCGGAGGCACGTTCGATGCTGCGGTGCTCCGCAAGACCGAATCCGGATTCGAGGTCCTGGGGCCGCCCGAGGGCATCGAACAGCTCGGGGGCATCGACTTCGACGACGCCGTGTTCGCACATGTGCGAGCCTCGGCCCCTGTCGCCTTTGCCGACCTCGACGAGGACGATCCCGCCGCGTTGACCGCCGTGGCTCGCATCCGCTCCGACTGCGTCGATGCAAAGGAAGCCCTGTCGAGCGACACCCAGGTGACGATCGGCATCCTCCTCCCGAACACCCAGAGCGAGATCCGGTTGATGAGGAGCGAACTCGAGGCAATGCTCGGACCGCCGCTCCAGAGCACGGTCGAGGCAATGCAACGAGCGCTGCGCTCGGCCGACACCGACGCGCTCACGGTGACCACACTCCTGCTCGTCGGCGGATCGTCACGAATCCCCTTGGTGGCCCAACTCATGAGCAGTGCCTTCAAGCGCCCGATCGCACTCGACGTGCACCCGAAGCACGCCGTCGCACTCGGCGCCGCGCTCGTCGCCGGCGCCACCGCGGCCTCTCCCGCGGCCGTCCCTCCGATTGCCGGGTTGGCCGCCGCACCACCGCCGACAGCGACGGAATCCGCGCCCCAACCGATCGCCCCCGACCCCACGCCGGCGAGCGGCCGCCAGGCCGAAGATGTCGAGCCACCGGATGCCGCACCTGCACCCGTCACCCCGACCACGTCGGCCCGCATCCCGAAGTGGCTCATCCCGGTGGGCATCGTGGCGGTCGTGGCGATCATCGCGCTCGCGGTGCTGATCGTCGGTGGATCGGGCGGGAGTTCAGGCACCGAGTTGTCGGTCGGCCAGCGCATTGCCGTCGGCGACTTCCCCGATGGGGTCGCGGTCGATCAGAACGGGCTGCTCTGGGTGGCATCGACGAGAGGGAACATCGTGACCCGCATCGACTCCGCGTCGGGAACGTCCGACATCGTGCCGGTGCCCGATGGCTCCGAGCCACTCGCCGTCGCGGTGACCGATGACGGCGGTGTCTGGGTGAGCCTGCGGGCCGAAGACCGGATCGTGCGCTTCGATCCGGATTCGATGGAGCTCACCGACTCGGTCGACGTTGCCCCACAGCCGGCCGCGTTCGGTCAGGGCGACGGGTCGCTGTGGGTGGCCGCGACCAGTGGCCAGGTCGATCGAATCGATCCCGAGGCGAGGCAACGCATCGCCGAGATCCCGGTCCCGAGCGCGGCCGGCGTGACCGTGTCGTCCGACGCTGCGTGGGTGACCCAGTCGAAGGAGGGCACGGTCGCCAAGGTCGACCTCGGGACCAATCAGGTGGTCGACACGATCACCGTGGGTGCCGGTCCCGACGACATCGAGGTGGACCTCGACGATGCGATCTGGGTTTCGAACCGGGGCGAGGGCACGGTGTCTCGGATCGACACGGTCGCCCTCGAGGTGACCGACACCCTGGAGGTCGGCATCGGCCCGGCGAACATGGTGATCGACGGGAACGACGTGTGGCTCAGCGATCGTGATGCCGGTGCCGTCACGTTGATCGACCGGCAGAGCATCGAGGTGTCCGACACCGTGGCCGTCGGCTCGGGACCTCTCGATCTGGCGCTCGACGGTGACCGGATCTGGGTCAGCGTGGCCGGAGACAACGAGGTCGTCGAGGTCACCACAGCCGCGCGCTGAACTGGGGCCGCTCCGACCGCGCCGGGCTCGGTCGCTCTCGGCGGGCTGAACCTGATCAGCCTGCCGTCTCGGTGGCGACCTCGGCGACGAGGCTCTCGAGAAGCCTGATCCCTGTCGTCATCTTTGCGAAGAAGGACGATGCATGCGGGATCACGGTGAAACGAGGATGCGGCATCCACAGATCGCGCAGTCGGGCATCGAGATCCACGGCTTGCTGTTGGGTCTCGGTGCGGAC
Source organism: Acidimicrobiales bacterium (assembly GCA_035529695.1). Lineage (GTDB taxonomy): Bacteria > Actinomycetota > Acidimicrobiia > Acidimicrobiales > Salinilacustritrichaceae > DATKWD01. Next base: position 22,879 of record DATKWD010000081.1, on the reverse strand, counting down.
CGGGTTCTCGCTCTCGAACCCGTGGGCACCGAGTGCAGCCGTCTCGAAGAAGATCACCGCGTCGTACCGAGCGAGCTCGGCGGCGTGGGAGGTGTCGACGCTCGTGAAGAAGCCGTCTGCTCCGTCAGGCCAGTAGGCGCCACCATCGACGGTCCCCCGGTCGCACAGCAGGATCCGCTCGGGATACCGGGCTGCCTGGATGTCCTCGAGATTGCGTTGGACGTGAAAGATCGCAGCCTGCACGCTCCGTCTCGCCTCGGGATCGACTGGCCGAGGGAACCCGCCGGTGAACAACATCGTCGCTGCCTCGGGCACCACGACGATGCGATCGCCGATCTCGCGATGCAGGAGATCGGCCGCTGTCGTCTTGCCTCCACCAGGCCCGCCCGTGAGCACGACCCGAAACGGTCGAGACCCGCGAACCGACGCTGATGTGTCCGGGGTCATCCGAGCGACACCCGCTCGAGATGGTGTGCGACATGGACCGGCCAGCCGAGATCAGAAGCGATGCCGTCGCGAAGAGCCTCTGCGGCCGCAGGTTCGCCGTGCACGACGTACACGATCTCGGGTTTCCTGGTGGCCGAGCCAACCCAGTCGATCAACTCTCGGTGATCGGCATGCACCGAGAAGGACTCCAGGCTCAACACCTCGGCCCGCACCGGGACCTCGGCGCCGAACATCCTGATCTCGGAATGGCCGTCGGCAAGACTTCGACCGCGAGTGCCCGCCGCCTGGAAGCCGACCAGGATCACCGTGTTCCGAGGGTCGGGAAGGAGACGGGCGAGGTGATGGAGCACTCGTCCCCCCGTGGCCATCCCGGACGCCGACACGATGATCGCCGGATACGGTGCCGACGCCAAGGCCTTGGATTCCTCGACTTCGCGGACCTCGTGGAGCTGACCGGTGTCGAACACGTCGCGCTGTTCGTGGAGGCCGGGCCGCACGTCCAGCCAGTGGTCATCGATCGCGTGCCGGTAGATCGAAAGGGCCCTCAGCGCCATGGGGCTGTCTGCATAGATCGGCAGTGACGGGATGGCACCGCTCTCCATCAGGGCTCTGAGGTGGAAGAGCACGACTTCGGTTCGATCGACCGCGAACGCCGGGATGACCACGGTGCCGCCGCGCTTCGCGGTGCGCGAGATGGCCTCCGCCAGTTCCGTCGTGGCACCGAGGTCGTCGTGCCGGCGGCCTCCGTAGGTCGACTCCATGACGATGACGTCAGCGCTGCCGGGCGGTGCCGGCGGCGTCAGGATCGGGTGTTGTGGCCGACCGAGATCACCGCTGAAGAGCACCGACCGGCCGGATCGGAGGAGGGCGACCTCGATGGTGGCCGAGCCCAGGATGTGGCCCGCAAGCCGGAACGTGGCCGTCAGATCATCGGTGACCGCGATCGGCGTGTCGAAGTCGACCGGCTCGAGCAGTTCCAGGGCCGCCCGTGCGTCCGCTTCGGTGTACAGCGGCAACGCAGGATGATGTTTCGAAAATCCCATCCGATTGGCGAACCTCGCCTCCTCCTCCTGCAGGTGACCGCTGTCGGGGAGAACGACTCGAGCGAGGTCGTGCGTGCCACGCGTACAGATCACCCGTCCCTTGAAGCCACCGGTGACCAGACGAGGGAGATATCCGAGGTGGTCGACATGGGCATGAGTGATGAGGATCGCATCGATGTCGGCCGGGACCACCGGGAAGCCGTCCCAGTTGCGCAGCCGCAACTTCTTCAGCCCCTGGAACAGCCCGGCGTCCACGAGCACCGTCGACGCAGCCGTCTCGATCAGGAACCGGCTTCCGGTGACCGTGCCGGCAGCGCCGAGGAAGGTGAGCGTCGAAGACTCACTTGGCAGGGTTGCAGCGCTCATCAGACTGCTCGCTCGTGGGCGGTCATGCTGAAGAGGAGTTCTTCTTCCTGAGCGAAGTGCAGGCGGAGGACTGCATCGAGCGCGTACAGGAGCCTCCGGGCCTCGCTGCGATCGTCTTCGTCGAACTCGTGAAGGGTGGCGTCGTCGACGAGTCGGCCCAGCAGCGATGCCAAGTGGAAGATCTCGTGGTGCGTCCGGCTCATCGACGCAAGAGGATCATCGCCACCGAGGCGCTCGGCCACCATCGGGTAGATCTGTGACTCGTCGTCACGCTCGTGCGGGACGATCTCCTCGGTGATCCGACGGGCAACCTGCTGCAACGACCTGAGCGCCTCGGCGGGGTCGGTGGTGTCCAGCGCCAAGGCGACCGACCGCACATCTTCGAGCACGAGCCGCATGGGTCCGTGCCCCGATGCCAGTTGGTGCTGCCACTCGTCGGGGACCGCGCCGCGGTTCCGCTGGGAACGTGGCAGACGCAGAGCCCGCAACGCGTTGGTGATCGCCAGAACGTCGATCACTTCCTGCGCGACGGCCCCTCCGACAGGCTGCAGGAGCCCGGCTGCCGCGAAACCCATTCCGAGGAACGACAGCCCCATGCCGAGCAGCACGCTCTCACGGGCGATCGAGCGTGCCCGCTTCGCAATGACGACCCCCGAGGCGAGGAGGTCGAGCCGATCGACGACAAGCACCACATCGGCTGCCTCCGACGATGCCGTGGCCCCTCGGGCGCCCATCGCGACCCCGAGATCCGCCGCCGCCAGCGCGGGCGCGTCGTTCACACCATCGCCGACCATCACTGCGATGCCCGGTCGATCGTGCGCTTCTGATCGCACCACGTCGAGCTTCTCCTGGGGCGTCCGGTCGGCGAAGACCTGATCGATGCCCAATGAGCTCCCGATCGGCTCGGCCACCTCGATCCGATCACCTGTCACCATCACCACCCGGTCGACCCCAGCACGGCGCAGCGCACGCAGCGCCCTTGGCGCATCGGTCCGCAGCTCGTCGGTGAACAACACCAATCCGGCAGGCTCGCCGTCGATGATCACCACGATGGTGCTGCAGCCCTCGCGACGAGCCCGCCGCTCGGCTGCCGCGAGCCATGCCTCGCGGTCCTCGGGCGCGAGCGCCGAGATGGACCCGACCCAGACCTGATGCCCGCCGGCTACACCACCCACCCCGCTCCCTGGTCGCTCGGTGACGTCGTGAGGCTCGGTCAGCTCCAACCCCCGATGAAGCGCCTCGCGGACGAGCGTCGCGGCCAGCACGTGGGGCGACGCCTGCTCGACCGACGCGGCCAGGCTGAGAACCTGACCCGTGTCCCACCGTGGCGCGGTCACCACCGCCACGATGTGAGCGCGCCCGACGGTCAGCGTTCCGGTCTTGTCCATCAACACCGTTCGGGTCTGGGCCAACCCCTCCAGCGCAGCGCCGTCTTTGACCACCACTCCGGATCGCGCCGCGCTGGCGATACCGGACACCACCGCTACGGGGGCGGCGAGGACGAGCGGACACGGAGTGGCGACGACCAGGACCGCCAGTGCCCGAACCGCGTCGCCGGTCAGCAGCCACGCACCGCCCGCCGTCGCGAAGACCACCGGCACGAACACCATGGCGTACCGATCGGCCAGTCGGACCAAGGGGGTGCGCTCCACCCCGGCCGACTTCACCAGCCCGACGATCCCCGCGTACGAGCTGTCTTCGGCCGAGGCAGCAGCTCGCATCCGGAACGCACCACCGGCATTCAGCGAGCCGCTGCGCACCGACTCGCCGACGTCTCGTTCGACCGATCGGGACTCGCCCGTCAACACCGACTCGTCCAACAACGCGACGTCGAGCACGAGCCCGTCGACAGGCAGCACCTCGCCGGGCTTCACCAGAACCACCTCGTCCGGAGCGATCTCGTCGACCGGTACCGTCTCGAACTCCCCCGCGACGAGGCGATGAGCAGACTTCGGTGCCATCGACAGCAACCCCGCCAGCGACCTCTGTGCTCGACGGTGGGCATACTGCTCGAGCGCATCTCCGGAGGCGACCATCAGCGCCAGCACCGCCCCCGCGAGCGCCTCGTCGAGCAGCAGCGAACCGACCAACGCCACCAGCGCCACCAGATCCACCGCGACTCGCCCTTCGCGCAGCCGCGAGGCGGTGACGACGACCAGGTCGATCGCGACGGCGCCGGTCGCGGCAGTCCACACCGCATCGGCGAGATCCGACTGGTCAGCCAGTGCCAGTGCCGCCCCTGCCACCAGTGCGCCGGCGGCCAGGGGCAACAACATGCGGCGCAGGGCGGCAGCGACGGAGTTCACCCCACCATCCTCCCCCACCGGACTCGCTGCGGTCCCGTTTCGATCACGGCTCGACGGCTGGCAGGACCTCCGGTGTGACAGACCTCGACTCCCCTACGCGCTCGTTGGCCGCTGGACACCGATGGTTCAAGGCGGGTGGCCTCCCGAGATCGCCGCTGAAGGACACCGTCCGTCCTGAGAACGTCACTCCATGACCCGGAGCGTGTCGGGGATACTCATGTTCGTGAGACGTCGGATCAGGAAGAGCGGTGCGAGCGCGACCGCGACGACCCCGACGCCGATGGCCAGGACCAGGGTGGTCGGTGACAGGTAGCTCTCGATTCTCAGGTCCGGAAGTGTCCGCGATGCCAGCGATTGCAGCATCCAGTCGAGGAAGACGAAGCCCGCGACGGTGCCGATGACCGTCGCCAGCACGCCGACGATGACGCTCTCCTTGACCACCACTCCCATCACTGTCCTCACGGGCAGGCCGAACGCACGCATGGTCGCGTGCTCGCGGCTGCGTTCCTCGACGGTGATCCGGACGGCGTTGAACGCGATCAGCAGGGCCAGCGCGAGCACGGCGAGTCCGGCGATGACGAGCACCCCGACGAACTGGTCGAGCGCCTCGTCGAAGCTCTCACCGACCCGCGCCACTGACTGGCTGGACGTGACCCCCGGGAGCCCGAACAATGCCCGTTGGAGATCATTCCTCGTGGTGCCCGCAGCCGGGTACGCGTGCAGGAAGTTCACCATGCCATCGAGGCCGAACCGTTCGTCCTCGGCGATGTCCATGAACGCGAACGCCCGCATCGGGTTCGCGTGGATCCCCGACACCTCGAACTGCGACTCGAACAGCTCGAACACGCCTTGGCTCGACTGGACCGGATGACGAAGGGTGATCACGTCGCCCGGCCCGACCCCCAGATCGGTCGCTGCCTTGGCAGCGAGCACGACGCCGGCGGAGCCGTCACCGCCGTCGGCGACCTCGATGGTCGGCGCCCACCGGGCGCGGTCGAAGTCGACCAGTTCGACCAAGAGGTCCAGGTCGTCGGCCTCGTCGGGCCCGAGTCCGGTGGCCGGCAGACGCAGGCCGGCATCGGTCGCACCAACGGCTGGGAGGGCCGCGATGTCGACGACCGGGCCGGACTCGGCCGGGTAGAAGGTGTCGAGTTGGACCATCACCCGAGTCCGATCACCCTGGGTCAACTCGTCGCTCACCTGATCGATGGTCCGCCCGAAGCTGTCGAGCATCCCGAGTACGGCCACCAGCGCGGTGATCGCCGCGCCGACCCCGACCGCGGTCAACACCGTTCGACGGGGAGTTCGCAACACGTTGCGCAACGGCATCTGCACCAGGCTCGACCCGGGAAGGCGGAGCCGACCGGTCCAGTCGGTCAAGCGGCTGGTCTTGGCCGTGAGGTGGCCGGTTCGGATGGCCTCGATGGGTTCGACCCGCACGGCCCGAAGCGTCGGGATGGCACTCGCCAGCAACGGAATCGCCAAGCCGAGCGCGGCCGCCTGAACGAAGACGCCGAACTGGAACGGCGTCTGGTGGTTCGGCAACGGCAGAAACGACTCGAGCACGTTGCCCATGGCGACGCCGACGAGGAGTCCGACCCCGACGCCGGCGATCACGCCCAGGATCGCCACCTGGATCCCCACCAGCATGGGCCGGATCGCCAAGGACGTGCGAGGCACCCCGAGGGCCATGCCGATCCCGATCTCGCGTCGCTGCGACTCGACGATCCGGCTGACCAGGTTGAACGCTGCCAGGGCCGCAGCGAACAACACCAATCCGGCCAGGGCGTTCCAGAACTGCTGATCGTTCTCGATGTCCTCGTACAGGACGAGAACCGCCGTTGCGTCGTCGCGCGTCGACACGGTCGCGCTGACGGCGATGGAGTCGAAGGCTTCGGTCACCTGGGCCACGACCGAGTCCCGGTCGGCATCGGCCTTGAGCGTGAGCACCAGGTCGTTGACCTGCCCGGGGCGGCCGACCACCTCTTGTGCGGCATCGAGCGCGAGGTAGAGCGGCGCGAGCTCGCCTTGCCCGAGCAGAGTCCCTTCGGGGCCTTCGTAGTAGAAGTCCTCGGGAATGACCCCCAGTCCGCGGTAGTCGACCCGTTGTCCGCCCGCGACGATCAGCGACCCATCAGGATCTAGACCGACGGCGTCGGCGAACTTGGCCTCGAGCACCCCTTCGAGACCCCCGCCCGGTTGCCCGGTCGGAACGGTTCCCTCACGAAGCCACAACCGATCGACGGCGGCCTCGTCGGTCAGGTCCATCCCCACGAGGCGAGCGGCGGCCAGGGTCGATTCCGTCCCGTCGAAGGCTTCGACCTGACTGTCGACGACGAGACGTTCGGCAACCGCATCGACTGCGTCGGCATCGTCGATACCTCGCAGGGCCTGTTCGAGCGAGCCCTGGTCGGTGAAGGTGCCCGGGCTGAGGGACACCCGAACGTCGTGCATCGCCTGGGCCGAGAAGCTCGCATCGTTCGACACCCTGCGCCACGTCGCCGTGCTCCCGAGCCCGGCGAACACACCGACACCGATGGCCAGCACCAGCGCGATGGCAGCCACCGCAACCCAGTGGCGCCGCAGATCGCGCCAAGACCAGCGGAGCCAAAGCCAGCGCGCTGAGCGAACCGCGTGATTCACCACTGGAGGTCCTGGATCCGCGCCTTGCCTCCCGGCGGCGGCCCGTCAGCGACGATCCGACCGCTCGACAGCTCGATCACCCGATCGGCGACGCGGGAGATCTCGCGATTGTGGGTCACGACCAGCACCGTCATGCCTGCCCGGGCCTGCTCTTCGAGGACTTCGAGGATCTGGACACCGGTGCGGAAGTCGAGCTCGCCGGTTGGCTCGTCCGCCAACAGGATCGGGTTCCCGGTCGCCAAGGCCCGGGCGATCGCAACCCGTTGCTGTTCCCCGCCGGACAACTGGTGGGGGAAGTGGCGCACCCGGTCAGCGAGCCCGACTCGTTCGAGCGCCTCGGTGGCCCGCACGTCGGCATCGGCACGCTTGGCAGCATCGGCGCCGAACTTCACGTTCTCGAACGCGGTGAGGGCGGGAAAGAGGTTGAAGGTCTGGAAGATGAAGCTGACCGAGTGCCGACGAACCTGGGCCCGAGCGGCCTGTGACGCTCCGGTCAGATCGGTACCTGCGACCCGGACCGAGCCGGACGTCGGGGTGTCGAGGGCGCCGATCATGTTCAACAACGTGGTCTTGCCACACCCCGAAGGGCCGAGAATCACCAAGAAGGCGGCCTCATCGACGTGAAGGCTGATGTCTTCGATGGCCGTGACCTCGACCTCACCCACGGTGTACCGCTTCGTCACCTCGTCGAGATCGACCCGCGAACCGGCGTGGCCGGTGCGAGCGTCGACGGTCGGTGCCGCTTCGACATCGGTCATCCTTCGAGCCTCGCCCGCTCGACCCGTCGATGGAAGAGGCGTTGGTCCCGCGTCCATCATCATCAACCCATCTCGTCCCGGGCGTGGCCCAGTCGCCGTTCCTGACAGGATCACGGCTGTGACCGAGCACTTCTTCCCGTACGACCTCGACCGCCGTTGGTCGCCGATCTTCAAGGCGCTGGGGGTGTCGAGCGGCGACGGGGTGACCGTCACGAGCGACGGCAGGGTGATCGCGACCTATGGCCGTCGCCGCGTCGAGACCACGGCCGACAACATCGACCACACGCTCGTCACCGGCCCGCACCGTTGGTGGACCGCGGTCGGGCTGCGGCTCAGCTTCGCCGACGACGGGCTGACCTTCGGCACCAACCACCGCGAGGGTCTCTGCCTGGCGTTCGCGACGAAGATCCCGAAGGTGATCGGCTTCAAGGACCACTCGACCCTGTGGGTGAGTGTCGCCGACCCGGAAGGACTCGCCGACGCGATCGAAGCCGCACAGGCCTCGACCTGATGCCCGACCCGATCGAACTGCGGCCGATCGGCACGGTCGAGTCCGAGCTGACCGACCGGGCAGACGCGCCGAAACAGGCCGACGAGGACGCACCTCCGGCGTGGATCGTGCTCGAGCCTGCCTACCTCGACGGCCTGACGGGGATCCAGCCGGGGACCGACCTGTTCGTCCTCACCTGGCTGCACGAAGCCGAACGAGACATCCTGCTGGTGCACTCACGGGGTGACCTCAGCCGGCCCGAGACGGGTGTCTTCAGCGTCCGCTCGCCAGTTCGCCCCAACCCCATCGGGCTGCACCTCACGAAAGTGGTCGAGGTCGACGGCAACCGGGTGAAGGTCGCGGCGCTCGAGGCCATCGACGGAACACCTGTCCTCGACCTCAAGCCGCGGCTCGGCGACGAACGCTGAACCCGGCGTCCGCCTGACGGGTGCGACACAATCGGAACCGACACCGATCGAGGGGGACTCGTGGCAGGCCAGCAACCGATCGTGGAATACGAGGCCCGGGACGGGTTCAGCGGGGTCATCGGCCGGACGCTCGATCAGTCGTCTCCGGCCTGGCCGGCCCCGAACCGAGCCCCGGTCGGCACCCCGAACGTCGTGGTGGTGTTGTGGGATGACGTCGGGTTCGGTCAGTTCTCGGCCTTCGGGGGCCTGTGCGAGACGCCAACCCTCGATCGGCTCGCCGACCGCGGCCTTCGCTACTCCAACTTCCACACCACCGCACTCTGCACGCCCACCCGGGGCGCATTGCTCACCGGCCGCAACCACCACAGCCTCGGGCTGTCGGCGATCACCGAAACCTCGCTCGGATACCCCGCCCACCACTGCTTCATCGGACCCGAGCACGGTTTCCTCTCCGAGATGCTGCTCGAACACGGCTTCAACACGTTCGCGGTCGGCAAGTGGCACCTCACGCCGCCGACCGAGTCGACGACTGCGGGCCCGTACCACCGGTGGCCCCTGGGTCGCGGGTTCGAACGCTTCTACGGATTCCTGGCCGGATCGACCGACCAGTGGTTCCCCGACCTCACCCACGACAACCACTCGGTCACTCCCCCCTCCACGCCCGACGAGGGCTACCACCTGAACATCGATCTGGCCGACAAGGCGATCCAGTTCGTCAAGGACGCGCACGTGCACGCGCCCGACAAACCGTTCCTCCTGTACTACGCCCCTGGCGCAGGCCACTCCCCCCACCACGTCGAGCCCGGGTGGATCGAGAAGTACCGAGGTCGTTTCGACGGCGGGTGGGACGAGTACCGGCAGGTGGTCTTCGAGCGGCAGCGCGAGCTGGGTGTCGTCGACGACACCACCACCTTGTCCGAGCGCGATCCGGACGTTCCTGCGTGGGCCGGCCTGTCGGCCATGGCGCGTCGCATGTACGCCCGCCAGATGGAGGTGTACGCCGCCTTCATCGAGCAGACCGACCATCACCTCGGACGGGTGATCGACTTCATCGACGGTCTCGGCGAACTCGACAACACCATCGTCGTGGTCATGTCGGACAACGGAGCCAGCGCCGAGGGCGGCGAGCACGGCACGTTCAACGAGGCGATGTTCTTCAACGGGGCCGAAGAGACCCTCGAGGACAACCTGACCCACTTCGACGACTGGGGTGGCCCCGACACCTACCCGCACTACTCGTGGGGATGGACCTGGGCCGGCAACACGCCGTTCCGCCGTTGGAAGCGCGAGACCTACCGCGGCGGGATCACCGACCCGTGCATCGTGTCGTGGCCCGCAGGCATCGAGGCGAGCGGCGAGGTCCGAACCCAATACGCCCACGTGACCGACATCATGCCCACCATCCTCGATGCGCTCGGGATCAGTGCTCCCGAGGTGATCGCCGGCACGAGCCAGTCAGCCATCCATGGCACCAGCTTCGCCCACACGTTCGACCATCCAACAGCACCGACCGGCCACCACACGCAGTACTTCGAGATGTTCGGCAGCCGCTCCATCTACCACGAGGGCTGGAAGGCCAACTGCCCGTTCCCCGGACCGAGCTTCGCCGAGGCGGCCGAGGTCGGCCGCTACTTCGGCATGGAGCTCACCGCCGAGGTGCTCGAGGACCTCGACGCATCCGGGTGGGAGCTCTATCGGCTCGACGACGACCCCACCGAGACGACCGATCTCGCCGCCGCCGAACCCGAGAAGCTCCGCGAGATGATCGAGCGCTGGTACGCAGAAGCCGAGACCCACGGCGTCTTCCCGCTCGCAGGGGCGGGCGCCAGCCGTCTGCTCACCCCCCGGCCGACGATCGCCGCCTCGACCGATCGCCAGGTCTGGTACCCCGACGCCGCGCCGGTCTACTTCGGTGCCTCCCCGAAGCCGTACAACCGTCCGTACAGCATCACCGCGGAGGTACTCGTTCCCGACGAAGGTGCCGAAGGGATCCTCGTCTCACACGGCAGCCGGCACGGCGGGTACGCGTTGTTCGTCCAGGACGGCCATCTGCATCACCACTACAACTACCTGGCCATCGATCAGTTCACGGTGTCGTCGATCGAGCCCGTGCCCACCGGCGAGGTTCGCCTCCGGTACGAGTTCGTCCCGACCGGCAAACCCGACTTCCGACGAGGCCACGGCCCACCTGGTCATGGGTTGTTGTTCATCGACGACCGCCTCGTCGGAGCCACCGAGTTCTCGCACACCACGCCCGGGCGGATGGGACCGGTGGGCTTCAGCTGCGGCTACGCAGCATTCGACTCGGTCGCGCCCGACCGCTACCGGATCCCGTTCAGGTTCACCGGCACCATCCATCGGGTGACGTTCGACCTGTCGGGCGAGATGCTCCAGCACGACGAAGCCGAGATGCGCCGCCTCATGACCCAGCAGTGAGCCCACGCGACGCCGACGGCCGAGTCAATCGGGGCGGGAGCGGGATCCGGTCGGCGAACTTGGCGAGAAGCGGGCCCAGGATCGCGGTCAGCAACACGTAGGCCGCCACCAAAGCACCCAGTTCGGTGCCATCGACCAGATCCGCGCCGAGCGCGGCGATCACGATCGAGAACTCGCCACGGGCGACAAGTGTGGTCCCGGCCCGCATCCGACCCTTCGGACCCGCCCCGACGCGTTTCGCGGCCACCCAGCCGGTGACGATCTTGGTCAGGGTGGTCACGAGCGCCAAGCCGATCGCCGCTCCGAGCACGCCGACGAGATCGGCCGGATCGACCTGGAACGAGAAGAAGAGGAAGAAGATCGCAGCGAAGAGGTCGCGGAGCGGTGAGATCAGGGTCATGGCGCGCGCTTCGGCCTTCCCCGACAGCGCGAGCCCCACGAGGAATGCCCCGATCGCACCCGAGACCTCGAACTGCTGCGCGACCCCGGCAACGAGCAGCGTCACGCCGAAGACTGCCAGCAGCAGCGACTCGTCGGATCCGCCCAGCAGCGTGTCGCTGAACCGCCGGCCGAAGCGCAGGGCCAACGCCAGGATGACCATGACCGCGACGACCGCCACCACCACGCTGACCGCGGTCGAAGCCGGGGACCCGCCGACGATGAGCGCCGCCACGACGGGGAGGTAGACCGCCATCGCCAGATCCTCGATCACCAGCAGGTTCAGGATCGCCGGGGTCTCTCGGTAGCCGATTCTCCCGAGATCACTGAGCACCTTCGCCACGACCCCGGACGAGCTGATCCAGGTCGCGCCGCCGAGCAGGACCGCGGCAAGCGGTGACCATCCGAGCATCAACCCGACGGCGACCCCTGGAAGCGAGTTGAGCGCCATGTCGACGACGCCCGTCAACAGACCGGTCCGCAGGCCCTCACGCAGTTCGACGTCGGAGTACTCGAGCCCCAGGGTGAACAGAAGCAAGAGGACGCCGATCTCCGCCACGAGCGAGATGAACGACTCGGTCACGTCCAACTGCACGAGGCCGCCGTCGCCAAGAGCCAGCCCCGCGATCAGATAGAGCGGGACCGCCGTGATGCCGAGGCGGCCGGCCAACCGAGCCAGCAGTGCCAGCCCCAGGGCGACGGCACCGATCTCGATGAAAGCCAGGGCGGCCTCGGCGCTGCCGGCGGCTAGCACGACTGACCCATGCCGCTATGAAGACAGGAGCGTGCGGAGTCTGGCCAGTCCCTCGAGCGTGCCCACGGCGACAGCGATGTCGCCCTCGCCGAACATGAAGTCGGGTGCGGGCGCCGGCACCGACTCATCCCCCCGGATCACCGCAACGACCGAGACACCCGTTCGGGAGCGGTACTCCCCGTCGCGAATCGTGGCACCGACCGCGGGCGACGATGCGCCCAGGGTGAACCACTCGATGGCGAGACCTTCGATGTCCTGCTGCACGGCGGCCACGGCCTCGGTGACCTGGCTGGCGCCAAGCAGTTCGGCAACGGTGCGGGTGTCGCTCGACGACAACTCCAGCAGCGACGAGCACGCGTCGGGATCATCGGTGTCATAGACGAGGACCTCGCGTCGTCCATCCCGATGCACCACGACCCCGACCCGCTGGCCGGTCTCGGTCTCGAAGTCGTGACGCACCCCCACCCCGGGCAGCTGCGTCTCCTGCACCTCGGTCATGTCCAAGTCTGCCAGCCGGAATCGATGATGCAACGCTCGGTCATGATTCGCTCAGGGCCGGCCGGCGGGCGAGGCGAACCACGCCGCCAGGTCGCGAAATCCCTCGTCGAGCGTCACGACTGGCTCCCAGCCGAGGGCTCCGCGGGTCTCGCGTTGATCGAACCAGTGAGCGGTCGAGAGCTGCTCGGCGAGGAATCTCGTCATCGGCGGATCGTCGTCGCGCCCGGTGCGTTCCCAGATGCGCTCGGCGACCGAGCCGCCCGCCATCGCGATCTGGATCGGCACGTGGCGGAGCGTCGTCTCGATACCGGCCGCCGCGAGGATTCGGGTGACGAGTTCGTGCACGGTGCGCGGCTCGCCATTGGACACGACGAAGGCCCGACCGCCGAGCCCTGCCGCGCGATCGACCGCGGCCACGAGTGCGTCAGCAGCGTTGTCGACCCAGGTCGTGTCGATCAACGCAGTTCCCGGGCCGACGAACGCGAGGCGACCGGCTCGTGCCCGCTCGACGATGCGACCGATGAGCTGCGTGTCACCCGGACCCCACACGAGATGGGGCCGAATGGCGACGATCGGCATCGCCGCCGACGTGGCCCGCAGCGCTTCGACCTCGGCCATGGCCTTGCTCGTTGCGTAGTGGCCGCTGGTCACCGTCGGATCGGCAGTGGCCGCACCCTCGCCGATCAGCGCGCCACCCGCATGGGCGACCGAAGGTGACGACACGTGGATGAAAGCACCGACGCCGGCCTCCCGAGCCTCGTCGACGACGACCGTGGTACCCCGGACGTTCGTGTCCTCGAACGCCTCCCACGGACCGGTGACACCGACCTTGGCCGCCAGGTGGATGACCGCGTGCTGCCCCTGGCATGCGTCCGACACCGTGTCGCGGTCGGTGATGGAACCGCCGACCTCTGACACGCCGTCGAGACCGCTGGGATGGCGCTGCAGCGTGGTGACCACATCGCCTCGGGCCACCAGCCGCGAAACGGTGTGGCGGCCGATCATGCTCGACGCACCGGTGACGAGGACTCTCACAACCTGCGGAGTCTCCCGCCGGCGAGCGCCTCGGTGGCCCATGCGGCCACGCGGGTGCGGTCGATCTTGGAGTTGTGGCGGCGATCGACCGGCAACTCGGGCACCGCGAAGACGGCGGCGATGTCGACGTCGACGGCAGCCCGGACGGCATCGACGAGGGCGAGCGGCGCCAGTCGGGCGGTCCTTTCAGGCGCAATCGGTTCGACGACCGCCACGATCTGTTGCACGCCGGGCGGACCCACACCCACCGCAGCGGCGAGCACGACCCCGGCCACACCCTCGATGGCCTGCTCGATCCGCACCGGGGCAACCGGCCCGTCGGAGGTCGTCATGACGTGACCCAGGCGACCACCGATCCAGAGCCGGCCGGCCGCATCGAGGTGTCCGACATCGCCCGACGCGTGCCACCCGGGTGGATGCGACGCTGCGAACTCGGTGTGCCACAGCCGGTCGTAGCCGGCCCGGGCGTGGGCCGCCTTCACGACGACTTCGCCCACGACATCTGGCTCGTCGGTGAGGTCGCCGGTCGCGTGCCCTTCCTCGTTCAGCGGGCGGATCTTGACCTCGACCCCAGTCACCGGTGTGCCGACGCACACCCCATCGCCCCCTGAGGCGGCTTCGATGTCGGCGAGGTCGATGTCGGCGACGGGGAGACACTCGGTCATGCCATAGGGCGTGTGTGCCGTTGCGTTGGGGAACAGGTCCGCTGCGGCACGGAGCAGCGACGCCCGCACCGGCGCACCGGCGGACAACAGCAGACGCACCCGCCCGAAGGCGGCTCGGTGCTGCGCGGTGAGCTCGGCCGCGGTGCGAACCACGTTGGCGAGGGCTGCCGGAGAGGCGAAGACCAAGGTGGCGTCCGCGCGGACGGCCGCATCGCCGAGTGCGGCGGCCGTCAGGGTGCCAGGAGCGGCGACGTCCATGTCGGGCACGACCGAGGTGATTCCCATCGCGGGGCCGTACAGAGCAAACGGTGCGAACGCGGCCACGAGACGGTCGTCGGTCGTGATGTCGTAGAGGCCGGCGAGGACGTCGCGCTGCGCCTCGAGCTGTCCGTGGGTGTAGACGACCCCCTTCGATGGGCCGGTCGACCCCGAGGTGAAGACCACGGCGGCGACCTCGGTGACCGCCGGCACCGGTGCCAACGTGCCCCCGTCGATGCGGAGCGACTCGAGGTCGTCGCTCACGCCGAGCACCCGTCGCTGCGTCGGTGACATCGGCGTCGTCGAGATCTTCTTCCCCGGCCAGCGCAGGGTTCGGGCGGCAACGAGCGCCTTCGGGATGCCGAGCAGGTGGTCGGGGTCGGCCGCCTTGATGGCCGCGTGCATTCCCGCAGGACCGAGGCCCGAGTCGATCAGGACGATCACGGCACCGACTCGCCAGCAGGCATGAAGCGACACCGCGAGCTCGACGCCCGGCGGGATCATGAGCGCGACTCGATCGCCTCGGTGGATGCCTGCCAGGTCGAGGCCTGCTGCGGTGCTCTCGACGAGGCGCCCGTACTCGTCGAACTCGACGGCGCGGCCCTCATCGGTCATCTCGACGATCGCCAGCTTGTCGCCGAGCCCCGAGCGGGTGTCGGCCAGCGTCGAGCGGGGGGCGTCGCGAGCTGGTGGTGACGCGTTCGCACCGAGGTCCCCGATCCAGTCGACGACGGCGCCGATCGCGTCGACGTCCTCGGACACGAAGTGCGCAGCGTCGGGGTAGCGATGCACGTCGGCGTGCGGAAGGCGACGCTCGAGGTCGTGAAGGTAGAGATCGGAGAAGACCTTGTCCTTGGCTCCCCACAGCAGCAGCACCGGGACCTCGCTGAGGTCATCGAGCCCGGCGGCGATGGCATCGAGGGTTGCTGCGCTCGGGTGCTCGGGCGAGAGTGGGATGTCGGCGACGAACTCGCCGATGGCGGTGCGGCGCGCAGCCGTGAGGTACGGGGCGAGCAACCCCTCACGAACTGCGGCGGGCGGGCGGGGCCGTGACATGTCGAACGCGCCACGGATGAACGCCGTCGAGGCGACCGTGACGTTGCGCAGCAACGGTCTCGACCGGACCACGCGGATGAGACTCGGAACGGGAGATCCAGCGGGCTGGTGGACCGCCGTGTTCATCAGCACCACGCCCACCAGTTGGTCGAGGTGACCCTCGGCCCAGCCGAGCGAGATCGGTCCTCCCCAGTCGTGCGCGACCGTCACGACCGGTCCGTCGATGCCCATCGCCTCGGTCAATCGGCCGAGGTCGTCGACCCGAGTCGAGAGCCGCCGCAGCGTGCCGCTCCTCTCGGAGAAGCCCATCTCGAGTTGATCGACCGCAACCACGCGAACCCCGTCCGGAACTCGAGCCAGGAGCCCCCGAAACAGATAGGACCACGAGGGGTTCCCGTGCACGCACAGCAGCGTCAGGTGCGGATCGGACGCGTCGTTGTCGAGGACGTGCCAGGTTCGCTCGACCCCATCGGGGTCCGCGACCGGAACCAGCTTCGACCATCCGGGGGCGAGACCGTCGAGACCGCTCGGAGGGAGCTGCGCTGCCGCCGTGTGCGGCTCGGCTACCACGCGAGTTCGATGAGGCCGGCGTTCAGGCCGGAACCGATCCCGAGGCAGAGCACCGAATCGCCCGTCGCCAGCGTGTCGGCCACCGAGGCCAAGGTGATCGGGATGGCAGCCGGTCCGATGTTGCCGTAGTGCGGGAAGGTCTTGGGGACCTTGTCGGGGTCGATGCCGAGCACGTCGAGCACCGCGTTCGTGTGCACCTCGGACACCTGGTGGAGGATGTAGCGGTCACGGCCGCCCCAGGCGTCGCCCGCTCCGGCCTCGGACCAGGCGATCTTGACCAACTCGGTCCCGGCATCGAGCAGACCGCGGGTGTCGGTCGTCATGCCCTCGAGCCCGCCGACGCAGAGCTCATGGTGTTCGGTGGCCGCTCGGAAGAAGCCGCCGACGACCCGATGGCTGCCGGGATTCTCGGACTGGCGGCCGAGCACCATCGCCGCTGCGCCCGAGCCGAGCGTCAGCGTCGCGAAGTTGGCGATGATGTCGGCCAGTCCCTCGCCGGTCTCGTTCAGCCGGTTGATGGTGTTGTCGTAGACCTCGCGTGTGCCCTCACCGTCGACGATCAGCGCATAATCGATCTGACCCGCGTCGATCATGATGCCGGCGAGTTGCATCGCGTTGACGAACCCGAGGCAGGCGTTGACCAGGTCGAAGTTCAGGCACGTCGATGAAAGACCCAGGCGATCGTGCACTGACACCGCACTCGACGGTTCGAGTCGCGCCCGGCACACGCTGGTGTCGACGAGCAGGCCGATCTTCGAGCGGTCGAGACCCGAGGCGACGATGGCCTTTTCGCCGGCCAATGCTGCAGCGTCGGTGAACGAGACGTCCGGGGGCCACATGCGCCGCTCTCGGATGCCGGCAAGTGATTCGAGCAAGCCGGGCTTGCCGTCGGTCCGCTCGTAGAACGGAGCGAGCCGTTCGTCGACCTCTTCGGAGGTGACGACGATGGGTGCTTCACAGGCCTCGAGGGCGACGATGCCCACGTCCTCGAGGCTGAAGTTGGCGTTGTGGGTCATGATGGCCGATCGGCTCTACGGGTTGGTCGACCATCCTACGGGCCGTTTGCCCCGGCGGCGCCCCACTCGCAGAACGATTCAGGCGACCGACGATCCGTTCCGGTACCGCCGTTGGTGCACGAAACCGGCCGCCAGCCCGACGGGGATGGGGATCCAGAACGACATCAGCCGGTAGACGAGCGCCGCGCTGACCGCGTCACCCGGCGACACGCCCGCCAGCGTGAGCATGCCCGTCAGTCCGGCCTCGACGAAGCCGACCCCGCCTGGTGTCAACGGAATCATCCCGAGCAGCTGCGCGCTGGCAAACGCGAGCAGCACGAGCGACGGTCGAGCGTTCGAGCCGAACGCCGCCAGCGCCGCCAGCAACGTGAAGAAGTCGAACGCCGCCCGACCGACCGCATCGATCGTCGCTTTGCGCCAGCCCTCACCGAGTGCGCTCTTCAATTCGGTCCGTTCGCTCAGTAGCCCCTGCGCCGTGGGAGTCTCGATCGAGCGTCCGGCCCGTCGGCGCAGTCCATCGAATCCCCGACCCACCCACGTGAGCGGCCGATCATCGGCGATCACCGCAACAGCCAACGCCGACAGCAGGACGAAGAACCCCGCACCGATCCACGCTGCGTTGAGAAGGCTCTTCGGCGCGGGGCCCCCGACGATGACCGCCGGGAGCGCGATCACCGGCAACGCCAAGGTCGTGCCCAACTGGAGGAGCCCCGCTGCGGTCATGCCCGAGCCTGCGGTGGCGGTCGATATGCCCGCCGACCGGAGCAGACGGTATTGGGTTGCCACACCGGTCGCCGCGCCCCCGGGCAGCACCCGGCTGAACGCGTTGCCGGCGAGCTGCGAAGTGATGACCGGGAGCCAGCGAGTGGTGCGAAGAACCAGTCGTTGGAGCGACCACAGGAACCAGAAGGCCACGACCTGACACGCCGCGGTGAGCACGAGCCAGCTGGGGTCGAGCTGCGAGACCTGGTCCCAGGACGAGAAGACCTCCAAGACGCTCGGACCCACGAAGTAGAACGAAATCGCCGTGAGCAGGAGGACGGCCGCGCGGTTGAGCGCCCGGCGCGGCATCCGACCTGGCGGAGCCTCAGCGGCAGGCCGGGTCGGACGCGGAACCGAACCGTCCTGGTCGCTCATTTGGTCTCCCGTTGCAGCCCGGCGATCACGCTAGTGGGAGCCGGAGATCACGCCGCCCCGGGGTCATCGCCCTCACGTCGTCAGATCAGGCCGGTCCAGCTGAGGTGGCCACGGTCGAGCAGGCTGGCGGTCGATCGGTAGCACGACTTCGACACGAAGGGGTCGACCTCCCTTGCGCGCTTTCGGCACAGCTCGGCCTTGAGCGAGCGAGCTTCGACGAGCTCGGGCTCATCGCCCTCACCCAACGCCAGCAGGTCGATGACATGGAGCGCGAGTTGTGTGTCGCCCGCATCGGCAAGCTCGCGCGCTCGCGCGACCACTGCGGCCGGATCGGCGATCACCGAGCGCACCGCAGCTGCTGCCGCGGCGGGCGGCGCGGGGTGCAGCGTGGTCGGGTTGCGGTCCCACCAGCCGTTCTCCTCGCGGTACAGATCGCGCACGATGTAGTCGGGCGCGCCGTACAACGGGAGCATCCAGGGTTGGTCGAAGAGCCGCTCGGGGTAGGTCATGTCGGCCAGGATCTCGGCTTCGCTCATCCCGGCGTTCATGCGACGAACGACCTCGTCCCGAAGCCAGCGCAGTGCCTCTGCCGCCGACGTCAGCTGCTCGGAGACCGCGTCGCCCTCCACGAGCGGACCGAATTCGGTCATGAGTCGCGTGGCACCGAGCGAGTCGAGCTTCTCGAGCGTCTCGGCCCAGCGGATGGTGAACCGCTGGGTCCGCAGCGGGGTTCCGATGTTCGGGATCGAGAAACCTGGCGTCACCGCACCGCCGCAGAGCAGACCATCGTCGGGCAACCACACCGCCAAGGCATCGTCGACCTCTGACGGCGCCCAGATCAGCTCGACCCGGCGTGCGCCATCGACCAGCGTCATGTGGTCGCCGAACGTCTCGGTCGGGTCGTGCAACGTCATGCCGAGGGCGAGGATGTCGAGGGGGATCGGATCCAGGCTGGGGAACTGGACCGACGACATGCGCCGTTGCAGCTCGTCGGTCTCGCGGTAGCGCCGGTAGCGAGCCACGAGGTTCTCGTGGGCGACGAGCCTGATGGGCGGATCTCCCCGGCCTTCGTTGTGCCGCTGCCACACGTCGACCGAGGCGTTGTAGCCGTGATGCCCGTGGCTGTAGACGATGGCATGCACCGGAGCATCGGTGTGCTGTCGCAGCGTTTCGATCATGCCGTCGGCATGCCGGGGGCCGCTCGCGTCGATGACGACGACCCCTGCGTCGGTCTCGATGGACAACGAGTTCCCCTGGCCGGGCAGGACGACCAACCCTGGTCCGAGCACCTGTCCGGCCAGGGCGCCCACGAGGATGTCGGCGGACTTCATCGGTTCGGTCATGGTCGACTCCTGGTCAACGGGGGGACGGAATCGGCTCGCCGGAGTCACGGCGCGCGCGCAGCGACTGCACGCGCTCGGCGCGTTTGGCACGGAGCTTCTCGCCGCGGCAGTACTCGAGCGGGTCGAAGTCGGCGGGATCGGCGGGAATCGCCGCCGGGTCGATCAGCTGCTCACCCATGAACAGCTCGACGATGAGCGGCCGTTCGAGGATGTCGCCCGCACAGTTCACGCCCCCACTCATCGCACCGGCGATGCCGTGGCCGCTGACGGTGTTGGCGCCGACGACCCAGAGTCCGTCGATCTCGGTGCGGTGCGCGGGGCGGTTCCGCCCCACCTGCTCCGGCGAGTGCATGTAGCCGTAACTCGTCCCACCGGTGCTGTGCGTATAGCGCTCGTGCGACAAGGTCGTCGCCATCTCGACGTGGACGATGTGGTCTCGAAGCGGGCCGAGCACGGTCTCGGCCGCGTCGACCAGGCGGTTGGTGAGATCCTCCTTGCGTTCTCGGTAGACCTCGTTGCGGCGGTAGCTCCCGCCGTCGGCCGGCCCGTCCTCGACGCCCCAGTACTCGTGACCCCGAGGTGACAGCGTCATGATCTGGAAGTTGGTGTGACCCGGAGGGCACAGCTCGGCGTTGCCGGGATCCTTCCGCGATGCGAGCGCCACGTACGCGAACGGCACTTCGCCATCGGGCAGGCAGCCACGGTCGAGCTCTTCGTAGAGCTCGTCGGTGCGGTAGTCGGGGAACACGAAGTAGTTCGTGTTCGGTCCTTCGAGCACCTTGTCGACCACCACGTAGACGCACACGAGCCCGAGGGTCATCTTGGCCTCGTCAGCCCAGACCGCCGTCCCCGGAGCAACCTGATCGTGTCCGACGAGGTGGTCGATCGTGCGTCGGTAGTCCGCGTTGCTCACGACGACGGGCGCGGCCAGCAGGTCACCGTCCTCGAGCAGGACGCCGGTCGCCGCGCCGTCCTCGATGACGATGCGCTCGACGGGAGCCAGGGTGCGCACCTCGCCGCCGGTGGCCTCGATGACCTGCAACAGCCTGGCAGCGATCATCTGACCCCCGCCCTCGGGGTAGTACGCCCCGTTCATGTAGTGGCCGATGATGCCTGCGTGCATGATCGTCGCGGTCTGCTTCGGTCCGCCGGCATAGAGCCCTGACCAGTGATCGAGCACCGCTCTCGGCTCGGCCGACAGCTCGCTCTCGTCGAACAGCTCGGACAACGGACGCATGGCCCACAAGTCGAATGTCGGACGGTCCTCGCCGAACATCATCCGGCTCTCCTCGAACACGGTACGCAGCACCTTCAGGCAACGTTCGATAGCCGCACGGTCGTTGGGGAACTGTTCGACGAGACGTCGCTCGTACTCGTCCCAGCCGGCCGGGACCCGAAACGTGAAGTCGGGAAAGCGGAGGGTGTCGAACCCGTCACGGTCCAACGGACGGAACTGCATCCGGTCACCCAGGCCGAGACCGTGGAAGATGTTGGTGAACAGCTCACCCGAGCCGCACTCCCCGATGTAATGCACCCCGACGTCGAACTCGTACCAGTCATTGCCGTGATGTCGTCGAAACACCTGGCTGTTGCCCCCGGCGACGTCGTGTCGCTCGAGCACCAGCACCCGCCGACCGGCGGCCCCCAGGCACGCAGCCGTGGTGAGGCCGCCTGGGCCGGAGCCGATGACGATCGCATCCCACTGCTCGGTTGCCATCCGCAGAGTCTCGCGCGGCGCAGCCGAAGGTTCAGACGAGGTGGGTCTTCGGCAGGTGCGAGAGCCCTCCGGCTGCGAGCTCGGCGACCGCGGGAACCGGGTCGGGGTCAGCGAACACCGACGCGTCGGTCGGATCGAACTCGCGGCCGGTCCCGTCTTCGATCCAGACGCTCGCTTCGAGCGCAATGCCGTTGGGATCGGTGAAGTAGACCGACTTCATCACCTCGTGGTCGACCACTTCGGTCACGTCGGACCCGGCGGCGGTGAGCCGCGTGCGCAGGACTTCGAGCGATTCGAGATCGGGCACGTCGAACGACAAATGATCGAGCTGGACCGGATACGGAGCAGGGGACCCCGCCCCCTTCTCGAAGGTCTCGGCACCCTCGACCTCGAAGAACGCCACGGTGTTGTGGGGCGACATCTCGAAGAAGTAGTGCCTCATGGGTCCCG
The DNA here is from genome assembly GCA_035529695.1 of Acidimicrobiales bacterium. Classification (GTDB taxonomy): domain Bacteria; phylum Actinomycetota; class Acidimicrobiia; order Acidimicrobiales; family Salinilacustritrichaceae; genus DATKWD01. The sequence goes on along the minus strand of DATKWD010000081.1, from coordinate 1,025 downwards.
CCATCAGCGTCATCACCAGTGGCATGTCGAGCACGCCCGCATAGAACCGCACGGTGGCGTCCATGTCCGGTGTCACCAGAGCGAGATGATTGATGCCCCTCCACTTGGGGGACTGCGGCAGTTCGGGTGCGGTCATGGCTGCTCCTCGGGAAGGTCGGCGTGGAGACCGACAACGCTATCGAGACCGAGGCCGGTCAACTCGCGTGGACGAGAGGAGTTCCGTTCACGAAGGCTTCACTCGCCTCGAGCTGCGCGGCGACCTGGAGCAGCACGTCTTCTCGGCCGTAGGCGGCGACGAGCTGGACGCCGACCGGGAGTCCTCCGGGGGTCTGCGCGAGCGGGAGCGAGATCGCAGGCTGGCCGGTCACGTTGAACGGCGACGTGTATGCGGCATACGGGATCGAGGCGGTGAGGCCACGGAGCGGGTCGTCGGGAGTCGGGGTCAGCTCACCGAGGCGAGGAGCCGGCATACAGGTGGTCGGTGTGACGAGCACGTCGAAGCCGGATTCCCACCACTCGGCCATACCGCGCCGGTAGACGTGCATGGCGTTCTGCGCCTGCATCAGATCGAGTCCGGAGACTCCGGCGGCCGCCTCTGCCATGAACCAGGACGCCGGCTCGACGTCGTGCGCCGTCACGGGCCGACCGAGCATCTCTCCGATCCGCACGAGCGACGCCTGCGCACCCGACATCCAGATGGCGGTGAAGCTCGCCGCGATCTCCTCGTCGTCGAGGTTGGCGGGGTGGCTCTGGGTCACGTCATGACCCAGAGCTGCCAGCCGACGTGCCGTCTCCTCCACCGCCGACCGGCAGGTGGGATCGAGCCGGAGCGCGGGTTGAGGAGCATCGGACCAGAAGCCGATGCGAAGTGAGCCGGAGTCGAGGCCGACCTGGTCGGCGTACGGTCGTCCGTGATCGGGAGCGATGACGCCATCGCCCAGCGTCGGGATCGCCGAGACGTCGAGGATCGCAGCCGCGTCTCGGACGGTGTGGCACACGACGTGCTGCACCGACAGGCCCCACTC
>DATKWD010000080.1:0-2043 GCA_035529695.1 Acidimicrobiales bacterium | reverse complement strand
AGGTTCGGGATGTCCCGCGAGATCTCCTCCGGGCCGAGCTTGGTGTCGCGGGCGTCGACCTCGTGCTCCTTGATGTGGATCGACGTGAGCACGTCGTCCTTCACCAGTCGCTCGGACAGGATGATCGCGTCCTCGAAGTTGTAGCCCTCCCACGGCATGAACGCGACGAGCAGGTTCTTGCCGAGTGCGAGCTCGCCCTCGTCGGTCGACGGACCGTCCGCGATGATCGAGCCCTTGGTGACCTTGTCGCCCTCGACCACGCGGGGACGCTGGTTGATGCAGGTGTCCTGGTTCGACCGGCGGAACTTCGCGAGGCGGTAGACCCGCTTGCCCTCGGTCTTGTACTGGACCGTGATCGACTCGCCGGAGACTTCGGTGATCTCGCCGTCGTCGATCGCCTGGATCAGGTCGGCCGCGTCGCGGGCGGCGCGGTTCTCGATACCGGTGCCGATGTACGGCGCCTCGGCGCGCACCAACGGCACGGCCTGGCGCTGCATGTTCGCGCCCATCAGGGCGCGGTTGGCGTCGTCGTGCTCGAGGAACGGGATGAGCGCGGTGGCGACCGAGACGATCTGCTTCGGCGACACGTCGATGAAGTCGACTTCCTCGGGCGGCACGTAACCGATGTCGGTCGTGGCGCCGAAGAAGCTCTCGGCCTCGAGCATCTTGCGGAGGTCCTCGAGGCTGGCGGCCTGCGGCGAGCGGCGCACGAGGGTGCGCTCGTCGCGGATGCTGCCATCTTCCTTCAGCGGCGTGTTGGCCTGGGCGACGACATAGTTCTCCTCCTCGTCGGCGGCCATGTACACGATCTTGCCGGTGACCTTGCCGTCCTTGACCTCGCGGTACGGGCTCTCGATGAAGCCGAACTCGTTGACGCGGGCGTACGTCGACAGACCGCCGATCAGGCCGATGTTCGGGCCCTCCGGCGTCTCGATCGGGCACATGCGGCCGTAGTGGCTGAAGTGCACGTCGCGCACTTCGAAGCCGGCGCGCTCGCGTGACAGACCACCCGGGCCGAGCGCCGACAGGCGGCGACGGTGGGTGAGGCCCGACAGCGGGTTGACCTGGTCCATGAACTGCGACAACTGCGACGTTCCGAAGAACTCCTTGATCGCCGCGACGACCGGGCGGATGTTGATCAGGGTCTGCGGCGTGATCGCCTCGACGTCCTGGGTCGTCATGCGCTCACGGACGACGCGCTCCATGCGGCTGAGGCCGATGCGCACCTGGTTCTGGATCAATTCGCCGACCGAGCGGATACGGCGGTTCGCGAAGTGGTCCTGGTCGTCGAGGCGGTAGCCGGGCTCCTGCTTGACGAGGTGGAGCATGTAGGTGATCGATGCGAGCACTTCGCACCGGCTGAGCACGTTCTGGTTCTCGTCGGGGTAGTCGAGAAGCGGCTCGCCCTCGGAGTTGACCGCACCGTCGAGACCGAACAGCGCGCCGAGCTGGGCGACCTCGTCGCCGAGCTTGCGGTTGAGCTTGTAGCGACCGACTCGGGAGAGGTCGTAGCGACGGCTCTCGAAGAACGCGTTACGGAAGTAGGCCTTGGCCGACTCGACCGTGGGCGGCTCGCCCGGGCGTGCGCGCTTGTAGATCTCGACGAGTGCCTCGTCCTGGGTCGGCGCGATGTCGCGCTCCTTGTCCCACTGGCCCTCGAGGAAGTCGAAGTGGGCGACGAAGCGGTCGAGGAAACCGGGGGCGTTCTCCTCGTCGTAACCGAGCGCACGCAGCATCGTGAAGATGCCGAGGCGACGCTTGCGGGCGACACGGGTGCCGGCGGTGACGTCCTTGCCGGGCTTGTGCTCGACGTCGAACTCCATCCACTCACCGCGGTACGGGTGGATCGTGCCCTTGACGAGCTGGTGCTTGGTGAGGTTGCGGAGGCGGAAGCGCTCACCGGGCTCGAAGATGACGCCGGGGCTGCGGACCAGCTGCGACACGACGACGCGCTCGGTGCCGTTGACGATGAACGTGCCCTTGTCGGTCATGATCGGGAAGTCGCCCATGAAGACGGTCTGTTCCTTGATCTCACCGGTGTTG
>DATKWD010000079.1:0-39175 GCA_035529695.1 Acidimicrobiales bacterium | reverse complement strand
TGCCCTCGATGGCGGTCGGGCCGTCGGGGAGGTTTCCAGGGGGCATCTCGAGGACGCGAAGCTGCCCATAGGTGCCCGGATCCGACGAGGCCGTCATCAGCGCGGTCAGCTGGGGTCGGCCTCCGCTGTCCGAGAAGGGTGCGAAGGGCCGCGTGATGGCGAAGTCGAGCTGGTCGGTCCCGGGAAGCTGGATCTGGAGGTAGTACGGGTCGATGCGGGCCGCCCGGGTCGAGGTGACCTCGCCGGTCTGGGCATCGGTCGTCTGGGTCTGGCCCTGCGCGCCTTCGGTTCCCGGATCGGCACTGACCTCCCAAGCGTCGTTGTTGTTGTAGAAGTCCTGTGCCTCGGTGAGGTGGTAGCGGGCCCACATGTTGGTCTGGACGCGGAACAGCTCCTCGGGGTACCGCAGGTGCGCCTTGAGGTTCTCGGGCATGTCGGCGAAGTCGGCGAAGAGCTCGGGGAAGGCGCCTCGGTAAGCGTTGATGATCGGGTCCTCCTCATCGATCACGTAGAAGTCGACCGTGCCGTCGTAGGCGTCGACCACGGCTTTCACCGAGTTGCGCACGTAGTTGAACCGGTGATCGAGGCCGCTACCGCCCGGCAGGTCGCTGACGTCGGCTCGCTGCGCATAGGGGTACTTGTCGGAGGTGGTGTAGGCATCCATGATCCAGACGATCCGGCCCTCGTGGACCACCGGGTACGGGTCGTTGTCGAAGTGCAGGAACGGCGCGAGGCTCGACACCCGCTCCTTGACGTCGCGGATGTAGTGGATCTTGCTCTCACCGGTGATCGTGTCGGAGATCAGCGGGTTGATGTCGCCGAACCGCAGAGCGAACGCCGCCTTGCGGGGCAGCGACCCGATGCTCACACCGTCGGCACCGTCGTACCGCGTGAACACGGTCTCTTCTTCGTCTTGATAGTCGAGCTCTTCGCGGGTCGAGCCCGTCACCACGTAGCCGCTCAGCTCCTCGCCGAAGTAGACCGCGGGGTTGTCGAGGCCCAGGACGTCGAGCTTGTCCTCGTCGACGGTCGCCGGCACGTCACTCACGAAGAAGTCAGGGCGACCACCGGCCGTCTTTGCGTTCGAGCTGGCGACGACCACGCCGTGGCCGTGAGTGAAGACGAGGTGCTCGGCCTCCCACGACTTCTGTGGGACACCGCTGGTCTGCAGGTCGCGGACCGACAACACGACCTGGGTCTCCTGACCGTCGATCTGGTAGCGATCGACATCGACATCGTTGATGACGTAGTAGTCGCGGGTGGCCTGGAGCTGCTGGTACGTCTTGCCGAGGATGCTGGCGTTGGGGTCCCACAGCCGGATGTTGGCGACCGTCGGGGCATCGTTGGTCAGGTCGATGGACCCCACATCGCGGATGTAGGGGTAACGCTCGGTCTCGACCTCGTCGAGCCCCATGGCGAACCGGGTGGCCTCGATGTTCTCGTCGATGAACGGCGACTCTCGTGAGAGCTCGGAAGGTTCGACCTGGAAACGCTGCACGAACTGCGGGTAGATGCCACCTGCGACCACGGCGACGAGCGCCCACAGCCCGACACCGAGTACCGGGAGCACCCATCCTCGGCGCCAGATGTTGACGATGAACAGCCCGAAGCTCGCGATGCTGATGAGCAGGAGCAGCTGGATCGCCGGGAGCTGCGCGTTCACGTCGGTGTAGGTGGCACCGTCGACGGTGCCACGGGTCGACACGGTGAGTTCGAAGCGCTGGAGCCAGTAGCCGACCGCACGGACCAGGGCCAACAGTCCGAGCAGGACCGACAGGTGTGCCTTGACCTGACTGGTGACCCGGGGACCGGGCGCCTGCACCCGGATCCCGCCGTTGAGGTAGTGGGCGACGCTCGTCACGATCAAGATGATCAGGAGGGCGGCGAAGGCCCAACCGGCGACGAAGCTGAGGAACGGAAGGCGGAACACGTAGAAGCCGATGTCGGTACCGAACTGCGGGTCGTTGATCCCGAAGTCCGAACCGTTGGTGAACAGGATCCACTCCTCCCACTGATCCGATGCGCCGACGCCGACGGTCAGAGCGAAGAACAGCGAGATGAGGACTCGCAGCAGACCCTGTCGCTCGCCGACCAGCTCTTCGAACCGCTCGATCATCTCTTCTTCGGGGCCCGGCGGACGGAACTTGGGGGCGATGCGGTCGGCGATCAGGAGGTTGACCCACATCGCGACGAAGAAGAGGCCGATGAAGATCACCGCAAGGGCGATCTTCGCACCGAGCACGCCGGTGAAGACTCCTTCGAAGCCGAGCGACTCGAACCAGAGGAAGTCGGTGTAGAACCCCGCGATGCCGCGCAGCGACGTGAGCAGGATGAACAGCAGAACGCCGCCGGCGATCAGCCAGGTTCGGCCACGCCCGGTTCGGGTGCGTCGTCGCGGTTCACGTGGGAGGTCGGTCGTGGCTCGCATGTCCGGGCGAGCCTATTCCGTGATCGGCACCACCAGGCATCGGCACCCGGGGTGGGCAGGAGGGAACGCGTCGCCGGTCGGGAACGAGGCTCCGGCTTCGATCACACCTTCGAGGGCGTTGTCCTCTGCGTCGGGACACGGTGCCGATCCCGGCGCCACCAGCCATCGCAATCCGCAGCCGTCGGGAGTCGCGGCAACCACCCCGGCCGACCAGGCGGCGACGAGCGCATCCTCGCCCACGTCGGGCAACACCGTGGTCTTCCACTCGCGATAGCAGGCACGCAACCGCGTATCGAGCTCGTCGGGGTCGCCGTCTGCTCCTTCGCGGGCATTCTCGAAACGATCGCGCAGCGGAACACAGATCGCCTCGGCCATCTTGCGGGCGATGTCGGCGGTGTCGGGCGCCGCGGCGTCACCGGTGGCGCTGACGCCGGCCTCGGCAGCGCCGATCAGTGCCGAACCTGCGACGGTGGCGTAGACCGAGGCGTGCGAATGAAGATCGGGGAGATGGGCGAGCACGTCGTCATCGCCGGCCCGCCGAATGGCGTCGAGCAACTCGTTCTGTTCATCGGCCAGTGCCCGCTTGAGCCGCTTGCTCAGCTCGCGGGCGAGCGGTGCGAGCGCTTCGTCGCGCTCGTTCATCACTCGAAGGGCGAATCGCTGGTCGTCGCTGACCTCCTCGGCCGGATCGACCGGGACCGCCTCGGAGACCTCATCGAGCTCGCCCTGATCAGCTGATGAGTCGGACTCGGAGAGCTCGACCGGTTCGCTGTCGTCCACCCCGGCCTCGGCTTCGTCGCCGCCGGTGGGACCGTCGTCGAGCACATCGAGCGCGCCGTCGAGCGCATCGGCTCGTTCGGCCCGGATCCTGGCGAAGAGGGCGTCGACACGCTCGGCGGTGGCTTCGTGGGCGGAGTCGCCGGCCTCCCCGTCGGCCTCACCCGGTTCGGCAGCTGAGTCGTCGTCGATCTCGTCGGTGGAGGCCGGCGGCACGAGCCGTACACCCTCGACCTCGTGGCGCTCGGTGAGCGGAACCAGTTCGGCGGGGGGCAACAACGTGGATGTCGGAGCCGAGTCGCGCCGGAGCAGCCTGCGCTTGGGTGACTTACGAGGAAGCACGATCGCCGGCGGCGGGTCTTCGACGGGCTCCGGCTCGAGATCTGCATCGATCTCGGGGAGCTCGGCGGAGGTGACGACCGGCGTGGCCGAGGGCGACATCGACGCCGTAGGAGCCGCAGCGTCGACGGAATCGGCCGTGGCCGGGCCGTCGACGGTGCTCACCGCATCGTCAGCCACCTCCCCGTCCAGCACCGGTTCGGGGACATCTGCATCGTCGGTACTGTCGTCCCAGTCGTCGAGCAGGTCTGCGTCGGCTGCGATACCGAGCTCGGCCTCGAGTTCCTCGACGGTCGGCGTCGGCTCGTCCTGGATCCGCAACGCCGCGGTGTCCGCAGCTGCCCGCGCTTCGCCGACTGCACTGTTCAAGTCGCCGGTCGCCTCGTCGAGCGACCGCTGCACCGTCTCGTAGGCAACGAGCAGGCGTTCGCGCCCCGCGTTCAGGCGGGCGACCTGCGCGCGGGCGACCTGCCGACGCCGACCGAGATCCTCGAGGACCTTCTGCCGAAGCGCTTTGGCTTCGGTGACGACCGCGCGCCCCTGCGCTTTCGCGTCCTCGATCACTTGCGACGCCTGTTCGGTCGATTCAGCCGTCAGCCTTTCGGCGTCGGCGAAGGCGCGCGCCCGGTCGGCCTCGGCGTCCTCGCGCTTGGTCGTCGCGTCGCGCTCTGCGCGAGCGAGCACTTCTTCGGCGGCGTCCTCTGCCTCCTCGGACTTGCGGGCCAGCATCTGGTCGGCCTCGTCACGAATCGAGCGAGCGTCGTCGTCGGCCGCTTGGCGGAGCGCCTGGGCCTCGGCGGTGGCATCACTGACCACCCGTGCGGCCGCCTCCTCAGCCTTCGACGTGATCTCGTCGGCCGCAGCACGGGCCGCCTCGAGCACTCGGGCCGTCTCCTCGCCGACCAGTTGGGCGAGTCGGCTCGGGTCGATCGGAGCATCGAGCTCGTCGGCGAGCGGCTCGAGCTCGGCCAACCGCCGCTCGGCGTCAGCCAGCCGTTGCTGGACACGGCGAGCCTGCTGCCCCAGGTCGTGCAGGTACGCGCGGACTTCCTGCTGTTCGTACCCACGGAACCCCGCGAGAAAGGTCTTGCGAGCGATCGCATCGGGATCGAGTGGCGAGTCGGCCATCCTGGCGATGGTACGACGTCGCCCGCTGATTGCTGTGCACCCCGCCGAACCTTCAGTCGCCTCCGAGGGCTTCCTCGCTGCTGCCGGGAGCACCGAGGGCGAGCGCGTTCCCGCCCAGTTCGTCGAGCGCCTCGAGCGCATCGTCGAGGGTCGCGACCTCGACCACAGTGACCCCGGCGCCGGCCCGGGATCGTGCGGACTCACCTTCACCGACCGGGACGAGGAACAACTCGATGCCCGCTTCTCGCACCGCCGCCCCCTTCTGCTCGACCCCGCCGACCGGACCGACGGTCCCGTCGGCCTCGATCGTCCCAGTGACGGCCACCCGCGCGCCGCCGGTGATCTCGCCGGGGGTGAGGACGTCGAGGACGCTGAGTGTGAAAGCGAGCCCGGCCGACGGCCCGCCGACGTTGCCGGAGTCGATCTCGACCTCGAACGGGAAGTCGTAGACCAGATCTCGTGGCGACAGGCTCACGCCGATGAACCCATATTCGAGGCCATCGGGTCGCTCGCCGAGCACGAGTGGCACGTCCATGACGCCCTCGACACCGTCGCGCTCGACGCCCAGCACCACCTCGTCGCCGGGCCGCGTCGGTTCCAGGAGGTCGTTCAGGTCGGCGACCTCGCGGATCTCGGTGCCGTTGACCGAGACGATGACGTCGCCGAGTTCGAACACCCCCTCGGCAGGGGTGCCCTCTCCGATCTCGACCACGATCTGGCCCGTGACGTTGATCGGGACGTCGTAGCCGAGTTGCACCAGCGCCACCCGCACCGCGTCGAGCTTGGAAGTGTCCATCAGCTGCACGTTGAACTGCCGGTTCTCCTCGGCAGTGCGCGGCCCCAGCAAGTCATCTTCGGAGAGGACCTCGACATCGTCGTCGAACCACGCGACCACCGCATCGAACGGCGTGATCTGCCGGATCGCGACGGTGGTGAACTCGACCATTCCCTCACTCGGGAACGACTCCGTGCCGGTCACCGTGATCGCTTCCTCGGTGGGCCGTACCGAGCCGGGCTCGAGCGCGTAGTACGGGAGTTGGATCAGCAGCCCGGCGGCAACCGTGGCGATGAGCATCACCGACACCGTGCCGGCGATCCACCAGCGCCGACGGTTGCGGCGACGACGCTGCGCGTCGGTTGCGGCGTCATGCACCCCGTCCGGATCGGCTCCGCTCGGTATCATGTCGTCGTTCGTGTCCACGTTGGTCATCGTCGTCGCCCTGGTGGGCATCCTCGGGGTGTTCGTCGTGCGTGTGCTCGGGATCGCCAAGCCTGCCACGAGGGCCAAGCGAAACCACCGCGGTCCCGCAGGAGAGCATCGGCGGAGCCATCCCGCCGAGGATCCGCGGACACCGCCATGGCGGCGGGTGCTGTCGTTGGCCGAGCTCGTCATCCTCACCGTGATGGTCGGAATGGTGGCGGCCGGGGCGATCGCTGCGATCGCTCTCTTCGTCGGCTCGTTTCTCACCACGGCGATCTGAACGCACCCATGAGCGCGAGCCCGCCGTGACGAAGAGCATCGCAGAGCGGCGGCGCGACATCATCGTTGCAGGCCACCGCGGCCAGCGCGACCGCGTGCTCGCCGCCCTCGATGATGAGATGCCCGAGATCCGCGTCGTGGCCGTGGGCGCCGCCGCTCGCTGCGAGGCACTCACCGCCCACCTTCTGAGCCGGGCGCTCGACGACCCTGCGGTCGCCGTGCGACTTCGCGCCATCGAGGTCGTCGCGCGCGTGCCGGGCACCGAACCACCCACGCTGACGCCCACACTGGACGATGAGAACGCGATGGTGGTGGAGCGCGCGGCCTGGGCATCCGGCGAGCGGCAGCCGCCCGAGCCCGGCATCATCGGCCGACTGGCGTCGCTGGCAACAGGCCACGAACACAAGCTGGTGCGCGAGTCGGCGGTCGCCGCGTTGGGCGCGATCGGCGACCCGGCGGGCCTCGAGGCGATCCTGTCGGCGACGACCGACGTCGCAACGATCCGCAGGCGGGCCGTCCTCGCACTCGCTCCGTTCGACGGACCCGAGGTCACCGATGCACTCGAGACCGCCCTTCGTGATCGCGACTGGCAGACCCGTCAGGCGGCTGCCGACGTGCTCGGGGTCGACGACATCGTTCCCTGAGTGGTTGCCTCAGGTCGGATGCGGGCAGGTCACCCGCGAGCGCCCATGAACATCACCTTGAGCTGGTCGTAGAGCTCGATGCACCGACCGGCGCCCAACACCACACACTCGAGGGGTGCGTCGACGATCTGTACCGGGATCTGGGTCTCGTTCGCGATGCGCTGGTCGAGTCCGCTGAGCAGGCCACCACCGCCGACGAGATACATCCCCTGGAGGATCAGGTCGTGGGCCAACTCGGCGGGCGCACGGCCAAGGCATGCCACGACCGAGTCGACGATGGCCTGCACTGGTTCCGCGATGGCAAGCCGCACCTCGGCGGCCGAGAGGATCACGTTCTTCGGCAGTCCCGACATCAGCTCGCGACCCCGGACCTCGGCACTCACCTCGTCGTTCACCGGCCAGGCCGAGCCGACTGCGACCTTGATCTCCTCTGCGGTCCGTTCGCCGATCGCGATGCCGTACTCGCGTCGCACGAAGGCCTGAATCGCCGCGTCGATGTCGAACGAACCGACCCGCACGGCTTGCAGCGCCACGACGCCACCGAGTGAGATCAGCGCGGTCTCCGACGTGCCGCCCCCGACGTCGATCACCATGTTGGCAACCGGCTCATTGATCGGGAGTCCAGCACCGATGGCCGCGGCCATCGGCTGTTCGAGCAACTGGGCGTCGGCGGCACCGGCGCGGCGGGCAGCCTCGGTGACGGCGCGCCGCTCCACCTCGGTGATGGCCGACGGAACACAGATGACGACCCGGGGGCGGTTGAGCCGGCTCACGCCCGCTCGTTCGAGGAGCAGGCGGATCATCCGTTGCGTGATGTCGAAGTCGGTGATGGCCCCTTGGCGCAGCGGCCGAACCGCCACGATGTAGCCGGGCGTTCGACCGATCATCTGCCAGGCCTGTTGGCCCATCGCCAGCACTTCGCCGGTTCGGCTGTTGAGCGCGATCACGGTCGGTTCGTTGAGGACGATGCCCACGCCCTTCGCGTAGACGAGCGTGTTCGCAGTGCCGAGGTCGATGGCGAGGTCGCGTGCCATCAGCGGCTCACGACCGGTCGGAGGTTGGTCACGGCGTCCCGGGGTCGGCTGGTGGTCGGAGTCTGGCAGATCCGCGTGCGGGTGGTTGCGGATCGGCCGGCGACGCACCTGCATCGTCGTCGAGGGACGTGGGCTCGGGACCGTCGAGCGCAGCAGCTTCGTCGCCTGCGTCAGGCGGAATCGGTTCGTCGCGCTCGCTGAGGTCTGCCTCGATGCGTGCCGCGTCGTGTTCGCGCTGTCGCGGTCGTCTCGGCCGCTCGGGCGGGGCGAGCGCGTTCATCTCGCGGCGGAACTCGTCGACGCCCGACTCGACCGAGGTCGGACGGCGGTTGCGAAACACGAGGACCGCCGAGCCGATCCCCGAGAGCACCAACGCGATCAACAAGAAGACCAGCGCGTTCATGACCTGCCCACCTCGACGATGTGCTGTGGTTCGAGGGCCCACGACTCGCCGCCGCCCCAGGACTCGCGCTTCCAGATGGGTGCAGTTGCCTTCAGCGTGTCGATGCCGAAGCTGGCCGCGGCGAATGCCTCGGCTCGGTGCGGTGATGCGACCGCGACGACGACAGCCGCCTCGGTCACCGGGACCTCGCCCACGCGATGCAGCATCGCCACGCGGCCGACGTCGGGCCATCGGATCCGTATCTCGTCGACGATGCGATCGAACCGCGTGACCACCTGTTCTTCGTAGGCCTCGTACTCGAGCCGATCGACGTCGGGGCGACCGTCGCTGTGATCACGAGCTGTCCCGACGAAGGTGACGGCCGCACCACAGCGTGGCTCGACGACCCAGGTAGCCACGGCCGACACGGGGAGCGCCGCCGCACCGACGTCCAGCCAACGGTTGCCGGCCTCGGGCTCTGGAAAGTGAGCATCTGCCACGGCTGCCCATGCTACGAGGTCGATCCGACCGCACCATTTCCGGATCGACTCGAGGAAGTTCGCCCCGCGATCGCGGCGAACGGATCGTGCCGTAGCATTCGCCGTCATGTCGTGGGACAACCCGGGCGACGCCGACGACGAACCGTTCCTTCCGCCGCTTCCGCAGGAGGATCGTCTCTGGCGTCACCCCTCCGAGGTAGGGATCGCGGCGGCCGAGGCCGCAACGATCCGGCCTGCCCGACAGATGTCGGTGTGGGCGGTCGCCTCGGTCGCCGGGCTCGTCGGCACGGTCCTCACCATTGGGGTGATCACCCTGATCGGTGGTCTCGAGCCGCGGGTCATCGAACGCCAGGTCATCGAGCGGGTTGCCATTCCGCCAGTCGCGACCTCGGGCGTCAGCGGCGGTGGCGGCGGGGTCGTCGAGGTCGCCGGACGCATCAGCCCTGCCATCGCACGAGTCGAGGTCACCGAGAGAGACCAGATCCGCACCGGGTCAGGCGTGGTCTTCCGAGACAACGGCTACCTGCTCACCAACGCTCACGTCGTGGACGGTGCCATCGACGTCCAGGTCGAACTGGCCAGTGGCGCCGTCTACCAGGCCGAGGTCATCGGCAGGGACCCCCTCACCGACATCGCCGTCATCAAGATCGACGCAGACAGCATCCCCACTGCGGTCCTCGGCGAGAACGTGGCGCTCGAGGTCGGCGAACCCGCCATCGCGATCGGCTCCCCCGCAGGTCTGCGTGGCGGACCGTCCGTGACGACCGGGGTGGTCAGCGCCCTGGGGCGTCGTGTCAACGGACCCGGCGAAGGCTCCCTCCACGACATGATCCAGTTCGACGCTCCGATCACCCCGGGTTCGTCCGGCGGTGCGCTGGTCGACTCGACCGGAGCCGTGATCGGCATCACCACGGCCATCGCGGTGACCGACTTCGGAGCTGAGGGCCTCGGGTTCGCGACGCCGATCGACATCGCCCGCAAAGTGGCCGACGACATCATCGAGACCGGCGAAGCCCAGCATCCCCTGCTCGGCGTCGAGGGACGCGATCTCGACATGGCCTCGGCTGCGAGCGCTGACCTGCCCGGAGGTGCTCAGGTGCTCGAGGTGACCGAAGGTGGTCCCGCTGGGGCAGCGGGTCTCCAGCCGGGCGACGTCATCACGTCGATGGCAGGTGAACCCACCGAGACGATGTCGGCGCTGGTGGTCAACCTGCGATCACATGCGCCGGGAGAAACGGTCGAGTTGACCTACCGCAGCGGCGGCGAAGACGTCACCACCACCGTGGTGCTCGGAAGGCGCTGAGGCGTCCAGACCTCAGCGAGGCTGCCGCGATCGTCGGCGGAGCGCAGCGACGGTGCCCCCGATGGCGGCGAGGGCAGCACCCCCCGCTACTCCGAGTGCGAGCTCCTGACGTCGACGCGGGCTCAGATCGGCCCACGGACTCGCCCTGTGGCCGGCCACGTAGGCCTCTTCGTTGGTGTACTCGGGCTTCCACCCGGCAGCAGTGAGCTTGTCATTCGAGATCACCCACGGGTGCTGGGTGTAGGGCACCAGCCCGGGCGGCGTGGGTGCGAGCTGTCGATGCCACCGCCACGCTGCGAATCGGGTGGCGACGGGCTCGGGGAGGCGGAGTCGCACGCCACCTCCGGCCAGCGCCCGGACCGTGTCACCGGGCACCCAACCATCGGGGGCCACGTTGACGGCTCCGTCGATCCGTCTGACCCGCGCGATGTCGGTCGCCGCTGCCAGATCGTCGATGTGCAGGAACTGCAGCGGCGGATCGTCCTGGTCGCCGGCTCGGATCAGCGCCGTCGCCCGCAAGGCCTCGGCCAACCACGACGTCGAGTTGTCTCCAACCGTCGTCGTCGGACGGAGCAACGTCGCGGTCGTGTCAGCACGATCGACCAGCCACTCCGCCACGAGGCGTTCGATGTCGGCTCGCTCGCCGGCCCAGCCGAACCGCTGCTCGGGGCGAAGCGGAGCGTCCTCGGTCAACGGAACCGGGTTGTTCGCCCGGGCACCGTAGACCGTGGCCGAACTCCGAACGACCACGTGCGAGACACCGGCGGCGACGGCGGCGGCGAGCATGCACTTCGCCATGTGGGCGTCGCTGCCGGTCGAGTCGTCGGCGGGCGGAACCGCGTTCGAAGCGAGGTGAACGACAACGTCGGCACCAGCGAACACCGCTGGGAGATCGGCCCGATTCAGATCGACACACACCACCTCGGTGCGGGGCAGCGGAGCCGCGATCTCACGTCGGTCGACCGCAACCAGACGGTCGACCGACGGATCGTCGGCCACGAGAGCCAACACGCGACTCCCCAACTCACCGGCCGCGCCGGTCACGACGACGGTTGACATCAGTGTTCTCCCTGCCGCGGGTCGCGTGCCGATGTGATGCCTCTACCATGCACCCGTGAGCGATCCCGGTCCATTCGGAGACGACCCCTTCTCAGGTATCCCGTTCCTGGGCGACCTCTCGAAGATGATGGGTGGCCAGGGTCCCGTTGCATGGGACGCGGCTCGGCAGCTCGCCATGCAGCTCGCGACGGACGGCGAGTCAGAGCCGAACGTCGAACCTCTCGAGCGCATCAAGCTCGAAGAACTGGCCCGAGTGGCCGAGCTCAGGGTCGCCGCGAGCACCGGGCTCGATGTCTCGACCACGGGCCGCAGCCTCACGGTCGTTCCGGTGACTCGCGCCCAGTGGGTCCACAAGAGCCTCGACGCCTACAAGCCGCTCTTCGACGAGCTCGGAGGTGCGCTCGCCGAGGAAGCGACCGACCAGCCGCCCGGAGAGCTGGACGCGATGGGTGGCGATCCGATGGCGGCGATGATCGGTCCGCTGATGAAGATGCTCGGTCCGATGATGCTCGGCATGACCGCGGGTTCGATGCTCGGGCACCTCGCTCAGCGGAGCTTCGGTCAGTACGACCTCCCGATCCCACGTCCTCCCTCCGACGAACTCCTGTTGGTCCCCTCGACCATCGAGGCCTTCGGCAACGCTTGGAGCCTCGACGGTGACGACCTGCGGCTGTGGATCTGCCTCCACGAGATCGCCCACCACGCGGTTCTCGGAATCGATCACGTCCGCACAACACTCCAACAGCTCCTGTTCGACTACGCAGGCGGGTTCTCCTCGGACGCGTCGGGGCTCGAGAACCGACTGCCTGACATCGACCCGACCGACAGCAATGCGCTGGCCGGTCTCCAGGAGATGTTCAGCGATCCAGAGGTGGTGCTGGGCGCCATCGTCTCGCCTGCGCAGCTCGAGCTCCAACCTCGGCTGGCTGCGCTCACCGCAGTGATCGCCGGCTATGTCGACCACGTGATGGACGACATCGGGGCCACGCTCATCGGCAGTTACGGGATGCTCACCGAGGCACTCCGACGACGTCGGGTCGAGTCGGCCCCCAGCGACCGGTTCGTCGAACGACTGCTCGGTCTCGAACTCGATCAGGCCCAGTACGACCGAGGGGCCGCGTTCGTCGACGGCATCGTCGAGCGGGCCGGCCCCGACGCGCTTCGCCGGCTGTGGTCCGACGAGCGACGACTACCGACCCCAGCCGAGGTCGACGCCCCAGGACTCTGGCTGGCCCGCATCGAGCTCCCCGACGAAGAGAACTGAGCGAACGCCCTCCTGCTCGACCCTGCGCCGACCGGGTCAGGTGAAGTCGTCGGGTGGGGGGGCCGGTGTCGCGCGGGTCTCGGTGGACTCCAAGCCATCGTCGAAGGTGGGGTCGAGATCCGACGGTTCGGCAACGCTGACCGAGGTCGGAGGTGGTGCCTCGGCGGTCTCGTCGTACTCCGGCACATCGAGATCGCCGAAGGGGTCATCGAGGGTCGGCTCGCCGCGATCACGATCCCGCGCGTTCTGCTCGAGCTTGGCTGATCCGGCCTTGTAGCTCACCACTGCGAAGCCGGCGGTCACCGCAACGCCGAGGAAGCCGACCGGTGCCGGGAACTCGTCGACACCCGGCAGCAGTGGGACGACCACAGGGATGATGGCGCCGGCGACCCAGAACAGCTGGAACCGCGTCTCGAATCTGGCGAACGAGCGTCCGCGGTTGGCATCCGGGGCGTCACGCTGAACGATCGAGTCGAAGGCCTGCTTGCCCGCCGACGCTGCGATTCCGACCGACGCAGCGAGCAGGGCCGCCCCGGTCAGTCCCCCGATGTAGGCCGACACCACCCCGGCGATCGCCGTGAGACCCAACAACGCGGTCAGGATGTTCTCCTCGGAAGTGGCCCGGCGCAGGCGCGGTGCCATCGCTGACCCGGCCAGCGAGCCCACCGCACTCACCGCCAGCACCAGTCCGAAGTTCCAGGCGGGAGCATCGCCGCCACGGAGGTCGAAAGCGAGCAAGAAGGTCAGGAACCCGACGATGCCCCGCAAGAGACCCATTGCCGTTGCCGACAACAGAATGAGTCCGCTGCGCAGTTCGGCCCGCTCCTCGTCGCTCGGGTCGGCATCGGCGACCTTGGCGGCGGGCAACTGTGCCGCAAAGGCGGCGCCGACGAGGAAGACGATGGCAGCGAGACCGAGCACCCATTTTGACCCACCAACGGTGAGCAGGATGGCGCCTGGAACCGCGGCCGTGAACCCCATCACGCCGCTGATGAGCGACAGACGCGAATTGGCGGTCACCAGTTCGTCGTCGCCCGCGACCGTGGTCGGGACCAACGCGGACTTCGACACGCTGTAGCTCTTGGCGAACACGAGGAGCGCGAACGCCTCGGGGAACAGGAGCAACCCGTCGATGTCATCGATCATCAGGAAGCAGATCAACGCCCGGAAGGCCTGGGAGCCGAGCACCATCCACCGTCGCCCGCCCTTGGTCCGGTCGACGACCGGGCCGATGAGCGGAGCGACGACTGCGAACGGGGCCACGGTGAGCGCGAGGTACCCGAATACCTTGAGCCTCGCGTCGCTGGGATCGATCGAGAAGAACAACGAGTCGGCCAACGCAAGCGCGACGAGTGTGTCGCCTGCGACCGCGAAGGCGTGGGTCCGGGCCAGCCGGGTGAACGGCGAGATCCGGAACGACTCGGCCCCTCGGGTGGCCCTGAGGGCTCGCCAGCCGCCGGAGTCGGGCGCGGCGGTCATCGACGCCATCGTAGGGCTGGGCGGTGAGCGAGCGTCATGCAGGCATCGAGCGCCTGCACCCTCACCTCGACTCGTACTTGTAGCCCAGACCGCGTATGGTCACGATCCGGGTCGGGCTTGTCGGGTCGGACTCGATCTTCGAACGCAGTCGCTTGATGTGGACGTCGAGCGTCTTGGTGTCGCCCACATAGTCAGCCCCCCAGACCCGGTCGATGAGCGTGTCGCGCGTCATGACGAGACCCGCGTTCTGGAGCAGAGCTTCGAGGAGCTCGAATTCCTTGAGCGGCAGCGAGATGGCCTCGCCGCGTACGGTGACCTCGTGACGTGCCGGATCGAGGCACACGTCACCGACGGCGACGGCGTCTGCACCGGACGTGTCGACCGGCGCCGGAGAGACCCGCCGGAGCACCGCTCGGATGCGTGCCACCAGTTCGTGAACCCGGTAGGGCTTGCTCACGTAGTCGTCGGCTCCGACTTCCAGCCCGACCACCGTGTCGATCTCGCTGGCCCTGGCAGTGACCATGATGATCGGCACCTTCGAGGTCCTGCGGATCTCGCGACACACGTCGATCCCGCTCACCTTGGGGAGCATCACGTCGAGCAGGATCAGGTCGGGACGCACCGCCTCGAAGCGATCGAGCGCCTCGGCACCGTCGCGGGCGACATGGACCAGGAAGCCCTCCCGTTTCAGGCCGATGCCCAGGGCATCGACGAACGACTCCTCGTCCTCGACGAGCAGAACCGTCTCGGTCATCCGGCCTCGGACTTCAAGACGACCGGCCCCGGACCGGCCGGCAGTTCCAGGACGAAGGTCGAGCCCTCGCCCTCTCGCGACGTGACCGAGATCTGACCTGAGTGATTCGAGGCGACGTGGCGCACGATCGCCAGTCCGAGGCCGGTGCCTCCGGTCTCGCGACTTCGTGCCCGGTCGACCCGGTAGAAGCGTTCGAAGACCCGTTCCAGGTCACGCTGCGGAATCCCGACACCGTGATCGGTGACCTCGATCTCGACGGTCTCGCCGGTCGTCCGCGCCCGGACTTCGACCGAGGAGCCGTCCTCGCTGTACTTGATGGCGTTGTCGAGCAGGTTGGCGATGGCCGATGTCAGCTGACGACGGTCGCCGAGCACGGTGAGCCGCCTGGGCGGCTCGGTGACGTCGAGAGTGATGTTGCGGCGATCTGCCGAGCTTCGCAGCCGCTCAGCGGCCTCGGCGATCACCAAGCCGACCGAGACCGGGTCGCCCAATCGCGACTCGCCCGCCTCGATTCGGCTCAACTCGAGAAGGTCGTCGATGATCCGGCTGACCCGGAACGCCTCGTCGTGCATCCGCTGGGCGAGCCGGTCGACGACGGCCGGATCGTCTTCGGAGACGATCGTCTCGGCCAACAGACCAAGACCTCCGACTGGCGTCTTGAGCTCGTGGCTGATGTTGGCGACGAAATCGCGTCGGACGGCGTCGAGCCGCCGACGTTCGGTCACGTCGTCGACCACGATGAGGGCACCGATCGACCGCCGGCCGTCGTCGAGAGGACTCGCGGAGACCACCAGGGTCCGACGGGGTGGACCGAAGAGCTCGAGCGTTCGACCTCCCTCGTCACCGGCGAGAGCTCCGTCGCGGAGTTCGTCGATGGCTTCCTCGACCAGTGCCTCACCATGGCGGGCATCGATGAAGCCCGCCGCGGGATCGTTGCAGTAGGCGACCTGGCCGTCCTCGTCGTACAGAATCACTCCCGACGACATCGCTGCGAGGCCGCGAGCGAACCGCACCTCGGCGACGGTGGCGTCGCCGCCACGGAGCACCTCATCGTCGACGGCTCGGTCGAGGGCCGAGAGCGTCCACTCGAGGCCGCGCTGGTCGACCGCGACCGCAGCGGGATCCAGACGGACGATGCTGCCGTGGAGACGCCGAACCAGTCGGCGGCGGGAACGCCACACGAACAGCAGGACGATCATGACGACGACTGCGAGTGCAGCGACGACACCGAAGACAGCGGCCGCCTCGAGTTCGACGGTGTCGGCGACGATCATGACCGCATCGCCGAGTCTGCGCTCACGGCGCCAATGGCATCCACCGCTGCATCGACATCACCGTCGGGGTCACGCCGGATGCCAAGGAGCGGGGTCACCGCGACGTAGCCGGCGCCGATCAGGGCGGTGTCGGTGTCCGCACCGAGTTCGACATCAGTCGGTTGGTACTCGATCCGGATCTCGGAAGTCCGAGCACCGACGATGGCTGCCCGCGCGGTCCCGAACGGAGCCAGTCGGGCCGCACGCACGCCACGCACGTCGGTTCGGGGCAGGTTCGGCACGTTGAGATTGAGCACCGGTCGATCGGCTCGAGCGATGACCCACGCCACGGCTGCAACGGCGTAGTGCGCCGCTGTCTCGTAGTGCGACACCGCGGCTTCTCCGTTCTCGTCGTAGTTCGCCAGGCTCACCGCCACCCCGGGGATCCCGAAGTTCGCCCCGGTCAGCGCCGCGCCGACCGTGCCGCTGTGCAACGTCGCTCGCCCGGTGTTGCTCCCGGGGTTGATGCCGGACACGACCATCTCGGGGACAGGGCCGAAGCCGCCCAGTCGAGCCAGCATCACGCACAGTGCCGGCGGCCCGGCCACGGCGTGGGCATCGGCGGTCACGCCGTCGATGTCGCGCGTGCCGACCTCGATCGGCGCATCCGGCATGCCGCGGCCGATGGACGCTCCGGCACCCGAATAGTCGTGGTCAGGTGCCGCGATCACCAACTCGTGGCCGGCGTCTTCGAGGGCCCGAGCCAGGACGTGCATGCTGGGCGCGTCGACCCCGTCGTCGTTGGTGACCAGGAGTCGCATCGTCAACCTCCGTCGTCGACCGAGGTGGCCGCATCCGGAGGCTCCGCGTCGCCGGGGGTCTCGGCGGCACGGCGTGCCGCCATTCTTGCTGCTCCGGCGTGTTCGGGGAGCCAGCCGTCGACCATGTAGCGGATCTGTTCACCGATGTTGACTGCGTGATCGCCGATGCGCTCGTAGTAGCGCCCGATGAGTGCGAACTGCACGGCCTCTTCGAGGTCACCCTCGTTTTCCTGGCTCAGCAGCGTCTCGATGTACTGCTTGTGCAGGATGTCGAGCGTGTCATCCATGTCGTCGAGCGCAGCCGCCAACCCTGCATCGTGTTCCACATAGGCATCCATGGAGAGGCGGAAGAGCTTGGCCGCCTGCTCGGACATCTGCTCGATGAGACCACGGATCGTCGGGCTGATCTCGAACGGGTAGACGCGCCGGGCGCCCTTGCAGATGTTGACGACCAGATCGCCCGATCTCTCGATCTCCGATGCGAGTCGGATCGCGGTGATGATCGCCCGGAGGTCCGTCGCCATCGGTTGCTGGAGGGCGAGGATCTGGTAGCACTGCTCCTCGATCCACACGCTGAGCTCGTCGGGCTCGTCGTCGAAATCGATGACGTCCTGAAGTGACTGGAGGTCGCCGGACAACAGCGCTTCGGTGCCCTTCGGGATCATCTCGGTGACGTAAGCCGCCAACCGCACGATGTCGCGCGTCACTTCGTCGAGTTGGCCGTGGAATGTCTTGCGGGTCTCGATCACTGCGTCACTCTCCTGCCGAAAGACGCCTGTACTCCATCATCGCCCGCAATCCACAGGCTCACAACGATCCCGCCGAGATCGCTCATCGCACTTCCGCCGCGAGGTGATCGGGATCGCCGCTGAGCAGGTAGCGCAGGCGCGCCCCGATGATTGCGGCATGATCGGCGATCCGATCGAGCGACCGACCGATCACCAAGCTGGTCATCGCCACGGAGACGGCATCGACGCCGTCGAGGCGCAGCAACTCTTCGGCGAGCCGGCCCGCATAGTGGTCGACCTCACCGGTGCTGCTCGCGAGTTCGGCTGCCTCGGCTGCATCTTGGCTCGACCATGCATGGAGTGCCACGCGGTACTGAGCGACCGCGTGCTCCGACATGCTGGTCAACAGGTCGGCAATCACCGGGTGCTCGGACACTCGTTCGAACTCATCGGCTCGCTTGACCACGCGTAAGGAGAGGTCACCGATGCGTTCGAGCTCGGAGAGGATCCGCAGCACCGACACGATGAATCGGAGATCCGATGCCACCGGGTTCTCGCGGGCGAGCAGGTCGTAACAGCGCTCGGTCAGCGACACGTTCATGTCGTCGATGTCGTCGTCGGCGTTGATCGCCCGGTCGACGACCGTCGGGTCGTGGTGGGCGAGCACATCACGCATCCGCTCCAGATTCTGGTCGACGCGAACCCCCATGACCTCGACCTGCATGCGGAGTTGGTCGAGCTCCGCCTGGAACGCTTGGCGCAAGGGCTGGCCCGTCTTCAACCGAAGCGTCCGGTGACGTAGTTCTCGGTCCGTTCGTCGCTCGGGTTCGAGAACATCGTCTCGGTCTGATCGAACTCGACGAGCTTGCCGGTCCGGAAATCACTGTCGGGATTCACGTCGACGGTGAAGAACGCCGTGCGGTCGCTCACCCGCGCCGCCTGCTGCATGTTGTGGGTCACGATCACGATCGTGTAGAGGCTCTTGATCTCCTGCATGAGGTCTTCGATGCGTGCCGTGGCGATGGGGTCGAGGGCCGAGCACGGCTCGTCCATGAGCAGCACCTCGGGTTCGGTGGCGATTGCACGTGCGATACACAGCCGCTGCTGCTGGCCGCCCGACATGCCGAGCGCCGACTCGTCGAGACGATCCTTCACCTCGTCCCACAACGCCGCCCGACGGAGCGCCTTCTCGACGACGTCGTCGAGGCCGTCCTTCATGCCGGTGATCCGTGGGCCGTACGCGATGTTGTCGTAGATCGACTTCGGAAACGGGTTCGGCTTCTGGAAGACCATGCCGATGCGCCGCCGGACCTCGACCGGCGAGACAGCGTCGTCGTAGAGATTGACGCCGTGGTAGAGGATCTCGCCCTCGACCCGTGCGGTTTCGATCAGGTCGTTCATCCGGTTGAAGCAGCGCAGGACGGTGGTCTTGCCGCAGCCCGACGGGCCGATGAAGGCGGTGATCTCGTGCTCCCGGACATCGAGGTCGACCTTCTCGACCGCCCGGAAGCTGCCGTAGTAGACGTCGAGGTCGTTCACGTCGAACACGACCTCGTGGTCGTCGAGCACGGTCGGGTCGGCGGCGGGAGCGTCTGAGAGCGCATCGTCGGGGGGAGTTTCGGTCATCGCTGGTGCACCTGGATCGGGGGACATGAAGTCTAGGAGCCTCGCTTCTTCTCGAATCGGTTGCGCAGCAGGATGGCGGTGAGGTTGCACAGCAGCACCACCAGAAGGAGCACGACGATGGCGGCGGCGGTGAGAGTGCGGAACTCGGTCTCCGGCCGGCCGGCCCAGGTCGTGATGACGATCGGCATCGCCGTGAAGCGCTCGGTCAGCTGACCGACGTCGAGGTAGGACGGATCGGATGCCAGCCGACCGCTCACGGCGCCGATGAGGATGAGCGGAGCAGCCTCGCCCAGGGCACGGGCAAGCGACAGGATGGTGCCGGTGATGATCCCCGGCGCGGCGTAGGGAAGCACGTGATGACGGACCACCTCCCACCGGGTCGCACCGACCCCATAGCCGGCCTCGCGAAGGCTGTCGGGAACGGCACGGATCGCTTCGGCGGCGGTGATGATGACGATCGGGAGCACGAGGATGGCCAGGGTGAGCCCACCGGCCATCAGCGTTCCACCGGCCCCTTGGCGCAGCCCGAAGGTGTTGACGATGACCGAGAGGCCGAGGATGCCGTAGACGACTGAGGGCACACCAGCGAGATTGCGGATGTTGATGTCGATGAACTTCGTGAACCGGCTCTGCGTGGCGTATTCCTCGAGGTAGATCGCAGCAGCGATCCCGGTGGGGAAGGCGAATCCTGCGGTGAAGATGGCGATCCAGAACGACCCGACGAGGCCCTGGGCGATCCCGATGGTGGGGTCATCGGGTCGGGAACGGAGGGTGCCCTGGAAAAAGGCACCGAATCGGGTCGAGAGCACGTCCCAGCCCTTGGTGACCTGATCGACCAGCAGAACGATCAGAAGCAGAACCGAGATCAACAGCGCGATCTGGAGCAGCGCCCGGAAGATGGCGCCTTTGGGGTCGGTGCCTCGGCCGGTGATGGCACGGGTGATCTCGATGGCGCGATCGGGACCGGTCGCGAGTCGCGTGGTGATGGCCATGGGGTGCTCCTCAGTACTTCTGCCGGACGCGACGGACGAACCGGTCGGCGATGAGGTTGAGGGTCAGGGTGATCAGGAACAGCAATGTCCCGACGAAGAACAGGCTCTGGAACGAGAGCCCGACGCCGGCCACGTTGTCGGTGCCGGCGGCCTGGGTCGCCATGGCTGCGGTCATGGTGAGGCCCTTGTCGAGCGGGTTGGTCGTGAAGAAGGCGCCGTTGCCGCCACCGGCGGCGATGAACACCACCATGGTCTCGCCAAGTGCTCGGGACACGGCGATGATCGCCGCGGCCACCAGCCCGGAGACGGCGGCGGGAATCACGACCCGGGTCACCGTCGACACCTTGCGGGCCCCAACGCCGTAGCTGGCTTCGCGGAGCGAGCTGGGCACCGATTGGAGGGCGTCCTCGGACACCGACGCCACCAGCGGAATGGTGAGGATCCCAACGCCGAGGCCGGCGACCAGCAGGTTGGCCTGCGGCGAGCCGTCGAAGATGCGCTGAACCAGCTCGGGAGCGATGAAGGTCAGTGCGAAGAACCCGAGCACGACCGATGGGATGCCGGCCAGGATCTCGAGTGCAGGCTTGAGCACCTTGCGCACCCGAGGGCTTGCGTACTCGCTCAGGTAGACGGCAGCACCGAGGCCCAGCGGCGCAGCCACGGTCATGGCGACCGCGGTGACGATCAACGAGCCCACGACCAACGTGCGGATGTCGAACTCGCCGGCTCGGGGAAACCAGCCTTCGCCCCACACCGAGGACCAGACGACGGTCGACATGAACGTCCAGGTCTCGCGGGCCAGCGACCAGATGATGGCTGCGGTGATGGCGACCGAGGTGACCGCTGCGCCGAGGAAGACGATCCTGGCCGCGGCCTCGGATCGTTGGCGCCGGCGATCGCCGGCGAGGTCGTGTGGGCTGAGCCGGCCGGGCGATGGGATGGACATGTCAGTCAACGAGGGACCTCATCCTTGGTCGTCGCCGCGTGGCGAAGTGGGGAGGGCGGACAGAGGGATCATGTCAGAACGACGGCCGACCGATGTCCGGGCCCGGCCCTGTGGAGGGGTGGCACAGGGCCGGACAACCGGATCATCGGGCACCTCCGACATCAGACGTCGAGGCCGAATCAGCCTCGGGCGGCCTCCCACGTGGAGACGGTGTCGGCGAGCGTGCTGTCGTCGAGGTTGACGTAGCCCACTTCCTCGACCGCGCTGTAGGCGTCGCCGAGGTAGAAGTCGACGTACTCGGCCACCGCCGGGTTGTCGGCGATGCTCGCGTTGTTCACGTAGATGTAGAGCGGCCGCGAGATCGGGTACGAGTTGTCGGCGATGGTCTCGGCCGTCGGCAGGATGCACTCGCCGCCCGGTTCCTCGCTCACCGCCAGCTCCTTGACCGAATCGCCGGCTTCCTCGGCGAAGGCGAAGCCGACGTAGCCGAATGCTCCTTCACTGCCCTCGATGCCCTGGATGATGATGTTGTCATCGGCCTGGCCGGGATAGTTGCGGATCGGCGGATCGGTCTCCTCGACGTCGCCCGCTTCCAGGCGGGTGTCGTAGATGCCCTCGAGGGTGATCTCGATGAACGATCCGAACGTGCCCGATTCGGCGCCGGGGGCGCTGATGTCGAGGCTCAGGTCGGGGAACTCGGTGTCACTGCCCAGCTCGGCGGCGAGGGTCGAAGCGTCGGACCAGTTGTTCACGTCGCTCGACTCGGGGCCGATGATCGCGTACAGGTCACTGAAGTTGACGCACTCGAGCGGGTTGTCCGGGTTGGCCATCACGGTGATCCCGTCCTGGGCGATCAGCAGCTCGGTGAAGTCGATGCCGTTGTCCTCGCACGTCTGGACCTCCTCGTCCTTGATGGCACGGGAGGCGTTGGAGATGTCGGTCTGGCCCTCGCAGAAGAGCGCGAAGCCGTCACCGGTTCCGGGGCCGTCGACGTTCACGAAGATGTCGCTGTTCTCGTCCTCGAGCAACTCGGCCACCCGGGTCGAGATCGGCTCGACGGTCGACGAGCCCGAGATCTCGATCGAGCCCGATGCACCTCCACCATCGCTCGGGGTGTCGCCAGCCGTGCTGGTGTCACTTCCGGAGTCGCTGCCGCAGGCCGCAGCGAGCAGCGTCAGGGACATCAGGATCCCGATCATTGCGATCGGCCGTTTCTTGTTGAACACGAGTGCGTCTCCTAGGGAGGTGTTGGGAACATTGCTTCCGCGGCAACGTAAGTCAGAGGAGTTGACCCCAAACACCCGGACTGTGAACAGGAGGTGAACACGGACACAACGTTTGGCTTCTCGGAGAGAGGTCACCGAATCCCGGGGGGCGGCTCACAGCCCGATCCGCGCGATACGTCAGGTCGCCGACGCCACGCGTGCTCGAGCGAGCTCCTGGAGGCGGAGGTGGGTGTCGACCGATCCGCGCACCTCGACGTGATGCCAGACCCCGTCGCCGTCGAGCTCCCAAGCGAGGGTGTCGTCGGAAAGGTTCACCTCGAGCACCTCGGCGAGACGTCGTTGCAGCAGCGGTTCCTCGACCGGCACCAGCGCTTCCACTCGCCCATCGAGGTTGCGCTGCATGAGATCAGCCGAACCGATCAGGTAGACGGGCGAACCCTCACCTTCGCCGTTGGCGAAGTGGTAGATGCGCGAGTGCTCGAGGTAGCGCCCGACGATCGAGCGCACCCGGATGTGGTCGGACAGGCCGGGAACCCCCGGGCGCAGGCAGCAGATACCTCGCACAATCAGGTCGATGCTCACTCCGGCAGAGGACGCTGCGTACAACGCGTCGATCATCTTCGGGTCGACGAGGCTGTTCATCTTCATCACGATCCGTCCGTCTGGCCCGAGGTCGCGCTCGGTGGCGATGAGGGCCAAGAGCCGGTTCCGCATGTGCATCGGGGCGACCACCAGCTTGCGGTACTCGTTCTCGCGTGAGTAGCCGGTGAGGTGGTTGAACAGGTGGGTCAGGTCCTCGCCGATGTCGTCGTCGGCGGTCAGCAACCCGAGGTCCTCGTAGATCTTCGCCGTCTTGTCGTTGTAGTTGCCGGTCCCGACGTGGCAGTACCGCTTGAGGCCGTCGGGCTCGTTGCGAACCACCAGCGCCGTCTTGGTGTGGGTCTTCAAACCGACGAGCCCGTACACCACGTGGACGCCCGATTCCTCGAGCGCTCGTGCCCACTCGATGTTCGCCGCCTCGTCGAAACGAGCCTTCAGCTCGACGAGCACGGCAACCTGCTTCCCGCGCTCCGAGGCGCGGATGAGCGCCTGCACGATGGGGCTGTCGCCAGAGGTGCGGTAGAGGGTCATCTTGATCGCCTGGACCATCGGATCGACCGACGCCTGGCGGATGAACTCGTCGACGGTTGCCGAGAACGAGATGTACGGATGATGCAGCAGGATGTCCTTCTCGCTGATCTCCTCGAACATGTCCACGGGCTCGTCGGCGTCGTGCACGAGGCTCGCGGCGTTGAGGCCCGTCCACGACGGGTCCTTCAGGTCAGGCCGGTCGAGGCCGGCGATCCCCCAGAGGCCGCTGAGATCGAGGGGGCCGACGAAGCGATAGACGTCCTCGTCGGCGACGTCGAGCTCTCGCTTGAGCAGCGCGAGGATCGGATCGGACATCTCCGCATCGACCTCCAGCCGGACGGCCTTGCCGAACCGCCGACGACGGAGTTCGATCTCGACCGCGGCCAGGAGATCTTCGGCCTCCTCCTCCTCGAGCGTGAGGTCGGCATTGCGGGTCACACGGAACGAAGACGCCTCGAGCACTTCCATGCCACCGAACAGTCGATCGAGGTGGGCCGCGATGACCTGTTCGAGCGGCACGAAGCGCTCGCCGTCGGGAAGCACCACGAACCGGCTGAGGAGGCTCGGCACCTTGACCCGCGCGAATCGATGCATCCCGGTCTTGGGGTCGCGGAGATCGACGGCCAGGTTGAGCGACAGGTCCGAGATGTAGGGGAACGGGTGGCCCGGATCGACCGCCAACGGCGTGAGCACCGGGTAGATCCGCTCGTCGAAGGTCTCGACGAGATGCTTGCGGTCGTCCAGGTCGAGCTCGTCCCACGAAGAGAAGCGGATCCCGCAGTCTGCGAGTTCGGGCACGACCTGGTCGAGGAAGATGTGCTCGTGCCGCTTGGTCAGGTCGGTGGCGCGCACGTGGATCCCCGACAGTTGCTCGCCTGGAGTCCGGCCGTCGGCCGTCTCGGAGGTGATGCCGGCGGCGACCTGATCGAGCAGCCCGGCGACCCGGACCTGGAAGTACTCGTCGAGGTTCTGGGCGAAGATGGCGAGGAACTTGCTGCGCTCGAGCAAGGGAACGGTCGGGTCGGCGGCCAAGGCCAGCACCCGCGCGTTGAAGTCGAGCCAGGAGAGTTCCCGGTTGAGCAGACGGTCCGGGTCCGTCATCGACGGCGGAGGCATGGCGTCTGTCACGGGTCTGATCGTAACGGCCGGTCTCGGGACCGCTTCACCGTCCGGTTTCGTGAGCGGGGCAGCAGCCGGTCGCGGGGCGGGGTCGGCGACTTGCGCCGCGACCCGCGGACCGAACCACGTGCGCAGACGATCGATCAGCCAGCTCGTGTGGGGACTTCCTGGTCTTCGGGGTAGCCGAGATCCCACTGGAGCAGGATGTTCTCGCGCTCGGCATCGCGGTTGACTCGCTCGCGATTGCGACGGAACTGTGGATCGTGGGCCGGGAGCAAGACGAGACGGGCCATGACCCGCGAGCGAAAGTCCTCGATGATGCGGCTGTCGCCGAAGTCGGACTGGATCTCCCAGTGCGGTGACACCGGACCCACGTAGACGATGCGAGCGTGGGCGCGGGGTGGCTCGGTCGGGGCTTCGGGAGCGACGTCAGACATGAGCGATCAAACTATCAGCAGCAGCCGCCGGGTCGGTCAGCCGCCACGACGGCCGAGAGTGACACGCAGGGTCAGTGGGACGCCGAACCGCTCGATGTCGATCTCGATCACGTCACCGGGTACGTGGGCGCGGACGATGCCCTCGACGTCGGCCCAGGAGACCACTGCCTCGCCGTCGATCGCGACGATGACATCGGCCAGCGCCAAGCCGGCGTCGGCGGCGGCGCCCCCGTCGGTCACGTCGGTGACGAACCCGCCCTCGGAGACCCCGACGTCGAAGCTGGCACGGGACTCGTCGTTCAATTCGGCGACGCTCGAACCGAACGCATCGAGCACGGCGTCGTCGGCGCTGATCTCACCGACGCCGGCCTTGATCTCTTCGATCACCGGCTTCGCGCTGTCGATCGCGATCGCGAAACTGACGTTGTCGACCAGGAATCCGGCGGTGTTGATCCCGATCACCTGGCCGGCGCTGTTCACGAGGGGACCACCGGAGTTCCCGGGGTTGATGGCGGCATCGGTCTGGATCAGGCCGGTGAGCGT
This sequence comes from Acidimicrobiales bacterium, assembly GCA_035529695.1. Taxonomy (GTDB): domain Bacteria; phylum Actinomycetota; class Acidimicrobiia; order Acidimicrobiales; family Salinilacustritrichaceae; genus DATKWD01. The sequence goes on along the minus strand of DATKWD010000079.1, from coordinate 13,782 downwards.
CTCACCGAACTCATCGACGGCAAGGATGCGATCCTTCGCCGACACGATGCCCTTGGTCACGGTCGGCTCACCGCCCAGATTGAGTGCGTTGCCGATGGCGACGACATCGTCACCGACCCGTAGGTCGCTCGAGGAGCCGAGCTCGGCAGGCACCAGACCGCTGACGTCCTGGGCCTGGATGAGCGCGAGGTCCTCTGAGGGGATCGAGCCAACGATGGTCGCCGTTGCGGTCGTCCCGTCGCTGAAGCGGACCTCGATCGACTGAAGGTCGGCGATCACGTGGGCGTTGGTGAGGATGAGGCCATCGGCGCTGAGGACGACTCCGGTGCCGGCGCTGCCGCCCGCCGCGTCAGAACCGAACGTGCCTTCGATGCTGACGACCGAAGGCTGCACTTTGCCGAGCACAGCCTGGATGTCGAGCGTCGCGCCCGGCAGCGGCGCCGTCGGCGTCGAGGGGTCTGCCGACGAGCTGGTCGCGGCCGCGTCGTCTCCCGACCCGTCGCCGGTGACCCACGACACGAAGCCGAAGAGCACCATCGCGATCAGCGCACCCACCAGCGCACCCACGGTGGCCGCCCGACTCGCGACGGTGGCGCGGTCGACGGGCTCGGAAGGGAGGTCGAGTGCCGGCCATCCGGCGGGGCGCTCGGGCCACTGGTCGGTCTCGACCGGCGGGACCGAGGGAATGCCATCGTCGCCGCGCGGCGTCGGATCGGGGTAGGGCTCGCTGAGCGGCCAACTGCTCTGCGGTGTGCCGAGGTCGGTCACACCTGCAGTCTCGCTCATCCCGTGCCGATCGGGACATCGCGCCGAGATTTTCGGCGAGGAAACGGGAACCAAAGCGCTGCCGCCGTCGTAGAAACAACAACGATGGAGGTTTCTTGAACATGGATGCGGAATGGATGAACGAGGGCAACTGCCGGTACCACCCACCGGCGACCTTCTTCCCGAGCGACGGCGTCGGCGTGCAGGTCGCCGCGGCGATCTGCAGCGACTGCCCGGTGAAGGAGTCGTGCCTCGAACACGCGCTCGAGCACCGCATCGATCACGGTGTCTGGGGCGGTGCATCGGAGCGCCAGCGACGCCGCATCTTGAAGGCCCGCAAGAACGCGACTCCGGCGACCAACGTCGCCTGAGAGCTGCTTCGCAGCCGGCCGCGTTCGGCGATCAGTTCACCCGAAGTCGAACGCTCCCAGGACAGACTGCGCCGCATCGTGCGCCCGGTCCCACCAGCGTGGTGACGGGGTGTCATCGACTTCGACCGCCAGTTGCTGCTGAGCGGACGCGTCACCCACGAACACCAGGACCACCCCATCGGCATCGAGCACGGTGCTCGACGCATCGGCGGCCTGCCAGCCATCTCGGCCGCCGAGGCGCAGGCGCTTTCCGTCGACGGGGAGGGTGTCCCAGTCGACCTCGCCGCGCTGCTGGAACACCGAGACGATGCGCTGCCCTCGGCGATAGACCGCATGCACCACGTCGTCTTGTCGGCTCACCGACACGAGGTCGAAGCCGATGACCTCGTTGTCGACGTACACCTGTCCGAACGAGGTGCTGCTGCCGAGGGTGGGTGCGTCGGGCGCGGTCACCGCGGTGGTCGAGTGATCGACCGCCATCTCACCGAGGCGGGGCTCGATGGCGGGGTCGGGCAGCAGATCGGCGGAGAGCAGGAAGACCGCGGCGATGACCGCTGCGCCGAAGGCGCCCAGCACCCCACGGACGAGGATGCGGTGGCGGCGCCTGACGATCTGTTCGATGAGATCGTTCGGGGGGTCGAGCTCGGGAAGTGCGAGCAGTGCCGCCCTCGACCGTCCGATGAGCTCGTACTCGTTGCGACATGCGTCGCACTCGACGAGGTGACGCTGCACGGCGGCCTCGGCGGCCGGCTCGAGCTCGCCGTCGGTCAGTGCGCTCAGCAGTTCGCCGGCGTGCTGAGCCTCGAAGGAGCCGTCGGTCATGTCAACGACGTCCTGAGGCTGCTGCGCGCTCGATGGATGCGGCTCCGGACCGTGCCGATCGGCACATCGAGGGCCTCGGAGATCTCTTCATAGGTCATGCCGATCAGGTCGCACATGACCATCGGGGTCCGGAACTCCTCCTTCAAGGCTGCCAATGCATCGGTGATGTCGCCGGACAACGTCGCCGCCGCGAGCGCGTCGTCAGCTGACGGCGCAGGCGGCAGGACCAGATCGGGTTCGTCGGGCAAGGCCTCCGATGGTCGACGCTTCTTGCGACGGACGTCATCGAGAAACGCATTCGTGGTGATCCGACCCAGCCATCCGTGCAAGGAACCAGGTTCGTAGGTCGCGAGGCCTCGCTGCACCCTGACCAACACCTCCTGCACCAGATCTTGCGCGTCGTCGGGATTCCCGGTGAGCCGGTAGGCCACCGTGTAGATGAATCGCCCATGATCGCGGGCGATCTCCTCCCAGGTCGGAGCCTGGTCGGAACCATCGGATCCACGAAGGAAACGCCGGCGGCGCCGTTCAGGCACCGTCGACACCGCGGATCAGACCGTCGCTATGCCAACGACCCTGCGGGGCCGATGGTTCCCGATGCACCGTGCCCTCAGCCGGGCCGTTGATCAGGCGTCGTCAGCGGGCGTCTTCTCGTCGGTTTCACCCTCGGTGATGCCCTTCTTGAACTCGCTCTGAGCCTGACCCAGCGAACGAGCGAGCTTCGGCAGCTTGGCGCCGCCGAAGAGAACGAGGATGACGACCAGAATGATGAGTAGCTCACCGGTGCCGAGGCCTGCCATGCCCGAACCCTACCCCTTCGGTGAGGCGCCGAACACTGCGCCGATGGATTCTGAGAGGCTCGGGTCGTGCTCGAGTGCGTGATCAACATCTCTGAGGGTCGCGATCTGGCGACCGTCGACCAGATCGCGAGCGCGGCCGGCGACCACCTGCTCGACGTGCATTCGGACCCCGACCACCACCGATCCGTGCTCACCGTCATCGGCGCGCCTGCGGCTCGTGCCGTCACCGAGGCGGCCGTCGGACTCCTCGATCTGGCCACGCACCAGGGAAGCCACCCTCGCCTCGGCGTCGTCGACGTGGTGCCCTTCGTGGCCTTGACCGGGGCCCCGGCCGAGGCGGTCGAGGCCCGGAACGCATTCGCCGCCTGGGCGGGCCGCGACCTCGCCCTCCCCTGCTTCCGCTACGGGCCCGAGCGCACCCTGCCCCAGGTCCGGCGCGGCGCGTTCGCCGCGATAGCACCTGACACCGGCCCACCCCAGCCGCATCCGACAGCCGGAGCCTGTTGCGTCGGTGCGCGAGGTGTCATGGTCGCCTACAACCTTTGGCTGGCCGACGCGGACCGACACATGGCCACCGAACTCGTGCGCTCGATTCGCAGCGCGTCGGTGCGAGCGCTCGCGATCGGTGTTGGCACGACGGTCCAGGTCTCGACGAACCTCATCGCTCCGGACGTGACGGGCCCGGCCGACGTCTACGACGCTGTTGCCGCACGCGCCGACATCGCACGGGCCGAACTCGTGGGGCTGGCGCCCGCGTCGGTGTTGGCCCGCATCCCCGAGCGCCGCTGGGCCGAACTCGACCTCGCGGCGGACCGCACCATCGAGGCACGGCTCGACGCTCGCGCCATCAAAAGCTGATCACTGCCCTCAGGCAGTGCAGTCGCTGCCCTCAGGCAGTCGCAGTCGTCGTGCTGGCCGGCGCACGGCGTGCGATCGCCCGCTCACGACGCAGTCGACGCCGTTCGCGCTCGGACATCCCGCCCCAGATCCCGAACTTCTCGGAATTCTCGAGAGCGAACTCGAGGCAGTCAGCCCGGACCACGCAGCCACGGCACACGGCCTTGGCCTCGCGGGTGGACGCCCCACGCTCGGGGAAGAACAGATCCGGATCAACGCCAAGGCAGTTCGCGTACTCCTGCCAGGCCTGGGTTTCAGCTTCGACGGGAATGTGCAACTTGGCCTCCTCCCGGTCGTGGGGCGATACATCGTGGTCGCGCCCTCGAACACCTCTCGGTCCCCCGTTGGCACTTCCACAGATGTAATTACAGTGATGTGATGATGGCCCGAAACGAACCGCAATGCAAGTGGAAGCTTGATATTCCGGGCGTCGCGTCGTAGGCGACACACAGGCCAGGGATCAGGCGCCGGGCTTGAAGATCATGAGGTAGAGCATCACGATCAGCAGCAAGGTCGAGATCTGGCCGCCGATCTGGACGGTCCGCTCCTTGGAGAAGTCGCCCTGTCCGGCGGCTTTCTCGCCCGGGATGATCATGCCGGCGACGATCCCCATGATGGCGATCCAGACGACGAAGGAACCCGAGACCCAGGTATCGGAGAACTCGATGACGTCGTCGCTCATGATGATCAGCACGATGCCCAACAGGCCGGCGATGGTGATCGCCGGCAGATAGATCCGGTGACCGTTGGCCGCCGCCCGCCGCAGGAATGCCATGCGGGCGTCGGGGGTCTCCTGCAGCTGCGCATCGATGAACGGGTGCACGGCCGCCGGTGCGAACCCGACGATGACCGCGAGGATGTGGAGCAACAGCACGATGTTGTAGGCGTCGTCTCGGACCGCAGCGAGGATCATGGGACGCGACGCTACTCCTGTCAGGCTCAGCGGTGATGCAACTCGAGGTCTGGCACGGGGACATCACGACGATCGAGGTCGACGCCATCGTGAACGCGGCGAACACCTCGCTGCTCGGAGGCGGTGGCGTCGACGGCGCCATCCACGACGCTGCCGGACCCGGCCTACTGGCCGAGTGCCGCGCGCTGGGCGGCTGCGAGACCGGCGATGCCAAGGCGACCGGTGGGCATCGGTTGGCCGCACGGTGGGTGATCCACACCGTCGGGCCGGTCTGGCGCGGGGGCGGGAACGACGAGGCCGACCTCCTCATGTCGTGCTACCGGCGATGCCTCGAGGTCGCCGAAGTGAACGGGGCGGCCTCGATCGCCTTCCCAGCCATCTCGACCGGGGTGTTCGGCTACCCGCCGGACGAGGCAGCCGACATCGCGGTGACCACGGTGCGTTCGACGCCGAGCAACGTGCGCCGAGCGGTGTTCGTCGCCTACGACGACGCAACCCTCAGGCGCTACCGCGACCACCTCGGAATCTGAGCACGGCGGCGGTCATCCGGCGCGGCGGGACCTCGAGAGCTTGCGCTTCTGTTCGACGAAGTCGACGAGGACGAAGTCGCCGAGGTTGTCGGGGGTGGTGAAGAAGGCCCTGCCGCCGTTCATCTTCGACATGCGTTCGACGAAGCTCTGGAGGCCCCGATCGGCATCGAGCATGAACGTGTTGATGCGAATGCCGTCCTTGGTGCATCGCTGCACTTCCTTCAGCGTGGCCTCGATGGTCGCCGGCACGGGCGGATAGTTGAAGTACGGGTAGTCCATGCCCTGCTCGAAGTGCGCCGTCGGCTCACCGTCGGTGATCATGATGATCTGCTTCGTGCCCGACTCGCGGGCCAGCATCTGGCGACTGAGCATCAATGCATGCTGCATGTTGGTGCCGTACTCGTAATCCCAGCTCACCTCGGGCAGGTCGGCGGCGGTGATCTCGCGCGCCACGGCGCCGAATCCGACGAGGCCCATGTAGTCGCGGGGAAACTGTCCGGAGATGAGGCTGTGGAGCGCCATGGCAACCTTCTTCGCCGGAAGGAAGTTGCCTCGCATCGGCATCGACAGGGACAGGTCGAGCATCAGCACCGTCGAGCTGCGTACCAGGTGCTCGGTCTGCTCGATCTCGAAGTCCTCGGGCGAGAGCGTGACCGGCGTTCCGCCACCGTGGCGGCGCACCGCATTCCGGACGGTGCGCTCGATGTGGAGGTTGAACGGGTCGCCGTACTCGTAGGGCTTGGTCTGGTAGCTGCGCTCGTGGCCGGTGCCGCGTTGCTCGAGCTCGTGCTTGCCGACCTTGTCGCGTGTCAGCTTCTTGAACAGCTCGGCGAGCGCGTTCTGGCCGATCTTGCGGAGGCCCTTCGGCGTCAGTTCGAGGCGGCCCTCCTTGTTGTTGATGAGGCCCGCCTCCTCGAGCATCTTGGCCATCTCGGACAGGCGCTCGAGGCTTCGGGCGGCGTCGTCGCCCAGCAGGTCGCGAGCCTTGTCGATGTCGACCTCGCTCAACGCGCCCGGTGAGGCCGCATTGCCGAGCAGGTTCTCGAGCTGGTCGAGATCGCCGAGCTCGTTCATCATCTGGGCAGCTTCGGCGAGACCCATCGGATCCTGGCCCGAGAAGTCGTAGCGCTGATCCCAGCCCATCTGCGGAAACAGGTCCTGGAGGTGCGACCCGAGCTGGTCCATCTGGAAGGCGAGGTCCATGTCCTCCATCAGCTGCTCGGAGAGTCCCTGGAGCTGTGCACGCTGCTCGGGGGTCATCGAGTTGAGCATCGCCTGCATGGCAGCCATGCGTTGCGCCATCAGCTCGAGCAACTCGTCGAGCGTCTCGGGATTCTCGGGGAAGAAGTCGCCGTGCTTCTCCATGAAGCCGTCGAAGTCGGGTTCGTTGCCGGCATCGCGATCGGCCAGCATCTGGTTGAGGTCGGCGAGCATGTCCTTCATCGCCTGCATGTCCTCGGGACTGACGTTCGACATCGCGCCGGCCATCTGATCGAAGTAGCTCTGCGCGAGCTGCTGCTTCAGCTGGTCCATCAACTCCGCGAACTTCTCGGCAGCTTCGGCTGACTCGAACTCGTAGTTGTCGAGGGTGCGCACCTGACCCGCGAGGTCGGGCGGCATCATGTCGAGTTCCATCGCCTTGGTCGTCGCAGTGGTTTCAGCCATCTCCTGACGCCGCCCGTCACCGGTCTCGCGGGCCTTCTCGAGCATGTCGTCGAGCGCCGACCGCTCCATTTCGACCACGTCTTTCAAGGCATCGGCGATCTCGTCGTACACCCCGCCGAGGTCGTGCTGCTGCAACCGCTCCTGTCGTTGCTGACGCAGCTTCTCCATCAGCTCGCGAATGCCTTGCATCCGCTCGCCGTTGCGATCGTCGAAACCCTCCTGCATCAAGCGGCGCAGGGCTGCGTTCAAGTCGCCGTGATAGAGCAGGTCGTCGGTCAATTCCTCGAAGATCGAGTCGGCGTCGTAGTCGAACCCGATCTGGGTTCCGTCCCAACGCGAGTACCGGAAGCGAGATGTCATGGTTCGCGTTCCCCAGCCAGACAGGCCGCCACTGGACGGCCTCGTCGACCCTCGCCGACCCTGCAACCCCAGGACGCTCCGAGCATGGTCTTCAGCCTCGGCTCCGGTAGCTGGCGCGCGAGCCCGATGCGTCCTTGTTCAGACGCTTGCTCAGGTGCAACCCCTCGAGGAGGAACTCGACCGCCGCGGCCATGGCGCCAGGGCTCTCGTTCTCGGCCAGCTTGGTGGCGGCATCGCGCAGCGGCGGCACCTCTGCGATGAGCGATTCGTAGTCGGCCGAGGAGATGTCCTCGCCCGCATCGATGACCCTGCCCTCCTCGAAGGCCTCGAGGACAGGGATGAAGACGTCGGGGTCGACCCGTTCGCGGAACACCGTGAGCACCGCGCCCTTCACCAGCGTCCCGGCGATCTGCTCGTCGCGTCCGTCGTCGAGCGACTCGATCTCGATCTTGCCCATCGTGGACGCAGCGAGCGCGTCGAGGTCCGAGACTCGCGGAACGACCTCGGTCTCGCCGTGACGGAGCGACCGGCGCATGGCGTTGGCGATGAGGGTCTCCATGTTCGAGACCGTCAAGCGAACCGATACGCCCGAGCGCTGGTTCACGTGGGGGCTCTGCCTCGCGAGATGACTGATGGTGGCCACGATCTCCTCGAGGTGCTCGGGCACGCTGACCGTCACCTCGTCGGTGTCGAAGCTGCGCGCCTCCTGCTGAGCGATCGCCATCTCGGTCGAGACCTCGAGCGGGTAGTGCGTGCGGATCTGGCTGCCGAAGCGGTCCTTGAGCGGCGTGATGATGCGGCCGCGGTTCGTGTAGTCCTCAGGGTTGGCCGAGGCGAACAACATGAGATCGAGCGGCAAGCGAACCTTGTAGCCCCGCACCTGCACGTCGCGTTCCTCGAGGACGTTGAGCAGACCGACCTGGATCCGCTCGGCGAGGTCGGGCAGCTCGTTGATCGCGAAGATGCCGCGATTGGTCCGCGGAACGAGGCCGTAGTGCAGCGTCAGCTCGTCGGAGAGGTAACGGCCCTCGGCCACCTTGATGGGATCGACCTCACCGATGAGATCGGCGATCGAGGTGTCGGGCGTCGCCAGCTTCTCGCCGAAGCGGTCGTCCCGGTGCACCCAGTGGATCGGGGTGTCCTCGCCCTCGTCCGCGATCAGGTTCTTGGCGTGTCTCGAGATCGGGTTGTACGGGTCGTCGTTGATCTCGGACCCGACCACGATGGGCATCCACTCGTCGAGCAAGCCGGTGAGCGAACGGATCATCCTCGTCTTTGCCTGGCCTCGCTCGCCGAGAAAGATGATGTCGTGAGCGGCGAGGAGCGCGTTCTCGAGCTGCGGCATGACGGTGTCCTCGTAGCCCAGCACACCCTCGAACAGCGGCTCGCCGGCGCGGACCTTGGCCACCGCGTTCCGTCGAAGCTCCTCCTTCACCGGACGGGACACCCATCCGGACTCACGGAGTTGGCCGAGGGTTGCAGGACGCGAGGACATGGCGGCCACCGTAGCCTTCGCTCGATCAATTCCTCCCGGCATCTCGGTCGGGACCACCCGTGAGCCCGCCGACCGTCATCACGGTGCTGGCGATGGGAACCCTGGTGGTCCGGACTGCCGGCACCGAGGAGGTGATCCGACGGGTGACCGTCGGCCCCGATGCCGACCGGCGGATCTCGGTGGCACCGTTCCGCGGGCCCACCTGTCCGGGCCACGCATGAACGGGCAGCTTGCGCCGCGGCGCCACTTGTCCGCCCCGTGCTCTCAGATGCTGAGGACCACCAGCAGAATCGCAGCGACCAGGCACACCAGGGCGGCGGGCACCATCCATCGTGGGCGTCGCACGGGTTCGAAGTCGTCGGGCTCCATCGACTCGTACGGGTCCTGAGTCGACATCCTCCCATGATCGCCGCTGTGGAGCCGCTCGACAAGCTGTCGCTGTCAACGGCTGGTCCGCAGGACCGTCTTGACCACACGCAACTGCTTGAAGCGTCATGATGAGCCGATGTCAAGCTCGCTCGACGACTTCCGGCTCGAGGCGGCAGCGTGGCTCGAAGTCAACCGGGCCGACGCCCCGCCGAACTACGGGGCGATCCTCCCTCCCGATCTGGTGGCCGAGGGTGTCGAGTGGCAGAAGCGCTTGCTCGACGCCGGGTTCGCGGGCATCCACTGGCCGGCGACACACGGCGGTCGCGGACTCACGGCCGAACACCAGGGGGTGTGGCTCGAAGAGTGCGCACGTGCCAACGTCCCGCCCTTCATCAACATGGTGGGGTTCGTGCTGGCCGGCCAGGGCATCCAGAGGTATGGCACGGACGACCAGAAGGCCGAGCACCTCGGGCCGATTCTGAGCGCCGACCGTCTGTGGTGCCAGCTCTTCTCGGAGCCCGAGGCCGGCTCGGATCTCGCGTCGCTCCGGACCACGGCACAGCGGGACGGTGATGGCTGGGTGGTGAACGGTCAGAAGGTCTGGTGCAGCGGAGGCCGCTTCAGCGACTGTGGGATCCTGATGGCTCGCACCGACCCCGAACTCCCGAAGCACAAGGGCATCAGCTTCTTCCTCATCGACATGCGCGCCGACGGCGTCGAGGCGCGACCGTTGCGCCAGATGACCGGCGACGCAGAGTTCGACGTGGTGTTCTTCACCGACCTGCACCTCCCCGCCACCGCGCTGCTGGGGCCCGAGCACGGCGGGTGGGGGGTCGGCATGACGACGCTGACCAACGAGCGCGGCTCGATCGGCGCCGGAGCGATCAGCATGCAGCGACGCCTCGACGCGATGGCCCGGCTGGGCGACCGCGACTTGGACGACCTGTCGATCCAGCGACTCGTCAGCCTGTGGAGCCGCGGCCGCACGCTGCACCTGATGGGCCAGCGACAGGGGCCCGTCGCGTCGGTCGCCTCGTCGCTCAACAAGCTGGGCATCACCGAGCTGATGTTCGACATCGCTGAACTCCGTGCGGATGTGGGCGGGGCCCGAGCGATGCTCGACGGCGACGAGGTCGCAGCCCTCCTCGGTGCCCCGGGCGCTCGCATTGCGGGTGGGACCTCGCAGGTGCAGCGCAACATCATCGGCGAACGCATCCTCGGCCTGCCCAGGGAGCCTCGGCCCGCGGACGGGTAGGTTCGTTCCGATGGAGCTGACCGGTCCGTGGCTCGCAACCGTTGCCGACGAAGACCTCCGGCGTGAGTACCCCGACGTCGACTTCGACGACTCGACGTGGTCGCCGATCACGGTGCCGGGGCACTGGCAGTCGAGTCCCGAATTCTCCGACACGACCGGGCCGCTGCTGTACCGCACACGGTTCTCAGCCAAGCGGCCAGCGGCCGGCCGCCGATCGTGGCTGACCCTCGACGGCCTCTTCTACCAGGGCGACGTGTGGCTCGACGGCGGCTACGTCGGCGACACCGAGGGCTACTTCTTCCCGCACACCTTCGAGGTCACCGATGCGATGACCTCCGGTGCCGATCACGTCCTCGCGGTCGAGGCGACGTGTGCTCCCCAACGCGATCGCACGGCGAAGCGCAACATCACGGGGGTCTTCCAACACTGGGACTGCATCGATCCCGAATGGAACCCGGGAGGTCTGTGGCGGCCGATCCACGTGGTCGAGACCGGACCCGTGAGGATCGCCCGACTCCGCGTCATCTGCACCGAGGCGACGGCCGAGCAGGCCGTGTTGGCCTTGACCGCCCATCTCGACACCGTGGACGCGCGGACGGTCCACCTCCGCACCACCATCGCCGGTGTCGACCTGAGCATCGAGCAGCCACTCGCGGCCGGCGACAACACCGTCGAGTGGACCGTCACCATCCCCCGGCCCGAGCTGTGGTGGCCCCATTCGCTGGGCGAACCCACGATGCACGAGGTGGTGGTCGAGGTCCGCCTCGCCGACGCCGCCGGCAGCTTGGTCAGCGACCGACGCAAGCTGTCGACCGGGCTCCGCACGATCCAATGGCGGAAGTGGACGCTCACGGTGAACGGCGAGCAGATGTTCCTGAAGGGGTCGAACCTCGGCCCGACCCGGATGCAACTGGCCGAGGCCACTCCTGCCGAACTCGCGCGTGACGTCGAGCTCGCCGTCGAGGCCAACCTCGACTTCCTTCGCGTCCACGCCCACGTCACGCGCCCTGAGTTCTACGAGGCCGCCGACGCGGCCGGTCTGCTGATCTGGCAGGACATGCCGCTGCAATGGGGCTACGCCCGCAGCATCCGCAAGCAGGCCGTCCGCCAGACCACCGAAGCAGTCGACCTGCTGGGTCACCATCCGTCGATCTTCCTGTGGTGCGGCCACAACGAACCCATGGCCATCGACCTCGACCCGGGCAAGCTCGGAGGACTCACCAAGGTCAAGGTCGGTGCCCAGGCCTTCGCCAGTCAGCAGCTTCCGACGTGGAACAAGACCGTGCTCGACCGCTCGATCAAGAAGGCGTTCGAGAAAGCTGATCCGAGCCGCCCGGTGGTGGCTCACTCGGGGGTCCTCCCCCACCTCCCGCAGCTCGACGGGACCGACGGCCACCTCTACTTCGGCTGGTACTGGGGCGACGAGCGCGACTTCCCCGGGTTCGTCGCAGGATTGCCGAAGATGGCCCGATTCCTGACCGAGTTCGGTGCACAGGCCGTACCGAACTCCGCCGAATTCGTGGACCCCGACCGCTGGCCCGAGCTCGACTGGGAACATCTCGAGGCCCGTCACGCCTACCAGCCGACGTTCCACGACCGCTACGTGCCCCGCGAGGGGCTCGACTTCGACGGGTGGAGATTGGCCTCGCAGCGCTACCAGGCCGACGTCGCCCGCTTCCACATCGAGACGATCCGGCGGCTCAAGTACCGGCCGGCCGGGGGGTTCGCCCACTTCAGCTTCGCCGACTCGATGCCGTCGATCACCTGGGCGGTACTCGGACACGACCGGTCGCCGAAGCTGGCCTACCAGGCGCTGAAAGCGGCCTGTGCCCCGGTGATCATCGTCGTCGACCGTCCCCCCGCGCAGGTCAGACCCGGCGAGCGGCTCGCGCTCGACGTGCACGTGGTCAGCGACATCCGAACGCCGATCGAAGCGGCGAAGGTCCACGTCACGGTCGCGTGGGACGGCGGAAGCCTCGACTGGACCTTCGGTGGAGACGTCGAGGCCGACTCGGTGGTCAAGGTCGGTGGCCTCGACTTCACGGCGCCCGAGGTGTCGGGCCCGGTGCTGATCAGCCTCCGCCTCGAGGGCGCGCCCGACGTCGTCGAGGCGACCTACGACTTCACCGTGGTCGCCTGATCGGCGAAACCGTCGGACCCAACCCCGATCTCCGTTGCTCTCCGGCCAATTATTGCCGGAAGGACAACAAGGATCCGGGTGGTTGGTTGATCATCCGAGCAGCACCTCACGACACCACGCGTTGAGCTTCGTGTCGTCGGAGGCCCAACTCCAGTACGCAGCGAGCCAGCGCCGAGCGGGTTCGTAGAAGTCGACGAGGTCGCGATCTCCGAGCCAGGCCATCGCCACCAAGCCGTCCCCCTCATCGGCTTCGGGGGTGATCTGGTCGGACCGGAGGTAGGCGGCCGCCGCAAGCACGTCGAGTCGACGGTCCCCGACGATGCTCATCGGACCGAAATCGATCACCGCCGAGATCGACGGCCCTTCCGCGAGCATGTTCCCTGCGAACGCGTCGAGGTGGACGTAGGACGGCATGGCACACGACGGCAGCTCCTCTGCGATCGCCGTCCCGTCGACGTCCGCGAACTCGGGCGGAGCGACCGAGAGGTTCCGGATCGCCACCCCGACCAGGTACTCCGACCACGTGTCGGTCCGGAGTGGGTGGTCGGCGATCAGATCGCCCCAGTAGCCCCGCGCCTCGAGATGGAGATCGCCGATGATCTCAGTGGCGTCGAGGTGATCTGCGATGAGCCGGTCGCGGTCACGCCGGCCGAGGGTGCCGAGCACCTCGCGCATCGGCCTGCCCGGCAAGCGGCGTTCGATCACGAAGGGGCGCCCCGCGACCTCACCCGACTCGATCGCCTCGGGAAGCGGGAACCGCCAGCCGTCACGGGCCAGTTCGGCAACCAGGTCGTAGCGGCGCAGAACGGTCCGGCCGGCATCGGGCTCGAGGCTTCGCACGACACGAACCACGCGGTCGGCGTCGATTGCCCACACCCAGGCCTCACCCCCGAAGCCGAGAAAGCCATCGGCGTCCGCGCCCACCTCGGCCAAGACCTCGGTGACCCCGCGTTGGCGGAGGGCTTCGTCCTTCACAGCGCCAGGCTGGCACGAACCGAGCGACCGATCGGTCATCGCGTGTCGCCATGTGACGGACCGGGGCCAGTCGGTGGACGACGTCGGGTCGCTGGACGATGATGCGCTCGGCATGGTTCGGCCGTCCCTCGCGCACCGGGCTACGTTCAGTCCCACTTCTTCGGACACTCGGAGGCATGCATGCAGACGATGGAGCGACCGGGGCCGATCCCGGTGCACAAGGCGAAGGCGTCCGCCGTGTGGCCGGTCGCGTTCTACCGATCGGCCGTCGGCAAGAAGTGGGTCATGGCCGTCAGCGGCATCATGCTCATGGGCTTCGTCGCCTACCACATGGTCGGCAACCTGCACATCTACGAGGGCGCGGCCGAGATGAACGAGTACGGGGAGTTCCTCCGCGAACTCCTCGTGCCGATCCTGCCTCGCAC
>DATKWD010000078.1:0-58865 GCA_035529695.1 Acidimicrobiales bacterium | reverse complement strand
ATGGCGGCATGCTGCCGGTGGTCACGCCCGAAGAGATGTCGGCGATCGACGCCTCTGCGTCCGAGCCGGTCGAGGTCCTGATCGACCGAGCGGGTGCCGCGACCGCTCGCGCCGCGCTCGATCTGCTCGGAGGCACCTATGGCCGCAGGGTCGTGGTCGTCGCGGGGAAGGGGAACAACGGCAACGACGGCCGTGCCGCGGCTGTGCGATTGCAGCGCCTCGGCGTGCGCGTCGAGGTGATCGACGCGGCAGATGCGCCGTCGACGCTGCCCGAGGTCGACCTCGTCATCGACGCCGCCTACGGCACCGGATTCCGTGGGACCTATGACGCGCCCGATCCGGGGATCGCGGCTGTGCTCGCCGTCGACATCCCGTCGGGCGTTGATGGTCTCACGGGCGTTGCCTCGGGGTCGCCGATGGCAGCTGATGCCACCGTGACGTTTGCCGCGTTGAAGCCGGGGCTGCTGTTCGCCGACGGCCGTCGGCTCGCAGGCGAGATCGAGGTCGCCGACATCGGCCTCGACGTGACCAGGTCGTCGTGCTGCGTCGTCTCGGCCGACGACGTGTCGATGCTGGTCCCGTCGCGGGCCGACGGCGATCACAAGTGGCGGTCGGCGTGTTTGGTGGTCGCTGGATCACCCGGCATGGGCGGTGCGGCCCACCTCGCGGCATCGGCGGCTCAACGTGGGGGCGCCGGCATGGTCCAGGTGATGACACCGGGAGCCGTGCGACCCGACCCGATGCCGATCGAGGCCGTTGCGATCGACGGCCGTGGTGACGACTGGATCGAGGACACGATCGCAGGCGCGTCCCGGGTCCATGCCTGCGTGATCGGACCGGGGCTGGCCCCTGACCTGCTCGATGCCGGCGCGCTGCGGCGGCTCGTCGCCGGACTCGCAGTCCCCGTGGTCGTCGACGGCGGAGCGCTGAATGCCGTCGACCCGGCCGAACAGGCCGCGGAGATCGCAGCGAACGGAGCGGTCCTGACGCCACACGATGGCGAATACATCCGTCTCACGGGCCGAACACCCGGCCCGGATCGGGTCGCGGCTGCTCGCGACGCAGCAACCAGCACCGGATGTGTCGTTCTGCTCAAGGGGCCGACCACGGTGATCGCCGATCCCTCCGGTCGAGCGGTCGTCATGGTCGACGGCGACGAGCGGCTCGCGACCGCCGGGTCGGGTGACGTGCTCGCCGGCCTGATCGGATCGTTCCTGGCTCGAGGTGCCACTCCGTTCGATGCGGCTTCGGCTGCGGCAGCGGTCCACGCGCTGGCCGCGAGGGCATCGCTGCCGCTTGGTCTGGTGGCGTCCGACCTCGTCGAGATGATCCCCGAGGTGAGATCAGCCTTGGGCGTCTGAGGGGCCAGGCCCGACTCGGCGGGAGCGACTGGCTACCGTGCATCGATGATGGATGTGCGGTCGCTGGTCGAGGTCGACCTCGGGGCAGTCGCCCACAACGTCTCGACCCTTCGCCGCCTGGCTCCCGACGCCGCGTTCTGTGTCGTGGTGAAGGCCGATGGCTATGGGCACGGGGCCGTGCCAGTGGCTCGCGCAGCGATCGGCGCCGGTGCAGAGTGGCTGGCGGTCTCGCAGGTCGCCGAGGCGGCCTCGCTACGGCGCGCCGGACTGACGGGTCCGCTCTTGTTGTTGTCCGAGCCCACCGCCGACGAGCTCGGCGACGCGATCGAGTTCGATTGTCGGATCATGGTGTACCGCCGATCCACGGTCGAACGCCTCGACGATCTGGTCAGGTCGGGTGGCTTCCCGTCGATGAAGGTCCACCTCAAGGTCGACACCGGAATGCAGCGAGTCGGCTGCGCTCCCTCCGACGCCGTGGAGTTGGCGTCGTTCATCTCCGATGCTCGAGGCGTCGAGCTCGAGGGCCTGGCGACACATCTGGCGGTCGCCGACGACCGATCGCACCCGGCCACGACCGCTCAGCTCGCGGCGTTCGCGTCGGTCGAGTCCGACGTCCGGCGCGCCGGGTTCAGTCCCTCCCTGGTGCATCTTGCGAACTCGGCAGCATTGATCGAGCGTGACGAAGCCCGTCGAGACCTGGTGCGAGCGGGGATCGCCGTCTACGGGGTGTCTCCCGGCCCTGGCGTCGGTGCCGATCTGGGCTTGCGGCCGGCGATGTCGTTCCGGACACAGGTGACCTTCGTGAAGCCGGTCGATGTCGGAACGCGGATCAGCTATGGCCTTCGGCACACCTTCGAGAAGTCGACTCGCGTGGCCACCATTCCGGTCGGGTACGCCGACGGTGTCCCGAGGGCGCTCGGCCTCGCCGGGGCAGCGGTCCTGATCGGTGGCCGACGGCGTCGCATGGTCGGCGTCGTGACCATGGACCAGACGATGGTCGATGTCGGCGACGACGAGTCGGTGGTCGTCGGTGACGACGTCGTGCTCATCGGTGATCAGGGCGACGAGCGGATCACCGCCGACGAGTGGGCGGCACTGACCGGCACGATCGGCTACGAGATCGTGTGCAACGCAGGCCGTCGCGCCGATCGTCGCTGGATCGAGCCGTCGTGATCACTGACGTCGCCGGCATCCGTGTCGGCCACTGGACCGACGCCGAGGCACAGACCGGCTGCACCGTGGTGCGGTTCCCCGACGGCACCGTGGCTTCGGGCGAGGTGCGCGGCGGTGCGCCGGCAACGCGCGAGTTCGCGCTGCTGGCCCCCGATGCGATGGTCGAGCGCATCGATTCGGTGGTGCTCACCGGCGGATCGGCGTTCGGGCTGGCCTCGGCAGACGGCGTGATGGACGGGCTCGAAGCCGAGGGAGTCGGCTATCCGACGGCAGGCGGACCGGTTCCGATCGTCGTCGCCATTGCGCTGTATGACCTCGCGGTCGGCGACGCGAGTCGGCGACCCGGTCCGGTCGAGGGACGACGAGCTCTCGAAGCCGTGGCCGATGGTCCGGTCGAGCTCGGTCGCGTCGGAGCCGGGACCGGAGCAACGACGGCGAAGTGGCGAGGAGTCGAGCACCGAGTCCCGGGTGGTCTGGTGTCGATGACCCACCGCCACGGCGACCTGGTCGTCAGCACCCTGGTTGCGGTCAATGCGTTCGGCGAGGTCGGAGCCGACCCTTCGGCGGTCGTTGCCGGGTCGACCGAAGGCGCCTTCATGGCGCGGCAGAACACGACCATCGGTGTCGTGGCCACCAATGCGCGGCTCAGCAAGTCTCAGTGCCATCTGGTGGCGCAGAGCGCCCACGACGGCCTGGCACGAGCCGTCTCGCCGGCGCACACCAGCGCGGACGGCGACGCATTCGTGGCCGCAGCGACCGGTCAGGTCGACGCCGGGGTCGACCAGGTGCGGCTCCTCGCCGCCCACGTCGTCGCCCAGGCGATCTCGACGCTGCTACCCGACTGAGGTTCGTCGATTCGCCAGTCGGGTCGTGGATGCCGACCGGTACTGTGGCTGCCGTGTTCGCCACGCTCGACGAAGCTCGTGACGTTGCGTCGACCTGCACGAGGTGCGAGCTGTCGGAGGGCCGCGCAAACGTGGTGTTCGGGATCGGGAGTCCGGCGTGCGAGGTGATGTTCATCGGCGAGGGACCGGGCGCCGAGGAGGACCGACTCGGCGTTCCCTTCGTGGGCCGGTCGGGTCAGCTGCTCGATCGGCTGGTCACCGAGGAGATGGGGCTGAGCCGCGACGAGATCGCGATCTGCAACACGGTCAAGTGCCGACCTCCTGGGAATCGCGACCCCAAGCCCACCGAGATCGAGGCCTGCAAGCCGTTCCTCGATGCGCAGATCACCCACATCGATCCCTTGGTGATCGTCACGCTCGGGAACTTCGCGGCGAGGCTCCTGCTCGACACGAAGACCGGCATCACCAAGCTCCGCGGGACCGAGTACCCGTTCCGCGATCGCGTGCTCGTTCCGACCTTCCACCCCGCCGCCGCTCTCCGTGGTGGCGGAGTCGTGCTGGCGCAACTGCGTGCCGATCTCGTCCGCGCGAAGCTGGTCCTCGCACGATGACGATCACGGTCGCGACCTCCTCGGTCGAGGACACGCGCCGGGTCGCGGCGGCGGTGGCTGCGCTGGCTGCATCCGGCGACGTGATCCTGCTCGCAGGTGACCTCGGCGCCGGCAAGACCGCCTTCGCCCAGGGCTTCGGGGCTGCTCTCGGCGTCGAAGAACCCATCGTGTCGCCGACGTTCACGCTGGCCCGGCAGTACCAGGGCCGCCTGCGTCTTCACCATCTCGACGTGTACCGACTCGACCGGATCGACGAGATCTTCGATGTCGGCCTCCCCGAGTTGATCGAGGACGATGGGGTCGTGTTGATCGAATGGGGCGATGTGGTTCGTGCCGAACTGCCGCCCGATCTGCTCCAGATCGACATCACGCTCGGCGACGGGGACGATGACCGGACCCTGGCACTCACGACCGTGGGGGCTCGCTGGGCTGATCGCGCGCCATCGCTCTCCGCGGCGTTGGAGGCCTGGCGATGCTGATCCTTGGCATCACCACCTCGACCCAGCAGGTCGGGTGCGCCATCGGAGGCCACGAAGGAGTCCTGGCCTCGGTGCACTCCTCGCGCGGCAAGCGGCACGCCGAGACACTGACCCCAGCGATCGAGTTCATCACCCGTCAAGCGCGGGTCGATCTGTCCGAGATCAGCGCCGTTGCGATCGACGTCGGACCCGGATTGTTCACCGGACTCCGCGTGGGGGTGGCATCCGCGAAGGCGATCGCGTTCGCGCTCCGTGTGCCGATGGTCGGGGTGGTCAGTCTCGATCTGCTGGCCTTCGCCGTGCGGCACTCGCCACGAGCGATCCACGCCGTCCTCGATGCCCGCCGGGGCGAGGTGTTCACCGCTGCCTATCGCCAGGTTCCGGGCGGCGTGCAGCGGCTCGCCGAGCCCTCGGTCTGCTCGCCCGACGATCTGGCCTCGGACCTCGTCGCCGCGGACGAGGAGTGCCTCTTGGTCGGCGACGGGGCCATTCGCCACCGAGAGCTCTTCGACCAGGTCCGGCGGGTCGACATCGGCGAGCACAGCCTCGCCAATCCCTCCGCCGGTGCCCTCGTGCAGCTGGCGCACGCCAAGGCGCTTCGCGAGGACTTCGTGAACACCTGGGACGTCGAGCCCCTCTACCTCCGGTTGCCCGACGCCGAGATCAACTGGGAACAACGGAGCCGGACGTGAAAGAAGGTCCGGTTCACATCGGTCCGATGCGTCGACGCCATCTCCGCGGGGTGGTACGCATCGAGCACGACAACTCGTCGCGTCCGTGGAGCCTCGGCATGTTCCTGTCCGAGCTGCGCTACCGCGAGACCCGGCGGTACGTCGTGGCCCAGCGCGGCGGAGGGGTGATCGGCTTCGGTGGCCTGATGCTCGTCGGTGACGATGCCCACATCACCAACATCGCGGTCGACGAGGCGCATCGTCGCGGGGGCGTCGGCTCGCGGATGCTGTTGGCGCTGGCCCGGGCTGCCGTCGACGAGGGGGCCACGCAGATGAGTCTCGAGGTCCGGGTGTCCAACAAGCCTGCGCAGGAGCTGTACCGACGGTTCGGATTCGCGCCAGCGGGCGTCCGCAAGAACTACTACGCAGCGCTGGCCGAGGATGCCCTGGTGATGTGGGCGAGCGACATCGACACGCCGGCCTACGCGCTGCGCCTCGATGCGATCGACGCCGAACTCCCCGCGGACGCAGTGGTCGGAGGCGTCCGTTGACCGCCGAGGTGATCCTCGGCATCGAGACCTCGTGTGACGAGACGGCGGCAGCAGTCGTCACGGCCGGGTCGACGGTCCGGTCGTCGGTGGTGTCGAGCCAGGTCGATCTGCACGCTCGCTACGGGGGAGTGGTGCCCGAGATCGCCGGCCGGGCGCACGTCGAGCTCATCACGCCCGTGGTGGCCGAGGCGCTGGTCGAGGCCGGCATCGAAGGCCACGAGGTCGAGGCGGTCGCTGCGACCTACGGGCCGGGTCTGGTCGGTTCGTTGCTGGTCGGAGTGAGCGCCGCGAAGGCGCTGGCGCTGGTGTGGGGCGTGCCCTTCATCGGGGTGAACCACCTCGAGGCGCACCTCTACGCGGCCCGCCTCGACGACCCGACGCTCGAGTACCCCGTGGTCGTGCTGCTGGTGTCGGGCGGTCACACCATGCTCGTCGAGATGCGCGCCGAGGGCGACTACACCGTCCTCGGGGGCACGGTCGACGATGCCGCGGGCGAGGCATTCGACAAGGTCGCCCGCTACCTCGGCCTCGGCTACCCCGGTGGGCCGGCCATCGATGCCATCTCGGCCCAGGGTGATGCGCAGGCCATCCGGTTCCCGCGTGCGCTGGCCGACCGGCCGTACGACTTCAGCTTCAGTGGCCTCAAGACGGCGGTCGTGAACCACGTCCGGAAGCACCCCGGTGTCGACACCGCCGACGTCGCCGCCAGCTTCCAGGAGGCCGTGGTCGATGTACTGCTCACCAAGGCGCGCCGGGCCGCAGTCGATGTCGGGGCGAAAGGCATCTGCCTGGGTGGGGGAGTCGCCGCCAACAGCCTCCTGCGTGAGCGACTCCTCGACGTCTGCGCAGAGGATGGCCTCGCCGGGTACCTGCCGAGCCGCGCCAACTGCACCGACAACGCCGCGATGGTGGCGGCGGCCGGCTGGTATCGCCTCCGAAGCGACGGCCCGAGTCCCCTCGACCTCGGCGCCGACCCCAGCCTGGGTCTGTGATCCGAGCGAGCCGGCGACATTTCGGCAATCGACCTCGTTCCTGCTGACCCAGGTCGCCCGGCCGGGCTGGGTGCGCCGGTTCGTCGGGGTCACCGACTGCGGACGAAGACGAACGCGGCCCCGGTCGAGAACTCGGCGAGCGTGACCGGGGTGGGTTGGGGAGCCGACTCGCGGCCGGGGTTCACCGTGATCGACCACCGGGCCGCCTCGCCCGGCCCCGGCGCCATGCGTTCGACCCTGGCGGTCGGGACGAGGCAGACCGCTGCCGCCTCGAGGATCGCCTCGCCGCCCGGACCCGCAAGCAATGCCGGCCACGTCAGCCCATCGTCCTCGCCGAGGCCCGGCCCGTCGAGCAGCGAGAGGGAGAGGGCCCGGTCCTCCAGAGCGAGGTCGATCGGCACGTAGGTCCGCGGCAGCAGCAGGGGGTGGACAGCAAGCACCGCCGCGAGGCCCGAGAGGTCGGACTCGACCCCGAGCGCCGACGCAAGACGTTTGGTCGTGAGACCGGAGATCCCCGCCGCCTGTTCGACGCCGATGGACGCCAGTTCTTGAGGGCCGACCCGCTCGGCCACCTCGAGCAGGAACGCCCGAGCCAGCAGATGGCACTGCAACGCGACCTCGTCGGCGACGGCCGACAGCGCCGCCGACGAGAAGCGCTCCATCGTGAGATCGGCATCGAGATCGTCGGCGTAGTCGTTGGATCCGTCGTCGGACGTGAGCGACGCCTCGGGCTCGGCGAGGTGAAGCCCTGCCGCGGTCGACGACGCCAGCCGGTCGAACGACGGTGAGAGCGCCAGTGGTTCCGCGTCCGGCTCGATCGTGACCGTCCACTCGCAGTGCGGTGCCCGATCAGCCGGCATCCGAGGTGGCCGATGCACAGGCCGCATCCGAGCCCGCGGGTTCGTGGCGGCGGCCGTGGCGTCGAAGGTCGGGTCCTCGATCGTGTGGCACATCGCCGTCACGTAGTCGTCGCCCATCGGCTCGACGTCCATGAGGGCACCGCAGTGGTCGAGGTGGAATCGGCCGTGGTCGTGGTCGAACACCTCGTAGCGGAAGTCCATGAACTCCGGAGGCGCACCGACGTCGAGCTGCATGCCCTTGAAGATGGTCTCGACGCTGTCGCCCTCGAACCCGAGCAACCGCTGCATCCGGCGCGTGTAGATGGGCGACGCGGCCCGCCACTCCTCGATCGCCACGTGCTCCATGCCCTCACGCCCCAGCCGGGCGATCACGGCCGGCATCCCTGCACGGTCGATGAGGTGTCCGGCCAGCAGCAGCTCTCGGGTCAGCTCGGCGAGTTCGGCATGGGATCGGCCGGCCCAGGGTCGACCCGAGAGGTTCACGTGGGGCGGTCCCACAGACCGACCGGCACTTCGTTGATCGGGTAGTGCCCGGGAAGCTGGCCGGGCTGGATCGAGCGTTCCATCCGGGCGGTCATCCCTTCCGACAGCGTGTGGTCACTCATCATCTCCATGAAGACGGCGGCGGCGTTGCCATAGTCGAACCAGTCACGCTGCCATGCCCACTGGAAGTTGCCGCCGTAGATGAACCAGCTGCCGCCGATGCCGCCGACCTCGTAGTGCGTGCCGTCTTCGCGGGTGGCATCCGCGATCTGACGCCAGAAGCCGATGACGTGTCCCTTCGACTCGTCGATGACGACCTCTTCGTAGGGGTACTGCCAGCCGTCGAGGCCCCCCATCTCGAGACCGAGGGCGATGTCGCGGATCTCGTCACGGCCCACCGCCATGAAGTGTTCCCTGGGGCCGAAGTTCCAGCCGTAGGTGGCGTCTTCGGTGTACATCTGTGCCATCGGCTTCCAGTCACCCGCTTCTTCAGCGTCGCGGTTGGCCTGGAGCCAGCGCTCGACCATCTCGTCGAGTTCGGTGCGGGGATGGGCAGCCATGAGTGTCCTTGTCGGTTCGTGGATCAGGTGTCGATGATCGACAGCGCGTGGGTTGGGCAGTAGCGGACAGCCGTCTCGGCGGCGGCGCGAGCGCCTTCGGGCGGCCGTTCGTCGAGGATGGTGAGGATGCCCTTCTTGGAGACCTCGAACAACGCGGGCGCCTCGCTCTGGCACACCGCATGGCCCTGACAGAGGTCGTCGTCGACGACGATCCGCCAGCCCTCGGCGCGAGTCGTCGTGCGCAACTCGATGGTCCCCGATCCGGCCGGCTCGGCGGGAGAGGCGGCACCGACGCTTCGGCGGCGGTAGTCGGCGAGGCACGGCTGGGCGAGCTGCACCACCATCTTGGAGTGGTCGTTGCGGTAGCTGTCGAGCGGTTGGGCGGCGCTGAACTCCCAGTCCTTCAACAGGATCGAGAAGATGGCCTTCAGCTGCATCATGGCGAAGGCCGCGCCCACGCAGCGGTGCCGCCCGGCGCCGAAGGGGATCCAGTTCCACGGATTGGCGACGTCGTCCCCGGGGTCGGTGAGGTAGCGGCCGGGACGGAATTCATCAGCGTGCTCGAACGCCTCGGGGATGCGGTTCGAGATCGCCGGACTCGCCGCCACCATCTTGCCGGCGGCGATGTGGCGGCCGCCGACCTCGACATCGACGTTCGCGACCCGCAGCAGCAGGATCAGCGGCGGGTGGAGACGGAGCGCCTCCTTGATGGCGCTCTCGAGACGAGGCATCTCGCGCAACGCCTGATAGCTGACCTCTGACCCGTCGGCGTAGAGGTCGTCGAGCTCGGCCACCACGGCTGCGAGTTCGTCGGGGTTGCGGAGCAGCTCGATGAGCGTCCACGCCGCGGTGCCCGAGGTGGTGTGGTGGCCGGCGAACATCATCGAGATGAACATCCCGGTCACGTTGTCGGCGTCGAACCGGGGGTCGCCCGCGTCGTCGGAGATCGACATCAACACATCGAGCAGGTCGCGCTCGTCCTCGGGAGCCGGCTCCGCCGCCGCTCGCCGGTCCATGATCCCCTGCACCAGCTCGACGAGGGCGACGCGGGCCGTGTCGCGGGCCTGGAAGCTGGGGATGTCGGCGTATGGGTCGACATAGGCGAGGGCGTCGGTGCCTCGTTCGAGGTCGTGGTAGAGCTCGGCGAAGCGGTGGTCGAGGTCGAGCCGGAACCTCCGGCCGATGAGGCACGACGAGGACGTGTAGATGGTGAGCTCGCCCAACCAGTCGAGCAGGTCGATCTGGCCTTCGTCGCCCCATACGGAGATGAGTTCGTCGACCTCGCGTTGGATGGTCTCGGCGTGGCCGCGCATGTACGAGTCGCGGAGCGCCTGGTTGTGCAGCATCTCGCGTCGCCGCTCGGGCGGTGCATCGAAGACCACGCCCTCACCGAAGATGGGCGTCATGAACGGATAGGCCGCAGCCTGGTCGAGCTCTTCGTCGGGTGCCCGGAAGAAGACCTCGTTGGCGTCGGCACCGGTGAGCAGCACGACGTCTCGATCGGCCAGCCGGAACTCGCCCACGTCACCGCACTCGTCGCGCACCCGCTGCATCAAGGCGATCGGATCGCGCCGGAGCTCTTCGAGGTGGCCGGTGTCGCCGTCGTCGCCGGACACCTTGGGCGGGTCGGGAAGCGTCACTGATGACTCCTGTCTGGATCGATCGGGGCCTCGGGCTCGACCTCGATCAGCGTGTAGTGGGTGCCCTTGGGAACCGAGACCATGGCGACGATGGCGTCGGCCACTTCTTGCGGGCGGAGGGCTCCGTTGTGGCGGAGGTGCCCCCAGCTCTCCCAGGCCGGCATCACGTGGAGGACGGTGTCCTCGGACCAGCTCGTGCCCTGCTCGGTGCTGGCCGGACCGGGTCGGACCATGCCGACCCGCACCCCCGTTCCCTCGAGCTCCATCTGCATGGCGCGGGCGAGGCCTTCGAGGCCGGACTTCGCGGCCACGTACGCGGCCATGTGTGTGCGTGGGCGCACGGTGACGTCGGAGGTCACGAAGACGAGGTCGCCGTGACCTCGCTCGACCATCGCAGGGCCGAGTCGCGCCGAGAGGTGTTGGGCGCCGAGGAGGTTGATGCGCACCGATGAGGCGAACTCGTCGGGGTCGGCTCCCATCCCGGTGAACGGCACGACCTCACCGGCGTTCGAGACGACCACGTCGAGGGGGCCGAACGCCGCGTCGGCCTCGCGGGCGAACGAGTCGATCGAGGCGGTGTCGGCCAGATCGAGCGCGATGGCGACGGCTTCGCCTCCTGCCAGCACGATCTCCTCGGCGACGGCTTCGAGCCGGTCGATCCGACGAGCACCGAGCACCACGGGGTGCCCGGCCGCGGCCAGCGCGAGGGCGGTTGCCTCGCCGATGCCCGACGACGCGCCGGTGACCACGGCTGGTCGTCGGTCAGGATGGGGTTCGAAGCGGGGCATCAGCGCACGCTCACCGAGGTCGGGAGCGTCTCGAAGCCCCGAACGTTGACGGAGTGGACCCGGCGTGACGCTGCTTGGTCGATGTCGTAGCCGTCCACCCGACTGATCAGCTCCTCGAGCACCATCTTGTTCTCCAGTCGGGCGAGCGACGCCCCGAGGCAGAAGTGCCGTCCGACCCCGAAGCTGGCGATGCCGGTGGTGTCACGGTCGAGGTCGTAGACGTCGGGATCGGGGAAGGCATCGCCGTCCCGGTTGGCCGATCCCGCCAGGAGCAGGACGCGATCACCCGCCGGAATCACCTGGCCATGCAGTTCGACATCGACATGGGTCACCCGGGCCAGCATCTGGCTCGACGTGTCGTAGCGGAGGGTCTCCTCGCCCCAGTCGACGATGCGGGAGGGGTCGGAGAAGACCTTGGATCGCTCGTCGGGGTTCTTCCACGCCCAGTACCAGGCATGGGCGAGCAGCTTGGTGGTGGTCTCGTTGCCGGCGACAACCATGAGGAACAGGAAGCTGATGATCTCGTCGTCGGTGAGCCGGTCGCCGTCGATCTCGGCGACACACAGTCCCGACACCAGGTCGTCACTCAGGTGCTTGCGCCGGTCGGCGACCATGTCGGCGTAGTAGCCCGCGAGCTCGAGCGCGGCGACCATGCCCGCCTCGGGCACGTCGACCACCCCTTCCTCGCGATGCACCAGCAGGTCGGACTTGCGTCGCAGCTCGGCGCGGTCGGCCATGGGCACCCCGACCATCTCGGAGATGACGTCCATCGGCACCTTGCCCGCGAGATCGGCCACGAAGTCGAAGTCGCCCATCTCGACGCACGTCTCGACCCGATCGACGACGAGTTGGCGCAGGTGTGGCTCCATCTCGGCGACCCGTCGAGGGGTGAACGCTCGCGACACCAGGCCGCGCATGCGGCCGTGTTCGGGCGGGTCCATGGCGAGGAACGACATCGACTTGTGAGCGTGGGGTCCCGAGGCCGCAGGATCGATCGACACGCCCTGCGCGTTCGAGAACCGGTCGGAGTCGCGGAACGCAGCCATCACGTCGGCGTGACGCGAAAGGGCCCAGAAGTTGCGCTCGTCGTTGCGGTAGACCGGCGCCTCGGCCCTCATGCGGGTGTAGGTGGGGTAGGGGTCCTCGTGGATCTCGTAGGCGTAGGGGTCGTAGATGACAGGTTCGGTCGTGGTCGTCATGGGGTGGCGCCCCCCAGGACGAGGTCGGCGGCGTCGGCCAGCAGTCCTGGCACGTCCGAGTAGTCGAGGTGCCCGGTCCCGACCTGGACGAGCGTGCCGGTGGTCGTGAGCTCGAGCACCTGCACGATGGCCGGCGTGCCGTCGTCGCCGAGCGCGTCGGTCAGTCGTCGGTGGAAGGTGCGGCCGATCTTCTCGCGCAGTTCGCTCACCTCGGCGTCGTCGGCGAGCAGCGCGACGGTGCAGGCAGCGGCGACATCGGTCTCGTCGGCGACCACGAGCGCGAAGTCGAGCAACACGTCGGTCACCCGGTCGGCGGAGCGCCGGCGCCGGTCGACGGGCCGCTCGCCTTGGGCTTCGATCCGCCGCCAGAACACCTCGGCGACGAGGTGCTCCTTCGAAGCGAAGTAGGTGTAGGCCGTCGCCGGCGCCACGTCGGCCCGCTTGGCCACCGACCGCACGGTGAGACCTTGATGGCCGACCGCTTCGAGCTCGGCGACGGCGGCTTCACACAGCTTGTGAACCGTTTGCGCTTGGCGGTCGGTGAGGTGCCGTCGCGGTGCCGCGGTGGGAAGCTGGACAACGGTCCTGGACACAAGTCCAGTTTCTAGACGCCTCGGGACGGCGCGTCAACCGGGCGCTTCGAATCGTGCTCGACGTGCGTCGTCGATCGTGGCCTGCGGTGCGTTCACATGAAGATGCGCACCAGCCCGTCGACGACCAGCGCGGTGCCCAACGCGAGCGAGAGCCAGACCCGCAGCTCCCGAGCATTGGCCGTGACCCACCTCTCGGAGCGTTCGAGCGTCCGTCGTGCCCGGTCGGGCGCAACGATCACGAACCCCACGGGCCCCCAGACGGGGGCCGTGGCAATGACGACGTAGGCGACCACCAGGGCCGCGTCGATGATTCGCCCGTCGCCCGCTCCACTGACCGAAGCCATGGCCAAGAGGGTGAACAACAGGCGCTTCGGGCCCCCGAAGCCGAGCAGTGCCGCCATCGAGAACGCGGCGGCAGGACCCATGTCTCGAAGGCCCGCCATGATCGCGGTCCTGCGGCCGGTTCTCCGGGGCGCAGGTTCGGTCCACCGGGTCCTGCCGCCGACCACCAGGAGGGCGGCGCCCGCCAGCAGCTCGATGAACGCTTCGATCGTGTCGTGGGAGTCGATGCGGTCGACGAACGCAGAGCCGACGACCAGTCCCACCATGCAGGCGAGTGCGGTTCCGAGCACGTAGCCGCTGAGGAATCCGATGCCGTCGATGCGCGGGCGTTCGCTCCTGATCACGATCAACGTCGCCGTCAGGGTGAGTGGGCTGGCCGCCGCCACCACCGCGAGCAGCGTGACGTGGAGCGCGGCGCTCACCGTGAGGTCCAACCCGGCCTCGCGTTTCGTCCGCGCCACCGAACCAACCGACACGGCGTGTGCGTCTGGGACATCGCAGTGGTCTGCCGATCAGCGCAGGCTGTTGACGAGTTCGATGATCACGAGTGTGAGGACCCCGACCGGGTCACTGCGATCGGCGGCATCGGGCACTTCGGCGCGAGCGGCCGAGGGCTCCTTGTCGCGCCGTTCGCGTCCTTTGCTCCCCGCCGCTCGATGCGGGAAAACCGGTGCGGTCGACCGAGAAGACCCGTCGGTTCGCTCATGCGATCATCATTTCACGGCTGCAATGTCGGGCCTCGGAGATGGACGAGAACCAAGGCACGGTTGGGTCGGCCGGATGCCTCAGGCAGCGAGGTCGGCCGGGGTCGCGGAGCCCCCGTTGCCGAGGTCGAACGGGTCGAGACCGAGATCGGCGATCCACTGCACGTGGTCCCGGACGAACACCGCGTCCCACCCGACCTGCTCGGCCGTGATCGTGAGGTCGATCAGTGTCGACGCCTCGGTGAAAGGGGGCAGATTCACGGCGCGGCGCATCATGGTCATCGTATGACCGAGGTGTGACACGCGGTTTCGTCAGGAGGTTCTGCAGTCGTGACACGAATTGGCACTCCCAGGTTGCGAGTGCCAGCCGGCTGTGCCTATCGTTGGCACTCGCAACACACGACTGCTAACCACACCTGAGCGTCAACGGAGGCGCCAATCATGAACCTGCATCCCCTCGAAGATCGGATCGTCGTCAAGCCGGGTGAGTCTGAAGAGACCACCGCCAGCGGCCTGGTGATTCCCGACACCGCCAAAGAGAAGCCCCAGCAGGGCGAAGTCCTCGCGGTCGGCCCCGGCCGCCGCTCGGACAACACCGGTGAGCTCATTCCCGTCGACGTCAGCGTCGGCGACACCGTTCTCTACAGCAAGTACGGCGGCACCGAAATCACCTCCGATGGTGACGACCTGCTCGTCCTCAACGCACGCGACGTCCTCGCGATCGTCAAGTAGTCCGCGAAGGACCGAAAGGAACACATGGCAAAGATTCTGAAGTTCGACGACGAGGCACGCCGTGCTCTCGAGGCGGGCGTCAACAAGCTCGCCGACGCCGTCAAGGTCACGCTCGGCCCGAAGGGCCGCAACGTGGTCCTCGAGAAGAAGTTCGGTGCTCCCACCATCACCAACGACGGGGTGTCGATCGCTCGTGAGATCGAGCTCGACGACCCGTTCGAGAACATGGGCGCCCAGCTCGTCAAGGAAGTGGCGACCAAGACCAACGACATCGCCGGCGACGGCACCACCACCGCCACCGTGCTCGCTCAGGCCCTGGTGAAGGAAGGCCTCCGCAACGTGGCCGCAGGCGCAAGCCCGATGAGCCTCAAGAAGGGCATCTCCCTGGCCGTCGATGCGGCGGTCGAGTCGATCGCCGATCAGTCCAAGGAGATCGACGACAAGAGCGAGATCGCTCAGGTCGCCGCCATCTCGGCAGCCGACTCCGACATCGGCGACGTGCTCGCCGAGGCGATCGACAAGGTCGGCAAGGACGGCGTCGTCACCATCGAAGAGTCGAACACCTTCGGCATGGACCTCGAGTTCACCGAGGGCATGCAGTTCGACAAGGGCTACCTCTCGCCCTACTTCGTCACCGACCAGGACCGCCAGGAGGCCGTGCTCGAAGAGCCGTACATCCTGTTCGTCAACGGCAAGATCAGCTCGGTCCAGGACATGCTCCCGGTGCTCGAGAAGGTCATGCAGGGCGGCAAGCCGCTCCTGATCGTCGCCGAGGACGTCGAGGGCGAAGCCCTCGCCACCCTCGTGGTCAACAAGATCCGTGGCACGTTCAACTCGGTCGCCGTCAAGGCCCCGGGCTTCGGCGAGCGCCGCAAGGCGATGCTGGCCGACATGGCCATCCTCACCGGTGGCCAGGTCATCTCCGAGGAAGTCGGGCTCAAGCTCGAGAACACCACCCTCGACCTGCTCGGCACGGCCCGCAAGATCGTCATCAACAAGGACGACACCACGATCATCGAAGGTGGCGGTTCGGCCGACGACGTCGCCGGTCGTATCAGCCAGATCAAGCGCGAGATCGACGACACCGATTCCGACTGGGACCGCGAGAAGCTCCAAGAGCGCCTCGCCAAGCTCAGCGGCGGCGTCGCCGTCGTCAAGGTCGGCGCGGCCACCGAGGTCGAGCTCAAGGAGAAGAAGCACCGCATCGAGGACGCCCTCTCGGCCACTCGTGCAGCCATCGAGGAAGGCATCGTCGCCGGTGGCGGCACCGCCCTGCTCCGGGCCCGTGCTTCGGTTGCCAAGGTGGCCGAAGGCCTCGCTGGCGACGAGGCCACCGGCGCTCGTTCGGTGTGGCGTGCCCTCGAGGCTCCGGCTCGGCTCATCGCCGACAACGCCGGCCTCGAAGGTGCCGTGACCGTGCAGCAGACCGAGCGTGAGACCGGCTCGATCGGCCTCAACGCGGCAACCGGCGAGTTCGAGGACCTGGTCAAGGCCGGCGTCATCGACCCCGCCAAGGTCACCCGTGCGGCGCTGCAGAACGCAGCCTCGATCGCGTCGATGCTCCTCACCACCGAGGCGCTCGTGGCCGACAAGCCCGAGCCCGAGGGTGCGGGCGGCGGCGGCATGCCCGACATGGGCGGCATGGGCGGCATGGGCGGCATGATGTAGCCCAGCCCTGTCGGCGTTCCCCGGTCACGCAGGCCGCGACGTCGACCCGGCTCCATCGGAGCCACTTCAGATACGTGAACGCCCCGGGCTCAGGCCCGGGGCGTTCGTCGTCCCAGCGTGCCGGAGGGATGCGTCTCCCGGGTGCTCCGGTGTCTGAGGCTTCAGAACCGTCGCGTGCACCGTGCCGGCGGCGGACAACCGCCGGGCCACTGAACAGCCACGTCGGACACACCCCGTTCGTACCCCAGGACGCTCGCCCTCCGGTCAGCGCTCGGCGCGGCTGGCGAGGAGTGCGCCGCCGATCACCAGCGCCACGCCCACCAGCGCGAGGGCGGCGACGTGGTCGTCCTGGAACACGACTCCGAGGGCGAGCGAGACGCCCGGGATGAGGTAGGTGACGAAGCTCGCTCTGGTCGAACCAACCCGCCCGACGAGGGTCCCCATGATGAGGAACGCGAATCCGGTACCGACGACGCCGAGCACCCCAACAGCGAGCAGCGGGCCGGCCTCGAAGGTCGACTCGCCCCATCCGGCGAGGCCGTAGGGGAGCGTCCAGATGGTGGCGAGCAGCAGCATCCGGGCCATCAGCGCGCGCGAGCCGTACTTCAGTTGGAGGGGATAGGCGAGGTTGGTGGCGACGCCGTAACACATGGTTGCGCCGATCACGAGCAGGACTCCTCGGAGCTGCGTGCCGCCTTCACTTGCCGAGGGGAGGCTGATCAGGACCACGCCGACGAACCCGACGGCGACGCCGACGAGTTGTGGCCCGGTGGTGCGTCGGGCGAAGAAGAGGGCGCCGAACAGCGCCGTGAAGATCGGCACCCCACCGTTGAGCAACCCGGTCACCGCCGAGTTGATGTACTGCTCGGCGATCGGGAACAGCGTGAACGGGATCCCGACCCAGACGATGGACAGGGCGGTGATGTTGCGCCAGTCAGACCGGTCGAACCGCACCCGAGACCCAGGGATCAGGTTCAGCGCCAGCGCCCCGAACCCGACCCGCAGCAGCGTGACGACCCCTGGGTGCATCGTCTCGAGGCCGATGGCGATCAACAGGAACGACGCACCCCAGATGAGCGAGATCGCGACGAACAGCGCCCAGTCGACCGGCGAGAACTGCCCGCCTTCGCCGACCGCGCGGTGCGAGTTGGCCGCAGCGGTCGTCACACCGGACAGTCTGGCCTGCCCGGTGGCGGTCGGGCGGACTGATTCGGACAGATGGTCGAGGGCTTGGATCGACGGGAAGCTCGGTAGCCTCGACATCCATGATCGACAAACCGCCCCCTGATCCCGAGAAGCTTCTGGGTCAGTGGATGGAGTGGGAACGCGGCGAGACCGCGCCGGGCAAGGTCATGGCGAACCTCAAGACCGGAGGGCTGCGCGATCTGCTCGAGCAGATGATCGAGCAAGCCGAGGGTTGAGTCTCACGGTCATGCCGGAGCGCGGTGGCCCCCAGCGGATTCCGCGCCCGCCAGGTACGAGGCCCGGTGATCGAGCGCCTTGGCACGATCTCGTCGACGCAGCAGCCGGCCTCGGTATCGACCAGGTCCGCTCCCGGCTCGCCGAGGTCGGGGTACCGCGCTCGTCACCGATCGAGCGGCTGCCCGTGCGAGCCTCGGCGGTGCTCGCGCCGCTGTACGAAGACGGTGACGGTGTTCACGTCATCCTCACGAGGCGGGCCTGGCACCTGCGGTCGCATACGGGCGAGGTGAGCTTTCCCGGGGGTGGACAAGAAGACCATGACCCCGACCTCCGGGCCACCGCATTGCGCGAAACCCACGAGGAGATCGGGCTCGATCCCGCCGCAGTCGAGATCGTCGGCGAGCTCGATCACCTGGCGACGGTGACCAGTCGCTCGTTCATCGTTCCCTACGTCGGTCTCCTCGAGGGACGACCCGACGTCGAGCCCGATCCGAACGAGGTCGACGCGGTCCTGCATGTCCCGATCACCGAACTCCTCCTGCCCGAGGTGTATCGCGAAGAGCGGTGGGGATTCCGCGGCATCGACCGGCCCATCTGGTTCTTCGAGCTGGTCGGCGACACCGTCTGGGGTGCCACCGCTGCCATGCTGCGCGACCTTCTGGTGAAGATCCTCCCGCCCGACGCGTAGCCCGTCCGGGCCGCTTCGCGGGGCCAGGCGCGGGGCGTCGCGGCATGCCCACTACAATCCTCCCTTTCCCTCAACGGGACGAAGGGGTGCGCCAACGTGGCCGAGATCGAGATCGGGATCGGAAAATCAGGTCGGCGGGCCTACGGGTTCGACGACATCGCCATCGTCCCGAGTCGTCGCACCCGCGACCCCGAGGACGTCGACATCAGTTGGGAGATCGACGCCTTTCGCTTCGAACTGCCGCTCATGGCCTCGGCGATGGACGGGGTGACCTCACCCGAGACGGCGATCGAGATCGCCAGGCTCGGCGGCGTGGGGGTCTTGAACCTCGAGGGCCTGTGGACCCGCTATCCAGACCCCGACTCGGTGTTCGACGAGATCGCGTCGCTTCCGAACGAGAAGGCGACGAGCCGTCTCCAGGAGCTCTACACCGAGCCGATCAAGCCCGAGCTCGTCGCACAGCGCATCGCCGAGATCAACGACGCCGGGGCCATCTCGTGCGCGTCGGTCACCCCGCAGTCGGCCGAGATGCTCACCCCACACGCGGTCGCCGCCGAGCTCGATCTCCTGGTCATCCAGGGCACGGTGGTGTCGGCCGAGCACGTGTCCAAGACCGGCGAGCCTCTCAACCTGAAGAAGTTCGTTCGCGAGCTCGACATCCCCGTCATCGTCGGTGGGTGTGCGAGTTACCAGGCCGCCCTCCATCTGATGCGAACCGGGGCCGCAGGAGTGCTCGTGGGCGTCGGTCCCGGGGCCGCGTGCACGACCCGAGGGGTGCTCGGCATCGGAGTCCCGCAGGCCACGGCCATCGCCGACGCCCGCGCGGCCCGGATGCGCCACCTCGACGAGACGGGCGTCTACGTCCATGTCATCGCCGACGGCGGCATGGCGACCGGCGGCGACATCGCGAAGGCGATCGTCTGTGGGGCCGACGCCGTCATGGTCGGGTCTCCGCTGGCGGCTGCCCACGAGGCGCCCGGCCGCGGATGGCACTGGGGTATGGCCACGCAGCACTCGTCGCTCCCGCGAGGAGCACGTGTCCATGTCGGACCTCGTGGGACGCTCCAGGAGGTCCTCGTCGGACCCGCGCACGACAACGACGGCCGCACCAACCTGTTCGGTGCGCTCCGCACCTCGATGGCGACGACCGGCTACGAGACGGTCAAGGAGTTCCAGAAGGCCGAAGTCATGGTGGCCCCGGCCCTGCAGAGCGAAGGCAAGTCGCTCCAGCGTGATCAGCAGGTCGGCATGGGCCGATGAAGGCCGTTCTGTTCGCTCCCCGGTCGCTCGGGCCGTGGTCGGCCAGCCTCCTCGTGCCGTGCAGTCTCGGGCGCTGGCGTTTCCTCCCGGCCCAGGGCCACTCTCGCATCGGCGGTCGGCTGTGAAGGCCGACGAGTTCGACACGGTGCTCGTCGTCGACTTCGGCGCGCAGTACGCCCAGCTCATCGCCCGCCGGGTGCGCGAAGCCCGTGTGCACTCCGAGATCGTTCCGCACGACATCACCGCGGAGGAGATCACCAAGCGCAATCCGCGCGGCATCATCTTCTCGGGGGGGCCGGCATCGGTGCACGCCGAAGGTGCTCCCGACATCGATCTCGAGATCTACGATCTCGGCATCCCGATTCTCGGGATCTGCTACGGCGGTCAGCTCCTGGCCCGTGATCTCGGTGGCGAGGTGGCGAAGACCGGAACCGGCGAGTACGGACGAACGACCCTCACCCGGCAGACCGCCGGGGTCCTCGTCCGCGATGACAGCCCGCCCGAGCGCGCCGTCTGGATGAGCCACTTCGACACCATCACTCGGGCGCCCGAGGGTTTCGACGTGCTCGCATCCACGCCCAAGACACCGGCAGCGGTGTTCGAGAAGCCCGAGGCAGGGCTCTTCGGCGTCCAGTTCCATCCTGAGGTGGCCCACACCGAACTCGGGCAGGACATGCTCGAGCGCTTTCTCTACGACGGCTGCGGGTGCCGACCCACATGGACCATGAGCTCGGTCATCGAGACCCAGGTCGCCGCGATCCGCGAGCAGGTGGGCGAGCGCCGAGCGATCTGTGGGCTCTCTGGCGGTGTCGATTCTGCGGTCGCAGCTGCACTCGTTCACAAAGCGATCGGACCGCAGCTCACGTGCGTGTTCGTCGACACGGGCCTGATGCGCAAGGACGAAGGCGAGCAGGTGGTCGAGACCTTCAAACGGAACTTCGGGATCGAGCTGATCCACGTCCGCGCGGCCGACCGGTTCTTCGATGGCTTGGCCGGCGTCACCGACCCCGAGGCCAAACGCAAGGTCATCGGCGAGCTGTTCATCCGCGTCTTCGAGGACGCATCCGGTGGAATCGAGGACGCGTCGTTCCTCGTGCAGGGCACCCTCTACCCCGACGTCATCGAATCGGGCGGCGGGGCCAAGGCAGCCACCATCAAGTCGCACCACAACGTCGGCGGATTGCCAGAAGACCTCGATTTCGATCTCGTCGAGCCGCTTCGCGACCTCTTCAAGGACGAGGTTCGACGGGTCGGCGAAGAGCTCGGACTGCCCGAGGAGATCGTGTGGCGTCAGCCCTTCCCCGGACCCGGCCTCGGTGTGCGGATCATCGGAGAAGTGACCCCCGGGTCGGTGGCCATTCTGCAGGAGGCCGACCACATCGTCCGCGAAGAACTCCGACTCGCGGGTCTCGAGCGCGAGATCTGGCAGAGCTTCGCCGTGCTGCCTGACATCCGCACGGTCGGCGTGATGGGCGACGAGCGCACGTACGGGCACCCGTGCATCATCAGGGCCGTGACCAGCGACGATGCGATGACTGCCGATTGGGCTCGCATCCCCTACGACGTCCTCGAGAAGATGAGCAGCCGCATCATCAACGAGGTGGCGGGCATCAACCGTGTCGCCTACGACATCACCAGCAAGCCCCCAGGAACCATCGAGTGGGAGTGATGAAACGAGCGAGCGTGGCCGGGGAACGCACGTGCGCGGTGCGTGAGGCTGCGGAGCAGCGAGGTGGATGCGAGGCGAGCGAGGCACGAGCGAGCCGTCCGGTTGCGGCCTGCGTGGCCGGGGAACGCACGTGATGGACATCGAGCTGCTGCCGGTCCGGCCACTCGACCCGTCGGACGAGGATTGGGCGACCGATCTGCTGATCGACGTGATGTCGGGCCCGCCGATTGCGAGCCGCGGCGTGCTCTACGACGGCACGGAGCTTCCCGGGCTGGTCGCCGAGCACGACGGAGCCCCGGCCGGGCTCCTGCTCTACGACATCGCCGACGGCGAGATGCACATCGTCTATCTCGCGAGCCTCGTCGAAGGAGTGGGGGTCGGGACCTCGTTGCTCGATGCGGCGATCGCACTCGGCCACGACCAGGGGTGCCGGCGCGCCTGGCTCGTCACGACCAACGACAACGTGCACGCGTTCCGCTTCTACCAGCGAAGGGGGTGGGGGCTGGTCGGCGTCCACCGCGACTCGCTCGAAGAATCCCGTCGGCTGAAGCCGACGATCCCGCTGGTGGGCCATGACGGGATCCCCATCCGTCACGAGATCGAGTTCGAGGTGTCGATCACCCGATGAGAGCGAGCGTCCGTTCGATCACCGGTTTCGTCGCCGCGGTGTCACTGCTCGCTGCGGCTTGCGGGAGCGATGGCGGGAGCAGTGACACCGAGAGCCCGATCCCGGGAGCCACCACACCGTCGTCGCTGCCCGAGGCAGCGGCGGGCGCAGGCACGCTCGTCGTCGACGGCGTGACCTATGAGTTCGATGTGAACACCTGCCGGTTCGGAACGGCCGATGGCGCTGAACGTGGCGTACCGGTCGAACTCTTCGCGCTCGAAGGAACCGGTATCGGGCCGGGCGAGGAGCCGCTCGAGGTCACGGTCACGCGGGTCTTCGCCAAGGGCGACACCGATACGTTCACCGACTCGATCGTGCTGCGACAGCCCGGATTGAACTTCCTCGTACAGGCCGATCGATCCGAGTCCGACGGCCTCGTCATCGACCTCCGCGATCCGACTGCCACGATCCCCCTGCTCAAGCTCGGTGATCAACACGTCACCGGAAGCGGCACCTTCGGTAGCCGTGGGAGCACGGTCGACGACCCGACGCTCCCGGGCACGCTCGCCGCCGGTTGCCCCTGAGGCAGGTTTCGGTCTCACCCAGCCGGCACTGCACCTAAGGTGGCGACGCGGGGTGCAACGCGCACTTCGCCTACCAAATCGTGGGGGAGACGTCATGGCGATCATGCTGAAGATCCGGTGGGACATCAAGGACGGCCAAGAGGCCGATTTCAAGGCGAACCAGGAGGTGTTGTGTGCGGTGATGCTCGAGCATCCCGGCGTGATGACCTATCACGCCGAGTACCCCAGTCCGGGTGTGTCCGAATGGACCGAGATCTACGCAACCGACGAGGCGTTCGCGGCGCATCTGGCCAACGAGAAGGGCCAGGCGCCGCTCGGAGCGATCGTCGAGGCGTGCGACACGATCACCTGCCGGTGTTTCGGCGATCCCAATGACGCTTCGAAGGAGATCCTGGCCGGGTTCGGGACCACCTACCACGACACGGCGCCGGCGGCATTCGTCGTGAACCCCACCGCCGACAGGAACTCACTTGTCTGACCAGCGCCGCCTCGTGGCGAAGCTCCGTCGATGATCTTCATCGTCGTCAAGTTCAAGACCAAGCCCGAGTGGTCGGACCGGTGGCTCGAGCTCGTCGAGGACTTCACCAAGGCGACTCGCGCCGAGCCGGCCAACCTGTGGTTCGAGTGGTCGCGCAGTGTGGATGATTCGAACGAATTCGTCCTCGTCGAGGCATTCGAAGACGGCGGGGCGGGTCCGCATGTGGAAAGCGATCACTTCAAGCAGGCGATGCAGGCCATGCCTCGAGCGCTCGCTGAGACTCCCAAGATCATCAACACCACGATCGAAGGTGCCGACGAGTGGTCGCTCATGGGAGAGCTCTCGGTGCCTTGAGTCCTTGAGGCGATCTCAGGTACCGGCCAGGCGGGCCACGACCGGGGCCAGGTCGTCGATGACATCGGCGGACAGGCCGATCATCGAGATGCCCCAGCGCTCCCTTCGCTCGACCAACTGATCACACAGCTCGTCGACGCCGCCGACCAGCGCGTGCGGCGTAGCCCGGGCTTCGGTCGGGGTCAGCCCGAACTGTGGAGCGAGGTCGTCGATCAGCGCGTCGGCCGATTCGGACACGAGCGCCAAGTGGATCCGGGTCTGGATGGCCATCTGATCGATCCGGTCGCCGGCGGTGGCCCGTACCCACCCGACCTTCTCGTCGGTCGCATCGGCCGTGCCGTTCGGGTAGGCGCGCTCGTCGATCGCACCGCCGGCCAGGTTGACGTTGAGGGCCACGATGTCGGCTTCACGGGCTGCGAGTTCGAGGATGCGTCGACCGCCACCCCCGATGATGATCGGAGGGTGGGGTCGCTGTGTCGGCTTGGGGAGGCCCTCGAGGCCGGTGATGGTGTAGTGCTCGCCATCGAAGTCGACCGGCCCGTCGGTGAACAAGCCCTTCATGACGGTCACTGCCTCGGCGAGCCTCTCGATGCGGACGCCGGGGCGGTCCATGACGATTCCCGCACGCTCGTAGTCGGTCGCCATCCACCCGGCACCGAGGCCGACGAGGAGGCGACCTCCACTCAGCCGGTCGATGGTCGCAGCTTCCTTCGCTGCGACCACCGGATGGCGGTAGTCGTTGCACAGCACGAGCCAGCCGAGGCGAAGCGTCGTCGTGACGTCGGCCGCTGCCATCAGTGCGGGCACCGGCGCGAGTTGGTCGTCGAAGTGATCGGCGATCGTGAGCGCGTCGTAGCCGAGGCCCTCGGCCCGGCGAGCGCACGCACGAAACTCGTCGGGGTCGACCGTCGACGAGCACTGAAGGGTGAACCTGAACGGAGCCATCGACCGCCATGTTCGCAGCTACCGTCGCGCCATGGCCGAACTCGAGGGTTACACCGCAGACACCTTCACTCACGCAGGCGAGCAGAAGCCCATCTACCGTCGGGGCGAGGGGCCGGCGGTCATCGTCATGGCCGAGATTCCCGGTATCACGCCGCTCGTCGCCGACTTCGGTCGCCGGGTGGCCGACCTGGGCATGACGGCGGTGTTGCCGAGCCTCTTCGGCACTCCCGGCAAGGAGCCGAGCACGGGCTACATCCTCAACTCGATCACCAAGGCGTGCATCAGTTCGGAGTTCGCCACGTTCGCCCTGAAGAAGACCTCGCCGGTCACCCAATGGCTTCGGGCGCTGTGCAGGCACGAGCACGAGCGTTGCGGCGGCCCCGGCGTCGGAGCGGTGGGGATGTGTCTCACCGGAGGGTTCGCCCTTGCGCTGATGGTCGACGACTCCGTCATGGCGCCCGTGCTGAGTCAGCCTTCACTGCCGTTCCCATTGAGCAACAAGCACAAGCGCGACCTGGGCATCGATGATGACGACCTGGCGAGGGTGAAGGAGCGGGTCGCTGCGGGAGTCTGCGTGCTCGGGGTGAAGTTCACCAACGACAAGGCCTCACCGGACGAGCGATTCGAGCGGCTCGCCGAAGAACTGGGCGACGGCTTCATCGGAGTCAACATCGACTCGAGCAAGGGCAACCCGTACGGCAACCCCACCAACGCCCACTCGGTGCTGACCGAGCACCTCGAGGACATCGAGGGTCACCCGACCAAGGAAGCCCTCGACCAGGTCCTCGAGCACTTCCGGTCGCGTCTGCTCGACTGACCCGCCCCGCCGAGTGATTTCGCCGGTTGACTTCCGACAGCATCTGGCTCATCGTGCGAGCGTGCACGTCGCGGGGGCCAGCCATGTGTCGTTCTCGGTTGCCGACCTGGAGCGCTCGGTTGCGTGGTACGAGGCCGTCTTCGAAGCCGAGGTGATGATGCGCGAGCCCCCTCGGGACGGACGCTCCGCCGCGGTGCTCACCCTCCCAAAGACCACGTTGATGGTGGGTCTCGTCGAGTTCGCTCGCGGCGCCGGAGAGACGTTCGACCCGACCCGTACCGGGTTGGATCACTTCGCCTACGCCGTGGACTCCAAGGGCGCTCTCGACCGCTGGGTCGAGCATCTCGACCGTCACGACATCGAACACTCCGGGGCCATCGACGTTCCGCCCGGAGCGATCCTCAACTTCAAGGACCCCGACGGAATCGCACTCGCGCTCTTCTGGCGTCGAGGCTGATCCTCTGCGTCAAAGGCAGGCGTCGATGGCTTCGGTGAGGCCGATCGTGCGTGGATCGCCCGACAGGTTGTTGCCCATCTGGTTCATCACGTATCCGTAGCCGATCCTGCGGTCGCGGTCGGCTGCACCGAGACTTCCGCCGGCGCCGGCGTGACCGAACGAGTTCGTGCCGAGCAACGGCGAGAAGTTCGACGGCAGGAAGAAGCCGAGTCCGAATCGGGTCGGCACGACGAGGGTCTGGTCGCGGCCGTTGCTCTGCTCGACGAGCGCAACGTCGAGGGCTGCATCGTCGAGCAGGCGGATGCCATCGACCTCGCTCACACACGACGCATAGAGCTTGGCGAGCGACCTGGCGTTGGTGACACCGTTGGCCGCAGGGATCTGGGCGGCCCTGACCTCGGCCAGATTCCACGGCATCTCGGGACCGTCGAGGCCGAAGGCGCCGTTGAGGTGGAGTGCACGCAGGGCCACGGAGTTGGGGTCGAGGTACATCGCGGCCAGTTCGGGCAGGAGGGCCAGCATGTCGGGGTCCATGTTCGCCATGTCGAGGCCGCGGCCGGACATGTCGGCCGCGAGCATCGGGGAGCAACGAGACTGCTCGGAGTCGGGGAGGCCGATCCAGAAGTCGAGGCCGAGCGGATCGGCGATCTCGTCCGCGAAGAACTGGCCGATCGATCGTCCGTCGATCCGGCGGACGACTTCGCCCACGAGCCACCCGTAGGTCAGCGCGTGGTAGCCGTGGGCGGTCCCGGGCTCCCACAGCGGTTTCTGGGCGGCGAGTGCCTCGACGACCGGGTCCCACGCCAGAATCTGTTCGCGGGTGAGTTGGGAATCGATGACCGGGAGCCCGGTGCGATGCGAGAACAGCCATCGGATCGGCACATCACCCTTGCCCTCTGCTGCGAACTCGGGCCAGACGCTCGCAACCGGAGCATCGAAGTCGAGCAGGCCGCGCTGGGCGAGCAGATGGCCGCAGATGGCCGCCGCGCCTTTCGTTGTCGAGAACACGAGTTGCAGCGTCTGATCGTCATACGGCCGCCCCGTGGCCGGGTCGGCCACCCCGCCGGTGAGATCGACGACGCACTCGCCCTCGACGTAGAGCGAGAACCCGGCGCCCACGTCACCGTGCTCGGCAAAGTTGGCCTCGAACGCGTCGCGCACCGGCTCGAACCCGTCGGCCACCGTTCCGTGGATCTCGGTCATGTCGTTCCCCCGGGAAGATCGTGGCTCTCGGACGAAGCTACCGGGATCGACGCGCGTCAGGCGAGGGGGCGTCCGAACGGAAGCGGTTCCTGCCAGGTCGACAAGAACGTCTCGGCGCGCTCGACGGCGGTCATCCACGAACCGACACCGGCCGGACTCAGCTCGGCGGCCAGCGCACGGACCCGCTCAATGGGGTCGCCGGCGTCGAGATCGAAGCCCGCGAGCAGAGGAGCGGCCGTCGAGACGAAGTCGGGCACCAGGACGGTGTCGGCTTTCGACAGCACCGCCAGCGACTTGGCGGTGACGGGGACCGCCGAGAAGGGCACGACGACCTTGGTCTTCATGGTGGCGGCGAGGTCGTGGTCGATCGACCCGACCTTGCCACCGACGAACACGATGTCGCACTCGGTGGCGAGGACCTCGGCGCGGGTGTCGGCTGAGGCCTGGCCGACGATCTCACCGCCTGCGGCCGACACGGCCTCGGCCAGATCCTCGGCGTCGCCGTCGATCACCACCTTGGCTCCGTCGAGCGACACGAACTCGTCGGCGACGGCCACCGCGCCGAGCACGGCCAGCTCGTCGGCGAGCCCTTCTTCCCACAGCGCGGCCGGGCGTGGATCGGCGTCGCGGAGTGGCGCGAAGTCCGACTCGGCGAGGCCGAGGTCGGGGTCGGTGGCCCACTTCCCGCCGCTCACCAGTTCGGCCACCTCGGTCACGAACGCATCGATCGCCGCCGGCCGGGCGTCGCCCTCGGCGTTTATGCCGGCCGACGCGCCCCCCATCTGCACCTCGAAGCTCGCGAAGGCGTAGGTGGTCGAGCGCGCCAGCGTGACAGCACCCTCGACCAGGACCTTTCGGGCCAACCGGGTGATGCCCGTTGCGGGCGCATCGTCGAGGTCGAAGGCGATGAATGCGTCGGTCGAGGACAGCTTGTGGATTCGCATCAGTGGGAGAGTCTGTCAGGAGGGCGCCGATAGGGTCGGACTCGTGGCCCCCGACACTGGTTCTTCGCTGTTCGGCGGTGACCTCCTCGAGGGCCTCAATCCATCGCAGCGCGAGGCTGTCGAGCACGTCGAGGGGCCGCTGCTCGTGCTGGCCGGGGCGGGATCCGGCAAGACCCGGGTGCTCACCCGGAGAATCGCACACCTCATCCAGAACCACCGAGTGTCCCCGTTCGAGATCCTCGCGATCACGTTCACCAACAAGGCCGCCGACGAGATGAAGGGACGGATCGCCTCACTCGTCGGACCCGTTGCGCAGAAGATGTGGGTCTCGACCTTTCACTCGGCCTGTGTCCGGATCCTGCGCCGCGATGCCGACCTGCTCGGCTATCCGAAGGCGTTCACGATCTACGACCAGGCCGACGCCAACCGGCTGACCGGTTACTGCATCCGTGATCTCAACCTCGATCCGAAGCGATTTCAGCCGCGCGCCGTCCACGGCCGCATCAGCGCCGCCAAGAACGAAGGGGTGCTGCCGCCCGAGTTCGCCGAGCACGCCAAGCTGGCCTACGAGGTGAAGATCGCCCAGATCTACACCGAGTACCAGGCCCGACTTCGCAAGGCCGGCGCCATGGACTTCGACGATCTGCTGTTGGTGACCGTCGAGCTGTTCAAGCAGCACCCCGATGTACTCGAGCACTATCGACAGCGGTTCCAGTTCGTGCTCGTCGACGAGTACCAGGACACGAACTCGGTGCAGAACGAGCTCGTCCTGCTTCTGGCCGCCGATCACCGCAACGTGTGCGTGGTCGGCGACGAGTCGCAGTCGATCTACCGATTCCGGGGCGCCGACATCCGCAACATCCTCGAGTTCGAGACGGCCTTCCCCGAGGCCAACGTCATCCCGCTCGAGCAGAACTACCGGTCGAGCCAGACGATCCTCGACGCAGCGAATGCGGTCATCGCCAACAACCCGAGCCGGAAGCGCAAGGAGCTGTGGAGCGACGCCGGACTTGGCGACAAGATCGTGAAGTACCACGCCGACGACGAGCACGACGAAGCCCAGTTCGTGGCTCGCGAACTCGCCCGGCTCCACGACGGAGGCACGTCTCGCTGGGGCGACTGTGCTGTCTTCTACCGAACCAACGCCCAGAGCCGGGTCCTCGAAGAGTCGCTCATGCGGGCCGGCATTCCCTACAAGGTGATCGGGGGCACCCGCTTCTACGACCGCCGTGAGATCAAGGATGCGCTGGCCTACGTGAAGGCGGTCGTGAACCCGTCCGACGAGGTGTCGGTCAAGCGGGTCCTCAACAGCCCCAAGCGGGGGGTCGGAGACACCTCGGTCGGCAAGCTCGACCTGTTCGCCGCCCAGCACGGCCTCACGTTCGAACAAGCCCTGCGGCGATCCGACGAGGCAGGGGTCAGCGGCACGGCGGTCAAGGGCATTGCCCGTTTCTGCGACCTGCTCGATGGTTCGCAGCCGATCGTCGAGGAAGGGCCGGCCCCGCTGCTCCAGCACCTGCTCGACGGGTCGGGCTATCTCGGCGAACTCGAGGCCGAGCGTTCGATCGAGTCCGAGGGCAGGCTCGAGAACCTGGCCGAGCTGGTGGGTTCGGCCCAGGAGTTCGAGAGCGTCGACGAGTTTCTCGAACAGGTCGGCCTGATCAGCGACGTCGATGCATTGGAGGACGACACCAGCGACGTCATCCTCATGACCCTTCACTCGGCGAAGGGCCTCGAATACCCGAACGTCTTCGTGATCGGCCTCGAGGACGGCGTCTTTCCCCACATGAGGGCACTCGGCGAGCCCGAGGAACTCGAAGAGGAGCGCCGGCTCGCCTATGTGGGCATCACCAGGTCGATGGAGCGGCTCTTCCTGTCTCATGCGTGGTGCCGCACGCTGTATGGCGCGACCCAGTACAACCCCCCGAGTCGATTCCTCGACGAAATCCCGAGCGAGCTCATTTCCGAGGTCGAGGGAAACCGCCGTGCAAGCCGAGGTGGGAGCACCTACGACGCTTCGGGACGCACCGGGAGCCGCGCCGGAGCCGGTCGGGGCGGGGTCTTCG
The DNA here is from genome assembly GCA_035529695.1 of Acidimicrobiales bacterium. Taxonomy (GTDB): domain Bacteria; phylum Actinomycetota; class Acidimicrobiia; order Acidimicrobiales; family Salinilacustritrichaceae; genus DATKWD01. Next base: position 29,119 of record DATKWD010000078.1, on the reverse strand, counting down.
GTGCAGGTGACGGCAGCGGCGCGAAGTCGTTCACGCCCCGTGCCGACCGCGAGAAGACACGCGAGGACCGCCGTGCGAGGGCCAAGGCGAAAGCGGCCGAGCAACGGATGGACGAGGGCAAGGACCGAATGGTCGAGCAAGCCCTCGTGGCCGCTCAGCGAGTGGCCGAGGCTCCCGTGGCCGACCATGGGCTCAAGGTCGGCGACGACGTGTTTCACGACCAGTTCGGCGAAGGGGTGATCCTCGATCTGGCGGGTGTCGGCGACAAGGCCGAGGCTCGCGTGCGGTTCCGGGAGGCCGGTGAGAAGTCGCTGCTGCTGAGCTGGGCACCGCTCGAGAAGCGCTGAGCCTCGACCACCCGCCCACGGTCCACCGCGCAGCGTGGCGGTTCGGGCGACGGGTCAGCTAGAACCTGTTCTCCTATGGTGCGCGCCTTCGATCGAGCCTCGTTTGCTTTCAAGCACGATCTCGTGCTCGGCGAGCTGTTCGAGCGGCTCGCCCGCATCCACGGCAACCGGCACCTGGTGACCGAGGCAGACGGTGGGCTCGACCTCTCGTACCAGCAGGCGGCCAAGAGGATCAGCCGGTGGGCGGGCGGCATCATCGAACGAATCGCACCCGGCGACCCGGTGGTCGTCGCAGGCGACAACGGCATCGAGCAGCTGCTGTTGTGTCTCGCGGTCTCGCGTGCGGGTGGCCTTCCGGCCCCGGTCAACGACAAGATGACCGCCGCGGAGATCGAGCACGTCGTCAACGACAGCGGCGCCACGCTCGTGCTGCGCAGCGCGGCCGACGTCGATGGGGCCGAGCCTCTGACGCGCTCGGTCGCTGCCGACCCGCACGACATCGCTGCGCTCTTCTACACCTCGGGGACCACGGGTGCCCCCAAGGGCGCTGCCCTCTCGCACCGCTCGCTCACCGGCTCGATCAGCTCGGCTGTCGTCGTGCCGTCGAATCTCCGTCGTGACGAAGTGGTGATGAGCTTGCCGGTGGCACACATCATGGGGTTCGCCGCATTGCTCGGGATGGCGGCGGTCGGCATCCCCACCTACTTCATTCCGAGGTTCCGCCCCGACACCGTGCTCGATGCCATCGAGACGAGGCGAGCGACGATGTTCGTCGGCGTGCCGGCCATGTATCGGATGATGCTCGATGCCGGCGCAGAGGATCGCGACCTCAAGAGCGTGCGCGTCTGGGCGAGCGGCGCCGATGTGATGCCATCGGATCAGGCAGCCGAGTTCAAACGAATGGGCGCAACGGCAACCCTGCCGATCATCGGTCCGGTCGGGCAGGCGACGTTCGTCGAGGGGTACGGCATGGTCGAGGTCGGAGGTGGCGTGGCCACGAAGATCTCACCCCCGTTCCTGCCGATCGGACTCGGTGACTCGGTCGGGTTTCCATTGCCCAGCTACAAGATGCGCGTGGTCGATGAAGAGGACCACGAGGTCGCCATGGGCCAGACCGGTGAGTTGCAGGTGAAGGGCCCCGGCATCCTGAACGAGTACTGGCACGCGCCTGAGGCGACCGCTGCGGTGCTCACCGAAGACGGCTGGCTCCGTACCGGCGACGCCGCACGTCGCGGGCCGTTCGGTACGGTCGGGTTCGCAGGTCGCATCAAGGACGTCATCATGCACGGCGGCTATTCGGTCTACGCCGTCGAGGTCGAAGCCGACCTCGAAGAACACCCGTCGATTGCCGAAGCGGCCGTGGTGGGGCTTCCCGACGAACGTCTCGGCGAATCGGTCGCCGCAGCCGTTCGCATCGAACCCGGCGCCACGTTCGATGAGGACGCGATCCGGACGTTCTGCGAGCAACGGATGTCCGACTACAAGATCCCCAGCACCTTTCTCGTCGTCGAGGACTTCCCACGCACGGGCACCGAGAAGATCCAACGCCGAGAAGTGGTCAGCCTTTTCGACTAGTTGCGTTCCCCGGCCACGCAGGCCGCTGTTGGCCGGCCTCCTCGTGCCTCGTCGGCCTCGTGTTGGCTGGCTGCTGCGCAGCGTGACTTTGGTGGAGTGGCGTTCCCCGGCCACGCTCTGTCTCGGTCGCTCGCACGCTCGCTCCCTGGTTCGCCAGGCGCTGGCGCTTCTTCCTGGCGTCCCAGCGAGGCTCAGTCGCCGCGGTTCTCGGCGTCCTGTTCGGCTGCTCGTCGTTCGACCGAATTGAGGTCGATGAGGAGTCGTCCGTCGGTCACCGTCGTCGGATACTGGCGGAGTCCGGTGCCGTCGGGTGGATAGGTGAGGCTCGGGTCGCACTGGTTGACGAACAGTGCCTGCGCGGGGACCCATTCGACGATGCACTCGGCGTCGTTCGGGTCGAAGGCGCTGAAGGCGAGCCAGCCCGTCTGCGGGTCGTCGCCGAGGTGCTGCACGTGGATCGGCCGCCCGCCGAACGCGGCGTCGGGAAAGATGAGGGGGATGCCCGTCTCGTCGATCGGGCCCGAAATGCTCTCGACCTGGCCGGCGTCGAAGAGGTCGTCACCGAGGCGGACCTCGACGTCGCCACGGTTGGCGAGCACCGAGAACAGAAAGGCCACGCCGATGGCGAAGCCGACGCCGACACCCGCCACCAGCAGTGCCTTGCCGGCATGTCGGTCGTTCCGCGCGACGGGACTCATGTGAGCGTCCGGGGGGTCGACCGACTGCGGCCCGTTCGCCACCGAGAAGCGCGAGCGCCTGGCGAACCAGGGAGCGAGCGTGCGAGCGACCGAGACAACGCGTGGCCGGGGAGCTGAAGGCATGGCTTTCTGGCGCTGATCGGCACCCACCTAGTATCCGCTGCGGCGCCCACGCACTTGAAGTCGGCCGCCAGTTCGTTCATGCGACTGCCTGGAGGCATCTGAGTCCGATGGATTTGTACGAGTATCAAGGCAAGCAGTTCTTTGCCTCCTACGGAATCCCTGTCAGCGCCGGCGACGCCGTCACCGACGTCGACGCGGCCGTCGAGGTCGCCGATCGGATCGGCTACCCCGTCGTGGTGAAGGCTCAGGTCCAGGTGGGTGGCCGCGGCAAGGCCGGCGGTATCAAGCTCGCCGACAACGCCGATCAGGTGCGCGAGCACGCCGGCAACATCCTCGGCATGGACATCAAGGGCCACACGGTCGACATCGTGTGGATCGAGGTCGCTTCCGACATCGCCGAGGAGTACTACGCAAGCTTCACCCTCGACCGCTCGGCCAAGAAGCACCTCGGCATGCTCTCCAAGGAGGGCGGTGTCGAGATCGAGACCGTCGCCGAGGAGAACCCCGACGCCATCGCCCGCATCCACGTCGACCCGGTCGACGGTCTCACCGATGCACGGGCTCGTGAGTGGGTCGCAGCGGCCGATCTCAACCCCGATGCCACCGAGGGCACGGTCGACATCCTTCTCAAGCTGTACACGGCCTACACCGAAGGCGATGCCGACCTCGTCGAGATCAACCCGCTCATCCTCAAGCCCACTGGCGAGGTGCACGCGCTCGACGCCAAGGTCAGCCTCGACAACAACGCGGCGTATCGCCACGAGTACGACGAGTACATCGCCACCCAGGTGCGCGACGAGCGCGAAGAAGCCGCCCACGCCAAGGGCCTCGAGTACGTGGGCCTCGAAGGCACGGTCGGCGTCATCGCCAACGGTGCCGGCCTGGCCATGAGCACGGTCGACATCGTCAACCAGGTCGGCGGCAAGCCGGCGAACTTCCTCGACATCGGCGGCGGCGCCAACGCCGACGTGATGGCCGGGGCCCTCGAAGTCATCAACAACGACCCCGACGTGAAGGCCATCTTCATCAACATCTTCGGCGGCATCACCAAGGGCGACGAGGTCGCCGACGGCATCGTCCAAGCACTCGACCGGGTCACCATCGACGCCCCCATCGTCATCCGTCTCGACGGCACCAACGCCGCCGAGGGCCGAGCGATCCTCAAGGAGCACGAGTCCGACAAGCTGATCAGCAAGCCGACCATGGTCGAAGCCGCCGAGGCGGTTGTCGCCCTCGCCAAGGGAGCCTGAACATGGCCATCCAACGTCGAACCAACCAGGAGACCAGTTCGTGAGCATCTTCGTCAACGCAGCGACAAAGGTCGTGTACCAGGGCCTCACCGGCTCGCAGGGCCGTTTCTACGGGCTTCGCAACCGCGACTACGGCACTCAGGTCGTCGCCGGCACCAACCCCAAGAAGGCCGGGACCGATGTCGACGGTGTTCCCGTCTACGCCACGGTCGGTGATGCCGTCGAGGCCACCGGCGCGACCGCATCGTGCATCTTCATTCCGGCGGGTGGAGTGCGCAGCGCCGTGCTCGAAGCCGCTGAGGGCGGCGTCGAGTTCATCGTGTGCATCACCGAGGGAGTGCCTGCCCACGACGAGGCGTACTTCTTCAACAAGCTGAAGCGCGATTTCCCGAACGTCCGCCTGCTCGGTCCGAACTGCCCGGGCATCATCAGCCCCGGCCAGTGCAACATCGGCATCACCGCCGGCGAGATCGCTCAGGAGCCCATCGACGGTCAACCCACCGTCGGGATCGTCAGCCGCTCCGGAACGCTGACCTACCAGGCGCTGTACGAACTCAAGCTCAACAACATCGGGGTGAGCACGTGTGTCGGCATCGGCGGCGATCCGGTGCCTGGCACCAGCTTCATCGACTGCCTCGAAGCGTTCGAGGCCGACCCCGACACGCAGGCCGTCATGATGATCGGCGAGATCGGCGGCTCGGCCGAGGAGGAGGCGGCCGAGTTCATCAAGACGATGAGCAAGCCGGTTTCGTCCTACGTGGCCGGTGTCACTGCTCCTCCGGGCAAGAAGATGGGACACGCCGGCGCCATCGTGTCGGGGGGCAAGGGCGACGCGAAGTCGAAGATGGCCGCGCTCGAAGCCGCCGGGGTGAAGGTCGGGCGCAACCCGACAGAGGCCGGCGAACTGATGGTCGAGATCGTCAAGGCGCTCTGAGGAGCTGGGCGATCACCGGAGGTACACGGCCTGATGCCGAGAGAGTCCGACGCAGCCAAAACGATCGATGCCTCGCCGAGGCGGGGCATCGATCAACTCACGAAGGTGATCAGAACGGCTGCGGGGGGGTGCTGCCCGGCTCTGCGGGGCCGCTTCCGCCGCCGCCGGCCTTCTCCTCCTGGAACTTGAGGAAGCCGCCGCCAGCGAGGGCGAGGGCGGCGAGCACGGCGAGGAAGATTCCGAACTGCCGGGTGACGTCGACCCCGGGGATCCCATCGTCGCTCTCGCCGATCAGCAGCTTGAGGACGACGAGCACGGCCGCCAGGGACCCGGCGCCGAGGTGGATCTGCCCCCACGTGGCGGGGAGATCGGGGAGCTTGGTGTCGGGGGCGAACACGGTGATGGCCACCTGGGCCAGCATGATCAGGCCGAGCAGCATCGGGAACGTGCCCCAGATGAAACCGACGTCGAAGCCGTTGCCGGTCGCCGAGGCGCCGCCGAACCCGAAGTCGCCTCCGAAGGAGATCTTGAACCAGGGCAGGAACTGGGCGATGAACAAGACGATGCCGCCACCGGCAATCACTTTGTCCGATGTGGTGAGCTTGCTGAGATCCAAGAATCCGCCTCCTGGGCTGAGTGTGCGTCGGTGTGCACGGTATCTCAAACGAGGGACCTGATCCGGGGACGTCGGTCGTGACCGTGTTCCGCCCCGCCACTGCTACGGTCGGACGGGTGCGTACCGCCGTGCTCGCATCCGGCAGTGGAACCCTGCTCGATGCGATTCTCAGCGACGGCATCGACGTGGCGCTGGTCGTGGTCGACCGGCCGTGTCCGGCCACCGACGTTGCTGCGGCGCACGGCGTCGACGCGGTGTTGGTCGAGCGCACGTCGTTCGACGCAGGCTTCGACCGGGTGGCCTACACCGATGACGTCGTCGAGGCCCTCGTCGCGCAGGGCATCGATCTGGTGGTGATGGCGGGGTACGGGACCATTCTCGACAAGCCGATCCATGATGCGTTCCCTAACCGAATCCTGAACACCCACCCCGCTCTGCTGCCCTCGTTCAAGGGCTGGCACGCCGTGCGTGACGCACTCGCGCACGGTGTGAAGGTGACCGGCTGCACCGTCCACATCGCCAAGCTCGAGGTCGACGCGGGGCCGATCCTCGCCCAGGAGGCCGTGGTGGTCGACCCCGACGACGACGAGGCCTCGTTGCACGAGCGGATCAAGCAGGTCGAGCGTCGTCTGTACCCCGACACGATTCGCAAGGTCGTGGCCGACCCCGCAATGCTCGACCACGTGCCGGTGTGACGCCGTCGACGATCCCCCAGGAGAACCCGTGAGCCCAGTCAAGCCCCGTGCCCTGCTGTCGGTCTACGACAAGACCGGTGTTGTCGAGCTCGCCAGGTCCTTGGCCGATCTCGGATGGGAGCTGGTGTCGAGTGGCGGCACGGCGGCAGCGATCCGCGACGGCGGCGTCGAGGTGACCGACACGGCCGAACTCACCGGATTTCCCGCGATCCTGGGCCACCGGGTCGCAACCCTTCACCCCAAGATCCACGGGGGGCTGCTTGCCGACCCGACCGACTCTGGCCATCAGACCGACATGGCCGAGCACGGCATCACCCCCATCGGTCTGCTCGTGGCGAACCTGTACCCGTTCGGTTCGGACACCGCCGGCGAGATCGGTGGGCACGTCCTCGAGCCCGGCATCGATCTGATCGACATCGGTGGCCCGGCGATGGTCCGCTCGGCAGCCAAGAACCATGCGCACGTCGCCGTCGTCACCGACCCGTCGCAGTACGACGACGTCGTGGACGAGGTCCGCCGGGACGGATCACTCGGTGCCGAGACCCGCCGAGCGCTTGCGCGGGCTGCCTTTGCACACACCGCGGCATACGACGCAGCCATCGTCACGTGGTTCGACGAGTCATCCGACGAGTCCGAGGCGCTCCCCCCGACGATCCATCTGGCGCTCGAGCGCACCGACGAGCTGCGCTACGGCGAGAACCCGCACCAGGTCGGGGCTCGCTACCGGCAGGCGGGCTCGACCTCGTGGTGGGACACCGTCGAACAGCACAGCGGCCTCGCACTCAGCTATCTCAACCTGTTCGACACCGATGCCGCCTGGGGCCTCGCCCACGATCTCGGTGCAGTGTCGGGCCAACCGGCGGTGGCGATCATCAAGCACGCCAACCCCTGCGGCGCTGCGGTGGGCACCGACCTAGCCGACATCTACCAGCGGGCCTACGAGTGCGACTCGCGGTCGGCCTTCGGGGGGATCGTCGCCTTCAGCGAACCGGTCGACTCGGCAACGGTCGAGCGGATGGTGGAGGCTGCTCAGGCCGACGTGGTGATCGCGCCCGCCTACGACGACGGAGTGGTCGACGCGCTCGTCGCCAAGCGAAAGAACACCCGGATCCTCACTGCCGGGCCGCCGACACCCGACCGCCGGTCGCTCCGCCAGATCAGTGGCTCGTGGCTGGTACAGGATGCGCACCACTTCGTGGCCGACCCCCACGAGTGGGACGTCGTGACCGACCGCAAGCCCACCGACGCCGAGATGCTCGACGCCGCGTTCGCGTGGCGGGTGTGCGGTTGGGTCAAGAGCAACAGCATCGTCCTGGCCAAGGACGGCACCGCGTGGGGGATCGGAGCAGGGCAGCAGAACCGGGTCGAAGCCGGCGAGATCGCCGCTGCCAAGGCGGCGGGGCGGGCCGAGGGCGGAGCGTGTGCAAGCGACGCGTTCTACCCGTTCCCCGACGGCATCGAAGCCGCGGCAGCGGCCGGGGTCGCCGTCATCGTCCAACCCGGCGGGTCCATGGGTGACGACAACAACATCGCCAAGGCCGACGAGCTCGGCGTGTGCATGCTCTTCACCGGGGAACGCCACTTCCTCCACTGACACCGGTCTGCCGGCTGAGGTCAGGGCTTGCGGCTGACCTTCTGTCTGGCCTTGGCCCACATGTCGCGGAGATCGGGGAAGGTCATGCCCTTGCGGATGAGCTTCTCCTTCAACGAGGTGTACGGCGGATAGAGGATCGACGGATCGGTCCTGGTGCTCTTCGCCATGACCGAGCGTTCATGGCTGAAGGTCGCGAACCCGGCCTCGCCGTGGTAGGACCCCATGCCGCTCTCACCCACGCCACCAAAGGGGAGATGGGGGTTCGAAAGGTGTATGACGGTGGCGTTCACGCACACGCCGCCGCTGCTGGTACGGGCCAGCACCAATTGCTGCTCGTCGTCGTCCTCGGTGAAGACGTAGAGAGCCAGCGGCTTGTCGTCGGCGTTGATGAACTCGATTGCCTCGTCGAGTGAGTCGACCCCGATGATGGGCAGGACCGGACCGAAGATCTCCTGCTGCATGATCTCGTCGTCGCGGCTGACGTCGGTGACGATCGTCGGTGCGACGTAGCGATCGTCGCGGTCGACGGCTCCGCCCGTCAGCAGTGTCCCGGCCTCGACGAGCCTTTCGAGCCGTTGCACGTGACGGTCGTCGACGATGCGGGCGTAGCTGTCGCTGCGCTGCGGGTCGTCGCCGTAGAACTCGCCGATGGCGTCGGCCAGCCGTTCGGTGAGTTCGGCCTGGACGGTGCGGTCGACGAGGACGTAGTCGGGCGCCACGCAGGTCTGGCCGGCGTTGAGGAACTTGCCCCACGCGATGCGCTTGGCAGCCACCTCGAGGTTGGCGTGCTTGGTCACGACGGTCGGGCTCTTGCCGCCGAGCTCGAGCGTGACCGGAGTCAGGTGTTCGGAGGCGGCCTTCATCACGATCCGGCCGACCCGACCGTTGCCGGTGTAGAAGATGTGGTCGAACCGCTGAGCGAGGAGTTCGGTGGTCTCGGGGATGCCGCCCTGCACGACCTGCACGGCATCGGTGGCGAGCGCTGCGAAGAGATCGCCGACGGCTTCCGCGGTTCGGGGCGCCACCTCGGACGGCTTGCAGACGACGGTGTTGCCGGCGGCGATCGCCGCGACGGCCGGAAGCACGACGAGTTGGACCGGGTAGTTCCACGGTGCGATCACGCACGCAACCCCGAGCGGCTCGCGCACGATCTGCGACGATGCCGGCTGGAACGCGATCGGAGTCGGCACCTTGCGTGGCCGTGCCCAGTCGGAGAGGTGAGCGAGCGTGTGGTCGATGTCGCTGACCACGAATCCGATGTCGGTGGCGAATGCCTCGACGCCCGGTTTGCCGAGGTCGGCATCGAGCGCAGCCACGAGGCGGTCCTCGTGCTCGACCATCAGATCGCGGAGCCGTCGGAGGGTCTGGCGGCGCCACTCGATCGGGCGCGACCGTCCCGAGCGGTGGATCGCCCTGGCGGTGTCGACCATCGCTGAGATCTCGGCCATGGGTGTCGGGTCGACGGGACGCGGATCGGTGACAGGCATGGGAGCCTCCAGATCGAAGGTCGTTGGGAATCCGAACGCCCAGTTTCGCAGCACCGGGTGCCAACCCACCGGTCGAGTGCCGCGCTGGTCATCGTGACCCCCGACCCGGGCCACCTAGGATCGGGCGCATGTCAGCGCAACTCCTCGAAGGCGCGCCCGTCGCGGAAGCGGTGCTCGAAGACGTGCACGAGCGCACCCAGGCGCTCGCCGCCCGAGGCAAGTCGGTCGGTCTCGGCACGATCCTGGTGGGCGACGATCCGGCGAGCGCCGGGTACGTCCGCAAGAAGCACGAGACGTGTGATGCGCTCGGGATCACGAGCCGGCACATCGATGTGCCGGCCGGCGGCACCCAGGACGATCTGCTCGCAGCGGTGGCCGACTTCAACCACGACCAGAGCGTCGATGCCTATCTGATCCAGCACCCCGTGCCCGAGCAGTACGACTTCAATGCCGCGCTCGGGGCGATCGACCCGGCCAAGGACGCCGATGGCCTCCACCCGATGAGCCTCGGCAAGTTGGTGCTCCAGCAGGACGGACCCCGCCCGTGCACGCCTGCCGGGATCCAGGCGATGTTCGTGCACTACGGCATCGAGATCGCGGGCAAGGACGTCGTCGTGGTCGGTCGTGGGCCGACCCTCGGTCGTCCACTGGCGCTGCTGCTCACGCTGAAGGCCCCCGGCGCCAACGCCGCCGTCACCGTGGTCCACAGTGGCGTCGCTGACCTCGCCGAGCACACTCGCCGCGCCGACATCGTCATCGCCGCGGTCGGCAGCCCCTCGATCATCACCCCCGACATGGTCACCCCAGGAGCGGTCGTCGTCAGCGGAGGGATCGTGTGGGAGGGCCGCAAGCTCCTCGCCGATGTCGACGAATCGGTGGCCGAGGTCGCCTCGTGGATCACTCCGCGACTGGGCGGCGTCGGACCCACCACCGTTGCGTTGCTGCTGCGAAACACGGTCGAGGCCGCAGAGCGCTCGGTCGATCGCTGAGCTCGATCAGCGTGCCGCAGGTGTCGAGGGACGGGCGTTGAGGCGGCCGATCTGCGCAGTCGTGGCCGTGGTCGTTCTACTGGCGGTCTCCCCGTCACACGCCTCGGCCGAGGAGGGTCCCGACCTGCCGTCGGAGGCATTCGAGCCTCCCTCAGGCGGAGCATCGCGGGCAGAAGTGACGCCGATCGTCTTTCCGGTCGAGGGTCCGGTTCTGTTCGACGACGGTTTCGGCCGGTGTCGCGACGGCTGCTCGCGTCGCCACGCCGGTTTCGACCTGCACGCCGATCGACTCCAGCGTCTGCTCGCCACGACCAGTGGCACCATCGTGGCCGTTGTCGACGAGCCGGTGAACAACGCGGGGAACTACCTGATCCTCGAGGGTGATGACGGGATCGAGTACTGGTATCTCCACGTCAACAACGACACCCCCGGGACCGATGACGGCCTCAATCCCCCGGAGTGGCGGTTCGCTCCCGGCCTCGAGGTCGGCAGTCGGGTCATCGCCGGTGAGTTCGTCGGCTATCTCGGCGATTCGGGGAACGCCGAGACCACGGCGCCCCACCTTCACTTCGAGATGCGCATCCCGCCCGGCCCGCCCGATGGCCTCGCAGATCTCGACGCGCCACCGAGCGACACCGCTCCCAGCGTGTTTGCCGCATATGTGCTGCGCGAGTCGATCGCACCGCCTCCAGCCCCGGCCCAGCCGGTGATCGGGGACTTCGACCGTGACGGCGACACCGACGTCATCGACTACGCACCCGGGCCCGGTGCCGACCGACTGTGGAGGGCAGGGGGATCCGGGGTGCTGACGCGGTCGGCGCTGTCGATCAACGGGACCTATCGACCTCTGGTCGGCGATTTCGACGGCAACGGAGGCGACGATGTGCTGTGGTACGCGCCCGGGGCCCCGGCGGACTACCTGTGGCTCGGCGGAGGAGCGAACTTCGGCGTGCACCAGATCTCGGTGCAGGGTGTCTACGCGCCCGTCATCGGCGACTTCGACGGCGACGGCGGAGACGATGTCCTCTGGAACGCGCCCGGCGGCTCGGCCGACTGGATCTGGACCGGGTTCGGTGACGACCAGCGTTTCAGCTCGTCACGCCTGACCATGCCCTCCAGCTCGACTCCGCTGGTGGGCGATTTCGATGCGGACGGGGTCGACGACGTGTTCTGGTACGCCCCTGGGTTCGCATCCGACGAGGTCTGGTACGGCGGTGGCGCGTTCACCCGGGCGCCGGTTCGGGTGAACGGGACCTATCAGCCGCTGGTGGGCGACTTCGTGGGCGACGAGGGTGACGACCTCTTCTGGTACCGGGCTGGTCCGGGCCTCGATCACCTCTGGACCTCGTCGGGTCGGGTGTTCGCGTCGTCGCCACAGCAGGTCTACGGCACGTATCGACCGCAGGTCGGCGACCACGACGCGAACGGCACCGACGAGATCCTGTGGCAGTCGATCCCCGCTTCGAACCCTGACTACCTCTGGAGGCTCGGCCCGACCCGGTCGAGCAGCAGGCTGGCGATCGATCGTGGCGACGCTCCGCTGATCGGTCAGTTCGGGGCCGGCCCGGGTGACGATCTCCTCTGGTGGGACCAGCCGCGCGCGTTCTTCATGGATGCGCCGTTCGGGCTCCTCGCATCGAGTCTGCTCTTCCTCGGGCCCTGATCGGGTCGACAGCCCGCCTGCATGACGCAGATCGCCGGCCCCTCCGACGAAGGCTGACATCGGTCGGCTCGATGTGCGCCGAGCACGTCAGGCCGGCGGCGCGAACACCCAGACGTCGTTGTCGACCCGCTGGAAGTTCTCGGGATCGGTGAAGTCGAACGTCTCGCGGTCACCGCCGGCGGTGAGGATCTGCATTCCGTCGCCGTCGGACACCACCACCGAATCGAAGTCGTATTTCACCGCCGTCGGATCCTCGGCGTTCCATGGTGGCCCTGCGAGTTCGGTCCATTCGGCCCCATCGGGACTCGCCCACACGTCGGTCGGATTCGTCGTCAGTCCGAAGCCGCCGAAGCAGACGATCTGTTCGCCCAACAGCTCGCACACGTGGCCTGGGCGCGGGCTCCACCCCGCTTCGGCCGTGACCTGTTCCCAGGTGGTCCCGTCGGCCGTCGTCCAGACGTCGTTGAAGTAGGGCGCCTCGCAATCGGGGAGAGGCTCGCACGTGAACCCGTCCTCACCTCCGAGCAGGAATATCCTTTCGTCCTTGACCACGACCGCAGCGCCTGCCCGCGGCTCCCACGGCGCTGCGTCGGTGACCTGTTCCCAGTCGACGCCGTCGGTGCTTCGCCACACGTCGTTGAAGTACTGGCGCTCGGGGCCGGCGGCGCCGACGATCGCCGAATCGTCGTTCGTGGAACCTCCGAACACGTAGATGTGCTCGCCGAGGACGGCGGCGGACAGTCCGGCGCGGCCCTCCCACGGCGCCGCCGCGGTCATCTCCTCCCAGTTGACGCCGTCGGTGCTGCGCCACACGTCGTTGAAGAAGTTCGAGGTCGGCAGGAATTCGGGGCATGGCGCGTCGGGATCAATGCCGAGCCCCGGCGGCGGTTCGACCCCTTGTTCGAGCAGCGCGCAGAAGGGGTTCTCCTCGAGCCCGAAGTCCTGCCCGCCGATCACGAACACGGCATCGTCCTTGACCACCGCCTGGAAGTAGGCCCGGGCCGGCCACAGGTCGGGCTCGGTCCCGTCCAGGAGCTGCGTCCAGGTCGCGCCGGTGTCGTCGGAGGCCCACACGTCGGCCCAGATGGTGCTGTCGCCCGGCGTGGTCGACTCGTTCGGGGTCCGGCCGCCGAGCAGGAGCAGCTGTCCGTCGACTTCGACGACGCGAAGCCCGGCGCGTGCCTCCCACGGGGCCTCGTCGTTGACCTCCTGCCACGTGAAGGTCGCCAGCTCGTCGAGGGTCGGCCCCTCGGCGGCAGCGGGCGGGTCAGGCGCGGGCGTTCCGGTGGGAGCCGGGTCGTCGTCGCTCCCTCCGCACGAGGCGAGCACCAAGGCACAGATCCCGACAAGAAGCAGTGTTCGTCGCATCGGGCAAACCCTACGAGGGCTGCCGGAGGCCGAGCCGCCAATCCGTAGGGTGAAGCCACACGCTCTTCGCACGGCACTGGGTGGGTCAATAGCCTGCGGGCCATGACTCGGATCGCCGACCTCCTCGACGACGGCCCGACGGTGAGCTTCGAGTTCTTTCCGCCGAAGACCGACGAGGCGGGGCGGGTGCTCGAGAAGACCGTCGCCGACCTCGCGTCGCTCGATCCGACGTTCGTGTCGGTCACCTACGGGGCGGGTGGGTCGACGCGCGAACGGACCCGCGACATCGTCATCGGAATCAATCGGACCCATGACTTCCCCGCGATGGCGCACCTCACCTGCGTGGGACACACCCGCGAGCAGATCGCGACGTTGCTCGACGAGTACTCGCGCTCGGGGGTCGAGAACATCCTGGCCCTCGGAGGCGATCCGCCCACTGATGGGTCCGAGGTCGACGGCGACTTCACGCATGCCAACGAACTGGTGGCCTTCGTGCGCACCCATGGTTCGTTCTCGATCGGGGTCGCCGCTTTTCCCGAGCTCCACCCCCGGTCGCCCGACCGGGAGACCGACCGACGACACCTGGCGGCGAAGCTCGCCGCCGCCGACTTCGGGGTCACCCAGTTCTTCTTCGAGGCTGCCCACTACCGGTCGATGGTCGCCGAACTGTCGGCGCTGGGGTGTGAGACCACGGTCCTCCCGGGGTTGATGCTCTTCAACACGGTCGGCGGGCTCACCCGGATGTCCGCCATGAACGGCACGCACGTTCCCGAGGATCTCCTCGCCCGCCTCGACGGGGTCGCCGACTTCAGCGACGAGATGCGGGCGGTCGCGGTCGACGCGGCGACACAACTGGGCCGGCGGCTGCTCGACGAGGGCGCGCCGGGCATCCATCTCTACGCCCTCAATCGCTCTGAGGCGGCCACCGAGGTCTTGCACAACCTCGGGCTCCGTTGAGCACGACGGGCCAACCTGCCCACGAGCGAGCCTGATGCCCGCGGCCAAGACCGAGATCACCGAGATCGTCACGGGTCTGGCCATGTTCGGGTTCCGCGACCTCGACACGGCACTGGCCTCACCGCCCGACCGGTTCGCCAACGTCAGCGCAGACGTGTGGGGCCGACTGCAGGCGTTGCACCGTGCCGACGAGCACCGCCGAGAGTTCGCGGCCGCGTGGGCCAACGGCGTCGCGTTCCTCGATGCCGACGAAGGTCTCCGCAGCCGGCCACCCTTGCGGGTCGAGTGGCGGGGGCCGAGCCGTCCGCCCGGCGACGACACCGTTCCTGCCGATCTTCGGATCGACCACGTCTACCTGGTGAGCTGCAAGTACCTGTCGTCGGTGCTCGCGAATGCTTCGCCCTCACGGCTGTTCGATCATGGACTGTCCGAACGGCTCAGCCCCTCGACGGACTGGTATGCCGAGGTCGCCTCTGACCAGTACCAGAAGCTGTACGACGAGGTCCGGCGAGACGTCGTCGGCGGCGATGCGCTGCCGTCGAGGGTCGCTGATCTGACCCCGGTGCACCGTTCCTTGTTGAAGGACGGACTTCGCTCGGGTCTCGGCGCCGAGGCGGCCGAGGCGTACGGCGCGCTCGCGGTCGCCGTCGGCGAGGTGTCGGCCGCCCGCTGGCGCGCGCAGCTCGGTGGTCGGCGGGCCCAGGAGCGGATGCTTTGGCGGCTGCTCCGCATGGCCGGAGCTCCGTACTTCGTGCTCGGGTCGTCGCGGAAGGCGACGCTCCGACTCCGAGTGATGACCCCGTGGGACTGGCGTCAGGCGTACGAACTTCGCCGATTCGATGTGTGGGGCGGACGCGAAGGGCAGCCCCGAGTCGAGTGGAGGGCCGTCGTGCGACCCCGCAGCGGAGGCGAGGATCGCCACGTCGACGGCCACGTCGAGGTGCGATGGAGCCATGGCCGGTTCGGCGCCCCGCCCGAGGCGAAGGTCTACCTCGACACGGCTCACCCCGACGTGCCCGGGTACGTCGCGCTGCGCTGACGCCGAGGCCGCCCGCCAGTGGTGATGGCGTCCGCTGACCGATAGCGTTCGGGATCGACGTTGTTTCGACGAACCCCAGGGGGATCAGGTGCAGGAGTACGACAAGATCTACATCGATGGCGCATGGGTGTCATCGACCGGAACCGACACCATCGAGGTCTTCGACTCGACCGACGGTTCGGTGATGGCCACGATCCCCAGCGGCACGGCCGAGGACCTCGACAAGGCCGCCAACGCTGCCCGTGTCGCCTTCGACGGCTGGGCCGCCAAGTCGCCCGAAGAGCGTGCCAAGTACTGCAGCCGCATCGGTGAGGGCCTCGGGGCCCGCATGGACGAGATCGCCACCGTCGTGAGCCGCGAAGCCGGTATGGCCAAGTGGCTCAGCACGATCGTCCAGGCGGGCCTCCCGATCAACAGCTTCAACACCGCGGCCGAGATCGGCGAGAACTACGAGTACGAGACGATGGTCGGGAACAGCCTCGTGGTCAAGGAGCCCGTCGGTGTCGTCGGCTGCATCACGCCGTGGAACTATCCGCTCCACCAGATCGCAGCGAAGGTCGCCTACGCCATGGCCGCCGGCTGCACGGTGGTGCTCAAGCCGAGCGAGATCGCCCCGGTCGACGCCTACATCCTCACCGAGGTCATCGACGAGGTCGGTCTGCCTGCCGGCGTGTTCAACCTCGTGCCCGGTGTCGGTGCGGTCGTGGGTGAGGCCATCTCGGCTCACCCCGAGATCGACATGGTGAGCTTCACCGGCTCGACCCGAGCGGGCAAGGCCGTTGCCGCCGCCGCGGCCGGATCGGTCAAGCGTGTCGCCCTCGAACTGGGCGGCAAGTCGGCCAACATCCTGCTCGGTGACCTCGACGACGACGGCTTCGCTGCCGCCGTCACCGATGGCATCGGCAAGTGCTACATCAACCAGGGCCAGACGTGCACGGCACTCACCCGCATGCTCGTCCCGCGCGATCGTCTCGCCAAGGCCGAAGAGGTGGCGGCGGTGGTCGTCGAGTCGATGTATCAGCCGAAGGACCCGTTCGAGGAGGGCGCCATGCTCGGCCCGCTCTCGAGTCAGGCCCAGGTCGACCGTGTCCGGAGCTACGTCCAGAAGGGGATCGACGAGGGCGCCCGCATCGTGACCGGCGGTCCGCAGGCACCCGAGGGCGTCAACCCCGACGGCTACTTCGTCACGCCGACGGTGTTCTCCGACGTCACCAACGACATGACCATCGCGCAGGAGGAGATCTTCGGCCCGGTGTTGTCGATCATCGCCTACGACACCGAGGACGAGGCGGTGGCCATCGCCAACGACTCCGACTACGGCTTGTCCGGTGGTGTCCAGAGTGGCGACCTCGAGCACGGAAAGGCCGTGGCTCGCCGGATCCGCACCGGCCAGATCGAGGTCAACCAGGGCTCGTTCAATGCCAACGCACCCTTCGGTGGCTACAAGCAGTCCGGCTACGGCCGCGAGTACGGCACGCACGGCTTCGAGGAGTTCCTCGAGACCAAGAGCATGCAGCTCCCGTAACGCTTCGGTCGGCTCGGCAGAACCGGACGAACCGGGGTCACAAGACCCCGGCTGGCCGCGTACGGCAACCCTGCGGATCTTCGTTGCTCTCCAGCCAATAATTGGCCAGAGAGCAACGAAGATCCGAGGGGTTTCGGAGCTCTCGGCGATTCGGAGGTCTCGGGTCAGGCTTCGAGGCGGGTGATGGCGTTGGCGGCCATGTCGACGTAGGCGGTGACGGCCAGTGGCCACATGGTGAGGTCGATGCCCTCGGTCGACAGCTGGCCGGCCAGGTAGCGCGCATAGACCCCCTCGGCGATCGCCGCGCTCTTCCATGCCGAGAAGGCCGTGTAGTAGTCGATGCCCGAGAGGTCGGTTCCCGACGCTGCCTCGTAGCGGCTGATCAGCTCGGTGCGGCTGGGGAAGCCGGGAAGGGTCGAGGGTGCGACGGACCCGCCTGCCGCCGGCGTCCGTTCTCCGGGCTCGGGCCAGGTGGCGAGCACATAGCCCACGTCGGCGAGCGGATCGCCGAGCGTGGCGATCTCCCAGTCGAGGACGGCCAGCACCGAGCCGTCGGGTGCGGTGAGACAGTTGCCGAGCCGGTAGTCGCCGTGGACGACACGCGCCGGACCCTGTTCGGGAGTGTGGGCCTTCAACCAGGCCGTCACCTCGTCCATGTCGGGCCGTTCCTGGGTCTTGGAGGCCTCGAACTGTCCACCCCAACGCTTCAACTGCCGGGCCAGATAGCCCTCCTTGCGTCCCAGGTCACCGAGTCCGACGGCGTCGGGGTCGACGGCGTGCAGCGCCGCGAGGACGTCGATGAAGCTCTCGCCGGCGGTGCGACGTTGTGCTTCGTCGTAGGCGGTCTCGGCGATCGACGCCGCGTGCATCACCACGCCCTCGACGTAGCCCATGACGTAGAAGTGGGCGCCGGTGACCTCGGGGCCCTCGCAGAAGCCGAGAGACTCTGCAACCGGCACCGGCGTGTCCTGCAGCGCGTGGATGATCTTGTACTCGCGGCCCATGTCGTGCGCGGTCGGCAGCAATTCGCCCATCGGCGGTCGCCGCAACACCAGGTCGCGGCCGGTTGCGTCGGTGACCCGGTAGGTCAGGTTCGAGTGTCCGCCGGCCAGTCGGGTGAAGGTCAGCGGGGCGACGGTCCCGACGTGCTCGGTCATCCAGGTCGCGACGGCCTCGACCTCGATGCCGACGGGAGCGGTGTCTCGGGTCATGCGAGGCCTGACCCTAGGACACCTGCGTCACCGCCATCGCCGCCTACCCTGTGGTGCGTGACGGATCTTCAGGTCGACGTTGTTCCGGACGAGCGACTCGACGACGGCGACCATGATCGGTTCGCCCACATCTGCCGCAAGGAAGACATCGCCCGCGCCTACGTCACCGGCGAGGCGATCGAGGCGCTGTGCGGCAAGAAGTGGGTGCCCAGCCGAGATCCCGACAAGTACCCGGTCTGCCCGTCGTGCAAGGAAGCGCTCGCTTCACTGGGCAACAGCGACGCCAACTGAAGCGATGTCAGGCGATGCGTGTGCTCTGGTGGGTGCCCGCGTTCGAGCGTGACCACAGGTAGGTCAGGTTCGTGTCCGAGACCCAGAGCAACTCGTCGCGTCCGTTGCCGTCGGCGTCGAGCACCAGGGTCTCGTAGGTGCCGTTCACCGGCCGGTTCTCGATGCGGCGCCCACCCGCGTCGTTGAGCCACAGCTGATCGGCTCCCGGACCGGCGACGTACCACATGACGTCGTCTCGGCCGTCGCCGTCGAAATCACCGACGATCGGATCGGCCGTTCCTGGCGTGTCGTCCTGTCGCATCCCCGGCGTACGTGCTGCACCCACTGACCACACATAGTCGGGCATCGGGCCGGGTGCCTGGAACAAGATGTCGTCGGCGCCGTCGCCGTCGAAATCACCGGTGAACGGCTCGAAGCCCTCGTCGATCGTGATGTCCGCGGTGCCGAGGGCTCGATCGGCACGTCCCCAGCTCACGCCATCGGGTCGTCGACCCCATCCGTACCAGACGATGTCGTCGAAGCCGTCGCCGTCGAAGTCGCCCACGATCGGGAGGGCCTTGTCGTCGATCGTGAGCCGGGACGGGGTGAAGCCCGATGGGCCGCCCCAGAAGAGGTGATCCGGTGTGCCGTACGGGCCGTGCCACACGATGTCGTCGGCGCCGTTGCCGTCGAAGTCGCCGACCGCGGTCACGTAGTCGCCGTAGATGTTGGTCGCCACGCTCTGATGTCCCCCGCCCGATCGGCCGTACCACACGTAGTCGGGCGCAGGTCCGGGTCGGTACCAGAAGACGTCGCTGATGCCGTCCCCGTCGAAGTCTCCTTCGAGCGGCTCGTAGATCCCCGAGACCTGGGTGGAGCTTCGAGACATGGTGGGTCCGGGTCTTCCAGAGAGGTCCCGTTCGGCCCGCGTGCCAGGGTGATAGACGAGGGCGTCGTCGCGGCCATCTCCGCTCCGGTCGCCTCCGACCAGAATCGGCGGCGCCGATTGTCGGGCGGTGTCGAGGCGCGGCCCGGTGCCGAAGCGGATGGTCCCGAGACGGTCGTACAACCGTTGACCGGGGCAGCTGGTCTGACCAGTGTTGCGGTGGCCCGTGATCCGGTCGAGGACGACCGGAGTGCCCGCCGGGCCGTGGTGGGTGTCGATGGCCGGGAACAACGTCACCGTGCCGGTGGCCGGCACGTGGTGCAGGGCGAACTTCCAGGCGATGAGGTCGCTCACGCCGGCGAGCGATGCTGATGAGGGCGTGGTCGACTCGTACGTGCCGAGGACGAGGACACCGGTGGTGCCGACGTTGAATCCGTACGCATGGCCGCCGATCACCGGTCGGTCGATGCCGCCGGCACGGCCCTCCCACGTGCGTCCGAAGCGATCGACCACGAAGTTGTAGGCGATGTCGTCCCAGCCGCGGGCGTCCATGTGGAATGCCTGGATCGAGCGGAGGATTCCGGGCACGTCAGCCGGGCCATAGTCGTTCGGGGTGACCGAGTGATGGACGATCGCGACCTCGAGCGTTGCCGAGCTCAACGGCGTGGCGCTCGGCTCGCGGGCTCCCCACGACGACCGCAGCCCGATGGACGGATCCGCGCCGGCGGTCGGTTCGTCGACCTCGAGTGCGATCCGCGTTCGTGTCTCGCCCACGAGGTGGACGCTGGGCTCGCCGAGTGCCGTCGGGAACTGGATCTCGTAGGCGTCGGCGTCCCCGACCCACAACGGCTCGGACACCGCGGCGCTACCGGTGTCGTCGGGCCGATGATCGGCGGAGAACGACAGGTGGTACCACGGACTCCACGATCCGGCCGACCCGGTCCGCACGATCACCGCCTCGGGGTCGACGTCGCCAGGCCAGCCGATGCCGATGGTGTCGAACGACCCGGCGGCGTGGTCGATGACTGCCGAACGGGTACCGGGATCGCCGTCGTCGGATCGAACCGCGCCTCCGATGTCGTCGCCGTCATCGTCCGGGCGTGGAACGGTGGCGGGGTCGACGAACGACTCGCCGACCGGCATCGGCTTCGGATGCACCGTCTCGGTCGACATCTCCGTGGCCCACACGAGTCGCGGCAGCGGGACGATCACCAGGCCGATTGCGAGCAGGAGCGTCGTCAAGGCGGCTCGAAGGGCGCGTCGGGTCATGGAGTTGTCTCGGCAGGTTCGGCGTGGAGGACGAGGGGAAATCGCCTGGGGATCTCGGGCTTCGGCATGTCCTCGACCGAGCACTACGTTTGGCCGACATGAGCACGTCTCCCATCAACGTCGCCGTCACCGGAGCAGCCGGACAGATCGGCTATTCGCTCCTCTTCCGGATCGCCGGGGGCGATCTTCTCGGACCCGACCAGCCGCTCCGACTCCAGCTCCTCGAGATCCCGCCTGCGATGGGCGCGGTCGAAGGCGTCATCATGGAGCTCGACGACTGTGCATTTCCGCTGCTGGCGGGCGTCGAGGCCACCGACGACCCGAACGTGGCATTCAACGGCGCCAACGTCGCGCTGCTCGTCGGCTCGATGCCTCGCAAGGCGGGGATGGAGCGCGCCGATCTTCTCGAAGCGAACGGTGGGATCTTCACCGTGCAGGGCAAAGCGCTGAACGACAACGCGGCCGATGATGTGCGGATCCTGGTGGTCGGCAACCCGGCCAACACGAACGCCCTCATCGCCATGAACAACGCACCCGACATCCCCGACGCGCGCTTCACCGCCATGACCCGCCTCGACCACAACCGCGCCAAGGCCCAACTGGCCGGCAAGACCGGCACCACGGTGAACGACATCTCGAAGATGACGATCTGGGGCAACCACTCGGCCACCCAGTACCCCGACGTCTTCCACGCCGAAGTGAAGGGTGGCAACGCCTTCCAAGCCGCCGGCTCCGATCAGGCGTGGCTCGAGAACGACTTCATCCCGACCGTGCAGAAGCGGGGTGCGGCCGTCATCGACGCTCGTGGAGCCTCGTCGGCAGCCTCGGCCGCCAACGCAGCCATCGCGCACGTGCACGACTGGGTCCTCGGAACCCCCGCAGGCGACTGGGTGTCGATGGGCATCCCGTCGAGCGGTCAGTACGGCGTGCCCGAGGGGCTGATGTCGTCGTTCCCGTGCACGTGCACCGGTGGCGAGTACGCGGTCGTCGAAGGACTCGACATCGACGACTTCAGCCGAGTCCGGATCGACGCCAGCGTCGCCGAACTCGGCGAGGAACGCGACACCGTCCGGGACCTCGGCCTCATCTGAGGAGCGGACAGCTACTTGAGGAATCTGCTGGTCGTGTTGTCGGCCAGCACCTTGCCGCCGGTCTGGCACGTCGGGCAGTAGTTGACCGTGTAGCTGCGGTACTCGACGGCCCGGATCTCGTCGTTGCACACCGGGCACGCTTCACCGTCGCGGTGATGCACCGACCCGGGGCGATCGGCCGACTTCGACATCGAGTCGCGTCCTCGCTCGAAGTCCAGCGACTCTTCGATGCACACATCGATGGCTGCGAGAAGGACGTCGGCTTCCGTGGCCGTCAGCTTCTTGGTCATGGCGAACGGAGAGAGCTTCGCCCGGTGGCAGATCTCGTTGGCGAGGCGCCGCCCGACCCCGGCGATGCGGCCCTGGTCGCGCAGGAAGCCGTGCAGTCGGGTGTTCTCGGTGTGCAGGCGACCCAGGAGCGTTGCGGCGTCGAGGGCGTCGGCATCGGGGCCGAGCCTCGACAGCGGAGCCTGCTGGTCGACGTCACCGCTCATGACCCAGACTCCGGCCCGCCGCTCGGTGCCGGCTTCGGTGAGCAGGAGGGCCCTACCGTCGGCGAAGGTCCACCTGGCCTGGCCGCCCCGCGGCTTGGCGGACTGCTTCTCGTCAGGAACGATGCGTCCGCCCTGCATCAGATGCACCACGAAGGTGGCGACGTCGAAGTCGAGCAGCAGGTACTTCCCACGCCGGCCGACACTCACCAAGACATGGCCGTAGGCGGTGGCCGGATCGGGCGTTGCGGTCTTGAGGGCGGTGAACGTGATCGGCCGGAAGCCGCTGAGCGCCGCGCCGCTGAATTCGGCGGTCAGACGCTCGGCATGGGCTTGGAGCTCGGGCATCTCCGGCATCGCCCCACCACATTAGGTCGGCTTCAGTCGGGCGGTAGGTGCGCCGCCAGCGCGCTGCCCAGCTCTTCGAGGAGCGACTGGTGGGCGATGGCCTTGTCGATGCTGCCGCCCACCACGACCTGACCCTGCATGAACCCGGCCAGCGCGGACTCCGTGCCCTCGTTGATGCCTGCGGCCACCGACGGATCGGCCGTGATGCGCAGGTCGGCGTCGCCGATGAGGTCGGTGGTGGCGCGCACGCGGCCGCCACCGATCACGAGGCGGTAGGCGAAGTCGCCCGACCGGTACTCGATGGTCAGGTCGACCTCCGGGTCCACCGAGACTGCCGCCGCAGCGTCATCGAGGGCCGCCACCCAGGTCGCCGAGAGAAACTGCATCGCAGCCGACGTTACCCCTGCTCCGGCTCACCGATACCCTCGCCGAATGGAGCTGGCACTGCCCGACGATGCCGGTCGCACGGCCGCCAGCCGCCCGCTCCGGTTCGCTGCCAGGGCCTGCGACCTCTCGCTGATCGCCTACCTCTTCGGCGTCCTGGTGATCGAGATCCGCGGACGCCTGCTCGGGGGTGACGTGTTCGCGACCCGCCCGTTGGCAGGTGCACAGAATCCTCAGGAGATCCTCGCGGTGCTCGTGGCCGTGGTTCTGCTCACCGACACGCTGCCGATGGCGATCTGGGGCAGGTCGCTGGGCAAGGCGATGCTCGGCCTTCGGGCCGTGCGCACGGACGATCCGGCGCGGAGCCCTGGGGTGCTGCGTGCGGTCTTCCGGACGGTGTTGACGTTCGGCGTGCTCGTCGTTCCTCCCGTGGTCGGGATCCCGATGCTGGTGGCCCTCGTCGTCAGCACGGCGGTCGATCCGACCGGCCGAGGCCTCCACGACCGGCTCGCGGGCACGCTGGTGGTGTCGGTCCCGCGTCCGGATCCGCCCGCGTCGCGAGCTCTCCCTCTCGCGAGCCCTCGCCCGCCACATCCCGACGATCTGTGAGGTCGTGATGCTCGAGCCGAGTGACGAGCTGTCTCATCCGAGCGGAGACGATCCTCTCGCGTTCGAGTCGTGGTACTTCGACTTCACGACGCGTTCCGGCGATCTGGGCGGCTACGTCCGCATCGGCCTCATGCCGAACCTCGGGCGCACCTGGTACTGGGCCTGCGTCGTCGGTGAGGACCGCCCGCTCGTCACGGTCATCGACCACGAGGTCCCGTTGCCGTCACGCGAGGGGTCCCTCGAGATCCGCTCGGAAGGGCTCTGGGCAGATCACACCGTCGAGACCCCGTTCGAGCACTTCACCTTGGGCGCCGAGGCGTTCGCGGTCGGGGTCGACGATCCGACCGAGGTCTACGACGGTGAGCTTCGCGGCCACCGTGTCCCGTTCGGCCTCGACCTCGAGTGGGAGACCGACGGCGGTGTCTACCCCTACCCAGGCAACACCAGGTACGAGATCCCGTGCACCGTGCACGGCGAAGTGCTGTTGGGTGACGAGGTCATCGACTTCGACGGCGTCGGCCAGCGTGACCACTCGTGGGGAGTGCGCGACTGGTGGTCACTCGGTTGGTGTTGGACATCTGGCCGCCTCGACGACGGCACCAGGTTCCATGGTGCCGACATCCGCATCCCGGGTCTCGACTACGCCGCCGGGTACGTGGCGAGCCCCGGCGAAGCGCTGGCGTCGATTCCCCACCCGATGCGGGTGACCGAAACGGTCGGTGACGCGGGACTCCCCACGAGTGCATCGATCGACCTCGGCCTGCTTCAGGTCGACGTCACCCCCGTCGCGTGGAGTCCGGTGCTGCTCACCGCCGACGATGGTCGAGCGAGCCGGTTCCCTCGATGTCTCACACGGTTCACCGCTGCGGATGGCCGACGAGGCGTCGGCTGGACCGAGTGGAACCAGCCGCCGCGCTGATCATCGGCGGGCCACTTGTCCGGTGGAACGTGTTCAGTCGAGGGCGTCGTGGAGGATCGCCGGCTCCGGGAACACGTGCGCTCGGCGTCGTGCGAATGCCGCGAGGCCCATGACGACGGCTGCGGCGACGATCGCCAGGATGATCGGAACGATCGGATCGGGGCCCGAGATGAAGGGCTTGGCCCCCTCGATGTCGATGTTCAGATCGACACCCGGGCCCGCCAGATCGGTGCCGTGCGTCCCGTTGGGCCACGGCCAGAGAACTCGGAGCGAGCCGATCATCAGCCCGACGAGTGCAGCCATGATCACCGGTTCGTGCTTTTCGAGCGCCCACCCGAGTACTTGCGAGAAGAGCCCGAGCCCGACGACTGCACCGAAACCGAACACGAGGATCACGGCAAGGTCACGGCTGTCCACGGCGTCGAGAACGTAGTCGTACATTCCGAGCATCAGCAGCAGGAACGACCCGCTGATGCCGGGCAGGATCATGGCGCAGATGGCGATCGAACCGGCGGCGAGCACGAACACCAGCGAGGGGTCCGACACCGGCCCGGACCTCAACCCGAGCACGAAGAACGCCACCACGCCGGTGCCGACCAGAATCACCCAGCGCTGCGCGTCCATCTTGCCCAGCTCGCGTCCGGTGACGATGATCGACCCGACGACCAACCCGAAGAACACCGCTGCAGTACGCACCGGCTGCTCGTCGAGCATCGTCTGGATGAAGGATGCGAGCGAGACGACGGCGAGGCCGATGCCCGCGAACAAGGGAAGCAGGAAGACGAAGTCGAGTTCGCCGAACTTCTCCTTCGCCCCGGCGAAGTCGAGCTTGGCCAGGCGCCCGAGCATGCGGGCCCCGGTCCGCACCTGGTCGACGAGCTTGGTGTAGATCCCGAAGACCAGTGCGATGGTGCCGCCAGAGACGCCGGGTACGACGTCGGCGGCACCCATGCAGAAGCCGTGGAGGGCCTGAGAGCCGATCTTTCGAATCATCGGCTCAGAGGGTACGACTCGCCGTCACCGTGACGCGAACTGCGCATCATCCTGACTGGAGCACCGCGCCCGGCTGTCGCGAGTTGGCGAGGACTCGGCCATCCTCGCTCCAGGATTCCGTCCTCCTCGAGATAGCCCTGCGCCCGCGTGCGGCTCGTGAACCGTGCGAGCACCCACTCGTGGGAACGTGGGGGCGTGTCACCGAAGTGGACCGTCCGATCGTGATCTCGAAATCGACGAGCCGCCGCACGCGGCCCGCGTTGTCCGACAGGTTCCGGCCCATGAGGCCCGAGTGGGCGATCAGCTCTGGCCGGAGAGCTTGCGGTTCTTGAGCTGCGCCTTGACGTAGTCGCGGTTCATGTAAGCGATGTAGTCGATCGGGATCTCCTTCGGGCACGCCTCCTGGCATTCGCCGTGGTTGGTGCACGACCCGAAGTAGCTCTCCATGGTGTCGACCATCGACTGGACTCGCTGGTAACGCTCGGCCTGGCCTTGAGGGAGCAGGTTGAGGTGCTCGATCTTGGCGGCGGTGAAGAGCTGGGCCGCAGAGTTCGGGCAGGCCGCAACACAGGCGCCGCAGCCGATGCAGGCGGCCGCATCGAAGGCCGCATCAGCGGCTTCCTTCGGAACGGAGATCAGGTTGGCATCGGGGCCGGCGCCTGTCGGGGCGGTGATGTAGCCGCCTGCGGTGACGATCTCGTCGAAGGCCGAGCGATCGACCATCAGGTCGCGCATGACCGGGAACGCAGCGGCCCGCCACGGCTCGATCTCGATCGTGTCGCCGTCGGAGAACTTGCGCATGTGGAGCTGGCAGGTCGCCGTGCCCTTCTGCGGGCCGTGCGCCTGCCCGTTGATCATCAGTCCGCAGCTGCCACAGATGCCCTCGCGACAGTCATGCTCGAAGGCCACCGGCTCTTCACCGGCCTCGGTGAGCTTTTCGTTGAGGATGTCGATCATCTCGAGGAACGACATCTCCGGGGACACGTCGTCCATCGGATAGTCCTTCATCGCGCCGGGGCTGTCGGGGCCGTCCTGGCGCCAGATCTTCAGGTTCAGTTTCACGGGTCCGGTCCTCTACTTGTAGCTGCGCTGGGTCAGCGGCACGTGCTCGAACGTCAGGTCTTCCTGGTGGAGGGTGGGCTCGGCGCCGACCCCCTCGAACTCCCATGCCGACGTGAACGAGAAGTTCTCGTCGTCGCGGAGGGCTTCGCCCTCCTCGGTCTGCGATTCCTCACGGAAGTGGCCACCGCAGCTCTCCTCGCGGGCCAAGGCGTCCTTGACCATGAGCTCACCGAACTCGAGGAAGTCGGCCACGCGGCCTGCCTTCTCGAGCGACTGGTTGATGGTGGCGGCCGAGCCCGGCACCCGGACGTCTTTCCAGAACTCCTCGCGGAGCGCAGGGATCTCGGACAAGGCCTTCTCGAGGCCGGTCTTGTTACGGGCCATCCCGCAGTAGTCCCAGAGGATCTTGCCGAGTTCGCGGTGGAAGTGATCGACGGTGCGGGTTCCGTTGACCGACAGCAGCCGGTCGACCTGGTCGTTGACGTCGGTCTCGACTGCAGCGAATGCGGGGTCGTCGGTCGGAACAGCCGATTCGCCGAGGTGTCCGGCGAGGTAGTCGGCGATGGTGTAGCTGATGACGAAGTAGCCGTCGGCCAGACCCTGCATCAGCGCCGAAGCCCCGAGGCGGTTCGCGCCGTGGTCACTGAAGTTGGCCTCGCCGAGCACGAACAGCCCCGGCACGTTCGACATGAGGTGGTAGTCGACCCACAGCCCGCCCATCGTGTAGTGGAGTGCGGGGTAGATCCGCATGGGCTGCTGGTAGGGGTTCTCGTCGGTGATCCGCTCGTACATGTCGAACAGGTTCCCGTAGCGCTCGCGGATGGCGTCTTCGCCGAGGCGGCTGATGCTGTCGGCGAAGTCGAGGTAGACGCCGTTCTTGAGCGGACCGACGCCTTTGCCCTCGTCGACCACGGTCTTGGCGTTGCGGCTGGCTACGTCGCGCGGGACCAGGTTGCCGAAGCTCGGGTACTTGCGCTCGAGGTAGTAGTCGCGCTCGGCCTCGGGGATCTGTGAGGCCGGCCGAGTCTCGTCGGGGTTCGCCGGAACCCACACCCGTCCGTCGTTTCGCAACGACTCCGACATGAGCGTCAGCTTCGATTGGAACTCCTCGGACTGTGGGATGCAGGTCGGGTGGATCTGGGTGAAGCACGGGTTCGCGAACAACGCTCCCCGCTTGTGGCTCCGCCAGGTGGCCGAGGTGTTGCAGTACATCGCGTTGGTGCTGAGGTAGAACGCGTTGCTGTAGCCGCCCGTCGCCAGCACGACGGCGTGAGCAGAGTGGCTGGTGACCTCGCCGCTCACCATGTCACGGACGACGATGCCGACCGCGCGGCCGTCCTTGACCACCAGGTCGAGCATCTCGGTTCGGGTCCGGAGGTCGACGGTGCCTTCGTTCACCTGCCGCATGAGGGCTTGGTACGCGCCGAGCAGCAACTGCTGGCCGGTCTGACCCCGTGCGTAGAAGGTGCGTGACACCTGCGCGCCGCCGAAGCTGCGGTTGTCGAGTAGCCCGCCGTACTCGCGCGCGAAGGGCACGCCCTGGGCAACGGCCTGGTCGATGATGTCGCCCGACAACTCGGCGAGGCGGTAGACGTTGGCCTCTCTGCTCCGGTAGTCGCCACCCTTGACCGTGTCGTAGAAGAGGCGCCAGGTGGAGTCACCGTCGTTCTTGTAGTTCTTCGACGCGTTGATGCCGCCTTGGGCGGCGATGCTGTGCGCCCGACGGGGCGAGTCGTGGTAGGTGAAGAGCTTGACGTTGTAGCCCTGCTCGCCCATGGTCGCAGCCGCCGACGCTCCGGCCAGGCCGGACCCCACGATGATGACGTCGAACTTCCGTCGGTTGTTGGGGGCCACCAGCTTCATGTCGAACTTGTGGTTGGTCCACATGTCCTGGATCGGATGATCCGGGACCCGTGAGTCGAGGCTCCCGATTCGCGGGGAACTCATTCGCCTTCTCCTCTGTTCCGTTCCCCGGCCACGGAGGCCGCGACTGGCCGGCCTCCTCGTGCCTCGTCGGCCTTGCGTGGGGAATTCATTCGCCTTCTCCTTCGATCTGACAGGTGATGATCACGTCGCCATCCTTCACGCAGTCGTCGGTCCCCACCACACCGGTCTGGACGGCGAGCGGGAAGCTCAGGTTGCCGACGGTGACGACCAGGGCGAAGCCTGCAGCGAAGCGCCTGCGCCAGCTGTTGTACTTGGGGTTGTTGAGCCCGAGGCTCTGGAACATCGACCACGAACCGTGGAACAGATGCAGGCCGAGGGCCAGGTTGGCGAAGATGTAGATGATCGCGACGGGCAGGTTGCCGAGGCTCGCCTGCACGTTGCGGTAGACGTCACCGCGGACGAAGTCGGGGTTGATCCAACCCCAGGTGAGGTCGGCGAGGTGGAAGAACAAGTAGATCAAGATGATCGAGCCGGTGACACGCATGCTCCGGCTGGCCACGTTGGCCGCCTGGTAGTCGCGGGGCTGCGCGTAGGCGCCGGCCCGGCTCTTCTGGTTGATCCGGGTCAGCCCGACCGCTGCGTGGATGTGGAAGAAGAACGCGGCGATCAGCCCGAGGCGGGCGATCCAGAGGAAGGCAGTGCGAGGCAGGATCGGCACGAGGAGTTCGCGGAGGAACTCCCCGTACTCGTTCATCTCGGCCGCGCCCTCGTAGATGTGCAGGTTGCCGACCATGTGGTAGGCGACGAAGCCCATGAGCATGATGCCGCTGACGGCCATG
>DATKWD010000077.1:0-9081 GCA_035529695.1 Acidimicrobiales bacterium | reverse complement strand
GACGTCTTCTTCGGTGCCGTCAGGCTCCCACGTCTCCGGCTCGCTCATGGGAACTCCGGTGGCGGCATCGTCGCGACGGGCGTGACCTTGCCCCTGATCCAGAAGCCGAGCACGCCGACCCATGCAGCGGCGGCGATGTTCAGCCCGCCGAGCACGGCCTCGGTCCATCCGAAGATGATGCCGAGCACGTTGATGGTGGCAATGACCGCTGCCGTGATGGCGGTGGTCAGTGCTGCTGGTTCTGTGCTGAGTGTTGGTCTCATGTCAGCCTCCTCGGGCCTGGCGCGCCTGCTGCTCCAGCGTCTGCTGGATCCGGCGATCGTCCATCTCATCGTAGTACCGGCCGGTCTCGGCGCTGGCGAGCTGGCGCTCGGTGATGTTGCGGACCGGAGCACCGAACCAACGAGCCCAACCCTCGGGGATGCGAGAGGCTTCCTGCCCGCCGGCACCAGTGAGTCGGGATGCTCGAGCGAAGTTCGGGTCCATCGCCTCGACGGCGTTCACGACCTCGGTCTTCACGAACAGCTCGCCGTCGACCATCTTGACGTTGCCGGTCAGGGCGCCGGGCAGTACGGCGAGCCAGTCGAGCGGGTTGCTGACGTGCTCGTAGTCGTCCTCGCCGAACCGCCGACCGGTGAAGAAGTCCATCCCGGTCGCGTACTCTGCCGGCGCCGTGAACACCGGGGACAGGTTCGACGTCGCGCCGAGCGGGTCGTTGCCGATGTTGGCGAGGCGCTCGATGTCCTCGGAGACTCGAGTGTGCGGCAGGTCGGGCTCGAGCCAGTTCATGCCGGGGATCAGCGAGGTCGAGAAACCTCGACCCTGGCGGATGTAGTCGGGCAGGGCCTCCTCGCCGCCCATCGCCGCCAGCGCCTCCTCGTCCTGGAAGTTCTCTCGGATGTGCTCGTACGCCTGGTAGGCGCCGGGGCGGCTCCACTGCTGCATGATCTGCATCGGCGTGTTGCGGCTGACGAACGACCAGAAGGGGATGAACTGCTTCATCTTGTCATCGAAGCGGGACACCTGCGAGTAGTCGAAGTGGACGCGGGTGATGCGGCTGACGGCGTCGGAGACGTTGCCGCCCTTCTCCAGGGCGTCCATCGCCATGCCCATACGCACCGAGCCCTCGACCCAAGCGCCGGCGTCCTGCGACTTGCGGGTGATGCGGTTCTCCATGAGCTTGGCACCGAACCGGCCGAAGCCCTCCCCGACACCGGCCTCGGTGAAGCGACCGCCCGCCCCCGACCCCATCACTGCCTCCAGGGCGTTGGCGACGGTCGGGTTCGTCTTGCGGAGGCTCTGGATGTACTCCATGCCGCCCGCCCAGTCGGCACCACCCTTCGCCGCCTTGGTGAACTTGTGCCACTCGTTCATGCCGCGCAGCGTGGTCCGCATCTCGACGCCGTCGGCCATGTTCATGAAGATCGCCGACAGCCCGTTGCGGACATGGAAGCCCGGCGACAGGACGGCGAACGTCTTGAAGTACCGGTTCATCGCCCGCAGCGACCGAGCGAGCAGGCCGGGGTTCTGGTTGATCTGCTTCGCCGTGTTGCGGAGCATCTCATCGATCAGCGGATTCTCGAGCAGCATCCGGTTCTCGCCGACGTTCACCCACCGGGTCAGCTCCTCACCGAAGAGGGAGTCGAGCTGCCCGTCTGCTGTGCGGCGAGCCCAGCTCAGGACGTCGGCCTCCTGGACGGGGAGTCCGAGACGGGCGTACGCCGCCTCCTGCTCGCGGAGCGCCTCGGTGACCATGTTGTCGGGCATGCCAGGGTTGTACGAGAGCGCCGCCGGGTAGTCGTTGACGGCGCCTGCTGCGGTCGTCGCCCTCGGGGACGAGGTCGTCTCGGCGAGCACGTCAGCTCGGCCGGCACGGCGACCGACGTCCTCGGACACTGCCTGGATGTAGTCGTCCACCAGCTTGATCGGGTCATCCTCGAGCATCTTGTAGCCCAGCTCGGCCATCGACTTGTCGTTGATGTTCTTGATCGACGGCACGTCGGGGATCGTGAACGTCTTGCCATTGCCCAGGTCGAGGACTTCGCCCGGCTGGAATCCGCGGCGCATGAGGCGACCGGACTCCTTCTGGAGGGTCTGCTCGCCCTGGCCGTACCGTCCGACCTTCTTGTCAACGATGTTGGGGTGCGTTCGGCGGAACCGCTGAGTGGCGACGTGCGGGACGTAGTCGAGGACGTCGTTGCCGAAGTTCGGGATGGTGACGCCGAACTCCTTCTCGGCGAGTTCTCGGGCGTAGGTGAACAGCCGGTTGAGGCCGGTCTGCGCACCCGGCGTCTCGGAGGCGTCGATGAACGCTTCCTTGCCGTTCCGCTTGATGTCAGCGACGAGCTCCTTGCGGGCCTTGCGGACTTCGCGCTGGCCGAGGTTCAGGTACTTGCCGGCCTGGGGCCGGGAGCGGTTGACGATCCGTTGCGCCGTCGCTGCCGCTGCGAAGTCCACGGGGTTGGCGTTCTCGCCCTGGGCGAACACCTTCCACGCGTTCTCCACGTCGATCGGGGCCCGCATGTTGCCGATCTCCTGGCCGACCTCCTTCTGAGCGAAGCGCATCCGCTGATTGCCGACCTTGTCGGCGAAGAAGTCTGCGACCGCCCCTGTGCCGGGGAGCGCCTTGCCCTGCATGCCGGTGAACGGCACCCGTGCTCGAGCTGCGTTCGGCTTGATGTTGAGGGCGGTCTCGACCAGCTCGGAAGCCGCCGGGCTCAGAGTCCGGTTCGGGGCGCCGAGCCCTCGGCCGGCACGACGCTGGATCTCGGTGATCGCTTCCTGGCCGACGTTGGTGCCACCGTAGAGCCGGTCCAGGATCTGAGGGTCGGCTCGAGTGATCAGGCCCTCGGCCTCGCCGATGCGGTTGTTGAGCACCTGCCGCCCGGTGAGGCTGGCCCTCGACCCCTTGCGCGCCTTGTTCGCCGCAGCCGCCGCCTCATCGACCGCGTCGACACCCTTGAGCGCAGCACCGAGGCGGGTGCCCGAGCGCAGAGCGTCGAGGCCCTTGTCGACGGCACCGAGCCCGAAGAAGTAGGTGAGGGGGTCGGTGGCGACGTCACCAACGAGACCGACGGCAGCATCGACGTACCGGTTGTCGCCGGCGCCGAGGGCTTTGCCGTGCTTCTGCCAGACGTCGCCCATGCCGATGGAGTCCTCGGCGTTCTCGCCGTGGATGGCGAACAGCGGGTTCGTCTGGTCGTAGAGGTCGCTGAAGCTGAAGCCCTCACCGCTGAAGGTGTCGCCCACCTCGTTGATGGTTGAGGCGATCGCTCGCTGCGGGACGCCGAGGACGTCGAGCGGCTGGAGGATCGCCTTCGCCACCGGGTTGTTGATGACGGTGCCGAGCCCCTTGCCGAACGTCGTGCCGAAGAACTCCTCGGCGAGCCCCTTCTTCTCCTTCTTCGGCTTCGTCGCTGCGGCGGTCTTCCACTTCGTGCGGGCCATGGCGGCGATCGGGTCATCGACGCGACTCTGGTTCCGAGGAGGCTGGATCTCCTCCTCCTCCTTGCGGGGCGCCCACGGGTTCCGCGCAGGAGCGGTTCGCCGCCCCGTCGGGTCGTAGACGCGAACCCCCATCAGTACCCCGACGTCAACTGGTTGCGGGAACGGCGCTCCATGTCGAACGGCGTGATCTGCCGACGGGCGAGTTCCTGCACCATCGCCTGGCGCATCTCATGCTCCTTCTGGCGGGCGAGGTTGGCGTAGTAGTCGTCCTGCCAAGCGGACCTCGCCTTCTTCTCGGCGCCCTGGCTCTCGTTGAGCTTCTTGCGGGAGTCGGCCGCGGCCTGCCCCCGGCGGGTGTCGGCGCGGACCGCTGCCTCGCGCTCCCTGTTCTGCTGCCAGGCGCCAGCGCTCGCCGGCGGCTTCGGAGGCTCGGGTCGGCTTCGCTTGCCCGACGAGGTTCGCGGCCCCTTCGTCTGGGCCCTCAGGTCTCGAGGCGACAGGCGCACCTCCTCGCCGACCTCCATCGGGCGTGGGGCGAGGCGCGACCGGGACGGCTCCGGTGGGCCGGGAACCGCCGGAGCGCTGCTGGGGGAGCCCCCTCGGAGCTGCTGTCGCGCCGTGTTGGCTCGTCCTCGCCCCGAACGCAGCCCAGACCCCTCGGCGCTCGACTGCCGATCTCGGAGAGCCTTCTCCTGCTCCGGCGTCATCGGCGCCAGCGGCTGGGGGTCGTAGCCACCTTCGTACTCGGCCCTGGTGACCTTGTTCAGGTTCGTGGCGTTCTCGACCATCTTCTGCTGGGCGAGGTACTGGGAGTACGCCTCCTCTGCCGCCGACTTCTGCGCCAGGTCGGCCTCGTACTGCCCCATGGGAGCGATGTCGTACGGGTCGAAGGGCTGGCCGGGGGTGGTCGTGTAGCCGGCTTCGATCGCCGCCTTCATGGCGGGCGACTCCTCCTGCGTGGTGAACACCGGCATCCCGTTGGCGTCGAGCGTGTAGTCGGGATCGGACGACCGCAGCTTGTCGAGGTTGAGCACCTGATCCTGGACGTACTGGAGATCGGGGAGGTCGGTCATCTCGCCGGTGTGGTAGTCGACGCGCAGCGGGATCGTGCCGACGATCGACTGGGCGTCCTCGGGGCTGAAGCCCTCGGGCACGTCGCCGTTCGCCAACGACTGGATCTCGCGGATGATCTCGCTCGGGCTCTTGAACTCGATGGCGGTCGCCACATACCGCTCAAACGGTGATCCGTTGCGCCACTCCTGGACCTGTCGATAGCCGGGCGCATCGACGGGCTCGGTGACGCTCATCGGGTCGTACGCGTTGGGTGGGAGGATGCCCATGGCGATCAGGGTGTCGAGGTCGGTGTTCGCGTTGCCGAACTTCGACAACTGCGTCATCCAGCTCCCCTGGTCCTTCAGCTCGTCCGAGCCGATCGGGGATAGACCGGCATCCGGTGTACCAAGGAGGTAGCGGATGTACTCCTCATCGATTGACGACCCCATGTCAGGCTCCCTTCATCCCCATGCCGCCAGCGAGCACCATCTCGGGGATCTTCGATCCCTGAGCGAGCAGTTGCAGCAGCGTCTGGACATTGCCACCGACGGCGTCGTTGACGCCTTGGGTGTTCATCTGCCTCGTCTGGTTGGTGCCCTGGTTGTTGTACAACGCAGCCTCGCGCCGAGCCTCGTAGTTCTGGCGGGCAATGTCCTCGCCGTACTGCCACTTCTCCTTGTCGTACGCCTCACGGGCCCTCGCCATGGCGAGGTCGACTCCGAGGGTCATCGAGCGGGCCTGCGAGTTCATCGACTCGCCGAACCGGCGCTCGTCGCCTCCGAGGGCTCGCATCTCTGCGCCCTGGCGCTGATCGGCGTTGCCACCGAGAAGGGCGAGCACGTTGCCGAATGCCTGGTCTGCCTGGACGCCTCGACCGGTCTCGCCGGCGTCGGGCTGGACACCGTTGGCGCCCATCATCCGTTGCATCGCCGCCGACATCTCGGGGTTCTGCGTGTAGGCGCGACCGGCGAACGGGTTCTGGTAGCGCTCGAGTTCGCCGCGAGCCTCGCCGTACGCGGTCTGGCCTGCGGCCATGTCTGCGGAGAGGCCCTCTTGGATTCCGGTGCGGGCCCTGTCGTACTGCGCCGGGTTGAAGTTGTAGAACTTGCTCCCCTTGTACTGCTCGGGCTTGTAGTTCTGCCAGTCGAACTGCTCGGGCCGGTACTGGAACAGTGAACCCATCTGGTTGAAGTTCGGCTGGGGCGCTCCGCCACCGCCGCCGCCACCACCACCGCCACCGCCAGGGCCGGGAGGCTGCGGCGGGGCGCCGGGAACGTCAGGGAGAGTCGCCGGGTTGTAACTGTAGTAGGAGTTCGTCGCAGCGTCCCTCGACACGGCGGAGCCCTCGCCGAACGGCTTGAAGATCGACCCCCTTCCCATCTCGGCGAGCGGGGTGGAGAAGACTTGGCTCATCAGGCCGCCCCCACCGGAGCTACCGGAGCCGCGCGCCTGGCCCGTCTGCGGGACCAGTCGCCCGCCGACCACGTCTGGCAAATTACCCATCACATTCCTCCAAGCATTTCTCGCAGAGCCGTGAGGTTCTGCGCTGTCCAGGCGATGTCATTCGCCTTCTGGGTGTCGACGTCTTGCATGGCCCGTTCCCTCCACTGATCGAGTTGAGCTTGCTGCATATCGTAGTTCTGATTGGTGAGCGTCTGGTCCTGATGGGCGCGCTGCACGTCGCGGCCGTAGTCGCCGACGAACCGGCCCATCGATTCCTTCATGGCGCCGGAGTTGATGCCGCCGCCGCTCAGACCACGCTGGCCGAAGGACGCCTTGTACGGGGTGTACTGCCGCTTGAACTGCCGGTCGGCGTCACCGACACCCCGTTCGAACCGCTGCTGGCCCAGGAAGCGACCGTAGGCGTTCTGCGTCGACTGGTTCCCGTGGTCGTAGTCGATGTCGGCCTTCTGGCGGGTGTAGTTGCCGTAGTCGGGTGCTGTGTAAGCCATGCTGCGCCTCCTCTCAGAGCTTGATGATCTTCGTCACGACGACGAACGGTGGGTAGTTCTTGTTGGTCGGCGACTCGCCCGCCCCCGTCACCGTCACCGAACCGGAGATGGTGTGGCTGTGCGAGTCGAAGCCGGTGCCTTCGGGCAGGTTCTGGATCGGCGGGGTCGTGACCAGCGTGCCGCTGGTGTCGCTGGAGAAGGTGCCGAAGTTGCCTCGCACGAACGAGGTGTGCTTGTGGGTGTTCGTGCTGGCCGTGCCACTCATCGTCGCCGTGTGGGTGTGCGTCGCGACGATCGCATCGGCCGAGCCGCCGGTCTCGCCGACCGTGTCGGTCGCCGGGTTCGCCGCGTTGACGCCGACGGCGACCCTCGAGCGGAAGTCGGGCAGGTTGAAGTTCCCGGCGCCGGCGTCACCGAACCGGGTTCCGATCACCGAGTGCAGCGGGGCGTACGTCGGGTCGGTCGAGGACTGCACGCCGCCGTTGCAGAGCGCCCAGCCGAACGGAGCGGTCACGCCACCGAAGTCCACGATCGTGCCGGTGGGGACGGTGGCGACACCGCCGCCGCTGTCGTTCACCTGGGCGAGCGTGACGTACTCGTTGGAGTTCACGGCCGGCACGCCGACGAGCGGCGCCGTCATG
Organism: Acidimicrobiales bacterium; assembly: GCA_035529695.1. GTDB lineage: Bacteria > Actinomycetota > Acidimicrobiia > Acidimicrobiales > Salinilacustritrichaceae > DATKWD01. Next base: position 1,988 of record DATKWD010000077.1, on the reverse strand, counting down.
GCGACCGAGCCGTCGCGCGAGATCACCTCGGTGTTGACGTACTGCTCTACGACTTGGTCGTTGTAGTCGATGTCGGTCGCCGAACCGGGCGTGCTGTTGAGGATGCGCCGAAGCGATGGGAGTGGCATTAGAGCCTCCGAATGATCATGTGGTGAACCTACGCATGTTGAACTTGATGAAGATGCCGTCGAAACCCCAGGGCTGACCATAGGTCGGCGAGGCGGCGTCGCTCGACAACTTGATCTGGATGGCTCGAGCCGGGCCGAAGCCGGAAAGGCTCCGACCGATGTTGGACCCCTGCGCCCCGCCCGTGAAGTTGGCGCCACGGCCCGAAGGATCGGCGGCGCCCAGCTCGGTGAAGTCGAAGCCGTCACCGGCAGGATCATCGAAGCCGAGCTCGCGCCAGAACACGGTGCCGGCTGAGTCGATGATGCCCGCCGAGGAACGTGCCGGGTTGGAGGTCTCGTAGTCCTTGAACACGTCGAGGCGGATCCGCACGGCGGCGTCGGGGCGGCGAGCAACCCATCGGGAACGGAGCCACGACTTGCGTCGCTCGGGCCAGCCGTTGTGCTTCCAGCCGGTCGTGTACTCCGCCGGGAACGGAGTCAGCGTGAACCCCTCGAGCAGCACGTCGGACGCCGACGAGGGGTCGTAGTCCAGGAAGACGACAGCGGCAGCACCGGAGTCGCCGTGGATCACCCCGGCCGGGTAGCCGGATTCGATGTCGGCGCGTTCGATGATGCAGCGCAGCGAGCCGAGCGCCGGCTGATGGAACACCCAAGCGCCGTTGCCGACGTCGGGATCCCAGACGAGCACGCCGTCGCCGCCGACGGTGTCGGGGGCCCACGGCACCGAGCACCAGAGTCGGCGACCGGCCCAGCCGATCCACACGTCCTCGAAGCGGGTGATCTCCTCCATGGCGCCGCGGATCGGCAGGGAGATCTCAGTGAGCTGGTTGCCGTCGTAGGCGTAGATGCCGTTGCGGCCCGACGCCGAGAAGAAGAACAGCGACGACTCGTTGCGGGCGACCGCGGTCGGCGACGGCGCTCCGATGGAGCGGCTCATCTTGACGAGCTGCCACGACTCGAGGTTGTAGCCGTAGAGGGCCCACACCGAGTCGGTCTTGAAGATCACCAAGTGGTCCTGGAACGAGTGCAGTGCGGTGATGCGACCGCCGCCGATCTCGATGTCGATGAAGTCGTTCGTCGCCCAGTCCTCGGGCTCGTCGGGGTGCGACCAGCGGATCCGGTTCGGGTGGAAGCCGTCCTGCTCGCGGGTGCCGCCGACGAACAGGTACGAGGCGTGCGGCTCGGCGTACTCGGCGAACGGCATGCGCCCCTTCAGCGGGATCGTGTAGTTGTCGTTGAAGCCGAGGCTCGCATCCGCCAAGGGAGCCGGAGCGTTGGTCCCGACCACGCGGTAGGGCGTGGAGCCGATGTCGGCCGCGGCAGCTCCGGTGGCGATGTAGGTGGTGTCGCCCCACGTCGCGAAGTCGGCGAGGTGCGGATTCGCGTTGCAGGTGATGCTGAGGTTGTCGAACACGCCGCCGGCGGTCGCTGCGTAGATCTCGCCGTCATCGAGGTCGTTCGTGATGTAGGTGACGAACGATCCGGTGGAGAGCGGGGAGAGCTCGGCGTGCCGAGGGTTCCAGTCGAGGGGGTCGGCGATGTCGGACGTGTTCCACCGTCGCCAGCCGGCACGGGTGAAGAACCCTGCTCGAGGGTCGACCTCCATGTTGAGCATGTTGGGCGACTCGTTCTCGGCGAGCTGGAACTGCCCGTCGCGCAGGTTCAGCCCACCCGTGAAGTCGAGCAGGTCGATGTTCTCGAGGCGGGTGCTCATGGCGTGACCTCCTCCCACCCGAACACGCCGGGCTCCCACGCATTGTCGGCGACGATGCTCGTCCACGTCTTGTCGAGGTGCGTCACCAGATCACCGATCTGGTACACGTCGTGCGCTCCTGTCGGCTGCGTCCACGGTGGGATCGA
>DATKWD010000076.1:0-3389 GCA_035529695.1 Acidimicrobiales bacterium | reverse complement strand
GACCTCACCGGCTCGTTCAGCCGCGAGGCGCACCGCCGAGTGCTCGGTGGCGACCACGATCTGGCGGGAGCCCCGCGACCCGACACCGGCGCAGACCGTCGCGATCGCCTCGGTGGCGCCCGAGCAGAAGGTCACCTCGCGAGGCCGGGCGCCGAGCGCCGCTGCAACCTGTTCGCGCGCGTGCTCGAGCAACGCCCGAGCCGTCAGTGCCTCCTCGTGAATGCGGCCAGGATCGCCCAAGGACCGATCCAACGTCTCGATCAGCGCCCGTCGGGCGGCCGGGCGGAGCGGGCTGGTCGACGCGTGGTCGAGATAGTGGCGGGCCACGTCGACGACCCTAGGAGACGTCGACGACTGCGTCCGCCACCCGCTTCGCCGGCCACCCGAAACGGTGGCGACGGGGACCGAAGTCGTGGTTCGTGCGCGGTCTCAGACCGTTGCCTGGACCTCGGTGACGCAGTGGTCGTCGCCCATGGGCAGCGACGACGACGTGGCGGGTTCGGTGTCGCCGTAGAGCGCGCCGAGCATCCCCTTCACGAGGCCTCGGTCGACGGCGCAGATCACCGGATAATCGATGGGCGCCGTGCCGAACGGGCAGTGCTCGGACACGATGCGAAGGTCGGTGAGGTGGTGCTCGGTATGGGCCGCGAACCCGTGGGCGCTGAGCGCATCGGCCACCGTGTGCAGCGCGCTCCGGAACGACTGCTGGGCGGATTCGACACCCAGCGATGCAGCGAGGTGCTCGCCGTACTCGACACCGACCTCCTCGGCGATCGCCTGCGCGGTCTCCGAGGGCAGGGCAGCCAACGCGCGGCCGAGCAGGCTGACGAGCAGTGCGTCGTGGCGCACCGCGAATCCGAGCGGCATCTCCTGGCGCGACGCCGTGTAGCGCTTCGACGGCCGGCCGGCGCCGCCGGACGCCGAACGCCCGACGTCGATGTAGCCGCCGTTGGCGAGCTTGTCGAGATGGTGGCGAGCCACGTTCGAATGGAGATCGAACGCAGCAGCCACATCCGAGGCCGTCACGCCGTCGCGCTCTCGGACCCACAGGTAGATCTCACGTCGGGTCGTGTCGCCGAACGCGGAGGTGATGGCGGTGACGGCCGAGGCGAAGTCGGTCGGCGACAGTGGGGGCTGATCCACGGCTGGATATTCTACCTACGTCGGTAGGAGAAACTCCCCGGCGCTCCCTCCCGTCCACCTCCAGGAGTACTGCGTGTCCGTCACCGAAGCCGAGGTCATCGAGGCGCTGAGGCCTGTCGAGGATCCCGAACTGCATCGCAGCATCGTCGATCTCGACATGGTGCGCGAGGTCCGGATCGACGGTGGGTCGGTCGAGGTGCTCATCGCCCTCACGATTCCGGGGTGCCCGCTCAAGGGCGAGATCACCCGACGGGTCACCGACGCCGTCGGCCAGCTCGATGGCGTGACCTCCGCCGGCCTCGAGTTCACCTCGATGACCGACGACGAGCGCGAAGCGCTGCGTATGAAGCTGCACGGCGATCCGGCGGCGACCGCAGGCAGCCAGCAGGCGCACGGTCATGCCGAAGGGCGTGCCATCCCGTTCGCCGATCCGGCCTCCAAGACGCGGGTGCTCCTGATCGCGAGCGGCAAGGGTGGGGTCGGCAAGTCGTCGGTCACCACGAACCTGTCGATCGCCCTCGCGCAGCGCGACAAGTCGGTCGCGGTGGTCGACGCCGACGTGTGGGGCTTCTCGATCCCACGGATGCTCGGCGTCGAGCGGCCGCCGGTCGTCATCGACTCGATGCTCGTGCCGCCCGAAGCCAATGGCGTCCGCTGCATCTCGATGGGCTTCTTCGCCGAGGAGGACCAGCCCGTGATCTGGCGCGGTCCGATGTTGCACAAGGCACTCGAGCAGTTCCTCACCGACGTCTACTGGGACGAGCCCGACTTCCTGGTCGTCGACCTGCCGCCGGGCACCGGCGACATCTCGATCAGCCTCGCCCAGTTCCTGCCGCGGGCCGAGGTCTACGTCGTGACCACCCCGCAGCCCGCGGCCCAGCGGGTGGCCCAGCGAGCTGCGTTCATGGCTCAGAAGGTGAACCTCGAGGTCAGGGGCATCATCGAGAACATGTCGTGGTTCACCGGCGACGACGGCAAGCGCTACGAGATCTTCGGGGCGGGCGGCGGCGACGACCTCGCCGAGCGTCTCGAGGTGCCGCTCCTCGGCCAGATCCCGCTCGACACGGTGATGCGCGAGGGAAGCGACACCGGCCGGCCGATCATGGCCTACGAGCCCGACTCCGAGGGGGCAGCCGCATTCGCGGCGATCGCCGCACGCATCGACGATGAACTCGCACCCACGCGTCGCTACCACCCCGAGCTGACCCTGCACTGACCGGCAGAGCCCCGGTGCCGTCTCCGGGTCGCCGTCGCTCCGACTGCGAAGATACGGTGAGCGCCCAATCACGACCAGAGCAACCCAAGCCAAGGAGGCGTCCGCGTGGACGTTCGCATCGGTGTGACCTACACCGCCAAGGAACTCGACCTCGAGCTCGAGGACGGCACCGACCCGGACGCGGTCCGCAAGGACGTCGAGGCCGCCCTGACGGGCGACGCCTCGGTGCTCTGGCTGACCGACAAGCGGGGTCGCTCCGTCGGCGTCCCTTCCGAGAAGATCGCCTACGTCGAGATCGGCAGTCCGAACGAAGACCGGCGCATCGGGTTCGGGAGCTGAACCCGGCGGGTCCGTTCCGGGCCCGGCAACCCCTGATGGGCTCGTCGTGACCGACCTCCTCGATCGCAGGCTGATCTTCGTCACCGGCAAGGGCGGCGTCGGCAAGACCGCCGTTGCGTCGGGGCTGGCGCTGCTCGCCGCCGAGCGTGGCAAACGAACCCTCGTGTGTGAGGTCGATGCCAAGGGCAACCTCGCGGACTTCTTCGAGACCGGTCCCACGACCTTCGCACCCAGAGAGATCGCGACCGGCCTGTTCGCGATGTCGATGAACACCGAGGAGTCGCTGAAGGAGTACCTGAGCCTCCAACTCAAGCTGCCGCTGCTGGCCAAGATCGGCCCGCTCGCGTCGGCGTTCGACTTCGTCGCCAATGCTGCGCCGGGCGTCAAGGAGATCCTCACGGTCGGCAAGCTGGCCTTCGAGGTCCGCGAGGAGAACTACGACCTCGTCGTCGTCGATGCCTCGGCCACCGGCCACATCGTGGGGCAGCTCGCCGCTCCGCAGGCGATCAACGAGTTGGTGCAGGTGGGGATGGTGCGCGACCAGACAGGGTGGATGCTCGACATCCTCGGCGATCCCGACGTCACCGGCGCGGTGATCGTCGCTGCACCCGAGGAGATGCCGGTCAACGAGACCATCGAGCTGGCGGGCAGGATCGCGAAGGAGACGGTGGTCGACCTGGCAGCCGTCATC
>DATKWD010000075.1:0-11235 GCA_035529695.1 Acidimicrobiales bacterium | reverse complement strand
TGATTCTCATGCACCAGCGTGTCGGATTCCGTACCGGTGGCGTTGTGGAAATCGGAGGTCGCTTGGAAGTCGGACGTCATGTCGAGAGCAGGACCGAGCTGCCGTGGCCGAACAGGCCCTGGTTGGCCGTGATGCCCGCTGTGGCGCCCTCGACCTGTCGTCCGGTGGCCTGGCCTCGGAGCTGCCAGGTCACCTCGCACACCTGCGCGAGCGCCTGGGCCGGGACTGCCTCGCCGAAGCAGCCGAGGCCGCCGCTCGGGTTGACCGGGATGCGACCCCCGATGCTGGTGTCGCCGTCGTTCAGCAAGCGTTCGGCCTCGCCTTGCTTGCAGAGGCCGATGTTCTCGTACCAGTCGAGTTCGAGCGCGGACGACAGGTCGTAGACCTCGGCGAGGCTCAGCTCATCGGGGCCGATGCCCGCCTCCTCGTACGCCGCGGCGGCGATCGAATCCTTGAACGTCAGCTCGGGCGGCGCGAGCGCAGCTGCGGAGTCGGTGGAGAAGTTGGGCATCTCGATGATCGTCTGTGGGAACCGTGGCGTGACCGTCGAGATGGCTCGGATGCGGACCGACGGGTTGTTGCCTGCGTGCTTCGCCGCGAACTCCTTGCTGGCGATGACCACGGCGGCGGCTCCGTCGGAGGTCGCACAGATGTTGAGCAGCCGGAGCGGGTCGGCGACCATCGGGCTGTTGAGGACGTCTTCCTCGGTGAACAGCTTCTTGTAGCGGGCGTTCGGGTTCTCGAATCCGTGCTTGGCGTTCTTGACCTTCACCTTGGCGAAGTCGGACTCGGTGGCCCCGTAGAGCGCCATGCGCCTGCGGGCATACAGCCCGAAGTAGGTCGGGTTGGTGGCGCCGAGCAGTCGGAACCTGAGCCAGTCGGGATCCTCGGGTTGATCGACGTTCGACGTGGGAGCGAGAAAGCCCTTGGGCGTCGTGTCGGCACCGACCACCAGCGCAACATCGCAGAGGCCGGCGAGGATTCGCGTGCGGGCCGACTCGAGGGCGGTGGCACCCGATGCACACGCGGCGTAGCTGGTCGAGACGCGAGCACCGTTCCAGCCGAGCGCCTGGACCATCGTGGCTCCGGCGACGTAGCCGGCATACCCGTTTCGGACGGTCTCGCCGCCGGCGACGAACTCGATGTCGGTCCAGGCCACGCCGGCATCGTCGAGCGCCTTCTTCGCGGCATCGACGCCGTACTCGACGAAGTTCTTCCCCCATTTGCCCCAGGGGTGCATGCCGACTCCGAGAACCGCAACGTCATGGTCATGCATGGGAACTCATTTCTGTGGCGTGGAGCGGCAGGACGATGCGAGGTCGACGAGGCACGAGGAGACCAGTCAATTGCGGCCCGAGCGGCCGGGGAGCGGAGAGAGCGGCTTCCAGCGGTAGATGGTTCGGTCGGTTCCGTCGTCCTCGGTGTAGAGCGTCTCGATGACGACCTCGACCTCGGCGCCGACCTCGAGATCGTCGACGCCGTAGCCGTCGGCGACCTGGCCGAGGATCACCATGGCTTCGTCGGCCAGCTCGACCGCGGCGATGGCGAAGGGCTCGTACTCATCGGCGGCGATGTAGGGCGGGGGCGGTTGGTACTGGGCGTCGGTGTAGCTCCACACCTTGCCGACCCGCGAGAGCTCGGCGTCGCCGAGGTCGGTCGAGAAGCACTCGGGATTCCGACACACGCCGGTCGTCTTCGGGAAGAACACCGTGCCGCAGGCACCGCAGCGGGTGCCGATCAGGCGTGGTTCGTCTCCGGTGGTGAACCAGCCGTCGATGGCTGGGGTGGCAGTCGGCACAGGCAGCTCCTCGGGATCTGACGCAGCGTCAGGTTAGAGGCTGCGTCGGTGCTGCTGAGCTTTGCAGGTCACGGGAACCGCGCGCTCAGCTTCGTCGCGTACGTTGGCGGCGATGGACCTCCCCGACCCCGTCGTGTCGATCGACGAGCTGAACGAGTTCCTCGAGGACGCGTTCCCCGGTGCGACCCGCGCCTACCGGGTCGAGTCGTTCACCGAAGTCGGCTGCCGACTCAGACAAGGTGTCGACGCCACCAACACGAGGCCGGGCGGCACGATCAGCGGCCCGACGATGATGGGCCTCGCCGACGCAGCCGCCTGGCTCGCCACGCTGAGCCGCATCGGCATCGTGCCGTTGGCGGTCACGTCCAACCTCACGATCAACTTCCTGGCCAAGCCCGGCCTGGCCGACCTCGTCGCCGAGGCCGAGGTCCTCCGGCTGGGGAAGCGGTCGAGCATCACCGACGTCCGGGTCTTCAGCGACGACACCCTGGTCGCCCAGGCAACCGTCGGCTACTCAATCCCCTCTGACGGAGGCTGACCGCGCGCGTAGGGTTCGACGGGTGAACTTCACCGAACGAATCGACGCGCTCGAAGCCCAGAGCCTGCTGATCGTCGCGGCCCTCGAGAGCGGCGATCCGACTGCCATGGTGCCGACGTGTCCGGAGTTCACCCTCGATCGGCTGGCATTCCACGTGGGTGAGTTCTCCGGCTTCTGGACCCACGTGGTCTGCGAAGGCACTGGCCGGCCCAAGACACCGTTCCCTCCCGACGCCGAGCCCGGGCCGGCTCGAAGCAGGTGGGTCGACGCCCTCACGACGAATCTCGTGGTCGAACTCCGTTCGGCCGAGCCCGACACCCCGTGCTGGACCTGGAACGACGACGACCAGAGCGCGGGCTTCATCGCCAACCGCACCTGCCACGAGCTCACCATCCATCGGGTCGACCTCGAACTCGCCGCCAGCGGCAGGGCGGGCCCGGTGCCCACCGATGTGGCCATCGACGGCATCGAGGAGGTCTTCCTGCTCGTCGGCGAGTACGGGATCGACGGCGAACGAGGCACGCCGGGGAGCGGCGAGACCCTGTGCCTCGACGCCTCTGATCACGATGCGGCCTGGCACATCCGGCTCGATCCCGAAGCCGTGAGCGTCACCCGCGGGGCAGCTGCGGCCGATCTCACGATCACCGCCACTGTGAGCGACCTCGAGATGCTGCTCTACCAGCGCCCCACCGCCGGAAAGATCGATTGGATCGGCGATCGGGGCGTCCTCGACGTGTTCCACGGCGAGTTCACCTTCAGCTGAGGCCTCCTCGACCTGGCGGGCCGGGGTCTTGGGAGCCGTCAACAGACAGGCGTCAGTCAGCAGTTCACGCACCTCGTCTCAGTCGAGCGATCGGAGATCGGAGGAGAGGCCGATCCATCCGTGCTGGGTCATGTCGGGAGGCAGGCAGGTCAGGAAAGCTCTCGACGACGCCGATGATCTCGGCGAGGCCGGGCAGCTCGAGATCGGAATCTCCCATGCACCGAGCCGTCCACGGCTTCTAGCGTTCGTCGATGGCCGTCGAGATCCGGATGCTGCATGTCGACGACGAGGCGAGCCTCGTCGAGGCGCAGGACGACATGGCCCGCGAAGGATTCCCGTTCGCCTTCACCCTCGACGACCCTGCCTACGTCTTCGGCGCCCCGTTCGACGCCTATGTCGCCAACCTGGTGGCCGCGAGCGAGGGGCGATCCGTCAAGGAAGGATGGGTACCCAACACCTTCCTCGTCGCGGTCGACGGCGACGACATCGTCGGCCGGGTGTCGATCCGGCACGCGCTCAACGAGTTCCTGGCGAGCGAGGGTGGACACATCGGCTACTGCGTCCGGCCGGCGCACCGTCGGCGAGGCATCGCAACCCGACTCCTCGACGCGGGACTAGAGGTCCTCCGCGAGGTCGGTGTGTCACGAGCGCTCGTGACATGCGATCACGACAACGACGTGTCCGCCAGGATCATCGAGCGGGCAGGTGGCCGATTCGAGAGCCTGGTGGATGCTCGGGACGGCATCCCCAAGCGCCGCTACTGGATCGACCTCGACGACGGTTGATCATTCCGTAAGCAGCAGCTTACAGTAGGCGGATGGACGCAGCACTTCGAGCGATCGCCGATCCGACCCGCCGGAAGATTCTGCGTCTCGTGCGTGACGGCGAGCTGAGCGTGGGCGAGATCGCCGGCGAGTTCGCCATGACGCGACCCGCCATCAGCCAGCACCTCAGGGTGATGCACGACGCAGAGCTGGTGATGGTCCGAAGCGAAGGAACCCGCCGCTACTACCAGGCCCGGCCCGAGACGGTCGCCGAGCTGATCCGTGGCATCGAGACCATGTGGGACGACGGTTTGACGCAGCTGAAGCTGGCATCGGAACGAGACGAGTGGCCGGCCCGAGCGAGGAAGGCGAACACATGACCACCATCGAACGCACCCTGCGAATCGATGCCAGCCTCGAGGCCGTCTTCCGGCGCTTCGTCGAGGCCGACGCCCTCACCGAGTGGATGGGCGAATCCGCGACCCTCGACCCGACACCGGGCGGCCAGTGGAGGCTCGAATACGGCGACGGCAACATCGCGGCCGGGACGTTCACGATCGTCGATCCCCCGACCCGAATCGCTTGGACCTGGGGCTGGGAGGAGAATCCCGACGTGCCCCCGGGCAGCAGCACCGTCGAGGTCACACTGGCGCCCGACGGCGACGTCACCGTGCTCACGCTGCGGCATGAGGGTTTGCCCGATCCCGGGGCGATCAAGAACCACTCCGAAGGGTGGGACCACTTCCTGGGCGAGCTGGTCGAGCTCCCGGGTCGCTGACGGCTTCGCCGGTCAGCTGTCCGCGAGGCCGCGTGCCGTGACCCAGCTCACCCTCGCACCCGCGTCGAGCACCCGCCGAGGGGCGTCATCGGGTTCGCCGCGAAGTGAGCACCGAAGTCGGACTGCCCTCCACCGACGAACTCTCGTCGCTTCCGTCGACGACACTCTCGGCGACACCGCGCAGGCCATGATCAGCACGACCAGATCGGGCAGCCGAGGCGATGCGTGCCCGAGCGCTCGGCCGGGCCGACCGCTACGGGCTCGTCGCTGCGCTCAAGAACGCCGGCCACTGATCCCCGCCGTGGAGTTCGATCGTCGCGCCGCTGACATAGGACGCCAGCGGCGAGCCCAACCAGAGGCACGCGTTGCCCACGTCTTCGGGTGTCGCCATCCGGCCGAGCGGCACGGTGGCAGCCACCCGGGCGATCCCCTCGGCGCCGCCGTAGTGGAGATCGGCCAGCTCGGTCTCGACGAGACCGACGACCACCGCGTTGGCCCGCACGTGCGGAGCCCACTCGACGGCGATGCTGCGAGTGAAGCTGATGAGGCCGGCCTTCGCAGCCCCATAGGCGGCAGTCCCAGGCGACGGGCGCTGGGCCGACACCGATGCGATGTTGATGATCGATCCGCCGGTGTCCTGGTGGGACATGACGCCATGTGCCGACTGGCTCACGTGGATCGCCGACACCAGGTTCAGGTCGATGACCTTGCGGCTGAAGTTCGGTGAGGCAGTTGCGGCGTCCGCTGGTGGCGCTCCGCCGGCGTTGTTGATCACGACATCGAGCCGTCCGGTGAGCTGGGCGATCCGCTCGACCATGGCAGTCACCGACGCGGGCTCTCGTACATCGCACTCGACAAACGCGCCGACGAGCGAGGCGGGCGCATTGCGACCACACACCACGACGTCGGCCCCGGCATCGGCGAAGCGCTGCGCGATCCCTCGGCCGATGCCCTTGGTCCCGCCGGTCACCAGCACGGTCCGGTCGGAGTAGTCGATGGCCACACTCACGCGGCTGCGACGGTAGCGGGTGGCGTCCGCGTGACCCGGACAGCGACACCCACGTTTGCCAGAGCCGTCCGATGGTTCAGCGACCGGCTACTTTCTGACGGGCCGTCAGAAACTCGGAGCTTCATGCCGACCACGCACACGATCCACGACTCGGGAATCGCCGAGATCGTGATGGACAACCCGCCCGTCAACGCGCTCACGGTGGCCGCTTGGTTCGAGCTGGGTGACCTGCTCCTCGAGCTCGGACGCAACCCGCGGGTCCGAGTCGTGGTGCTCCGCGCAGAGGGCCGGGGCTTCAATGCTGGTGTCGACATCAAGGAGATGCAGGACACCGAAGGCTTCGACGCGCTCATCGGCGCCAACAAAGGCTGCTTCCACGCGTTCGCCGGCATCTACGACTGCGAGGTCCCGGTCGTGGTCGCGGTCAACGGTTTCTGCCTCGGCGGTGGCATCGGACTGGTCGGGAATGCAGACGTGATCGTCGCCTCCGACGACGCGACCTTCGGGCTGCCCGAGGTCGACCGGGGTGCGTTGGGCGCGGCGACCCACCTCAGCCGGCTCGTCCCGCAGCACAAGATGCGCGAAATGGTCTACACGGCCAAGACGGCGACGGCCGCCGAGCTCGCCCACTACGGGTCGGTGAGCCGAGTCGTGCCGCTCGACGAACTGCGCGACGCTGCGATGACGATCGCCGCCGACATCGCCGAGAAGTCGCCGACCGTGATCCGGGCCGCCAAGGCCAGCCTCAACGGCATCGACCTCTGGGACGTGAAGAACAGCTATCGGTTCGAGCAGGGCTTCACCTTCGAGCTGAATCTCAGCGGTGTCGCCGACGAACACCGTGACGCTTTCGTCGACAAGCGAGAAACGGACACGAGCCAGTGACCTCGAAGCTGACGACCGAAGACGAAGCGGTGGCCGAACTGTCGTCCGGCATGACGATCGGGATCGGCGGTTGGGGTTCCCGGCGCAAGCCGATGTCGCTCGTGCGGGCGATCCTCCGGAGCGACCTCACCGACCTGACGGTCGTGAGCTACGGCGGACCCGACATCGGGCTGCTGTGCGCCGCAGGCAAGGTCGCCCACACCGTGAGCCCGTTCGTCAGCCCCGACGTCGTGCTCTACCAGGACCCTCCGCTCGACGTCCCCAGTCTCGAGCCGCACTATCGCAAGGCCCGCCAGTCCGGAGCCATCACCGAGACCCCGGTCGACGAGGGCATGTTGCTGCTCGGGCTCCAAGCTGCGGCGTGGCGGGTGCCATTCCTCCCCACTCGCATCGGGCTGGGCACCGACCTGCTGACCGACCACCCCGATCTGCGAACGGTCATCTCGCCGTACGACGACGGCGAGACGCTGGTCGCCGCTCCTGCGATCACACTCGACGCGGCGCTCGTGCACCTGAACCGTGGCGATGCCCGTGGCAATGGGCAGTTCCTCGGCCCCGACCTCTACATGGACGACCTCATGCTCGAAGCGGCGTCCACCGGCCGACGCTTCATGTCGGTCGAGCAGGTGGTCGAGACCGACGAGTTCGCCGGCCTCGGCAGCTTCCACACGATGCGGGTGTCCCGGCTGATGACCGACGGCGTGATCGAGGCGCCCAACGGCGCCCACTTCACGTCGTGCGATCCCGACTACGACCGCGACGACGCCTTTCAGACGGCCTACCTCCAGAGCTCCAAGTCCGACGAGGCGTGGGCCGAGTTCAAGACGGGGTGGCTCGACCTCAGCGAGTCCGATTACCAGGCGAAGCTGGCTCGCCAATGACCCGATCCGGAGCAAGTATCTCGTTGCTGGCATCCACATGGGTTCTCCAGCACAGGAGGAGTGCTCGATGAGCGACACGCATGTCACGCGCGCCGAAGTCTGTGTCACTGCAGTGGCCGACTGCTTCCGCGGCAACGGCGAGATCCTGTGCAACCCGATCGGCACGATTCCGATGATCGGCGGCCGCCTGGCGCGAGCGAGCTTCGAGCCCGATCTGATGATGACCGACGGCGAAGCGATGTTGGTCGCCAACGACCAGGCCCATGCACTCGGCGACACGAAGATCGTCGAGACGTGGAACCCCTACCGGCGCATGTTCGACGTCGTGTGGGGCGGCCGCCGTCACGTGATGATGGGTGCCACCCAGATCGACCGCTACGGCAACCAGAACATTGCGGCCATCGGCACCTTCGCCGAGCCCAAGGTCATGCTGCTCGGCTATCGCGGCGCCCCGGGAAACCTCATCAACAACCCCACCAGCTACTGGGTGCCGCGCCACTCGCCGAAGGTCTTCGTCGAGAGGGTCGACGTCGTGTGTGGCCTCGGCTACGACCGGGCCGCCGAACTCGGCGACGAGGCGGCCCGGTGGTTCTCGATCCCGTTCGTGGTGTCGAACCTCGGGGTCTTCGACTTCGAGAGCAGCGACCACACGATGCGTCTCAAGTCGGTGCACCCCGGTGTCACGGTCGACGAAGTGGTCGAGGCCACCGGCTTCGACCTCGTCGTGCCCGACGAGGTCCCCGAGTCGCGGTTGCCCAACGCCGCCGAACTCGAACTCATCCGCGAAGTCATCGACGCCGACAACCTCCGCGAGCGCGACGTCCCCGACCCCGACTGACCCGAACCGACCAGGATCCCTGTTGCTCTACGGCCAATTATTGGCGGGAGAGCAACGAAGATCCTGGAGGATCTGGTCTGAGGTGGCCGCCTGACCGTGGGATTTGGCGTGTCGGGCGGCACAATGTCTGGATGTCGGCCCCGCGGCTTCCCGGCGACGTCTACCTCCGCCGGCGGATCGGCGCGGGTGTCGTCGCCCTCGTCACCGCGGTCTTGGTCGTCGTGGTCGCCAACGCGCTGCTCGGTGGATCCGGCGGTGGTGACGAGTCGGCTGAGGTGGCGGCATCAGCCGATGACGAGCCGTCGACGACCACGAGCTCGACGACCACGACGACGACACCGATCCCGGCCAGCCAGCGGACCCTCGTCGAAGTCGACACCATCGGCGGGACGATCTCGCCCAAGTCGGTCGTGGCTTCGGGCGACGGCAAGTTCGTCGCCCAGAACATGATGTACCAACACACGATCACGGTGTACGACCGTGAGTTCAACCTGCTGAAGACGATCAGCGACCAGATCACGCCCGCCGATTGGGGCTTCGACTTCGATCCGGCCACGACCCTTCAGGGTGCACCTGTCGAGGCCTCGTTCAGCCCCGACGGCACCAAGGCCTACGTGTCGAACTACCACATGTACGGCGGCGGCTACGGCCCCGAGCCGAGCGACGGGTGCGCTGATCTGACCCGCGATCCGAGCTTCGTCTACCGGATCGACATGGAGTCGCTCGAGATCGACCAGGTCATCCAGGTCGGGACCGTTCCGAAGTTCCTGGCCGTCAGCCCCGACGGCGATCAGGTGCTCGTGTCGAACTGGTGCAGCTACGACGCCAGCATCATCGACACCGCGTCGGGCGAAGAGACCGCCCGTATCGACGTCGGGCGCTTCCCCCGCGGGATCGCCTTCGACCCGTCGGGTGATCGGGCCTATGTCGCGATCATGGGCGGCGACACCATCGTCGAGATCGACATGGTGAACCAGACCAACGCCGGTTCGTTCGGCCTGGCCGGCAGCCCCCGCCACCTCAACATCTCGCCCGATGGCTCGACCCTCTACGCCACGCTGAACGGTGCCGGAGAGGTCGCCAAGATCGACCTGGCGACCAAGCAGGTCGTTGCCCGCCTGGCCACTGGGAACGCGCCGCGCAGCATGGCGATCAGCGACGACGGCGAAGCGTTGTACGTCGTGAACTACAAGTCGAACACGATGAGCAAGGTGCTGACCAGCTCCTTCGAGGAAGTCCAAGAGCTTCCCACCGGAACCCACCCGATCGGCATCACCTACGACGACGACACCGAGCGGGTCTGGGTCGCCAACTACAGCGGCAGCATCATGGTCTTCGAGGACCAACCGGTCGGGTCAGCCCCCGCCGGCTGACCCCCACCACGACGCGTCGACCTCGATCTGGTTCAGTGGGCCGTGTGCTCGCCGAGGGCGGGGACGCCTCGGTTCGGCCGCGTGGTCCGACCGTCGAAGTCGACGGGGGTGTTGACCGCCCGGTGGGCCTCGGCGCCTTCGCCCTCCGGGACGTCGACGAACGCCCCGGCCGCGATCGCCTGTGGGTCGATCACGACATCAGCCGCGGTGTTCACCGGCGCCCACCAGACGTCGTGACGATCGAACCGCGCGGTCCAGTGGTCGCGATCGGCTGATCCGAAGGCCTCGTCGAGAACTCCGATCAGCGCCGCAGCGTTCTTGCGACGGGCACGGCTCGTGGCGAACCGTTCGTCGTCTGCCAGGTCGGTCCGGTCGATCGCGGCGAGCAGTGTCGGCCAATGGCGGTCGGCTTCGATGCCGAGCAGCCAGAGCCACTTGCCATCACCGCACCGGTACGAGTTGGCGATCGGGTTCGGCGCCTCGGTGCGCGGGCCGGTGGCCAGCAGCTTGTCGAACCGGAGCTGGATGCCGAGGTCCCAACCCATGCACCAGATGCCGGTCCGGAGAAGTGAGGTCTCGACGAGCTGGCCCTTGCCGGTTCGCTCGCGAGCGAGCAGCGCTGCACTGATGCCTGCCACCAGCGTCATCGCCGTCACATGGTCTCCCATGCCGCTACGGATCATCGGTGGGTCGTGGTCGGGCGGATTGAGCGTTGCCGCGATCCCGCTGCGCGCCCAGAATGCTCCGACGTCGTAGCCAGCTCGATCGACGTCGGGGCCGGTCGATCCGTAGCCGCTCACCGACGCGTAGACCAGCTGCGGGTTGGTCGCCATGACCGTGTCGGGCCCGAGCCCGAATCGCTCGACGGCCGCCGGTCTCAGGTTGGTGAGGAAGACGTCCGAATCGGCGATCAACTCGAGGGCCGCGGCGCGTCCTGCGTCGGTGGCCAGGTCGGCGACGACGCTCTTCTTGCCCCGGTTGTCCAGGTCGAATGGTGGAGACGCAGGCTGGCCATGGCCCGAGAGCAGGGCGAACAGCCTGCGCATCGGATCGCCCTCAGGTGGCTCGACCTTGACGACCTCGGCACCCCAATCGGCCAACACGCCGCCTGCACCCGGCCCGGCCACCCACACTCCGAGCTCCACGACCTTCACACCTTCGAGTGGTCCCACGGTCCCCGAACCTAGAGCGCCGCCCGACCAACCCGTCGGTGGATCCCTGGGGCCGGCGGCGACAGCTCCGCTGCCGAGACCAATCGTCGACACTCGACACGGTTGGGTGCGCGTGCGCCACGATGTCGTCGTGTACGACTGGCCCGATCCATCCGTCATCCGCGTCGGCCTCAGCGACCATGGCCCCATCGACCTCTCGGTTCACGGAGCCGGCAGCGGCCAGGCCGTCGTCTTCTGCCACGGCTTTCCCGAGCTCGCCTACTCGTGGCGGCATCAGCTCGGCGCAGTAGCCGACGCCGGCTATCGCGCGATCGCTCCTGACATGCGCGGCTACGGGAAGTCGTCACGACCACACGCCGTCGACGCGTACGGCGTCGAGTCGTTGTGCGGCGACCTCGTGGGCCTGCTCGACGCGCTCGACATCGACCAGGCAGTG
>DATKWD010000074.1:30000-68042 GCA_035529695.1 Acidimicrobiales bacterium | reverse complement strand
TGGGATCAATGACTAGCGTCCAAGACGTGACAGACGCCGGCTGGAACCCCGATCCCACAGGTCGCCACGAGCTCCGATACTGGGACGGCTCGACATGGACCGACCACGTGAGCGACCGAGGGGTCGCGGCCACCGACCCGATCGCAGACGCCACGGCCGCGCCCGCTCAAGCCAGCCCTGCTGCCCAGCCCACCCCGGCCCGAACGGCCCCCACACCCGACCCCACCCAGGTCACTCCCACGAGTGCCACTCCCCCGGCGACGCCGGTGTTCACCGGTGGCGCGGCCGTCTCGACCGGGCGCTCGAAGACGTCGATCCTCATCGGTGGTGCAATCGCCGTGGCGGTCGTCGTGGCTGCCGGCGCCTTCTTCCTCCTTCGGGGTGACGACACCCGCGATGTCGGGGTGGCGCGTGCCGGCCTGCTGAACATCCTCGACGAGAACGATGCACCCTCCGACGTGACCGACGAGGCCGTTGACATCGGTGCCTGCCCGTTCGACTTCGCCGGTCCGGCGACGACTGCGCTCCAGGAGGCCGACCGCGACGTGACCGATGTCGACGCCGACACCAACCTGGTCGTCGTCTTCCTTCCCCCGGACGAGCAGACGCTCACGTGTGGCGTGTTCGCCGACGACGACGGCGACGGCTACTTCTTCGACATCTACATCAGCTCCATGGGCGAAGGAAGGAGCGCGCAAGAACTGGTCGACCTCTACAACGAGCTGAGCGCCGACACCGACATCGACATCGAGCTGACGGACCTGGGCAAGGCCGACGGTGGCGAGATGTTCCGGGCCTGTGCAGACCAGTTCATCCTTCCGGGCGACAACCCCGATGACTTCCTCGAAGACCCCTACTGCGACACCGTCTGGGTCTCCGACGGCCTGATCGTGGGAGTCGAACAGTTCGGCTCGCAGTCCATCGGCGACGACGACGCAAAGACCCTCGTCCTTGCGCTGCTCGACGAGGTACTCGCCACGCTCGAGGGCGAGGCCTGACAGGCCACGAATTCGTCGCGGTCACAACCGAAACCGGCCTCTAAGGTCGGCAGCATGAGCGATTTCGTCATCGACTCTGTCGGTCCCGACCGTGGGCCCGAGATCCGCCGACTGATGGACCTCGCATTCAACGACCCCCGCCCGTTCGACCCCGACGAACCACGGTTCGACGAGGGTCGCGTCGTCGGCGCGTTCGACGGCGACCGCCTGCTCGGCACGGTCATGACCTACGAGTTCTCGCAGGTCTTCGGAGGCCGCGAGGTCCCCTGTGGCGGGGTCGCAGGCGTCACCGTGGCCCCCGATGCACGAGGGCGCGACCTCGCACGACGGATGCTCGCGGAGTCCTTCGTTCGCATGCGGGATCGCGGTGAGGTCGTGAGCTCGCTCTACCCGACGACCTCGCTGTTGTACGGCGGACTCGGGTACGGCGTCGCCGGCGAGTTCGCCCATCGCCGGGTCCCGCTCGGAGCCATCGGGCCGGCGCAGCCCCTCGCGTGGTCCGAGTGCGACTTCGGCTGCCACGAGATGCGTGAGATCCAGCGATCCGAGGCCGCACGTCGCGACGGGTGGGTGCTGCCGAGCTCGTCATGGTGGGACCACCAGACATGGCGACGATCCGGCCCGCCCTCCGACCGGGTCTTCTCGTGGCTCGGTCGGCGCGACGACGAACCGGTTGCGGTCGTCGTCTACACCTATGGGGAGGACGAGCGCACCCTGTACGACCTGCGTGTCCAGCTCCTCGCCGGCGTGGACGCCCCAGCCGTGCGCTCGGCGTTGTCGTTCCTCGCGTCCAACGGATCGACCGCCGAGTCCCTCGACACCACGGTGCCCGGCCCGATCCTCGACATCACGCTCGCTCGCCCCGAACTCGCCAAGGTGGAGAGTGACTGGCCGTGGATGCTCAGGATCATCGATCTCGAAGGGGCGATCGCCGCGCGGGGTTACCCGAGCGGCGCCGTGACGATCGATCTCGACGTGACCGACCACGTCATCGACCACAACCTCGGCGCGTGGACGCTTCGGGTCGACGAGGGCGTCGGTAGCGTCGTCCGCGGCGGCGACGCCATGGTGTCGGTCGACATCGCCGACCTCGCCCGAATCTATGCCGGCGCCGATCCACGCTTGCTCCACAGCGACGGGCGCCTCGAGGGCATCACATCGCCCCAACTCGACCAACTCGCCGGTGCGTTCGCGACCCGAGCCACCCTCCCGATCTTCTTCTGATCGGAGGCGCCGATAGGGTGCCGCGCATGGAGGTCGACCAGGTCCTGCTCGCGGCACCTCGCGGTTTCTGCGCCGGCGTCGAGATGGCGATCAAGGCGCTGGCATGGATGGTCCGGGCCTTCGAACCGCCGGTGTACTGCTATCACGAGATCGTCCACAACCAGCTCGTCGTCGACCGCTTCCGCGACCAGGGCGTCGTGTTCGTCGACGACATCGCGGACGTCCCTTCCGGACGCCCACTCATGCTGTCGGCCCACGGTTCTGCCCCCGAGGTCGTCGCGGCGGCCGAAGCCACCGGTGGCTACGTCGTCGACGCAGTGTGCCCCCTCGTGACCAAGGTTCACCACGAGGTGAAGGTGCGAGCCAACAAGGGCTACCGGATCGTCTACGTCGGCCACGAGGGCCACGAAGAGGCCGTCGGCACGATGGCAGTCGCTCCGTCGGCGATCGATCGGGTCGAATCGGTCGACGAAGTCGACGCGTTGCCGGAATTCGACACCCCGGTCGCACTCCTGGCCCAGACGACCCTGTCGCATCGCGACTGGTCCGACGTCCTCGATCGCACCCGAGAACGGTTCCCCGACCTCTGGACGCCGGGCCGCAGCGACCTCTGCTTCGCCACCACCAATCGACAGCAGGCGCTGGCTGCGATCGCAGAGCGGTGCGATGTGGTCGTGGTCATCGGGTCGGCCAACAGCTCGAACACCCGAGCGCTCGAGAAGCTCGCCCTCGAATCGGGCTGCGAACGGGTCTTCCGCGTCAACCATGCCGACGAGCTTCCCGAAGACCTCCGCGGCACCGTCGGAGTCACTGCGGGGGCGTCAGCTCCCGACGAGCTCGTCGACGCGGTCATCGCCCGTCTCGCTCCTGCGCGCGGCGTCGAGGAGGTCCGGATCACCGACGAGGACGAATACTTCCCACCGCCGCGGAGTCTCCGCGATCTGCTGACCGCGGTCGACATCGCCGCGACGCTCGGCTTCGGCGCAGACCCCGCGACCCGACCGCTCGTGCCCGACCGTCAGCTGCACGCCAGCGACGTGCTCACCTCACTCACCTGACGCGACGGCCTCGGCCATGCGGTCAGCGTGATGGGGAGGATTCGGACGGCCCACGTAGGCCTGGGCGCGGTCGAACACCACCTGGAGTTCCTCGGCGAGGCGCTCGGTCGTGGCCTTGACGGCGCTCCGAGGTGCCCGCTTGCCGCGCTCGAGGACCGGAGCCGGGATCGGATCGCCCACGATCATGGCGATCTTCACCGGCCACAGGATCTTGCTCCCTCGCCGCATCGCCCGTTCGCTGCCACCGATGCCGAGAGGGACGATCGGCAGACCGGTTCGGCACGAGACGTAGGCGGGTCCGTCGAACAGCGGCCAGACGTCAGGTCCCGAACACCGAGTGCCCTCGGGGAACATCACCACCGCCTCGCCGTTCGCCAACATCGCCATGACCGTCCGCATCGATTCGCGGTCAGCGCTGCCCCGCGCGACCGGAAAGCCGCCGATCGCGTAGAGGAACCGGCGGGTGGCCTTGGGACGCCACAATGAGTCCTTCCCCATGAACCGCATCCGCTTCCGTGTGATGGCCGTCGCAAGCGGCGAATCGAGATTGCTCCGGTGGATCGGCGACAGGATGAACGGACCGTCCGGAAGCTTCTCGGTGCCCATCACCGTCAGCCGAAAATACACGCGTGCGAAACCGATGACGACGTTTCGGGTCACGAGGAACATGATCCTGTCCCACAGCGTCTGGGCCCGGAGCGCCAGTTCCGCTCCGCTCACGGCAATTGCCCGGCGATGAGGTCGACGATCTCGTCGATGCCCAGGTACGACGTGTCGACCTCGACCGCATCGCCCGAACGGGTGAGCGGCGAGTGCTGCCGCGTCTGGTCGAGTGCGTCGCGCCGTGCCAGGTCGGCGGCGACCGTCTCGTAGTCGAGGTCGGTCACCTCTTTCGACCGGCGATCGGCCCGGACCTCCGGCGAGGCCGTCAAGTACACCTTCAAGGCCGCGTCGGGAAAGACCACGCTGCCGATGTCGCGACCTTCGATCACGCCACCGTCGTTGGCCCGGGCCCACTCCCGCTGGCGACTCACCATCTCTTCACGAACGCCGGGGTTCGCAGCGACCAGCGACACGGCCCGGGTCACCTCGGGGCCACGGATCTCTATCGTCGCATCCACGCCGTCGACCACGACGGTGCCGTCGGGGGGCATCTCGAGTCCCATCTGCTGAGCAACGTGAACGGTCGGCTCAGCGTCGCCCGGGTCGACACCGCGGCGCATCGCCGCGAACGTCACGGCGCGGTACATGGCACCCGTGTCGAGATACGCGAGGCCCAGTCGGTCGGCGAGCGCACGCGCCACCGTCGACTTCCCTGAGCCGGCGGGTCCATCGATCGCAATGACGAGCACGCTGGCAGAGAGTAATGGAACGAAGGGAGCCGCCGTCCGACTGCTCAGCGCAGCTGGTCGAGTACGGCCCAGAAGGCAGGGAACGTCTTGTTCACGCAGTCGGGGTCAGCGATCTCGATTCCCGAAGCGAGCAGCCCGAGCACGGCGAAACTCATCGCCATCCGGTGGTCGTCATAGGTCTGCACGACCGCCGGGCCCACCGGGCCTGGTCGGATCATCCAGCCGTCGTCCTCTTCGGATGCATCGACACCACACCGCCGGAGTTCGCTCACCACCGCGGCGATCCGATCGGTCTCCTTGCGGCGGATGAAGCCGATGCCGGTGATCCGGGTCGGCCCGTCGGCGAGCGGAGCGATCGCGGCGAGCGTCTGGGCCGTGTCGCTGATGTCAGCCATGTCGACCTCGATCCCCCGCAGTTTGTCTGGACCCTGCACGGTCACGTGGCTCGGGCCCCGCTCGACCGTTGCCCCCATGGCCGAAAGCACGTCGAGGAACCCGACGTCGCCCTGTTGGCAGTCCGAGCCGATTCCCTCGACGGTGATCCGACCGCCGGACGCAGCGGCGGCCGCGAAGAAGTACGACGCCGAGCTGGCATCACCTTCGATCCGCAGGTCGCGTCCCACGTAGTGCTGAGATGGCACCACGAACCGACGGCGTTCGGGTCTCTCGACCTCGGCGCCGAATGCCGCCATCACCGACACCGTGAACTCGAGGTAGGGCCACGACACCACCTCGCCCGTGAGGGTCAGGTCGATCCCCGCCGGGAAGGCAGGGGCGGCGAGGAGGAGGCCGGACACGAACTGGCTCGATGCCGATGCATCGACGGCAACCGCCCGACTCCTGACCGGTCCGGTGACCTCGACCGGAAGATGTCCGGGCGTGCCGTGCTCGGCGACCGATGCCCCGAGCTCGCGTAGTGCGTCGAGGCTCGGCCCCATCGGGCGCGCCCTGAGGGGATCGAGACCGTCGACGAGGACCGGAGCGGATCCCGCCGCAGCCATCCCGAGGACGAATCGCGACGTCGTTCCCGACAGATGCGCATCGATCTCGGTCGGAACCGGCGCCGGCCGACCGTTCGTCCCACCGACGACCAGCGTCGTTCCTGCTTCCAGGATCTCGATCGTGGCCCCGAGTCGCTCGACCGCCCGCCGCATGACGACCGTGTCGTCGGCTTCGAGGGCGCCGCGAAGCGTCGAGGTCCCGGACGCGAGGCCGGCGCAGGCGAGAGCTCGGTTGGTGTGGCTCTTCGAGCCGGGGACCGTGATGGTCGTGTCGAGGGGTCCGGCGAGTGGCGACACCGCCCGGGGTGCCGTCACGACATCCCCTCGACTGCGGGTCGGTAGCCACGATCGTGGAGGTGGTGGACGAACTCGTCGGCGAGGGCGGCGTCGACGACCAGGATCAGCACCCCTCGCTCACCCTCGCTCGAGTGCGCGATCTCCAGGTCGAAGATGTTGACGTCGATCTCCGATGCCAGGGTGGTGACCTCGGCGAGAACGCCGGGACGGTCGGGAACCGGCACCCGCATCTCGACCAGTTCGGCCGGCCGCAATGCTCGCTGCGGGAGGTTTTGTCGCGCGAGACGTGCCGCCTCGAGCGTTTCGAGTAGGCGCCCACGATCGTCGGTTGCGACGATCTCTCGGAGGTCACCGAGCGCCGTGACCAGGTCGTCGAGGACGCCGACGATCGCGTCGCGGTTCTCGCCGCAGATGTCGGGCCAGATGCCGGGGTGCCCCGACGCAATGCGTGTCATGTCGCGGAACCCGCCGGCGGCCAGGCGCAACAGCGCCTGGTGCTCGGTCGCCCGGCCTTCGGCCAACTGCATGAGCGCTGCGGCGGTGAGGTGGGGCACGTGCGACACCACGGCAACGAGTGCGTCGTGGTCGGCTGGTGGCAGGGCCACGACGTCGGCACCCAGCGAGCTGACGGCCGACTGCAGCACGCTGTAGGCCGCATCGTCGGTGCTGACCGTCGGCGTCAGGACCCACACGGCCCCTTCGAACAGATCGGGATCAGCCCCCTCGATACCGTCGAGCTCAGAGCCGGCCATCGGATGTCCTCCGATGAATCGCGGCGAGTCGACCGCACGCACGATCGCGTCCTTGACACTCCCGACGTCGGTGACGATTCCTGCAGTCTGGGCGAGTGCCCCACGTGCGGCGGCGGGTACGGCTCCGACAGGCGTCGCCACGAACGTCACCTCGGCGGCCTCGTCGATGCCGATGGTGTCGATCGCTCCGAGGTCGACCGCCCGGCCGGCGGTCGACGGATCGCGGTCGGTGCCCGAGACGTGCCAGCCGACGCGACGGAGGCCGAGGCCGATCGATCCGCCGATCAGCCCCGTGCCCACGACCGCCGCCCGGCGGAGGGGCGAGCTCATCCGGGAAGGTCGTCCCGCAGGCCCCGTGCGCCCTCGAGGTACACGTGGTGGAGGTCGGACCTCGCTGCGGATGACTCGAGGTGCATCAGGACACGGACACAGCGCGGCGTGCCGCCCTCGATCTCGAGCTCGCGCGCACACAGGAGGGGCACATCACCCAGGCCGAACCTCCGGGCGGCGGCTGCCGGGAACGTCGAGTGGATGTCGTCGGTCGCCGTGAAGATGATGCTGATGAGATCGTCGTGTTCGATCCGATTGCGCTCGAAGAGCGTCGTCAGCAGCACGATCACCCGATCGTGGATGTGCTGCTCGGTGTCGGTGTCGACGGTCGTGGCTCCGCGGAGCGCTCGGGTTGGCACCTGGGGAGCGTACCGAGTCGCACTTCGGGCGGAATGCCCGATTCGAGGGGGTCGTCAGGCGGCGGGGTCGGTGGGCGGTCGACGCTGGCCTGCAGGGGTCGAGCACGCGACCTCGAGGGCACGCAGTTCACCGTCGGTGAGCGGGCGGCTCTGACCCGGCTTCAATGAACGATCGGCAACGGGGCCGATGCGGGTGCGGACGAGCCGGATCACCGGATGCCCGATGGCCTCACACATTCGGCGCACCTGCCGGTTCCGACCCTCATGGATCGTGATCCGTATCAATCCGGGCTGCGGCGACGATGCCCTGGCAGGAGCGGTCGACCCGTCATCGAGTTCGATCCCTTCGCGCAGCCGGCGCAGCGCGGCCGGCGAGGGTTCGCCCTCGACGTGCGCGAGGTACTCCTTGTCGACGCCGAACGACGGGTGAGTGAGGCGGTGGGTGAGCTCACCGTTGTTGGTGAGCAGGATCAGCCCCTCGGTGTCGCGGTCGAGGCGACCCACCGGGTAGACCGGCGGGTCGGCTGGTACGAGTTCGACGACGGTCGGTCGGCCCTGAGGGTCGTCGACCGTCGACACGGTGCCCACCGGCTTGTTGAGCAGGTAGTGCACGAGATCGAGGTTCACCGTCACCGGGGCGCCGTCGACCTCGACGAGGTCTGTCTCGGGGTCGGCACGATCGCCGAGGATCGCCACGGCACCGTTCACCGTGACCTTGCCATCGGCGATCAGGATCTCAGCGGCTCGCCTCGACGCGATCCCCGCTCGACTGAGCACCTTCTGGAGCCGCTCAGCGGCCACGGACGGGTCAGGCCCCGTCGTCGGCTGACGCGGCGGCCGTTCCGTCCCCGTCGTCGTCGTCGAGGATCATGTCGGCCTCGACGCGAAGTCCGGCCTCGAGCTGCTCGAAGACATCGGCGCCCGGCACGAAGCCACCGAGTGCGGGCAGCTCGTCGAGCGTGTCGAGGCCGAGTCGCTCGAGGAACAACTGGGTGGTGCCCCACAGCACCGCCTGGCCTGGCCCGGAGTCGCGCGCGACCTCTTCGACATACCCTCGCTGGCTGAGCGTCCTCATGACGCCGTCGACGTTCACCCCTCGCACCGATGCGATCTGGCCGCGGGACACGGGCTGCTTGTACGCGACGATCGCCAGCGTCTCGAGCGCTGCGGCAGACAACCGGGCGTGTTGGCCCTCGAGCACGAAGCGTTCGACGTACGGGGCACAGGCCGGATGGCTCTGGAATCGGTAGCCGCCCCCGACCCGGACCAGGACGAAACCCCGATCGGTGGCGTCGTATTCGCTGGCCAACTCGGTGCACAGTGCCTCGAGCTCGTCAACGCCGAGTTCGAGGAGCTGTGCGAGCAGGCCCACCGGGACGGGCTCGTCGGCAACCATCAGGATCGCCTCGAGGGCCCGGCGGTGTTCTTGGGTCGCGCGTGCCTGTGCGTCGGCGCTCATCGCTGTGCTCAACCGTCGTAGACGTCGACGAACGACAGGTCGCCGGCGGCGACGCCGTCGGTGCCGAGCCAGACGATGGTCAGATCACCGAATCGGTCGGTCTGGTGCAGGTCGATGTAGCCCTGCTTGTACATCTCGAGCACGGCGAGGAAACGCACGACGATCTCGAGACGCTCGACCAGGGTGGCGGTGAGTGCCCGGAACGTGAGGCGCCCGGCCCGTGGCAGCTCATCGAGGAGTTCGGCCACCGCATCGGTGACCGACGCTCGGATCGGTGCCACGTGATCGAGATCCACCATCGGGACCGGCCTGGGCTGCGACGCCTTGAGGAACGCACGACGCAGATCGGCCGGGCTGACACCTGCGAGCAGATCCGGTGCGAGGTCCAGGAACTCGTCCTCGAGCCCGGCGGTACGGGGGTAGCTCAACTGCGCGTCGCGGCTGATCAGCCGGAGTGCCGCAGCGGCGTCTTTGAACGTCTTGCACTCGACCAGTCGGGACAGCAGGAGATCGCGCTCCTCCCAGAGGCCCAGCTCGTCGTCGAGATCCACGTTGTGGTCACCGGGGAGCAGCCGGCGGCTCTTGAGCTCGACGAGTGTCGCCGCGATGAGCAGGAACTCGGTCGCGACCTCGAGATCGAGGTCTTCGAGGGTCTCGAGGTGCGCCAGGTACGCGCCGACGATGTCGCTCAGCGAGACGTCGTAGAGCTCGACCTGCTCGCGCAGAATGAGATGCAGGAGCAGGTCGAACGGACCTGCGAAGGTCTCGGTGTGCACCTCATATGACATCGATGTGATTCTAGGGCAACCGGCGCGGGCGCCGAGCCATCTTTCGATCGCGGTGGCACCGACCGTCCCGGGCCTGTCAGCCTTGGCCGCCATGGGAGTCGTGTTCTCAGGTATCAAGCCCACTGGCGAGGTCCACCTCGGCAACTACCTCGGGGCACTGCGACAGTGGGTCGAGCAGCAACACCGATCCGAGCTGTCCTACTACTGCGTCGTCGACCTTCATGCCCTCACGGTCCCGCAGGATCCTGACCTGCTGCGTGAGCGCACCCACCGCCTCTGCCAGATCCTGCTGGCCATCGGTCTCGATCCGAGCGTCTGCACGCTGTTCGTCCAGTCCCACGTCCACGAACACGCCGAGTTGGCCTGGCTGCTCGACTGTACGGCGAGTTACGGCGAACTCAGCCGGATGACCCAGTTCAAGGACAAGTCGGATCGGACCGACTTCGTGTCAGGTGGGTTGTTCAGCTACCCGGCACTCATGGCGGCCGACATCCTGCTGTACGACACCACCCAGGTGCCGGTCGGCGACGACCAGCGTCAACACATCGAACTGACCCGCACCGTGGCCGAACGGTTCAACCACCGCTACGGCGCGACGTTCGTCGTTCCCGAAGGCGTGGTCCCGCCGGTCGGCGCTCGCGTGATGGACCTCCAATCCCCCACCGACAAGATGTCGGGCTCGGAGGAAGCGTCGACCGCCGGCCGCATCGACCTGCTCGACGCACCCGAGACCATCGAGAGGAAGATCAAGCGAGCCGTGACCGACACCGACAACGAGGTCCGCTTCGACGTCGAGTCCAAGCCCGGCGTCTCGAACCTGCTCTCCGTGCTCGGAGCATCAACGGCCACCGACCCCGAGTTGCTGGCCGACCAGTTCGATCTCTACGGCCCTCTCAAGGCCGCGACTGCCGAAGCGGTGATCGAGCTCCTGCGTCCCGTGCAGCGGCGCTATGCCGAGCTCGAGGCCGACCCGGCGGAGACTCGTCGCCTGATGGCGGTCGGCGCCGACCGTGCCCGCGAGCGAGCCCACCTGACCCTCGCCAAGGCGCACCGAGCGATCGGCCTCCGCTGAAGCGAACCTTCAGTCGCCGTCCGCTGCCTTGAGCACATCGGCCGTCGGCTGGTCGACGGTCCAGTCGGACCGGTCGCGATGGTGCTGACCCGCCCATGCGATGACCAGCGGGTCGCTGCCCGCCATGGTGAGCAGGTCCGCTCCGAGCGCGTCGTGTCGAAGGTAGAGGCCGGTTCGGCGAGTGAACCCCTTGCCTCGCTGCCACTCTCGCGCCATCTCCCGCCCGGCCGCCTTGCCCGCGAGCGTGGCCACGACCCGCCCGAACGTGCCGAGCTCCGACTCGATCTTGCCGACGTCGTGCAGAAGCGCAGCAACGAGGATCGGCCGAGTCGCCTCGTCACCGAGGACGCGTTCGACCTCGCGAGCGACGCCGACAGCGTGACGACGGTCGGGACCGGACATGCGGCGCCACAGCAGCACCTCGCGATCGGACATCTGAGACTCGGCCCAAGCACCCTCGGGGGCCGGAGGACCCGATGGCCACAGGGAGCCGAAGAACCGGCGCGCGAGGTGCCCCCAGCCCACGTCGCGACCCTCAGGCGTGGTCGATGCAGTACGGGGTCGCGGGCATGGCTTCGAGCCGCGCCTCACCGATCTGGTTGCCACACTTCACGCACAGCCCATAGGTGCCCTCGGCGATCTTCGAGAGCGCGCTCTGCACGTCGTCGAGTTGATCCTGGAGCGATTCGGCCAGCACCTTGTTCTCGCCCTGCTCGGCCGCGACCTGACCCGAATCTGCGAAGTTGCCGTCGAAGTCGAGTTCGATCTCGCCGCCGGCGGTCAACTCGTCGATCTGGTGGACCAGGTGGGTCCGCTCTTCCTCGAGCGCCGCACGCGTCTTTGCCGCCTTGTCGGTCATGGTGCGGCAGCGTACAGCGGACGGTGCGGCCAGTCGGATCGGGAAACCCCTGCAAGGGTGCCGCAGGGCTCAGGCGATGGCCCGGGGATGCGCGGCGCGATACGCCTCGACCAGCCGCTCGTCGGACACCTTCGTGTACACCTGCGTGGTGGAGATCGACGCGTGCCCCAACAACTCCTGCACGGCACGGATGTCGGCGCCGTGATCGAGCATGTGTGTGGCGCACGAGTGCCGCAGGACGTGCGGGCTGAGTCGGTCGTCGAGCCCGACGCGCTTCGCGTGCTGTTTGACCACCAGCCAACCACCCTGACGGCTCAGTCGCCCACCGCGCTGGTTGAGGAACAGCGCCTCGGCATCTCCGCGTCGCCTCCACTGGGCCGGGGCGAGTCGTTCACGGCCGCCCGGCTCGAGCCAGGCGACGAGGGCATCGCTGGCCATGCTGCCGAGGGGCACGATGCGTTCCTTGTCGCCCTTGCCAGTCACTCGCAGCAGCAGTTCGACGAGGTCGAGGTCACCGAGCGAGACCGCCACGGCCTCGGAGATCCGGATGCCGGTTCCGTAGAGGAGCTCGAGGAGTGCTCGGTCGCGACGGGTGACGGGCTCGTCGCCGACGAGCGAATCGAGCAAGCGCTCGACCTCGTCCTCGGTCAAGGCCTTCGGGAGACCCGCGGCAACGGGCGGCGGACGGACCGCGGATGCAGGGTCGAGGATCGTGGGATCTTCGGCGGCGAGGAACCGGTGCAGCCCGCGCACGGCGACCATGCTCCGCTTCACACTCGCCGGAGCCCTGCCCTGGGCCTGGAGAGAGCGGAGGTAGTCGACGAGATCGTCCTCGGACGCTGACGCCACGACCTCGTCGCGCTCGGCCAGCCATCCTGCGTACCTCGCCAGGTCGCGGCGATACGCCACGAGGGTCGACGCCGCGCGGCCACGCTCGGCGACCAGGTGAACCAGGAACTCCTCGACCTCGATCGGTAGCAAAGCCGCGTCGACGCCGCCCATGGTCAGCGGAGCCGCTGGAGCGCGAGGGTGAGCCCGATGATGGACTTCGCGTCGGTGAGGTCGCCGGATGCGATGAGCGCCGGGACATCCTCGAGTGCGAACCGGACCACCTCGAGCGCTTGTTCCTCGGGACCCTGTCGATCGTGGCCGACTTCGGTGAGCCCCGTGGCGAGGAACACGAAGGAGTGTTCGTCGCTGAAGCCCGGCGAGTTGTGGAATTGGGCGAGAAGCGTGACGTCCGCGGCGCCGAGGCCGACTTCCTCGGCCAGCTCGCGGGTCGCGGTCACGGCAGGATCCTCGCCGGGCAGGTCGCGCTTTCCCGCCGGGATCTCGAGCAGGTCGGCATCGAGCGCCGCGCGGTATTGACGGACCAGGGTGACGCTGCCGTCGTCATGCACGGGCACCACCGACACCGCGCCGGGGTGACGCACGATGTCGCGGTCGAAGGCCACGCCGTCGGGGCCGACGAAGGTCCCTACCTCCACCCCGATCACGAAGCCCGAGTACACCGACCGCGAGCCGGTCTGACGGAACGGGCTCACACGAGACTCAGACGGAGGTGCGTTCGGGTTCGATCTTGAAGAGATGTGGCGCCCGACCCTCGGCCCTCGAGAGGGCTGCGGCCGCGAACTCGCGGAACAGCGGCGACGGTCGGTTCGGCCTGCTCTGGAACTCGGGATGCGCCTGCGTGCCGATCCAGAACGGGTGATCGTCGAGCTCGATGAACTCGACGAGACGACCGTCGGGCGAGGTGCCCGAGCAGCGAAAGCCCTCCGCCTCGAACCGCGACCGGTACTTGGGGTTGAACTCGTAGCGATGCCGGTGCCGCTCGGAGACGACCTCCTCACCGTAGGCCACCGCTACCTTCGAGCCGGGCTCGAGCTTGGCGATGTAGGCACCGAGGCGCATTGTCCCGCCCATGTCGGTGACGTCACGCTGCGAGTCCATCAGGTCGATGACCGGATACGGCGTCGAAGGGTCCATCTCGCTGGAGTTGGCGCCGGCCATGCCGAGGACGTTGCGGGCGAAGTCGATCGTCATCATCTGAAGGCCGAGGCACAGTCCGAGACACGGGATCTGCTGCTCGCGGGCGTAGCCGGCTGCCGCGATCTTGCCCTCGGTGCCGCGCTCGCCGAAGCCACCGGGGATGATGATCCCGTCGAGTTCGCGGAGACGCCCGGCGGCGAGGAGGCCCTCGACGTCCTCGGCCTGGATCCAGTCGAACTCGATCTTGGCGCCCTGGCTGTAGCCGCCGTGCTTGGTGGCCTCGACCACCGACAGATACGCGTCCTGGAGGCTGACGTACTTGCCGATGATGCCGATCTTGACAGGCGTGTCAGCGGCATCGATGGTCTCGACCAGCGCCTCCCACTCGGCGAGATCGGGGTCGCCCTCGAAGCGAAGGATGTCACAGACCCAGTTGTCGAGGCCCTCTTCATGCAAGACGAGCGGGATCTCGTACAGGTTGCCGGCATCGGCCGCGTTCACCACGCCACCGATCGGCACGTCGCACAGGTTCGAGATCTTGCGCTTCAGATCGCCGTCGATGGGGTCGGCGCTGCGGCAGACGATGGCGTCGGGCTGAATGCCTCGGCTCCTGAGCTCGGTGACCGAGTGCTGCGTCGGCTTGGTCTTCTGTTCGCCAGACGGCCCGATGTACGGAATGAGCGTGACATGCACGTAGCAGACGTTGTCGCGTCCTACGTCGAGCCGGAACTGACGGATCGCTTCGAGGAAGGGGAGGATCTCGATGTCACCGACGGTGCCCCCGACCTCGGTGATGACCACATCGACGTCGTCGGTGGCCAGCCGGGTGATGCGGCGCTTGATCTCGTCGGTCACGTGCGGAATGACCTGCACGGTCTTGCCGAGGTAGTCGCCGCGTCGCTCGGCGGCGAGCACCTGCGAGTAGATCGAGCCGGTCGTGGCGTTCGAGTCCTTCGTCAGCTTCTCGTCGATGAAGCGCTCGTAGTGGCCAAGGTCGAGATCGGTCTCACCCCCGTCGTCGGTGACGAACACCTCACCGTGTTCGAACGGGTTCATGGTCCCGGGATCGACGTTGATGTAGGGATCGAGCTTCTGCATCGTGACCCGAAGGCCCCGTGCCTTGAGCAGCCTGCCCAGCGAGGATGCCGTCAGGCCCTTCCCCAGCGAACTCGCCACCCCACCCGTCACGAAAATGTGCTTGGTCACGGGGTTTCACCCTATCTCCCTTGCCACCTGGGCACCGCGGACCGAACGCGAATCTCTCGTCACGACCTCGCGCGCAGGGCACGGCCCCACACCAGGCCCACCGCCGTCAGGCACAGGCCGAGCGCCACGACATCGCCCTTGTGCAGCCCGTGCCCATCGCCCGGCAGCGTCACCACCACCGCTCCGATCGTGGTGGTGGCGGCCACGACGAGCCAGCCCAGCACGAGGAGCGCGGTCATCGCGGTGGCAGCAGCACGGGATCGGAGCACCTCAGGTACGCCCCGCACGCCCGAGCGCGTCGAATTCGCGGAGGCCCGGGGTTCGTCCGATCACCGACGAGAACGACACGACCTCACTGAGCAGGTTCAAGAGCACGACCACCACGAGCACCACCGACCGTGTCGTCGGAGTCGTGGTGACGAGAAGACCGATCCCGATCGTCGCGCCGATCACGTTCGATCCGGTGTCTCCCAGCATCAGCTGCTCGCGCAGGTCTCCACGCAGCAGTACCAGTACCCCACCGAACACGAACGCCGGACCGAACAGCTGGTCGGGCAACCCGGTGGCGAGGGCCAGCACACCGAAGCTGAGCAGCCCGACCTTCGCCGTCCGCCCAGGCGCTCGATCGAAGAGGTTCGCGAGATTGGCGCACAACGCGATGAGGGCACCATCGGCGAGCACGCGTCCGACCGACCTGGGCTCGAAGGAGGCGGCGAGCACGATGCCCACCGCAGCGCCACCGAAGAGCTTCACTCCGCCGGTGGTGAGGGTGCCACCGGCGAGCGCCCTGAGATGACCCCGGAATCCGAGCGACTCACCCTCGGCTGCGAGATCGTCCAGCAGGCCGAGAAGTGCGAACGCGAGCCCGCCGAGAACGACCAGTCGGCGACCGGTCACCGATGCGACGTCGGGGTCCTGGCCGGCTGCCTCGGCCAGTGCGAGGACGGCCTCGATCCCGAGGACGGCGATGATCAACACCAGACCTGTCGCCGTCGGCAGGCGCCGCCCCCGGTAGTTCGAGCGCATGAACACCTCGGCCTCGAAGGTCCCCCGCATCATTCGCCAGACGAGCGCACTGGAGACGAGCCCGACCACGAGTCCGATGCCGACCATCACGTCGATGCGCCCACCAGATCACCCGTCGACTCGCTGTCGGACGCGGTGCCGGCTCGGAGGAGTCTCGCAGGCTCTTCCTCGCCCGCGAGCGCAAGCAGCGTGAGGTAGGGGCCTGCGTAGACGAAGACGAGCGCGGTGACCACCACGCCCGAGTCGTTCACGAGCCACCCCAGGACCCCCGCAGCGAGGCACGCGATGATCCCGGCCCGGAGGGGCGATCCCTCCGGCAGCAGCCGCCGCCAGCCCTTCGAGATCACCAGGACGTAGATGAGGAACACGGCGGTGATGGGCACCATCCACGTCCAGATCGTGTTCTGGAACACACGTAGATTCGTGGCCCACTTCCTCGAGATCGTGGTCCAGAACGTGCCGTCACCGTCGAAGGCTCCGGCCACGAAGTCGCCCAGATGGGTCCGGTTGCCCTCGCCCCGCAGCAGGTCGAGGCCGGCCACGATCCCGAGCACGACGAGGGTCGCCAGACCGGCGATCACCACGGTGCGCGCCGAGACCTTCCGGCCGCTCATCGCGAACAGGAGGAGCCCGAACACCGGCACGAGGGTCAGGATGCCGCCGACATCGCTCCCGAGCGTGGGAGCACCATCGGCGATGACGACCACCACGAGGAAACCGGCTGCGGTCAGCAGCGCATCACGGCGACGAGGCGCGTAGTTGACGTGGATCGCTGCCACCAGGACCGCCGTGGCCGCCAGGACCGCAAAGGCCGTGTTCCCGAACCCGGTGAACCGAGCAGCGGTGTGGGGCGAGTAGCCGAGCACGCTCGACATCTGGAGGTTGGCGCCCGTCGACACGTCGACGATGAGAAGGGCCGCGGTGATGCCGGCGATCCACGCGAGAGGGCTCAGCGCGTGCCGTCGGGCGCGGAGTGAGACCACACCGATCGCGATCGACAGTCCGATCACCAGCGTCTGGGTCCATCCGCCCAGGTCGTAGCTCACCGGCACGGCCCGCAGGATGAACGTTGCCAGGGGCCACGCGGCGAAGCTCAGGACCATGATGCGGAGGAACGCGTGGAGCCTCGAGTCCTTCACCCCCTGGCTCAGGACGAGGATCGTGAAGAGGTAGCCGAGGGCCTGGACGATGATGAACGTCAACGCCATAGGGAAGTAGACGCCTTCGCGACCGGTGGCGACCTCGTTCTGCGAACGCAGGGCG
The DNA here is from genome assembly GCA_035529695.1 of Acidimicrobiales bacterium. Lineage (GTDB taxonomy): Bacteria > Actinomycetota > Acidimicrobiia > Acidimicrobiales > Salinilacustritrichaceae > DATKWD01. The sequence goes on along the minus strand of DATKWD010000074.1, from coordinate 51,009 downwards.
GCGACGTCGACCTCGCCGGCGTGGTAACGGAAGGGAACACCGATCATGCCGTCGGGTGTCGCCACTCCGAGGGAGTCGAGAATCGTCGGCGGCAGGTCGGTCAGTGTCACGAGCCCGAGCCGCTTGGTCGAGGTCGAGTGGATGTAGCCGGGGAGGACCCCTGCACCCGAGGCAACCATCGGGGTCAGCTCCCAGGTGCGCGTGGGTGGCGTCAGCCCGACGACCAGGAGCAACGTGTCGTCGTCGAGGGTCGGGGCCAGCGAAGCGACGAACGAGTCGACGCTCTGCAGCGCAGCCCGTCGCTGGGCTTCCGCCTGGTCTTCGGAGACCAGGGGTGCGTAGCGGCCGGCGCGGTCGGTGTCGCCTGGATCGACGACGATCACGCCGGCACCGATGTCGATCGCCGATCGAGTCGCATCGAGCACCTCGTCGAGATCGGCGCGCAGGCCCCAGGGTGCGGCCGGATCCTCGCTCAGCAGGCCTGGGTCGATCCGGCCGGAGTCGACACCCCCGGCCGAAGTCATGACCGCCGCCGGCGTCGGCCGGGACCGCTCGAGATCGCCGTCGAGCGTCCGGTAGTCGGCGGTACCGACCACCGCCACGTCGATCCCGGCATCATCGAGCGCGTCGCCCAGCGCGCCCGGTTCACTCGGGAGATCACTCCCGGCGCCATCGATCGCAGCAGCCACGATCGGCACGACGATGTCACCGTCGGGATCCCTTCCGGTTCGCCGTTCGGTCACTTCGCCGGCGGTGCTGCCCTCGAGCGGCGCGTCGGTCTCGTAGGCGTCGGCGACCGACGAGCGGGCACGGACCCGTGCGCCGGCGTTGATGGTCGTGTACGCCTCGACCGCCGTCGGGCTACCAGACAGCGTCCGGACGCTCATCGCCGCCAGCGCCCCGTTGCGGGCCAGATCGTCGATGGCCGGGGTGAGACCGGTCTCGATGTCGTCGAGCCCCCAGTGCGGCACACCGACCAGGACCACCTGGCCGGCGGGGCCGCCCGATGCCGAGCTGTCGGGTACGACGGCGTCGGAAGTCACCAGCATCGCCGCCGACACGAGGACCACCGCCAACACGGTCAGTCCGGCTCGGACCCGCTGCGGGACGAGCCGGGGCCAGAGTGCCCGCACGATGTCGACACCCTGGCGGCCCCGGTGCGCGAAGCCGGACAGGGACCGCCCGGTATGACGGTGGTCCATCGGGACCTCGACCTCGACGACCCGTGCACCCGCACGGGCTGCGTCGATGTTCAACGCGACCTCGAGTCCGAATCGTTCTGCTGACGACAGCTCACGCAGCAGCGATGCACGGAGGGCCCTCTGCCCCGACAGGGGTGCGGTCGGAGCGAACCCGTCGCTCCCCCGGGCGGTTCCCCAGCGGGCGAGCCGCTTGATCAGCCCGAAGCCGGCCTTGCCGTCAGCAGGTGGCAACACGCCGATCGTCATGTCGGCCTCGTCGGACCTCACCGGATCGATGAGCCGTTCCGCCTCTGCTGCGGTGTCCTCGAGGTCTGCGTCGATCAGGAGGTAGATGGCGGCATCGGGAGTGGCTTCGACGCCTGCCGCGACGGCGCCACCCTTGCCGCGATTGCGCGAGAGCACGAGCACGTCGGCTCCTGCCTCCCGGGCGACCTCGGCGGTCCGATCAGTGGACCCGTCGTCGACGACCAGGAGCCGGTCGACCGACCTCACCCGCCCGAGGGCCGCGACCGTGGCGCCAATGCGGTCCTCGCGGTTGTATGCAGGAACGATCGCAACCACCGTCATCGGGCGGTCCTCAGGAGTGTGCGGACGTCGTCGGCGCCCCAGAGGAACTGCCCGGTGGCGTAGAGCGCCAGACCAAGGCCGGCGCCTGAGCCCACCGCCAGCGCTGCGTCGCTGCGCGTTGCGTCACCGACCCATCGGGCGACGAGGTACGCCGCACCGCTCGCCACCACCGTCAAGGCGATCGCTCGGGCGATGGCAGCGAGACACGGGATCAAGCGGTTGATCTGACGCCGCACCACGAGGAACAGGCCGGTCGACCCAGCGACGACCGCGACGGCGTTCACGACGCCGAGGACCGCAACCTTGGCATCGCCGTCGGCGAGCGTCGACGTGATGACCATGGCCGGCAGGGCGACCGCAGTCACGTAGCCGTTGACGATGGTCGGCGAGCGGGCGTCGTCGAGCGCGTACGACGCCCGAGTCAGCAGGAAGAACGCGCTGTAGCCGAGAAGACCCAACGAGTAGCCGGCCAGCACCACCGCGACGAGGTCGGCACCCGCTTGGTCGAGGTTCCCGAGGCGGACGAGGGTGAGGACGGGCCCGGCAAGCGCCAAGAGCAGCCCTGCGGCAGGGACGAGCAGCAGGGCAGTCAGCCGGAGACCGAGACCCACGTCGTCGGCGAAGTCGTCGAGCCTTCCTTCCTGCGCGTGACGTGCGAACCGCGGGAACATCACCGTGTAGATGGGATTCGCGAGGAGTCCGTGCGGCAACAAGAAGAACGTGAAGGCGATCTGGTAGGCGACCACGCCACCTTCGACCTGGGCGGCGAGCACGATGGTTGCGGCCACCATCACCTGATTGAGACCGAGATGGCCGGCCGCCCAGAACCCCTTGGCCGCCAGTGGTCGGAGCGGAACCGGTGAACCACCCCAACGCGGGATGAGGTTCGAGCCTGCGCGCCGCACCGCGAAGAGCGGTACGAGGGTCATCGCGGCAACACCTGCGGTGGTGCCCACAGCCAGCACGAACATCTCGTCTCCGGCGAGAGGCAGGTCGGTACCGCCGTCGCGCATCAGGCGAAACCCCACCATGGTGACGATCACGACCAGGTTGTTCGCCACCGGTGCCGCCGCAGCCGCGATGAACCGTCGGTCGGCGTGCAGGAGTGCGGTGGCAACCGCACCCGTTGCGTACAGGAGGATCTGGGGCAGGAAGAACAACAGGAGGTAGGACCCAAGCTCGATCTGCGCATCACGGTCGGTCGACGCCCCGATGGTGAGGAGTCTCATGAGGGGATCGGCTGCGACCATCAGAATCGCCACGATCAATGTGAGCCCTGCAAGGGCGCGACCGAGCAGCGCTCCTGCGAGCGCAAGGGCACCCGCGCGATCGTCGGCTGCGAACCGCTCGACGAACACGGGTACGAGGACCGCGGCCAGCAGTCCACCTGCGAGCAGCTCGAACAAGATGTTCGACACCAGATTCGCCGATTGATACGCGTTCCCGAGCGAGGTCGCGCCGAGCGCGGCTGCCATGGCCAGGACCCTCACGAATCCAGTGGCCCTCGAGAGGAAGTTGAGACCGGTGATCGCAGCCGTGTCGCGAGCGATGCCGTTGCCGACGCTCGCGACGGCCTGGGTCATGTCGATCCGTCCGCGGCCGGCATCAGGCGGCTGGCCGACTCGGCCTTGCCGTAGTGCGCGATGCGACCGTCGCTGACGTCCTCGAGCGCGAGCACCATCGCCGCCAGGCCCTCGAAGACCTCCAGGTCGTCCACCGTCGAGAGACGATCGCTGAGCCGAGCGTTGTCGCGCACCAGGTCGACCACCTCGCCGCGAGTGGCTGGGTCGGCGCCGTCGGCCAGCCCCGATGCGAGCACGACCGAAGCCGGGCCGTCGAGGGTGAGATTGTCGAGCAGGGGCAGCAGGAACTGATCGGGGGTCAGGTCTGCGTTCGGATCCGCGACGATCAGGAGCCGGGCCGAGTCTGATGGCAGCGTGGCCTCACCTGCGTTGTCGCCGAGCGGCCGGAACTCCAGGAACCCAGCGGTCACCAAGTCGCTCATCAGCGGAGGATCAGGGACCTCGATGACGTCGTCCGGCACACCATCGCCGTCGGTTTCGGTCGTCGTCGGCCCGGCCGTCGTCGAACTGGTCGGCTCGGACCCGGCGTCGGAACCGGTCGGTGCGACCACGGGTGCCATGCGGTCGAGGAAGACGATCGAGAGTTGTTGGGCCAACGTGCGCCGCAACCGCCCCTCCAATTCGGTCTCGATGCCGAGAACGCTCGCGAGGTCGCGCACTTCGGCCTCGTCATCGAGTGCGAGCCGATCGGTCGCGAACCAGGTCCCGGTGACGTTCGCGCCCGACGTCGCGAGGGTCGAGATCGACCGATCGACCAGCGTGTCGTCGGTGCCCTCCGGCACGACGACGATGACCGGGACGCCATCCAGCTCACCCTCGAGAAGCGGAGCGACACCCTGCGCTGCGAACTCATCAGCTGCCTGTTGCTGCTCGTCGACCTGCGCCTCGAGCTCGCTGATCCTCTCCGAGCTCGCCTGTAGGTCGTCCTTCAACGAGCCGAGCTGACCGTTCAGCGCTTCGACGGTGGCGCGCTCGAGAAAGGTCGACCCGAGGGTCAGGCCCAGAGCCAGCGCGAGAAAGATCGCGGTGATCGTGACGACGTGGTAGCGGAGGTTGATCATTGCGTCAGGGAGGTCCAGTAGATGCGGAGGGTGAGGCGAAGCGGCTCGCTGACGAGCACGAAGACCAGGAACGTGAGCATGGCAGCCCCGATCACCATCGCAAGGTCAGCCTTGCGAACGGTGGTCTGCCGGTACAGCCGATTCACCCCCTTGGCGTCGACCAGGATCGGTCCGACCTTCAGACGGACGAGGAATGTCGACGCCATGCCGGGTCGGCCCTTCTCGAGGAACTCGACCATCGACGAGTGGCTGCCGACGGCGACGATCAGCTCGGCACCCTCTTCGAACGCCAGAAGCATCGCGATGTCCTCGCTGGTCCCCTCGCTCGCATACACGAGGTAGTCGAGACCCAGCTCCTCCAGCCGGGCGGCCCCCGGTGCCCGTCCGTCGCGATAGCCGTGGACGACCAGCTCGGCACCGCATCGCAGCGCCTTCTCGGACACCGAATCGAAGTCGCCGATGATGATGTCGGGTCTGATGCCGAGGTCGAGAAGCGCGTCGGCCCCGCCGTCGACGGCGATCGACACCGGCTTGAGCTCGTTGAGGTACCCCGACCGCCGAAGCAGCGCGAGATCGTCTTTGTACTCAGGCCCTCGGGCGACCACGAGCACCTGCCGACCCTCGAACCGAGTCCGGACTTCGGGAACGTCAGGGTCGTCGAGCAACAGATGCTGCTCGGTGCGGAGGTAGTTCAGCGTGTTCTCTGCGAAGGCTTCGAGCTCGGCGCCCATCGTGGCCTTGGCCGCAGCGATCTGTGCCTCGAGGGTCTCGATGCTCTGCCGGCGACCCTTGCCGATGACGCGACCGTCGCAGCGGATCTCGCTGCCGACCACCTCGATCAGCGTGCCGTCGGTGACCTCGGCCATGAACTCTTCACCCACGCCGTCGAGCAGCGGGATTCCGGCAGCGCACACCAGGAGCGGCCCGAGGTTGGGGTACCGCCCCGAGATCGATGCGGCAGCGTTGACCACCGCGGCGGGCCTCGCACGGATCAGCGTCTCAGCAGCCACACGGTCGAGGTCTTCGTGGTGGATGACGGCGACGTCGCCTGCCTTCAGGCGTGACACCAGGTCCTTGGTGCGCCGATCGATCCGCGCCGGACCACGCGCCGGTTCGAGGTCCGCGTCGTCCGACGGTTCGCGAACATCGTCGACTTCGTTCATCGTGTCGAGCCCCGGCCCGCCCGTTCGAGCAACTCCGCGGCGTGATCGATGGCGATCCCCGAGTCGGGCTGCCCCGACAGCATCCGGGCCAGCTCGGTCCGTCGCTCGGCTGCGTCGAGGACGATCGCGGTCGAGATCGTTGCGTCGCCGGCCGAGGTGGCCTTGGAGACTCGGACGTGATGGTCGGCCCAGGCGGCCACCTGTGGGAGGTGGGTCACGACCAGCACCTGATGATCGTTCGACAGCTCGGCGAGCGCCCGCCCGACCGAGGTCGCCGCCTCGCCTCCGATGCCTGCGTCGACCTCGTCGAAGACCAGGACGGGCGGCCCGACGGTCAACACCAGACGAATCGCGAGCATCGTGCGAGCCAACTCGCCGCCCGATGCGACCTTGCGCAGAGGAAGCGGCGGGGCGCCGCGGTTGGCGCTGAGCAGGATGTCGATGTCATCTGCGGGGTCAGGTCCACCGACCTCGATCCTGATCTCCGATCCGGCCATCGCGAGGTGATCGAGGCGCTCCGCGATCGACTTCGCGAGCTTCGGTGCCTGCGTTCGACGCAGCTCGGCCACCTTGGCCGCTTCGACGGCGTACGCCGCGCTTGCGTCGACGCGCGCCGCGTCGAGCTCGGCGGCCCTCGCATCGTGATCAGTGAGCACCTTCAGCCGGTCTGCGATGTCGTCTCGGTACGCCAGGACGGCGGACAGATCGTCGCCGTACTTGCGTTGGAGATCGCGCAACGTCTGTCGGCGGACCCGCAGCTCCGCCAACCGGCTCGGATCGTCGCTGATCGCCTCACCCCTCGAACGGAGCTCGGCAGCGACGTCACGCAGCTCCGCCACCACGGCCCGGAGGCGATCTGCCAGGTCGTCGAACGGAGGGCGTCCATCGACGGCGGCCAGTGCCGTGGCCATCGAATCGGCCGCTCCTTCGTCGTCGACGAGAGCCGCGACGGACGTCGCCGCACCCTCACGGTGCGCGACCGCGTCGCCCAGCACGTCCTCTTCCCCATCGAGTCGCTCGTCCTCGTCAGGATCCTCGATCGCAGCCCCGTCGATCTCCTCGAGCTGGTAGCTGAGCAGGTCGATCTCACGGGCGCGCATTCGCTCGTCCCCGCCCAGTTCGGCCAGCTCCTCGTCGACGGCGGCGATCCGGGCTCGAAGGGTCGCCAGTCGGCTGAGGTCGGTGCCGGCGTACCGGTCGAGCGTGGCGCGCTGTGCACGGGTGGCGAGCAGCGACTGGTGGGCGTGCTGGCCGTGGAGGTCGACGAGCCTCACCCCGGCCTCGGTCAGTGCAGCGGCGGTCGCGAGTCGACCGTTGAGGTAGGCGCGGCTGCGTCCCTCACGAGGCACCACCCGTGCCAGGATGACCTCTTCGCCGTCGAGTTCGAACCGCCCTTCGACCCGGGCGTGCTCGGCACCTGGACGCACCAGATCGGGGTCGGCGCGTCCGCCGACCAGGAGGTCGATGGCCTCGACGATCAGGGTCTTTCCCGCGCCGGTCTCGCCCGACACCACGGTCATGCCCGGCCCGAACACCAGCCGGAGGTCGTCGATGATGCCAAGATCCGAGACCGCCAGCTCGACGAGTGAGCCGCTCACGCCCGAACCCGTCTCATCTCGGCGCCAGCCCGAACTTGGCGGTGACGATGCGAAGGAAGTCGCGGTCGCCGAAGGTGACGAGGTGGGCGGAGTGGGCGGAGCGGGTGCATGTGATGGAGTCGCCTGGGGCACAGATCCCGAGGGGGCGGCCGTCGACCGAGACGGCCGCGCCCCGGGGACCGGTCACTTCGATGCGGATCTCAGCGGATTCGTCGAGCACGAGCGTACGGTCGAACAGCATGTGAGGCGAGACAGGCGTCAACATGATCGCCCGGTGCGTCGGCGACACGATCGGCCCGCGGGCCGAGAAAGCGTAGGCCGTCGAGCCCGTCGGCGTCGCGACGATCAGCCCATCGGCCGCATACGTGGCGAAGAAGCTCCCGTCGATCCAGACGCCGAGACGGACCGTGGTCCCTTCCGGTGTCTTCTCGACCACGACCTCGTTGAGGGCCCGGTCCGAGCCGGCCGAACCGCCCACCTCGACGTCGAGGAGCATTCGGGCCTCGACGTCGTAGCTGCCTGCCAGGAACCGTTTGAGTGCGACGTGCAGTCCCGACGGCTCGATCTCGGTGAGGTAGCCGAGCTGGCCGAGGTTCACGCCGATCACCGGTGCCTCGTCGCCCACCACCCGTACGGCGCGTAGCATCGTGCCGTCGCCTCCCAGGGAGACCGCCAGATCCAGACCGGTCACGATGCTCTCGGGCTCGTCGACGAGATCGGGACGGCCGATGGTCGACGCGTCATCGGCCAGGAGGCGCACTTCGTGTCCGCGATCGATCAACCAGGCGAGCGCGTCGAGCGCGAGGTCACGCGCCTCGGCATGCTCGTGATGGACGAACAATGCGACCACGGCCATCGCTCAGACCCCCGCCACCGTGCGAGCGACCGCGACGACTGCATCGACATCGGCGGCGCCGGACGCGTCGTGCGAAGGTCCACGACGGACGTGCGCGACGAACTCGATGTTGCCCTGTGCTCCAGGAACGGCCGAGACCATGAGGTTCATGATGACGGCTCCGCGTGCGGAGATGGCGTCAGAGACCTCTTCGAGCACTCGTCGCCACACCGTCGGGTCCGAGATGACCCCTCGCCCCCGGTCTGCCTCGGCCCTCCCGGCCTCGAACTGGGGCTTGACCAACAGCACCAGGTCGGAGGTCTCGTCGGTCATCGAGAAGAGAGCATCGAGCACCAGCCGCAGCGAGATGAACGACACATCGGCGGTCAGGAGACCGAACGGCGCTCCGAGGTCGGAGGCGTCGGCCCGGCGTATGTCAGTCCTCTCGAGCGACGTGACCCTCGGGTCGGCGCGCAGTCGCTCGTGGAGCTGGTTGGTCCCGACGTCGACCGCCACGACATGAGAGGCACCACGCTGGAGGAGACAGTCGGTGAAGCCGCCCGTCGACGCGCCGACGTCGATCGCCCTGACCCCGGACGGATCGATGTCGAACTGATCGAGCGCACCGGCGAGCTTTCCGCCGGCCCGGCTGACGAAGGCTGGTGGGGAGCCGAGGAGTTCGATCGCCTGGGCCGGATCGACCAGCCGTGACGGTTTCGTCGTCGGAGCGCCTCCGACGGTGATCCGCCCGGCTTCGATCAGCTCACGGGCTCGGGTCCGACTGTCAGCCAATCCCCGCCGGACGAGCTCGGCATCGAGACGCCGGCGAGCGGCCAGGATTCCGCTACTTCTTCGCGGACTTCTTGGTCGCAGACCGCTTGGCCGGAGTCTTCTTCTTGGCCGGGGTCTTCTTCTTGGCTGCGGTCTTGGCTGCTGCGGTCTTCTTGGCCGCAGGCTTGCCGAGCGCAGCGAGCTTCTTCTCGATCCGAGCGATGTCGTCCTGGGTGGCGAGGCCGAGGTTCGCGACCTGGGTCTGCACCTCCTGGCGAACCGCCTCGAGGAACTTGTCGGTGTTCTTGCGGCTCCGCGCCACCAGATCGTCGACGAACTTCTGCGCCTGCTCGGACTGGACCTCGCCGGTCTTGACGAGGTCCTTGACGATCGCCTCGGCTCGGGACTGGGTCATTTCGGTGAACTGGACGCCCGCGTCGAGGAGTCGCTTGATGAGGGGGTTCTGTGCCATGAGCCCAAGCTATCGGCGCGACCGTGGTGCTTGCAATAGTTTGCAGTTGCGAAATGTGTCACACAAGGTCGGGGACCAATGATGCGAGATCGGACGCGACGAGATCGGGCGCAGGGTCGGTGGGGACCTGATCGGCGGACGTGACGCCGCTGAGGACCAAGGCGAACGAGTACCCGAGTGTCCGAGCGAAGGCCCCGTCGGTGTCGTCGCGATCACCGACCACGACCCCGGACGGGCCGAGCGCTGCCCGAACCAGCCGCGCGATCGGCTCGAAGGGCTTCCCGGCGACCTCGGGACTCACTCCGCTCGCAGCTGCGATCGCGGCCACCAGCGACCCGGCGCCCGGAACGAGGCCGCCCGGGGTCGGGAACGTCTCGTCGCCGTTGGTCGCGATGAACCGGGCACCGTTGCGGACCGCGGACGAGGCGTGGCGGAGGGTCTCGTAGTCGAACGACCGGTCGAGGCCGACGACCACCACATCGATCGTGCCGTCATCGACGATGACCGCGCCGCGATCGACGACAGCCTCGATGAGTCCCTCCTCGCCGACCACCAGCACTCGATGCCCGGGCTCGACCAGCGTCGCCCCGGCCTGGGCAGCCCCGATCACGTCGCCGACCGCAGGGATTCCCATCTCCTCCAACTGCTCCTCCTGCTCGGAGATCCGTGCGGCTGCGTTGTTGGTCACGAACACGACGCGCTGTCCGGACGCACGAAGCCGCCGGACCGCGTCCGCGGCGCCGGGAATGGGATCGGCCCCGAGACGCACCACGCCGTCGAGGTCACACGCAATGGGCACCCCGCAGTATCGCGTTCCCCGGCCACGCAGGCCGCAACTGACCGGGCTCAGTCAGAGGTTCGGGCCTCGCTGGACGATCTGTCAGGCTGGCGCGGTGCCTGTCTTCGAACCGTTCCGCGCCCTTCGGTACGACCTGACGAGGGTCGATCTCGCCGACGTCGCCGCCCCGCCCTACGACGTCATCGACGATCGCGACCGCGCCGCCCTGGTGGCTCGTCACCCACAGAATGCGGTCCGAATCGATCTACCCGTCGACGAAGCCGGCGAGGACCGCTACGCCGTCGCTGCCCGGCTCCTGTCCGAATGGCAGGCCGAAGGCATCCTCCGGCGCGACGAGGCCCCGACCTTCACGATCTACCGCATGTCCTTCGTCGACGACGCCGGTACGCCACGGCGGACCACCGGCGTCCTCGGCGCTCTCGAGCTGTCGAGGCCCGACGAAGGTGAGATCCTCCCCCACGAGCAGACCACCAAGAAGGCCAAGTCCGACCGGCTCGACATGCTCCGGTCGTGCCGCGGCAACCTCTCGGCGATCTGGTCGTTGTCGCTCGCCAAAGGGCTCACCGACCTCCTCCCCACCGATGCCGCACCCGACGCCGAGTGGACCGACGACGACGGCGTCACCCACACGGTCTGGACCACCGATGACCCCGTCGTGTGCGCGGCGATCACCGAAGCGGTCGGCGCGCACCCCGTCCTCATCGCCGACGGTCACCACCGCTACGAGACCTCACTCGCCTATCGCGACGAGCAACGCGAGGCCGCAGGCGGCGATGCGGGCGGAGCCGAGCGAACGCTGATGTACGTGGTCGAACTCGTCGAGGACGAATTGACGGTCCGACCCATCCACCGCCTGCTCAGCGGACTCCCCGCAGACATCGACCTCGTCGAGTCCTTGGCAGACTGGTTCACGATCACCGATGCCGGGACCGTCGACGACACGGTCAGCGCCCGGATGGAGGCCGCAGGTGCCCTGTGCTTGGTCGAGCCCGACCGCGCCAGCTTCCTCGCCCCCCGGCCCGACGCGTTCAACGGGGTACGCGACCTCGACTCGGTCAGACTCGATGCAGCTTGCGCCTCGCTCCCCGACCACGAGCTCACCTTCCAGCACGGCGTCGACCGCGTCGTCGAGGCCGTGCAGTCAGGCCGGGCCCAAGCCGGTGTGCTGCTCAGGCCGGCGACGGTGGCCCAGATCGAGTCGACCCACCATGGCGAACGTATGCCCGCCAAGACCACGTTCTTCCACCCCAAGGTGAAGACCGGGATCGTGTTTCACCTCTTCGACGAGGTCGGCGGCTAGGCCACTTCCCAGGTCGCGCCCGAGCGGAGCAGCTTCGCCAGGTCGCCGGGGCCCTGCGTCTCGTTGGCCGCCGCGAGTTGCTGATTGGCCATCTCGCCGTACTCAGGGCGGTCGACCGCACGGAAGACGCCGATCGGCGTCGGTTCGTAGGGGCCTCGGGCCAGGCGCGAGAGCATGAACGCCACGCTCGGATCCTCACGGGACTCGTCGTGCCGGAGGAGCGCGTCCTCGCCGACATCGGCGACATCGACCAGCTGGGCGCCGGTCTGCGCGTGCACCACCACGCCACGCTCGGCGTTCTCGCCGAAGCGGATCGGCTGGCCGTGCTCGAGCGGGATCAGCATCGAATCTCGCTTGTCCTTGGCGGTGATCTCGCCGAACGCGCCGTCGTTGAACACGTTGCAGTTCTGGTAGATCTCGACGAAGGACGCGCCCTTGTGCTCGTGGGCTCGCCGGAAGGTTTCCATCATGTGCTTGCGATCCATGTCGTGGGTTCGGGCGACGAAGCTCGCTTCGGCACCGAGTGCGACGCTGACCGGGTTGAACGGCCGGTCAAGGCTTCCGAACGGAGTCGACTTGGTGACCTTGCCGACCTCAGACGTCGGGGAGTACTGCCCCTTGGTGAGTCCGTAGATCTGGTTGTTGAACAGCAGGATGTTGATGTTGATGTTGCGGCGAAGGGCATGGATGAGGTGGTTGCCGCCGATCGACAGAGAGTCACCGTCGCCGGTCACCACCCAGACGTCGAGGTCGGGTCGGGCCATGGCGAGGCCAGTGGCGATGGCCGGCGCCCGTCCATGGATCGAGTGCATCCCGTAGGTGTTCATGTAGTAGGGGAACCGCGCTGCGCAGCCGATGCCCGACACGAACACCGTGTTCTCACGCGACACCCCCAGCTCGGGCATCAGCATCTGCACGGCCATCAGGATCGAGTAGTCGCCGCAGCCCGGACACCAACGCACTTCCTGGTCGCTGGTCCAGTCCTTCTTGGTGGTGATCTCGACGGTTGCTTCAGACATGGGACGCCTCCATCACTTCGAGAATCTTGGCTTCGAGAACTCCGGCGGTGAACGGAAGACCTCGGACGTTGGAGATCGACTTGGCGTCGACGAGGAACTCGGCACGCACCAGACGACTCAGTTGGCCAAGGTTCATCTCGGGCACGATCACCGTCGAATACCGGGCGAGCACCTCGCCCAGATTCGGCGGAAACGGGCTGAGGTGGACCACGTGCGCGTGCGCCACCTTGTGGCCGCGAGCCCTGATCCGATCAGCCGCGCCGCTGATGGCGCCCCAGGTCGAGCCCCAGCCGAGCAGCAGCGTGTCGCCGTCGATGTCGCCGGTCACCTCGAGGTCGGGAATGTCCTTGGCGATGCCTGCGATCTTCGCAGCACGGAGATGGATCATCCGTTCGTGGTTGGCCGGGTCGTAGGACACGTTGCCGGTCACGTCTTCCTTCTCGAGGCCGCCGACCCGGTGCATGAGTCCAGGGGTCCCCGGCAGCGCCCACTCGCGCGCGAGGGTCTCGGGATCGCGGGCATAGGGATGATGAACCGGTGCGCCGGCGTCGTTCTCGCCGTTGGGTTCGGCGGCGAAGCTCGTCGAGATGTCGGGCAAGGAGCTCACGTCCGGGAGACTCCATGGCTCGGTGCCGTTCGCCAGATAGCCGTCGGACAGCAACATCACCGGCGTCCGGTACTTCAGCGCGATCCGGGCCGCCTCGATCGCGGCATGGAAGCACTGGGCCGGGGTGTAGGCAGCCACGATCGGCATCGGCGATTCGCCGTGCCGGCCATACATGGCCATCAGCAGGTCGGCCGCCTCGGTCTTGGTGGGCAGTCCGGTCGACGGCCCGCCGCGTTGGATGTCGACGATGATCAGGGGCAGCTCGAGGCTGACGGCCAGGCCGAGCGTCTCGCCTTTGAGGGCGACACCGGGACCGCTCGTGGTCGTGACGGCCAGGTGGCCCCCGAACGCCGCGCCGAGTGCCGATCCGATGCCGGCGATCTCGTCCTCGGCCTGAAGCGTTCGGATCCCGAAGTTCTTGTGCTTGGACAGCTCGTGAAGGATGTCCGACGCCGGGGTGATCGGATACGAGCCGAGGAACACCGGAAGATTCGACAGCTGACCGGCCGCCACGAGCCCCCACGACAGCGCGGTGTTGCCGTTGATGTTCGTGTAGGTGCCAGGCGCCTTGTCGGCGGCCGCGACCTCGTAGGGATGGTCGAACAGCTCGGCGGTCTCCCCGAACGCATGCCCGGCCTTGAAGGCGGCGATGTTCGCATCGACGACCAACGGGAGCTTCGCGAACTTGGCTCGGATCCACTGGAGGGTCGGCTCCGTCGGACGGGTGTACATCCAGCTCACCAAACCGAGCGCGAACATGTTCTTGCTTCGCTCGGCGTCGCGCGGCTTCACGCCGAGATGCTCGACTGCGCCTTTCGTGAGCTCGGTCATCGGCACCTCGAACAGCGTGTAGCCATCGAGCGAACCGTCTTCGAGAGGACTCTCGTCGTATCCGGCCTTGGCCAGGTTGCGGTCGACGAACGCATCGCTGTTGACGATCACGGTGCCGCCCGACTCGAGGCGGTGCAGATCGGCCTTGAGCGCTGCCGGGTTCATCGCGACCAGGACGTTGGGTGCATCACCGGGCGTCGTGATGTCGTGATCGGAGATGTGCACCTGGAACGCCGACACCCCGGCGAGGGTGCCCTGCGGGGCGCGGATCTCCGCAGGGAAGTCGGGCAACGTCGCGAGGTCGTTGCCGAACACCGCCGATGCGCTGGTGAAGCGATCACCCGTGAGCTGCATGCCGTCGCCGGAGTCGCCGGCGAAGCGGATGATGACGCGATCGAGCGTCTCGGGTGCTGTGACCGTGTCGGACACCGTTGTCCTCCCGGGAAAGGTTGATTGGCTCGGACGAGGGTAGCGGCACCCTGGGGCTTCTCCGTGGACCCGAAGGCAGAGAACTACGCTCGCCCCGGTGGGAACGGTCCTCGCACTGTTTCGCGCGGGCGTGCGACGTCAGGCGTCGTATCGCCTCGCACTGGTCAGCGGACTGCTCACCAACGTGTTCTTCGGGATCGTGCGCACCGCGCTGTTCCTCGCCCTCTACCGCAACGCGTCTGATGTCGGAGGCTTCGACCAAGCCGATGCGCTCACCTACGTCTGGGTGCTCCAGGCCTTGTTCGGCGCCATCTGGACGCCGTGGCTGTTCGAGCTGCCCGACCGCATCCGCTCGGGCGACTTCGTCAGCGAACTCACCCGACCGGGCGACCCCCTCGTCCGGCACTTCGCGTTCGACCTCGGCCGCATCTCCTACTTCCTCGCGCTGCGTGCCCCGGGGCCGCTCTTCGTCGCCGCCATCGTCCTCGATCTGAACCTGCCGACCTCCGTGCCGGGGTGGGGCGCATTCGTGCTGTCGATCTGCGTTGCGTCGGTGGTTGCGGCCGAGCTCCGGTTCCTGATCGGGGCAATCGCGTTCTGGTCGCCCGACTACCGGGGCATCTTCGCGCTGGTGTTCATCCCGATCTGGTTCTTCTCGGGCTTCCTGATCCCGACCGTCTACTTCCCCGACGCACTCCAGCAGATCGCCAACCTCTCACCGCTCGTCGCCATGCTCATGGCACCGGTCGCGGTGGCCACGGGTCAGTCGGTGCCCGCTGCTCTTGCCGTCCAAGTGTTCTGGGCAGGCGCGATGTGGATCGTGTGTCGCGCCGTCATGACACGGGCGACGTCCAGGCTGGTGGTGTTCGGTGGCTGAGGTCGCGATTCGTCGACGCGACGACGTCCGCACCGCGTGGCATCTCGCGAGGGCATCGGTTCGGGCGTCGGTCGGGACCGGTCCGCAGGTTGCGATGCGCACCCTCGGTGCGGCCAGCATCGTGGTGGCCGAGGCGATCGCCATCGTGATCCTGGTCGGCCGATTCGACGACATCGGCGGATGGAGTGCCGCCCAGGTGGCGTGGCTCGTCGGGGTCGCGAACGCCGGGTTGGGGTTCGGCATGCTCGTCGGCGACGCGCTGGAGCCACCCGCGTTCTCGAACCTGATCCGCGAAGGACGCATCGACGCGGCGCTGACTCGACCGCTGTCGCCGCTGGCGTGGGTCGTGACGTCGGACATCCAGGTCCGCGAACTCGGGCGGGGCTTCGCCGGACTCGGGGTCGTGGCATGGGCATCGGTCGTCGCGGGCGCCGACGTCACGGTCCTCAACCTGGTCATCACGGGGCTGGCGGTCGTCGCAACCCAGGTCATCGTCTTCAGCATCCTGGTGATCGGTGCCGGCATCACCATGTTCACGATCGAGGGCACCGAACTCGTCAACGCATTCACCTACGGCGGAGCCACGATGAGCAGCTATCCGCTGCAGATCTACTCGTCCGCGATGCGCGCGGTGTTCTTGTACGTGATCCCCCTCGCCCTGGCGATCTACGTCCCTGCGCTCTGGGTCCTCGATGAGCAGGGACCTCCGGGAGTGCCACGTGAGCTCCTGGCCGCGACGCCGGTCGCGGCCCTCGCCTTTGCGGGATTCGCTGCGCTGTGCTGGCGGGCCGGTCTCCGCCACTACGAGAGCACGGGCTCGTGATGATCGCCGTCGACGGGCTGACCAAGCGATACGGCAAAGCAGGCGACCTCGCGGTCGATCACGTCTCGTTCACCATCGAGGCCGGTGACTTCGTGGGCTACGCCGGGCCGAACGGTGCAGGCAAGTCGACGACCATCAAGATGATGACGGGCATCCTCGAGCCGACGTCAGGCACCGTGATCGTCGACGGTCTCGTGCCATCCAAGCAGCGACGCGAGCTGAACCAACGGACCGGCGTGGTCTTCGGCCAGCGGACCCAGTTGTGGTGGGATCTGCCGTTGGCCGACAGCTTCGAGCTCACCCGGCGGATGTACGGCCAGGATGCGGACGAGCACGTCCGCCACCGCGACCGCATGGTCGCCCTCCTCGCCCTCGGGCCATTGCTCACGGCGCCGGTGCGCACGCTGTCATTGGGACAGCGCATGCGCGCCGAACTCGCCGTGGCCGTGACCCCCCGACCACGTGTCCTCTTTCTCGACGAACCCACCATCGGGCTCGACGTCGACGCCAAGGCCGAGGTGCGTCGTTTCCTGGCCGAACTGAACGAGACCGACGGCACCACGATCCTGCTCACGACCCACGATGTCGACGACCTCGTCGCGTTGTGCCGACGGCTCATGATCATCGACCACGGCCGGGTGATCTCCGACGGCACCGTCGACGACCTCCGCTCGCGCTACGGAACCACGCGGCAGCTGGTCGTCGATCTCGTCGATCCGGGCACCATCGACGTCGAGGGCGCTCGTGTCGTCCGCCAGGAAGGCCGCAAGGTCTGGATGCAGTTCTCGCGCGACGAGATCACCGCGCCCCACCTCATCAGCCGGGTCATGGCTGCCCACGACATCATCGATCTCAGCCTCGAACCCCCCGACCTCGAAGACATCATCCGTCGGATCTACCGCGGAGAGACCTGAGGATCAGGTGATCGATGCTGCGTAGATGCTCGCGATCGACGCATCGAGCGTCTGATCGAACTCGCGGTCGGACAGCTGCGCCGAAAGCCCTTCGGTGAGCGCCCGCGAGAAGCTCGCGATGACCCCGGAGTTACGGGCCAACTTGGCGTTGGCTTCTTCGCGGCTGTACCCGCCCGACAACGCGACCACCTTGAGCACGCGAGGGTCGTCGACCAACGCCTGGTAGTACCCGTCCTCCTCGGGCAACGTGAGCTTGAACATCACCTGCTGGCCTTCGGCGAGCGAGTCGAGCCCGCCGATCAGCGCATCGCGCAGCAGAGCCTCGGCTTCGGCCTTCTGCGGGCTGGTGATGTCGACCTCTGGTTCGAGGATCGGCATCAGTCCGGCCGCGAGGATCTGACGACCCACCTCGAACTGCTGGTCGACGATCGCCCGGACTCCGGCCGGGTCGGCCATCTTGATGACCGAGCGCATCTTGGTGCCGAAGACACCCTTTCCGACCGCCCGACCGAGCAGTCCGTCGAGATCGGGCATCGGCTTCATGAGCTGGACACCGTTGGCCTCGTCAGCCAACCCCTTGTCGACCTTCAGGAACGGGACGACACCGGTGGTGGTCCAGAGGTACTCAGCAGTCCCGGTGCCCTCGATCTCGCGGTCCATGGTCTGCTCGAACAGAATGGCGCCGACGATCCGCTCGCCTGAGAACGAGGGACTGGTGATGATGCGGGTCCGCATCTCGTGGATGAGGTCGAACATCTCGTCCTCGTTCGCGTAGGCGTCTTCGTCGATGCCGTAGATGCGAAGCGCCTTGGGGGTGCTACCGCCGCTCTGGTCGAGCGCGGCGATGAAGCCGTTGCCCTCGCGGATCTTGTCGAGCTGGTCTTGCTGCATGGTGCATCTCCGGTGATCGGCGCGAAGTGAACACCGACCATCTTGGCCGACGACCGGCCCGACGTCACAGCTCAGCCCGGTGCGGCTGCGATCGCAGCCACGGCTGCGGCGGCGAGTCGATCGACCGCGGCTCGCCGATTGGCCCGGACGACCTTGTCGGCCACCACCTCGGTACGGCTCACCGTGGCGCCACCGGCACGGAAGAAGCGGCGGCGGATTGATCCGACCACGACCACCGGGTCGCCTTCAGCGAGCTTCGCCACGGTGGCCGCCGGGTCGAACACCGACACCGGGACCGAGTCGGCGGCGCGGTCGGCGTGGTCGACGCGTACTTCGAGATTCAGCAGAACCGATCCAGACGGCAACTGACGCTTTCGTGGCGGACTCGACAGGGTCCCGGCGACGAGCGCCGAGTTGAAGGAGGTGGGTAGGGACATCACAGATCTCCAGGAGCTGGAGGGATACGAGGAGGAGGTACGCCCATCATGGCGACCGGCAGTGACAGCTACGCCGAACCGCCACGATGACCGACCACGGCGACGACGCGGCGTCGCTCGACGGTCACCGTCGGGTGGGAGCAGATCCGGGCCTTCCTCGAAACCTGACCCAGGATCTTCGTTGTCCTCCCGCCAATAGTTGCCCGGAGAGCAACGAAGATCGGGATCAGGACCGTCGGGTTGTGAAGGGATTCTCTATCGGAGTGCAGCGATGCGGCGGCGCACATCGACGTAGTCGGGATCGGCCGCCGCGATCGAGGCGAACAGCTCGCGGGCACGGGGCACGTCGCCGGCCCGCTCGTACAGATCAGCCAGCGCGTAGCGCAGACGAAGGTGATGGTCCTTGGGTTTCTTCGCCTTGTACGAACTCCGCTCGAGTTCTGCGATCGCACCCTTGAGGTCGCCCCTGTCGGCGAGGTCGCCTGCGTAGACGATGCGCCCCTCGGCCATCAGTGCCGCCGAACCCTGCTGCTCACGCAGCTCGTCCCACAGCTCGGCCACCCGTTTGTGGTGACCCAGCGCCCGACGACAGTCGGCGATCACCGGATGCTGTTCGACCGAGCCGGTGAGCTCGGCGAAGCGTTCGAGCCGCTCGGCGGCGGCTCGCCATCGCTCGAGGCGGTACAGCGTCAAGCCGTACAACTCGAGGACCGTCAGGTCGTCGGGAGCCACGGCGATCAGCGGCTTGAGGAGCTTCTCGGCGTCACGGAAGTACTCCCGCTGGAACGCCTTGGTGGCCTTCTTGACGTCACGCTCGGCATGTTCGCGACGATTCGCCGGCAGCGAGCGCTTGAGCGCCTTGGTGTCAGGCACCGTCTCGCTGGCCTTCCCCTTGGCACCTTCGCTGCGCGCTCGGGTCACCGCAGCCTCGCCGTCGGCCCGCACGGGACCTTCGTCGACCCACGACTCGGGCTCCCACGGCTCGCCGGTCTGCTCCTCGACGGCGTCGCGGAATGCCTTGGAGGCCCCGGCGTCGTTCAGGTGGGCGGCACCACGGCGAGCCACCCTGCCCCAGGTCTTGGTTCGCGGGTCGACCTCGTCGTCGCGCCGGCCGCGGTCGTATCGCTCGTGCGGCTTGCGGTCGCGGTTGGATCCCTTCGACGACCCACCGGACCCACCGCCCGACCTGCCGCCGGGCTTGCCACCACGGCCGGCAGGCGGCTTGCGCCCCGACGGCTTGCGATTCGCGCCGCCCCGAGGGTCGCGCTTGGATCGATCGCTCGGCGGGGGCACCAACCGAGGTTAGGCCCCATCCGGCCAAAACGACGAAGAGAGGTCCCCGAGGGAACCTCTCTTCGATGAGAAACCGGCGGCGTCCTACTCTCCCAGGGGGTCTCCCCCCAAGTACCATCGGCGCTGGCAGGCTTAACTTCCGTGTTCGGGATGGGAACGGGTGTGACTCTGCCGCCATGGCCACCGAGATCAGTTGTCAACGGCGCGCACCCGTGCATTCACGGGGCGCAGCGTTCGCTGAGCACTTCATAGCGAGCACGAACATCAAGATTCATCCAAGCCCTCGGCCGATTAGTACCGGTCGGCTGAACACATTGCTGTGCGTACACCTCCGGCCTATCAACGTGGTCGTCTGGCCACGGGCCTTACCTGGTTATCCAGTGGGAAACCTCATCTTGGAAGGAGCTTCGCGCTTAGATGCTTTCAGCGCTTATCTCTTCCGCAGGTCGCAAATCAGCGGTGCCCTTGGCAGGACAACTGACACACGAGAGCTGCGTCCATCCCGGTCCTCTCGTACTAGGGACAGCTTTCCTCAAGTTTCCTCCGGCTGCAGCGGATAGGGACCGAACTGTCTCACGACGTTCTAAACCCAGCTCGCGTACCGCTTTAATGGGCGAACAGCCCAACCCTTGGGACCTGCTTCAGCCCCAGGATGCGATGAGCCGACATCGAGGTGCCAAACCTTCCCGTCGATATGGACTCTTGGGGAAGATGAGCCTGTTATCCCCGGGGTACCTTTTATCCGTTGATCTCCGGCGCTTCCACACGCCACCGGTGGGTCACTATGCCCTGCTTTCGCACCTGCGCGACATGTACGTCTTGCAGTTAAGCTCCCTTGTGCCATTGCACTCGACGCCTGATTGCCAACCAGGCTGAGGGAACCTTTGGGCGCCTCCGTTACTCTTTAGGAGGCGACCGCCCCAGTCAAACTACCCGCCTGACACTGTTCCTGATCCGGGTAACGGACCAAGGTTAGAGGCCCAACATACGAAGGGTGGTATTTCAATGATGACTCCACACTACCTGGCGGCAATGCTTCCTAGTCTCCCACCTATCCTACACAGCGCAAATCAAACCCCAATATCAAGTTGTAGTAAAGGTCCACGGGGTCTTTCCGTCCTGCTGCAGCTAACGAGCATCTTTACTCGTACTTCAATTTCGCCGGGTCTGTGGTTGAGACAGCGGGAAAGTCGTTACGCCATTCGTGCAGGTCGGAACTTACCCGACAAGGAATTTCGCTACCTTAGGACCGTTATAGTTACGGCCGCCGTTTACTGGGGCTTAGATTCAGAGCTTCGCCGAAGCTAACCCTTCCTCGTAACCTTCCAGCACCGGGCAGGCGTCACAGCGTATACATCGTCTTACGACTTCGCACGCTGCTGTGTTTTTAGTAAACAGTCGCTTTCCCCTGGTCTGTGCCGCCCCTTCGAGCTCAGGACGCGAAGTCCATCACCCTAATGGGGCCCTCCTTCTCCCGAAGTTACGGAGGCATTTTGCCGAGTTCCTTAACCACAGTTCTCCCGATCGCCTTAGTATT
>DATKWD010000074.1:0-25000 GCA_035529695.1 Acidimicrobiales bacterium | reverse complement strand
CCGGCGTGCAACGAGTCGGCGCTCGGGTCGCAGCCGTAGTAGAGGGTGAGCGGCCCGGCGTCGAGACGACTCGAGAGGGCGTCGAGATCGGTGCTGTCGTGGACGAGTCCGCGTGCCAGGAGGTCGTCGACGATCGGGTTCACACCGCACACGTTGCCGTGCCCGGCACGACCTCTCCAAACGAATCTGCCGCCATGACCCCCATTTCGCGCTTCGCGCCGGGAAAATGCCCTCATGCCAGCTCGCAACGGCTGCCGGTCCCGGCACCTGGTCTCGATCGCACTGATGCTGCTCGGACTCGTGGCGTCGGCATGCTCGTACCAGAGCCGGAGCGTCGCTCCCGTGCTGCCGACCGAGCGCCAGTCGTCTCGCGTCTTCGCCGCCGACGGCACCGAGATCACCACGTTCTTCTTCGAGGAGAACCGGACCAACGTTCCCCTGGCATCGGTGCCCGAGGACCTCCGCCAGGCCGTCGTCGCGATCGAGGACGAGCGGTACTATCAGCACCGAGGTGTCGACCTGCGGGCCATTCTGCGCGCGCTCCAATCCAATACGGCGAGCGGCGACATCGCCGAGGGCGGATCGACGATCACCCAGCAGTACGTGAAGAACGCCCTGCTCGAGAACGACGACAAGACCCTGTCGAGAAAGGTCGAGGAAGCGTCGCTCGCGCTCGAACTCGAACGGCAATACAGCAAGGACCGCATCCTCGAGCTGTACCTGAACACCATCTTCTTCGGGAACGAGGCGTACGGGGTCGCCGCCGCGTCGTATGAGTACTTCGACAAACCGGTCGAAGAGCTCACCCTGCCCGAATCGGCGTTGCTCGCCGGCCTGATCAACTCCCCCAGTCGTTTCGATCCCTACGACGAGCCCGACGCCGCGCTCGAGCGACGCAAGCTGGTCTTCGATCGGATGGTGAGCAACGGCTACCTGACCGCCACAGAGGCAGAGGCTGCCGCTGCCGCCCCACTCGGTCTCACCGAGGCCACGCCTCCGGAGACCGATGCCTACCCCGCTGCGTATTTCGTCGAAGAGGTCAAGCAGTGGATGCTCGACGATCCGCGCTTCGGCGAGACGGCGGTCGAACGACGTGACCTGGTGTTCGGCGGTGGGCTCCGGATCTACACGACCGTCGACCTGATCACGCAGTTCCAGGCCGAGGCCGCTGTGTCCGAGGTGCTGCCGGACGCTTCAACCGCGCCCGACGCCGCGCTGGTCGCAGTCGAGCCCGACACGGGGTTCGTCCGAGCCATGGTCGGTGGCCGCGACTTCTTCGGCGCGGACGGCAACGGGCAGAAGCTGAACCTCGCCACCCAGACCGTCCGCCAACCGGGCTCGAGCTTCAAGCCGATCGTGCTCGCCACTGCCCTCGACGACGGCATCGACATCACCACGACGTACCCCGCCCCTGGACGCATCACGCTCGACCTCGATCGCGATGGGCAGAGCTGGACCGTCTCGAACTACGGCGGTGGCGGCGGAGGAACGGTGTCCCTGCTCGAAGCCACGCTGCGTAGCTACAACACGGTCTACGCCCAACTGATGCTCGACGTCGGTGCCGAACGCGCCATCGAGAAGGCTCGCGGCTACGGCATCGCCTCACCGATCCGGCCGTTCGAGGCCGCGGTGCTCGGATCCGAGCCCGTGACAGCGCTCGACATGGCGTCGACTTACGGCACGTTCGCCAACCGCGGCGTCCACGTCCCGCCGGTCATGGTCACCAAGATCCTCAACCCCGACGGAACGGTGCTCTACGAGCACGAACACGTCCAGGACCGAGTGCTGACGACCACTTCTGCCGACCAGCTCACCGACGTGCTGCGACAGAACATCGAACGGGGCACCGGCACCCGCGCCCAGATCGGTCGGCCCGCAGCCGGCAAGACCGGCACCACCAGCGACTGGAGGGATGCCTGGTTCGTGGGATACACACCCGAACTCGCGACCTCGGTGTGGGTGGGCTTCCAGGAGCCCGGACGGTTCATGGTCCCGCCGAACACGCCGATCCGGGTGACCGGTGGCAGCTACCCAGCCGGCATCTGGGGAGCCTTCATGGGCTACGCCCATGGCGACCTCCCCGTCACGACGTTCGCTCCTGCCCCCCCTCCTCGGCCAGCGGTGCCGGCAGCCTCCGAAGGGTTGACGCCGTCGGTGGTCCCTGGGCCCTCCTCGGCCGACGGCTCGCTACCAACCCTCATCGGGCTCTCGGTGTTCGACGCGACCGAGGTGCTCGCCTCGAAGGGGCTCGTTCCCAACATCGTCGAGGTGGCCGACGAAGACCAGTTCGTCGGCCACGTCGTCGCCCAGGACCCACCCGCTGGCTCGACGGTTGCGGTCGGCACCGTGGTGACCATCGAGATCAGGGCGGGGTGAGGCGATGAGGCGACCGCGACGCCGATCGGACAGCATCTCGGGATGACCGATCCGACGATCGAGGCGACCAGGCGACGGCGTGTCAACCCCTTCGTGGCCGTCATCGTGGTGGCGCTCCTGGCGATGTGGGGTTACGTCGTCTACCTGGCGTTCTTCGTCGGTCGGGCCGACTCGCCCGACAAGATCGACGAGCCGGCGTTCGTCTCCGAAGCCGAAACACGATGCGCCGAGGCGCTCTCGATCGTCGAGACGTTGCCGCTGCCTGAGACACAGGTCGGAGACCCGACAGGACGAGCCGACACCATCGAAGCGGCCACGGCAGAGTTCGACGACATGGTGGGCGACCTGCGGGTGCTCACAGATCGACTGGTGGTCGACCCCGAGAGCGCACGGATCGTGGGACTGTGGCTGAACGACTGGGACACGGTGGTCGCCGACAGGTTCGACTACGCGACGCGGCTCCGGGTCGACCCCGAGGCCAGGCTGCTGGTCACACCCGGTCCGAACGGGCGCCAGGTGTCGCTCCAGGTCGACGAGTTCGCGGGCACCAACGACATGCCGAGCTGCAAGCACCCTCTCGACGCGTGAACCAGCGTTCGGTGGCATTCGTGCGAGGCATCAACGTCGGCGGGCGACGCATCACCGGGCCCGAGCTGGTCGCGATCGCCGCGATCGCCGGGGTCGACGGCGCCCGTTCGTACCAGGCCAGCGGGAACCTGGTGTTCGACACGCCGGTGCCGGGCGATGCCGTCGAGCTGCGTCTCAGCGACGCGTTCGCCGAAGCACGCGGATGGGACGTCGACGTGTTCGTCCGCTCACTCGGCGATCTGGATGCGATCGTCACCCGCTTCCCGTTCTCGCCGGACGAACTGGCCGCACGCGGCAAGCCCCAGGTGGGATTCGCTCATTCGCCGATCGACATCTCGGGTCTCACGGTCGAACGAGACCTCGTCGCCACCCGTGGCACCGAGGTCTACTGGGTCCCCCACACCGGGGTCAGCGACGCCGACCTCGACATGGCCGACTTCAGTGGACTCGCACGCCCGGTGACGTTCCGGACCCTGGGCACGATCGAGCGGATCATCACCAAGTTCGGGTCCTGACGGCCGCCGGGGTCAACCGATTCGGCCGAGCTCGCGGGCCATCGCCTCGGCACGAGCGATGAGGCGATGTGTCCCAGGGTCGAGGGCGAGCGGGCCGAGGTCGGACGGATCGAACCACCCGAGGTCGTGTGACTCGTGGTTCGCCTCGAGGATCGAGCCCTCGGGCGCAAGTACGAGGTGACGGACGTCGAAGTGGAAGTGCTCGGGTTCGCCAGGAGCGTCGAACACGTGCACGTCGATGTCGACGGCCGGGCTGGCGACGGTGAGACCGGCGAGACCGGTCTCCTCGGTCGCCTCGTCGAGAGCGACCTGGGTGAGGTTCGCCTCGCCGTCGGCATGGCCACCCGGTTGCAGCCACCGACCGACCTTCGCGTGCAGGAGGAAGGCAAGACGGCCGGTCCCCTCCTCGATCACGCAGGCCGATCCGGTGAGATGGCCCTCCGCGCACGTCCGGTGGAGCGCGTCGGGGTGGGCAGCACAGAACTCGAGCAGGTGGGCGCGGTGGCGCTCGGAGTCCGCTTCGATCACCGCGGCGCGCATGATGGACAGGGCGAGGTCGAGGTCGGTCGACCGGGTCAGATCGGCGTCGGTGAGGAGCATCGGGTTCACCAGCGCCTCGACACGTTCGGGTCGCCGGGCACGAACCAGCGCCAGGGGTGCTCGACCCCCTTGGTCAGGCCGATGCGGGTGGTCTGGGTTGGTGCGGGCGGCGGCGGCGTTCCGTCGTCGACGAGCTGCGGCCCGCCGCCGACGGTCAGGTCGACGCCGTCGAGATCTCCTTCGATGGCCAGCGCCTGACACAGCTTGGCCGGCCCCGAACAGAGGTCGGTCGTGCGTCTCGCCTTGGTTCGGCGCTCCTCCATGGTCTCGCAGCCCTCCAGCGGTGCCAGGGCCCGGAGGAGGACCGCGGTGCCGGTTCCCTCGGGTTCGCAGACCACGTTGGCGCACCAGTGCATGCCATAGGTGAAGTACACGTAGAGGTGACCGGGCGGGCCGAACATGGTGGCATTGCGGTCGGTCCGGCCCCGGTAGGTGTGCGCAGCGGCGTCGATCGAACCGCAGTAGGCCTCGACCTCGACGATGCGTCCCGCCGTCTCGCCGTGGACGAGGACCTTGTTGAGCAGGTCGGGGGCGACCTCGCGGCTGTCGCGATCGAAGAATGAGCGGGGCAACGACCCGTAGGTCGTCAC
Organism: Acidimicrobiales bacterium; assembly: GCA_035529695.1. GTDB lineage: Bacteria > Actinomycetota > Acidimicrobiia > Acidimicrobiales > Salinilacustritrichaceae > DATKWD01. The sequence continues at coordinate 20,331 of DATKWD010000074.1, read as the reverse complement.
GACGCTGCGGTTCGGAAGTGCTCGGGCACCGGGACCGTCTCGGTCGTGCCGGTCTTCACGGCCACGTAGGTCACGATCGCAGTGAACACCGGCTCGTCATCGACGGTTCCGATGAACGTGACGTCGAAGCTGGTGTTGCCCCATCGGCTCACGTCGAGGTCGATCGCCAGCAGGTCGTGCACGCCGGCGCCGCCGTCCCAGGTGATCTCGGCCTTCTTGACCATGACATCCCACACGTCGTCCTCGAGGGCGGCGCCGAGCGTGCGGAACCAGAGGTCCGCGGCATCATCGCAGTAGGCCAGGTAGTGGGCGTTGCACACGACCCGCTGCATGTCGACCTCGCCGTAGCGAACCCGGATCTCGTGTCGGAAGCCCATCAGGCGTGGGCCTCTGCCGACGATCGGGCGCTCGGCATCACGAGGTCGGCGACGACCACGACGGTGAGACCGAGCATGATGCCGAGGCCGTTGGCGGCGGCGTCGCTGAGCGTCAGGCTGCGGCTCGCGGTGACGAATGCCTGGAGCACTTCGAGCAGCACGGACGCCCCGAACAACCCGACAGCCACCCGGTCGGATCGCTGTCGGTGCCGAAGCGTGAGGCCGACGAGGATCATGCCGCCACCCCACAGCACGAGATGGGCGATCTCGTCACTCGACCACGGGATCGCGTTCTGATCGATGTCGAGGTCGATCCCGAAGGCCAGCTCGAATCGGCGCCAGAACACGATCGCAGCATCGAGCACGCCCCGCAGGACGACCGGCACCACGTCGCTGAGTGACAGCACGACGGCGACCACCGCGAACGTGCCACCGATCAACCAGGGTCGCCACGAACGCATCGAGCCAGCGTAGGGGTCGAGCCCATCGGTCCGACCGCGTCGTGCGACGCGGGTGGGCCGAATCAGTCGATCGGTCGTCGCGCAGCCGAGTCCGTTGCCGGCCGCGTCTCGGGCGATGGTTTTCGTACGGCACACCCGATCTCTTCGGGCAACCGGTACTCCTGGTGTCACCGGTCTACGCCTGCTCGCAGAAGGCGAGATTTCCTGCGATCTAGGGTTGTACCGAACAGACGTTTGGGGTAGCTTGACTCCCTCGGAGCTTCGGCTCCCGGCAGTTCATCGATCAAAGGGATGGCCCGGTGGCGGCACCCGATGATGTGCTCGAGCGGCTCGATTCGTTGATCGACGAGCTCGCCGAGTGCGACACCGAACAACTGGATGCGAAGGCGCTTCTGGCCCATGGCCGGGCTGTCGAGCGGTCGCAGACCCGGCTCGGCGCGGTCGGTCTGTCCACCATCGCCGCGGTCGACGAGCGCGGCGTGTGGGTCCACGACGGCGCGTACAACATCGCCAACTGGTTGGCAGCCCAGACGGGCACGGCCAAGACCGATGCCGGCCGACGGGCCCGAGTCGCAGGACTGTCTCGACTGATGCCACTCACGAGCGCGGCGCACGCTGCGGCGGCCATCACCTTCTCGCACGTCCATGTCATGGCCCGCTGTCTCGGGGTGCGGACTCGGGAGTTCTTCACCGACGAGGCCGAAGCGACGCTGGTGGCGCTCGCGGTGCAGATGACCGCGGACGAGTTCGCCACCGAGGTCGACAAGTGGATCGACCGGCACGACACCGATGGTGCCGAACCCCAGGCCGAGGGCGAGCGCGACGAGCTGTTCGCCTCCCGCACACTGGGCGGACGAGTCCTGGGGCGGTTCAACCTCGGAGCCGAGCGCGGCACGATCTTCCTCTCGCTGCTGCAGGAGAAGGTCGACGAGCTGTTCCGCCGCGATCACGCGAACCGAGAGGTCGACCCGTTCGATCCCGGGCTCGACCGCTCCCCCGCCAACCGGCGCACCGAGGCCATGATCGAGCTGCTCGAGCAGGGCGGTGCTTCAGACGCGGCTGCGTCTCGACGCGGGCCTGCGTTCTGGATCCTGCTCGACCCGGCCACCTTCGCAGGCCAACACCCCGACGACCCGAGCGACGAGCTGCACGAGTTGCCCGATGGCACCTTCGTCCCTCGCCGCCTCGTCGAGCAGTGGCTGTGCGACAGCACGGCGGCCCGGCTCGTGCTCGGCGTGTCGGGCCAGGTGCTCGACCTCGGCCGCGAAGCCCGCCTGGCCAACCGTGCCCAACGACGGGCCCTCGCCGCTCGCGACCGAGGGTGTGCCGTACCGGGGTGTGATCGTCCACCCAACTGGTGCCACGCCCACCACGTGGTGTGGTGGGAAGACGACGGCGACACCGATATCGACAATCTGGTGCTGTTGTGCTCGCACCACCACCGGCGAGTCCACTCGGGAGGTCTGGTCGTGAAGATGGACAAGGGCGTCCCCCGCTTCTGGAACGACTTCGGGCTCGAACTCGTCCACCCCCGAAGAGCCTCCGCTGCGTGAGCGATCGCGCAGCGCCCGCCCTGGTCACGACGACAACTCGACCCAACCACCAACCCCGGCTCAGCCCGGGGTACGGGCGCGTCAGTCGGCCAGTCGGGCGCGGTCGACGCCAAGTTGCTGCTCGAAGCGCTGGAGCTGATCGGCCACCGCAGCGGGCCCTGCTCCCCCGCGCGTGGTGCGCATCTTGACGGGAACGCCGGGATCGATGAGCCCGGCCGCATCGGGACCGAGGGCGTCGTGGTCACGGACCAGCTGCTTCAGGTCGGCACGGTCGTCGACCGCCTGGCGGACGAGTGCACCGACGATGGCATGAGCGTCGCGGAACGGGGTGCCGGCACGCACGAGGTATTCGGCGAGGTCGGTGGCGGCCGCAGTCGGCGTGTCGGCCGATGCGGCCATGCGGTCGGTATCGAAGGTGAGGGTGGCCACGGTGCCGGCGATGCCGCGGAGGCCGAGCTGCACCTGGTCGACCGAGTCGAACAGCGGCTCCTTGTCCTCCTGCAGATCTCGGTTGTAGGCGAGGGGCAACCCCTTGAGGGTCGTGAGGATGGCTGTGAGGTTGCCGATGAGCCGGCCGGTCTTGCCCCGGGCGAGCTCGGCGATGTCGGGGTTCTTCTTCTGGGGCAGCATCGACGAGCCGGTCGAGTAGGCGTCGTCGAGCCGGACGAAGCCGAACTCCTCGCTCGACCACAGGACGATCTCTTCGCCGATGCGGCTGAGGTGTACGCCGATGAGCGCGAGCGCGAACAGCGACTCTGCGACGAAGTCACGGTCGCTGACGGCGTCGAGCGAGTTGTCGAAGGCCTTGGCAAAGCCGAGATCGGTGGCGGTGCCCTCGGGGTCGAGCGGCAACGACGATCCGGCGAGCGCTCCGGCCCCGAGCGGCGACACGTCCAGCCGGGCGCGGGCGTCGAGCAGGCGATCGACGTCGCGGGCGAAGGTCCAGGCGTGAGCAAGCAGGTGGTGGGCCAGCCCGACCGGCTGTGCCTGCTGGAGGTGGGTGTAGCCGGGGAGATAGGCGTCGCCCACCGCCTTGGCCTGGTCGAGCAGGACCAACTGCAGCGCCAGCACGTCGGCTGCGACCTCACCGAGCGCACGCTTGGTCCACAGGCGGAGATCGGTGGCCACCTGGTCATTGCGGCTGCGACCGGTGTGGAGCTTCGCCCCGGCCGGTCCGGCGATCTCGGTGACCCGCCGCTCGACCGCAGTGTGAATGTCCTCGTCGGACTCGACGAAGGTGAATGTGCCGCCGGCCAACTCGGCCTCGACCGCGTCGAGCGCGGCCAGGACCTCGTCACGCTCGTCGTCAGTGAGGATCGCGCCCCGATGAAGGCCCCGAACATGGGCGCGCGAGCCGGCGATGTCGTCAGCTGCCAGACGCTGGTCGAACGGCAGGCTGACCGTGTAGGCCATCAGCTCGTCGGCCGGCCGACCCTCGAACCGCCCGTGCCACAGGGTCACGTCATCTCCGTTCCCCGGCCACGGAGGCCGCCACCAGGGATCATCAGTTGCTCCGACTTCCAGGGCCCTGTCGTGCGCTCCATGTTTCGATGCCGAGGCCCCAGAGCCGTACGAACCCTGCCGAGTCCTCGTGGCGGAAGCTGTCGCCCGCGTCGTAGGTGGCGAGACCGTAGTCGTAGAGGCTGCGCTCGGCCCGCCTGCCGGTGACGATGCACGAATTGGGGGCCAGTTGCAGCCGGACCTCGCCGGTCACGTACTTCTGGCTCTCGTCGATGAATGCGTCGTAACTGTCCTTGAGCGGCGAGAACCAGAGGCCGTCGTAGATGAGTTCGGCATAACGCGGTTCGAGGCGGGCCTTCTCGCGCGCCAGATCACGCTCGAGGCAGATCGACTCGAGGTCGGCGTGGGCGAGGATGAGTGCCAGCGAGGCCGGGCACTCGTAGGTCTCACGGCTCTTTATGCCGACCCTCCGGTTCTCGACCATGTCGACCCGACCCCACCCATACGAGCCGACGACGGCGGTGAGATGGTCGATCATCTCGACCAGGCCCATCGGCCGGCCGTCGACCGAGACGGGTATGCCTTGGTCGAAGCCGATCACCAGGTCGCGCTGCTCCGCGACGGTGCGCTTCGTCGTGAGCCACACGCCTTGGGGCGGCTCGTTCCACGGGTCCTCCATCTCGCCGCACTCGATCGCGCGTCCCCAGAGGTTGTCGTCGATCGAATACACCTTCTCCTTGGTGGCGACGATCGGGATGTCGTGGTCGTAGGCGTAGTGAATCGAGTCTTCACGCGTCATGCCCCAGTGGCGCACCGGGGCCACGACCTCGAGGTCGGGAGCCAGGGCCCGGGTGGATACCTCGAAGCGCACCTGGTCATTGCCCTTGCCGGTACACCCGTGACCGACGGCATCCGCGCCGTGGGTGCGGGCCGCTTCGACGAGGTGCTTGACGATGACCGGTCGTGACAACGCCGAGACGAGCGGATAGCGGCCCTCGTACATGGCGTTGGCCTTCAGGGCCGGCACGACGTACTCACTCGCGAACTCGTCGCGTGCGTCGACCACGATCGCCTCGGACGCACCCGCGGCGCGGGCGCGTGCCTTGACGACATCCCAGTCCTCGGCGGCCTGCCCGACGTCGACGGCGAGCGCGATGACTTCGACGCCCATCTCCTCGATCATCCACTTGACCGCGACCGAGGTGTCGAGTCCGCCGCTGTATGCGAGGACGACCTTCTTCGCCATGAAAATGTGCTCCTGTCGGTTCAGAGCCCAGCGAGGTCGCTGAGCCGGCTTGCGAGTTCGGTCCCGGTGGTGCCTTCGGCCACCACGATCATGAGCGTGTCATCGCCGGCCACGGTGCCGAGAATCTCGGCCAGGCCGGCCCGGTCGATCGCCGAGCCCACCACGTGAGCCGAGCCTGGCGGGGTGCGCAGGACGACGATGTTGTGCGAGCTGCCGACCTCGACCACCCAGTCACTGAGCACCCGCCGCAGGTGGTCCTCGGGCGCGAACTGCTCGGCGGGGAGCTCGGGGATCGCATAGACGGTCTCACCACCGGGCACCCTCACCTTGATGGCACCGAGGTCCTCGAGATCTCGGGACACCGTCGCCTGCGTCGCCACGACGCCGCCGTCGGCCAGCAAGTCGACCAACTGTCCCTGGCTCGTCACCGAGTGCTGGGTGAGAAGTCCTGCGATCTTGTGCTGTCGCTGCGGCTTGCTCATGGGCCCTGTTCCGCCTGCTCCACCAGCCACCAGAACGCAGCCCGTGCGGCATGCATCCGCTGCGTGGCCTGCTCCCACACCCGCGAGGTCACGCCGTCGACGATGTCGGCAGTGACCTCTTCACCACGATGCGCCGGCAGACAGTGCAGGAACACCGCATCGTCAGAGGCTCGGGCCATCACGGACTCGTTCACCGTGAAGCTCTCGAACGCCTTCAACCGCTCGGCCGACTCCTGCTCCTGGCCCATCGAGGTCCACACGTCGGTGTAGACCACGTCGACGCCCTCGACGGCTTCCTCGATGCGGTGGGTGACGAGCGGATCGACTCCGGTTGCGCGGATCCGATCGAGCATGGTCTCGTCGGCGTCGTAGCCCGGAGGGCAGCCCAGCCGGACCTGCATCCCGACCATCCCCGCCGCGATGGCGAGCGAGCGAGCCACGTTGTTGGCGTCGCCCACATAGGCCACCGTCCGGCCGGCCAGTTGGCCGAACACCGACCGGATCGTGAGTAGGTCGGCGATCGCCTGGAGCGGGTGTGCCTCGTCGGAGAGCAGGTTGACGATCGGCACCGGCGACACGGCAGCCATCCGTTCGAGCACCGAGTGGTCGAACACCCGGGCGCCGATCAGCAAGTGGTAGCAGGCCAGCGTGCGAGCCACGTCCTCGGCGGTCTCGCGGGTGTCGATGCCCACCTCGTCGGCCTGGATCGAGATCGGGTGGCCACCCAGCTGGGCGACGGCCATCTCGGTGGAGTTGCGGGTGCGTGCCGACGGCTTCGCGAACACGAGCGCCGCCCCGCGACCGGCCAGCACACGAGCGGGCTCGACGACCGCCGCTCGATCGAGCACGTCGTGCAACTCGTCGGAGCTGAGATCGTCGATCTCGAGCAGGTGGCGAACGGTCACGTGAGGTCTCCGATGATCGAGACGGCGCGTTCGATCTCGTCGTCGGCGACGGTGATCGGCGGCGCGAGTCGGATGGCGGTCGGCGTGATGCCGTTGATCACCAAGCCGGCGTCGAGCGCAGCGGCCGCGAGGGCCTTGGCGTCCACGTCCGCGAACTCGGCGGCGAGAAGGAGGCCCATCCCGCGGACTTCGGTGACCTTCGGGAGTGCCAACAGCGCTTCGGTGAGCTTCGCACCCTGCGTCGCGGCCATCTTCGGCGCATCGATGTCCTCCATCACCCGCAACACGGCCGCCGCTGTTGCGGTCGCGAGCGGCTGACCGCCGAAGGTCGTCGCGTGGTCGCCGGGCTTGAAGGCGGCGGCGACGTCTGCCCGCGCCCAGCACGCACCGATGGGAATGCCGTTCCCCAGAGCCTTGGCCATCGTGACGACGTCGGGCTTCACGCCGGTGTGCTGAAAGCCGAACCACTCGCCGGTGCGGCCCAGGCCGGTCTGGACCTCGTCGAACATCAGGAGCAACTGACGCTCGTCGCACAGGGTCCGCACATCGCGGGCGTAGGCCGGATCGATGGGGTTGACGCCGCCCTCGCCCTGGACCGCCTCGAGCAGCACCGCAGCGACACTCGGGTCGAGGGACCGCTCGAGTTCGTCGATGTCGTTGAACGGCACGTGCCGAAAGCCCTCGGGGAGCGGCTGGAAGGCCTCGTGCTTCTCGGGCTGTCCAGTGGCATGAAGGGTCGCGAGCGTGCGCCCGTGGAACGACCGCATCGCCGACACGACCACGAACTTGCCGTGGCCTCCCCACTTCCGGGCCAGCTTGATGGCCGCCTCGTTGGCCTCAGCTCCGGAGTTGCAGAAGAACACCTGGCCGCGTTGTTGCGGCTGCTCGGCTCCTTCGTCGCCTCGCCCGCCTGCCGTTTGCACGGAGCTGCCATGCGGCTTCGAGGTTGCTCCTTCGGCTGGCGCCTCCGTCACGAGCCCACCGGTGATCAACCGATCCAGGGTTCTTGCCACGTGCCAGTTGTGCTCGGTCGCGAACAGGTTGCTGACGTGCAGGAGCTTGCCGGCCTGGTCTGCGATCGCCTCGGTGACCGCCGGATGGGCGTGACCGAGGCTGGTGACCGCGAGTCCCGACAGGAAGTCGAGGTACTCCTTGCCGTCCGCATCCCACAGCCGCGTCCCCTCGCCGCGGACGAACATGACCGGCGGCGGTCCGTAGGTCGGCATGATCGGGCACGTCGTCATGGCCTCGGTGGCGTGCATCGCCTCACCGTGTCCGGTCATGCCGAGCCCCCGGTGATCATGGTGCCGATGCCGGCGTCGCTGAAGAGTTCGAGCAGCAGCACGTGCGGCTGCCGGCCGTCGAGCAGATGCGCTGAGGTCACGCCGCCCTCGACCGCCGCGACACAGGCCTCGATCTTGGGGATCATGCCGCCGGTCAACTCGCCGCTGTCGATCTTGGCCGCCAACTCGACGGTGGTGGTCGTCGAGATCAGGCTGCCGTGGTCGTCCACGTCGGCGAGCAGTCCCTCGACGTCGGTCAGATAGATGATCTTCTCGGCGCCCAACGCCACGGCCAATGCGCCGGCCACGGTGTCGGCGTTGATGTTGTAGGCCTGCCCTTCGAGGTCGGCGCCGATCGTCGAGATGACCGGAATCAGGTCCTCGGCCAGGAGCCGGACGACGATCGACGGGTTGATGGCCCCGACGTCGCCGACGAACCCCAGGTCGGGGTTGCGGGCCTCGGCCCTGATCAGACCGGCGTCCTGGCCCGACAGGCCGACCGCGATCGGCCCGTGCACGTTGAGGGTGCCGACGATGTCGCGGTTGACCTTGCCGACCAGCACCATGCGGGCGATGTCGAGGGTCTCGGCGTCGGTGACACGCAGCCCGTCCTTGAACTCGGACGTCTTGCCGAGCCGGGCCATCATCTCGCCGATCTGAGGACCACCGCCGTGCACCACGACGGGTCGGAGCCCGACCGAGCGCATCAGCACGATGTCCTCGGCGAACTGCTCGGCCAGCAGCGGGTCGACCATGGCGTTCCCGCCGTACTTCACCACCACGACAGAGTCGCGGAACCGCTGGATGTACGGCAGTGCCTCGACGAGGACATCGGCCCTGAGCTGCGCTTCCTCGATCACGACGTCCCCATGTTCTCGTCGACGTACCCATGGGTCAGATCGACGGTCAGCACGTGCCCCGTACCGTCGCCGACGCCGAGGTCCGCGGTGATGTCGATGAACCGCTGCTGCATGTACGACGCGAGGCCGCCGGCGTCGTGGGCAGCGTCGACACCGCCTCGTGCCACCTCGAATTCGCCGTAGGACACCGAGACCTGCGACTGCTCGAACTCGATGCCGCTCGCCCCGAGCTCGGACGCGATCCTTCCCCAGTACGGGTCGTTGCCGGCCCACGAGCACTTGATCAGCTGACACTCGGCCACGGCGCGGGCACCCCGGGTCGCCTCGGCATCGGACGCAGCACCGGTCACCGTGATGCGAACCACCTTGGTGGCACCCTCGGCGTCGTTGGCCATCTGGGTGGCCAGGTCGACACACACCTCGTGGAGTTGAGCGGCGAAGGTGTCGAGGTCGGGACGACCAGCCTTGCCGCTCGCCAGGACCATCACGGTGTCGTTCGTCGACTGGGCACCGTCGGTCGTCAACCGGTTGAACGAGTCGTCGACCGCCCCGGTCAACGCCGACTGCAGCTCGGCAGCAGTGACGTCGGCATCGGTGGTGATCACTGCGAGCATGGTGGCCATGTCGGGGCGCAACATCGCCGAGCCCTTGGCCATCCCGCCGACCACGACACCGTCGGCTTTGGCCACCGACTCCTTGCGGTGAGTGTCGGTCGTCCGGATCGCTTCAGCCGCGAGCGGGCCGCCGGTCGCCGCCAGTTCGCCGGCCACCAAGGGGATTCCGGGCGTGATGACGTCCATCGGTAGGCGGTTGCCGATGAGGCCGGTCGAGCAGACCAGCACGTGCTGCGGCTCGCATCCGAGCGCCGCCGCGGTGAGCCGACACATCTGGTCGGCATCCCCGATGCCGACCTCGCCGGTCCCCGCGTTCGCGTTGCCCGAGTTCAGGATCACGGCGGTGGCCTCGTTCCTGGTGAGCTCGAGGTGCCGCCGAGACACCTGCACCGGGGCGGCGGTCATCTTGTTGCGAGTGAACACTGCAGCGGCCACCACGGGTACGGCACCTGCGGTCGCGACGAGCGAGAGATCGGGAACGTCGCCGTCCTTGATGCCGCAGTGGATGCCGGCAGCGACGAACCCCTTGGCTGCGGTCACGCTCATGGGTACACCCCGAGGATCGGCACCCCGGTTGTCTCGGGATGCCCGACGAGCAGGTTCGCGCACTGCACGGCCTGCCCTGCCGCGCCCTTGCCCAGGTTGTCGATCGCGCACAGGCTCATGATCAACCCGGTCCGCTCGTCGGCCATCACCGACACATGTGCACTGTTGGAGCCTTGGACCGACTTGGTGTGCGGCGACCCCTCGACCCGCGTGACGAACGGTTCGTCGGCGTAGAACGCGTCGAAAACCTCGACGAGTTCGGCGGTCGACGTCGCACCCGTCGGCCGTGCGTAGCAGGTTGCCAACATCCCGCGGCTCATCGGCACGAGGTGCGGGGTGAACAGCACCTCGGCGCCGATGACCTTCTGGATCTCGGGGGTGTGCCGGTGCGTCAGCAGCCCGTAAGCCGACACGTCCTCGTCGGCTGCGCAGAACGAGATCTTGTCGCGCCCGGCGCCCGACACGCCCGACACCGCGTCGACCACGATGCCGGTGTCCTCGACGATCGCGGACCTCGTGAGCGGGGCGAGTGCCAGGCCGGCCGCGGTCGGATAGCAGCCGGGAACCGCCACCGAGGTCGCGGCCGCGATCTCGTCACGGAACAGTTCGGGAAGGCCGTAGGCGAACGAGTCGAGGAGTTCGGGACACGAGTGGACGTCGTCGTACCACGCGGGATAGACGTCGGCATCGCCGAACCGGAAGTCCGAGCCGAGGTCGACGATCCAGCGCACCCGACCGTGGATCTGAGCGACGATCGACTGAGACGCGCCGTGCGGAAGGGCGAGGAACACCAGATCGACCTCGTCGACCAAGGCCGGCTCGAACGCCACGTACACGAGCCCGCCGTACACGGCAGCCAGGCTCGGATAGAGTTCACCGACCGGGGTGCCCGCCTGCGAGTCACCGGTCGCGAAGGTGACCTCGAAGTCGGGATGACCGGCGCACAGACGCAGCAGCTCGGCGCCGCCGAAGCCCGATCCGCCGATGATCCCCACCCTGGTCATTCGATGATCATACGTAGATCTGCATAATCATCCAAACCGGATCGCAGAGCCCGCCCGTTATCGTCCCGATCCGTGCCGTACCAACGCAGAGTCCTGCTCACTGCATTGACCGGCATGTTCGCCACGACATTTCCCGTGACGATCCTGACGGTGTCCCTCGGCGAGATCGCCCGCGACCTCGGGAGCTCCGAGACCACGCTCGCGTGGGTGATCAGCGCCCCGCTCCTGGTGTCGGCGCTCGCGCTGCCCGTGATGGGAAAGATGGGCGACCTGCACGGGCACCGGCGGGTCTTCCTGATCGGGTTCGCAGCCGCCAGCGTGTTGGCCGGGTGCACCGCACTCGCATGGAGCGCAGGCAGCCTCATCGCGTTCCGCACCCTCGCCCAGGTGACGGGCGCCGCGACCCAGCCCACGTCGATGGCGCTGATCATGTCGGTCTACGGACGCGAGGAGCGGGTGAAGGCGCTCGGCTGGTGGTCGCTCGTGGCCGCCGGCTCGCCTGCGATCGGACTCGCCGTCGGCGGACCCCTGGTCGACGCCTTCGGATGGCCGACCTTGTTCCTCATGCAGGCGATGTTCGGCGCCGTGGCCGTCGCCGTCGGGGCGCTGGTGCTGCGCGAGACCACCGAGCGCAAGACCGATGTCCGGTTCGACGTGGCCGGTGCGGCCACGCTGGCCATCGGCACGGGGTCGCTGATGTTCGCGTTCAACCAGGCGCCGATCCGCGGCCTCGCCGATCCGTGGATCCTCGGTGCGGTGGTCCTGGCGCCGGCTGGCATCGTGGCGTTCGTGCGGGCCGAGCGGCGGGCCGACGCGCCCCTTCTCCCGCTCGAGTTCCTCCAGCGCCGCAACTTCCGAGCACCGCTGGTCGCCTCGGTGTTCCAGGGTGCTGCCTACATGGGCGGGTTCGTCCTCGCACCTCTGCTCGTCGACAACCTGTTCGGCTACTCGGTGTCGGCGATCTCGTTGCTCATGCTGATCCGGCCGGCGGTGTTCAGCGCCAGCGCTCCGGTGGGGGGCAACCTCGCCTCGCGGATCGGTGAGAGGCCGGTGGCGATCTTCGGCGCAGCCGCCGTCACGGTCGCACTGTTGCTCTTCGCCGCGGGAGCGCAGTCCGAGAGCATCGCCCTGATCGTCGCCGGCCTCGCCCTCCAAGGGGTCGGCAACGGCACGGCCCAACCACCGCTGAACGCGACACTTGCGAACTCGGTCGACGAGGAGGACCTGGGAATCGCATCGGCCGCCCAGCGCATGGCCTTTCAGGTCGGCTCGTCGATGGGGATCACGGTGCTGACCGCGGTGTACGGCGGCGACGGTACGGCTTCGTCGTTCACCCGTGCCTACATCGTCGGAGCGATGCTCGGTGCGGCCGCCATCATCGCAGCCAGCGCCATCCGGTCGACCGACCGAGGGTCACGCACCGAGCTCCTCGCCGCGGTGACGGATCCACGGCAATGACCCCCGGTGGCCGCACACCTGCCACCAGCCACGCAAGCCCCGCTCGACCTCGCTACGAACCGGATGGTGTCCCAACAGCACGACCGGCCCGTCGATTTCGTCGACCGGGTCACGCTGGACCGCGATCAGCTCTCCGGTTGCCTCGAGCCACTCGACCCGCCACGGCTCGTCGTCGACGCCTGCCATCCAGAGCGATCCGAACTCGATCGTGATCGGCCCTCGGCGTCGACGGTCCTGTGCACGGAAGTCCTCGATGTCGTCCCATTCCACGGATTCCGACGCTAGCACAAGCGTCGAACGCTTGTTCGAGCCTCATCCTCGCAGCGTGGCGGGGTGCGCGGCGGTGACGGCGTCGATGCAGGCTTGCCGCGCATCGGCGACCTCGGCATCGGTGAGGGTCCGGTCGAGGGCCTGGAACCGCAGCGTGTAGGCGAGGCTCCGGGTGCCGGCTGCCACGCGATCGCCGCGATAGACGTCGAACAGGGCAGTGCTCCACAGCAGCTCGCCGCCCGCATCTCGCAGCGTCAGCTCGATGGCGTCGGCCGGAACGGAGGCGTCGACCTCGAAGGCGAGGTCGACGTCGCTACTGGGGAACAGACTGAACGGGCGGAACGGCTTGTCGTCAGTCCGCAGGTCGAGCATGACGCCGAGGTCGACTTCGAGGTATCCGACGCGCTCGGTGATGTCGTGTGCCAGCAGCACGTCGGGGTCGATCTCCCCGACCGAACCCACCGCAGTGCCGTTCGCCTCGACCACCGCCGACCGAGTGGGGTGCAGCCCCGGCATCTCGAGGTTGCGGACCCGAGCATCGGCGATCTGGAGCAGATCGACCAGCGTCCCCCAGACACGTACGGCTTCCTGGGCATCGCGTCCGCCGAGAATCACGGCCACGTGCTCGCGCTCGTCGGGAAGCGGGGCCTCGGGGTCCGGCGGCGGCTTGAACACGTGCCCGATCTCGAACAGCCCGATGCCATGGTTCCGATGTCGAGCGTTGTAGGCCACCGCCTCCACCAACCCAGGCAGCAGCGCGGTCCGAAGGATCGACTCCTCGGCCACGAGCGGATTGGCGATCTCGAGCCCGACATCAGGCAGGCCACATCGGGTCAACTGCCCCGGAGCGAGGAAGGGCATCGGTGTCGCCTCGGCGAGTCCGAGACCCGCCAGCGCTGATCTGACCCGACGACGGTCGAGCTGTCTGGTCGTGAGGCCGCCGCTCTGCTCACCTCTCGGCAGCGTTGGCGCGATGTTCGAGTAGCCATGATGCCGCGCGATCTCCTCGATGACGTCGACCTCGGTCTCGGTGTCGGGCCGGAAGGTGGGAACGACAACATCGAGATCGGCATCGCCTGCGGGCTCGACCCCGAACTCGATCGGCGTGAGCAGGTCGGTGATCACCTCGGCGGACAGGTCGGTGCCCAGCATCGCATTCACCCGGTCGGTCCGGACCCGGACGGTCGGCTGCGCGGGCAGTGCACCCAGGACGTCGATCTTGCCGGGTGCGAGCTGAGCGGTGGCTCCGAGGAGCTCGGCGAAGCGGTGGGCGACGAGCTCACCTGACTCGGGATCGACGCCACGCTCGAAACGCGCCGACGCCTCGGTCCGGATGCCGAGGCGACGCGAGGTCTTCGCGATGGGCATCGCCTCGAACCACGCCATCTCGAGGAGCACGTCGGTCGTGTCGGAGGCGATCTCGGTGGCCGCGCCCCCCATGATCCCGGCGATGCCGACAGGGGTGTCGTCTGCGTCGCAGATGAGCAGGTCCGCGTCGGTGAAGGTCCGCTCGACCTCGTCGAGGGTGACCATGGTCTCGCCCGTTGCCGCTGTCCGCACCCGCAGCCCGCGACCGCCGAGTTTCGAGAGGTCGTAGGGGTGGTTGGGGCGACCGAGTTCGAGCATGACGTAGTTCGAGACGTCCACGAGACTGTTGATCGGTCGCATGCCGAGCAGCGTGAGACGGTTGGAGATCGTCAGATCGGACGCGCCGACCGTCACGTCGCGGAACAGCCAGGACTCGAACCGGCCACACCGGCGGCCGTCGAGCACCTCGATCGCCACCGATCCGTCGAGCGCATCGCCGCCGGTGCGAATGGCCGGCTCGGGGATGGCGAAGGGGACCCCGAGTCGAGCGGCCAGATCGCGTGCCACCCCGGCCACCGACATGGCGTCGGGTCGATTCGGGTTGACCTCGAGGTCGTAGAGCACGTCGTTGCTGATCCCCATCGCCTCGGCGAGCGGAACTCCCGAGCGCAGCGTGCCGGGGAGCAGCAGGATTCCCCCAGGGTCGCCGCCGAGGCCGAGTTCGTTGGGCGAGCACAGCATGCCGTTGGACCACTCGCCCCGCAGCTTGCGCCGTTGGATCTCCAGACCGTCGGGCATCGTCGTCCCGAGCGTCGCCAACGGCACTCGGTCGCCGACGGACATGTTGAACGCGCCGCAACAGATCTGCAGCGCCTCGCCGTCGCCGGCGTCGACGTCGACCAGTTGGATCTTGTCGGCGTTCGGGTGCGGCTTGAGGTCGAGCACCTCGGCCACGATCACCCCCTCGAGGTTTGCGCCGAGCAACTCCATCTCCTCGACCGCCAACCCGAGATCGCTCAGCTCTTCACCGATTCGCACCGGGTCGCCCTCGATCGGCGCGAACTCACGCATCCAGGACAACAGCACCTTCATCAGAACTGCTCCAGGAAGCGGATGTCGTTGGTGATCAGCTCGCGCAGGTCGTTCACGCCGTGCCGGGTGGTGGCGAGGCGGTCGATGCCGAATCCGAACGCGAACCCGCTCCACTCCTCGGGATCGATCCCGACGTTGCGCAGGACGTTGGGGTGCACCATCCCGCACCCTCCGAGTTCGAGCCACGTGCCGTCGGGGCGACGGATGTCGAACTCGGCCGACGGCTCGGTGAACGGGAAGTAGGACGGCCTCAGGCGCGAACCGAAATCACCACCGAAATAGGCCTTGGTGAAGGCGTCGATCGTTCCGGCCAGATCGGCGAACGTGATGCCCCGGTCGACGACGAGGCCTTCGATCTGGTTGAACACCGGCAGATGGGTCGCGTCGGCGGTGTCCTGACGGAACGTCCGACCCGGCATCACCGAATACACCGGTGGCTTCTGGTCGAGCATGACCCGGATCTGCACCGGCGACGTGTGCGTGCGCAACAAGGTCGATCCGGACGGCCCGTGCTGCACGTAGAGCGTGTCGTACATGTCGCGAGCCGGATGATCGGCCGGGAAGTTCAGCGCCTCGAAGTTGTGCCAGTCGGTCTCGACTTCGGGGCCCTCGGCCACCGTGAAACCCATACCGACGAAGGTGTCCTCGAGCTCGGCGATCGCCTGACTCACGAGGTGCACGTGGCCGGTCACCGGTGGGGCGAGCACCTCGGTGAGGTCGAGCCGCTCGGCATCGAGCCGCTCGCGACGTGCCGCCTTCTCGAGATCGTGCCGACGGTCGGCGAAGGCCGCCTCGATACGGGTCCTCGCGTCGTTGATCGCCTGACCGACCTCACGTCGCTCATCGGGGTCGAGGTCGCCGAGCGTCCGCTTGAGCGCATTGAGCGGTGCCTTCTTGCCCAGCGCCTCGCGCTGGAGCCCGGACAGCTGATCGAGGTCGTCCGCGGTGGCGACGGAGGCCACCGCAGCATCGGCAAGGGTCACGATCTCGTCCAACATGGAATGCGAACCCTGCCTCAGGCGCCGCAAGGCGGTCCAGTTGATTCGGCGACGTCCAACGGCAGCGACAGCACGAATCCAGAGCCCTCACCCGGCCGGGACGCCACATCGAGGGTTCCTCCGTGGGCCTCGGCGAGCCCACGGCTGATCCAGAGTCCGAGGCCGGTGCCACTGGGGCTGCCGTCATCGCCACGGAAGAACTTCGTGAACACCCTCGGAAGGTCCTCGGACCGGATGCCGTCGCCGCGGTCCTCGACCTCGACCGACACATGGTCGGCCTCGACCCGGCCGACGATGCGGAGCCCGGTCGGGTCCGCGTACTTCGCAGCGTTCTCGATCAGATTGGTCAGCACCTGCTCGACCTTGTCGGCATCGGCCCACACCGACGGAAACGGGTCGTCGAAGTCGATCGCGCAGTCGAGGAGCGGATAGGTGAACGCGAGCCGATCGATGACTGAGCTGCACAACTCCTCCAGATCCACGAGACCCCGGCGCAGGACCAGCGCACCCGTCTCCAGTCGGCTGATGTCGAGAAGCTCGGTCACGAGTCTCGTGACGCGCTGGGCGTCATGGTGCACCGCCTCGAGCATGTCGCGTTTCTGGTCGTCGTCGAGGCGTTCCCAGCGACTGAGCAGCAGCGACGTGTAGCCCTTGATCGAGGTCAGCGGGCTCCGGAGTTCGTGGCTCACCGCGGCCACGACGGCCATCCCCTCGGCATCGCCGACCGGACGGCCGACGATCACCGCGCCGTCGGGGTCGCCTTCGTCGCCGAGCAGCCGCGCGCTGACCGCAAGAACGACGGGCGCGGCGCCCGTGCCGGCAACGAGGGGAGGGCGAAACGTCCATTCGGCGGGTTGTCGGGGCCAATCGTGCCGAAACGTGGGAGAGCCGGCGGGGTCGCGCAGGTCGAGCAGCTCGCCGATCGGTCCGCTGCGTCCGTCGAACGGGCCGAGCAGCGCTTCCGCCACACCGTTCCATGCACTCAGGCGGCGTTCCCGGTCGACCACGAGGACCGCGTCGGGAAGGAGTTCGAGATCGATCTCAGCCATCGGGTGTGGAGGCTGCGCGACGTTGGCGCTGCGACTCGAAGCAGAGCACCGCACCGGCCATCGCGACGTTGAGAGATTCGGCGCGTCCGGACATCGGGATCCGCACACTCCTGCCGACCAGATCCTCGATCTCGGCCCGAAGTCCGTGGGCCTCGGAGCCGAGCACGAAGGCCGAAGGCCCGGTGAGGTCGACCTGGTCGTAGACGACCGAGGCGCGTGGCGACGTGGCCGTGACGGTCCACCCTGCATCGACCAGGCTCCTCACCGTCGCTTCAGCCTCCTTGTCGACGACCACGCCCACCGAGAACACCGACCCGGCTGACGCCCGAACGGATTTCGGACTGAACGGGTCGGCCGACTCGCCGACGCAGAGTACCGCCGACACCCCGGCCCCTTCGGCGACCCTGAGCAGGGTCCCGACGTTCCCGGGGTCGCCGACATCGACCAGGACCAGCAGCATCTCGGCCATGGTCGGGTCGAGATCGGTAGCCCGCAACGCAGGGGCGACGACCACCGCGGCGACGGGCTGCGGAGTCGTGGTGCTGACGATTCCCTGGAGACGTCCGGGGTCGAGTTCGGTCACCGCGACACCGGCCGCGCGGAGGCTCGCCACGTCTCCCGGCGACGCTCCCGGCTCGACGAACGCCTCGACGAGTTCGAAGCCACCATCGAGCGCTGCCGACACCGACAACGCTCCCTCGACGACGAAGCACCCGGCTTCGACACGCGCACTGCGGCGCCTCGAGAGGCGCCGCAGTGTCTTGAGACCAACGGGTGGCCGAAGTGTCGTCGGCACGGGTGGCCGCGCTGGTTTCAGGCGCTGGCTTCGACGGGTTCGGCGTCGAGCGCAGCCTTGGCCGCCTCGACGAGGGCGCCGAATGCGGCCGCATCGGTGATGGCGAGATCGGCGAGCATCTTGCGGTCGACCTCGATCTCAGCGAGCCGGAGGCCGGCGATGAATCGGCTGTAGCTCAGATCGTGCTGACGGCAGCCGGCGTTGATCCGCTGGATCCACAACCGTCGCATCTGGCCCTTGCGAGCGCGCCGGTCGCGGAACGCGTACTGCCCACTGTGCATGACCTGCTCGTTCGCGGCGCGGAAGGAGCGGCTCTTGTTGCCGTAGTACCCCTTGGCGCGATTGAGCACCTTCTTGTGGCTCTTCTTCTTGTTGACACCGCGCTTGACTCTTGCCATCGGTGATTCCTCTCTTTCGTACGTACGGGGGCGAGGGCTTCAGCTGAGGAGCCGCTTGAGGCGTGGCTGATCGGCAGAGGAGGCCTCGAGATCGGTCTCGCGCCGCTTCATCACTCTTGTGGGGCGATGCTCGGACTTGTGCAACCGGTTGCCCCCGCGCCGCATGATCTTTCCGCTGCCGGTCTTGCGGAAGCGCTTGTGGGAAGCCTTGTGACTCTTCATCTTGGGCATGTCGTCTCCTTGATACGAAGGGAGCTGTCGTTCAGCTCTCTTCGGTCACCGTGTCTTCGGTCTTCTTCTTCTTGCCGGATTGCTTCTGTGGACCCAACACCATGGTCATCTGGCGACCTTCGTGGCGGGCATGGGTCTCGACTCGGCCGTGATCCTCCACGGCCTCGATCACGTCGTCGAGCAACTTGCGTCCCAGTTCGGGATGCTGCATCTCGCGGCCTCGGAAGGCCACGGTCACCTTCACCTTGTGTCCCTCGTCGAGGAACTTGATGACCTTGCGGGTCTTGGTGTCGAAGTCTCCGATCCCGATCTTGGGCCGGTATCTCATCTCCTTCACCGAGATGCTGCTGCTCTTGCGTCTCGATTCTTTGGCGCGTTGTGCCGCCTCGTACTTGTACTTGCCGAAGTCCATGATGCGACAAACCGGAGGGTTTGCCGCAGCCGCGACTTCGACGAGGTCGAGATCGAGCTGCTTCGCCATGGCCAAGGCCTCGGGAAGCGGCTTGACGCCGAGTTGTTCTCCGTCCGGAGCGACGACCCGCACCTCACGGGCGCGAATTCGATCGTTGATCCGGGGGTCGTTTGCCGAGGGGGCCGCTATGGCCGATCACTCCTCAATGAGACGGGTCCTCCTCCGTCGAGTCTTCGGTGGCCCGAGTGAACAATCACCGACAGAGCGGCGAGTGTCCGTGGAAAGCCGACACCCGCTTCGCTCCATCCGGGAACAGATGGACCTCGACGGTCTTCGCGACCCGGAAACGCACGTGAGCGCCTGGATGAATTCGGCGATCGGTGGCCGGGTGGGAGCGTGAGCCCCTCTTTCCCTCGGTTGTCAGGCGCCTAGGGTACACACCTTCCCCCCGACCCCGACAAAGTCGACCCAGATCGACAACGGAGCACACCATGAGTCTGTGGACCCCCGGCGGCGAACACCCCGTCGAACCCAACGAGCCGACCGCCCCTGAGACGAGGCCCGAAACGACCCCCTCGGCCGCCGCAACAGCGGATGAAGGAGTCCCGAACCTCGAGGACCTCTCGCCCGAGGAGCGGGCCCAGGTCGAGGCCATGGCGGCCGAGATGGAGGAGGTGCGCAGGCAGATCGCGTCTGCGCCGGCCGCCGACGTCGTAGCGAACCACGCCATGGGCATCTACGAACTGGCCGCCATCCATCTGACCAGCGAGCCCCCGAAGTTCGAGGAGGCGCAGCTCGCCATCGACGCACTCGCGGCGCTGGTCGATGCGCTGCAGGGCCGTCTCGGCCAGGGCGAGCCGACGCTGATCGAGGCTCGCCAGCAGCTGCAGATGGCCTTCGTGCAGCGTCGTGGACAGACTGCGGACTGAGGAGATGGCGATCCTCGACGACCTGACCAACAAGCACTGCACGGTCGAACTCGAAGGCCACGTGCTCATCGCCACGATGAATCGGCCCGAGAAGAAGAACGCGCTGTCAGCCGACATGCTGGTCGGCCTCGCCGATGCGTTCGACCGGGTCGATGACGACGACGACATCCGCTGCGCCATCCTCACCGGCGCAGGTGGCAACTTCTCGACCGGCGCCGATCTGATCGCCATGGGCACACCGTCAGAAGATCCCCATGTTCAAGAGCGCATGGCGGCCGGCGACGACCTCCACTGGAAGGCGTTGTTGCGCAACCACCGACTCTCCAAGCCGCTCATCGCTGCGGTCGAGGGATACGCGGTCGCCGGCGGCACCGAGATGCTCATGGGCACCGACATTCGCATCGCGGCCGAGACGGCCACGTTCGGCGTGTGGGAGGCCCGGCGGGCCCTGTTCCCGTTGGGTGGCTCGGCTTGCCGACTTCCCCGTCAGATCCCCTACACCGTCGCCATGGACATCCTGCTGTCGGCCCGACCCGTCTCGGCCCACGAGGCCAAGGAGATCGGTCTGATCGGTCGCATCGCCCCCGAAGGTGGTGCA
>DATKWD010000073.1:0-4558 GCA_035529695.1 Acidimicrobiales bacterium | reverse complement strand
CAGATCGCGTGGAGTCGCGTCGGAGGTCGGATACAGTCACTGACCCACAACCACGTCGGAGTGGCGGAATGGCAGACGCGCTAGCTTGAGGTGCTAGTGCCCTACTAATGGGCGTGGGGGTTCAAGTCCCCCCTCCGACACTGAAGCCGTTGGCCGCGAAAACCGGGTGGCAGACATGAGCCGCCATTGGGCAGGTTGGACTCGACTGGCAGTGTCCGCTCCGCCGAGTATCTGGGTGTTGGAGGGCGAGCTGTCAGGGCTGCGGATCTACATGGATACCGGGCTCAGCCAGGCGTGCCCCACAACTCAGCGAGGGCGGCCCTTGTGTCATCGTCGAGTATCACCTCGCGATAACCGTCGGTCACGGCATCGGGAAGTCGGTCCTCGATCCGCCTGATGATCGTGCTGCACGGAAACTCCTCATCCACGAGGCCGTCGTCCGCAACCTGTTCTCCAGCGATCTCGTACATTCGACTCGCCACAAGGATCGCATCCTCTTCGCTGATCTCCGTGAAGTCGACCTCGTCGACGAGCTCCTGGCAAGTCGCCGCATCGTTCACCGTCTCAGTCGTCGAAGCGTCCTCATCACTTCCGCACGCAGCAGCGAGCACCACGAGGCAAGAAAGAGCACAGGCGACTCGCGCCCGTTGTAGCGCGCGATTCATGGCCACGATGGTAACAAACCTCCGCGATCGGACTGGATGGTGCGCACCTCTCGACGTGGCGTACTCGCGAGCGGACCTCGGGGTGTTCCCGCTCCTTCGAGTCCGATCACCCAGCGTCCGACCGCCGCCAATCACTCGGAGCGAGTGACGGCGCGGCACCGGTTGCTGGGTGCAATGGATGTCGAACCTGCCGAGTCGCGGCAGCGAACTCGAGGAGTACTCCGATGGATGACGAAACCCCCGTCCTCGACACGATCGCAGCACTCGCCGCCGTCGGCGCTCCGCCGGTCTCCTACCTCGCCAATGCCGGAACCGCAGCCGACCTCGACGTCACCCTCGAAGACGTCCAAGGTGTCCTGGTTGCCGTCGCGCCGATCATCGGCACGGCACCCGTCCGAATCGCTGTGATCACTCCAGACCGCCCGACGGAGAGGCCGTCTGCGCCTCATCCATGGATCGTGAGCCACTCCGGGTAGCTCATCGCTCGAGCGGTGCGAGGTTCGAACGGTTCCGGGTACGGTGCTGCGGTCACCAACGCTCGCCATGACGCGAGCAGTGCCTTCCGTCGGGTCGCGGGCTGGCCGAAGGCGGCGAACGCGAATGTCCACCAGTGGTCGTCGTGGACAGTGATCCCGGCGACCTCGACGTCGCATCCCGCACCGGTCGCATCGAAGACCGGAGAGAACGCAACCTCGGTTCCGTCCAACAAGAACCGTCGTTTGATCACGGATTTGTGGACGTCGACCCAGCGTTCATCGACACGGTGCTCGACGAGACCCTCCGCAGGGCTCCACCGTCTCCACACCTCGAGCGAACCTACGAGGCCGTCGCCGAACTCGATGTGCCCATCGAGTGATTGGCGGATCTTGAGTTCCAATGTCTGTCTGGAGCGGCGCTTCACGCCAACGTCTCGACGACCGTCGAGGAGGTACGTGTCGATCCGCTCCTCGAGAACGCCGGATGAGCCGGCGAACCAACTCCCGATTTCGGCAGGCAGCGACCCTCGGACGAACCATCGAAGCTCGGTCGTGTCGAGGACCAACGGCGAGGGCGTGTCCGCTCTCCTCATGGTCGCCGGTTCACCGACCGGCATGCTCGCGCCTGATTTCGCGCATGCTCCTGAAGGCGCGCCGAGATCATGCGTCGATTGTGCGGTGGGGCGAGAGCGGGCTCGTCATGCACTTCGGGTGAACGAGGAGGCATCGCACAGAACGGATGATGCGGATCGCACCGTCGGAGTGGAGAATCGTCATCGATCCTTCGATCGTTGTGCACAACGCCACCTACCACAGGGAGAAGTCATGGATGTCCCGGAGACCTCTCTTCGCGACCCACGCTGGTCGCTCGAGAGCCGGCGTGAGCCCAAGGCAGCGCGGGTCGCGGCCGGTCGGGAGCGACGCGAATCGGTGCCGATCGATGACCACGCGGACCTGGACGTTCCCGATGACCGAGCCAGTGCGCTGTCGATCCTGCATGCCCAAGACGTGAACCGTCTGCAGGATCTGGTGCCGATCCGATACGGGCGAATGTTGGCCACGCCGTTCACGTTCCTCCGTGGGTCGGCGGCGGTCATGGCCGCCGACCTGGCGGCGGGTCCGCGTACCGACATCACCGTGCAGCTGTGCGGCGACGCCCACCTGTCGAACTTCGGGATGTTCTCCTCGCCCGAACGCCGTCTCGTGTTCGACATCAACGACTTCGACGAGACGCTTCCGGGTCCGTTCGAGTGGGATGTCAAGCGACTTGCGGCCAGTGTCGTGGTGGCGGGGCGGAACAACGAGTTCGACAAGAAGACCAACCGAACGGTGGCGCGAGCAGCGACCGCTGAATATCGCCGGGCGATCAGGGCTGCGGCGGCGATGAACCCCCTCGATCTCTTCTACTACCGGTTGGATGTCGAGGAGCTGGCCAAGACGCTCGCCACGGCGAAGAGCGATCGGCGCCGTCTGGCCAAGACACGCAAGAAGTCCGCCAGGAAGAACAGCCTCGGCGCACTCGGCAAGCTCACCGACATCGTCGACGGTCGTCGGGTGATCGTGTCGAACCCACCCCTGATCGAGGCGATGAGCGATGAGCAACGCCGTGAGGAGATGACGCAGATCGAGGGCTTCTTCGACGACTACCGGGCGACGCTGAACGCCGACCGCCGCCAACTGATGGACCGTTACTCGCTGACCGACATCGCCCGCAAGGTGGTCGGCGTGGGCAGCGTCGGCACCCGATGTCTGATCGCGTTGTTCGAGTCGGGCGACGGCGAACCGCTGTTCCTGCAGATCAAGGAGGCGGCCCCGTCGGTACTCGAAGCGCACCTGGCGCCGAGCGGATTCGACCAGGAAGGCCACCGCGTCGTCGACGGGCAACGCAAGACACAGGCGACACCGGATGCGCTGCTCGGCTGGGCCCGCTACGAGCGTGGCGATGAACCCGCCACCGACTTCTACGTACGTCAACTCTGGGACGGCAAGGCGTCCGCGGACGTCGAGACCATGACAGCGGACGTCCTGCGGCGTTATGCCATGGCCTGTGGCGCAGCGCTCGGACGCGCTCACGCCCGGTCCGGTGACGCGTCGATGATCTCCGGATACATCGGCGACGACGACACCTTCGATCGTGCGGTCGCACGGTTCGCCGAGGCCTATGCGGATTGCACCGAGCAGGACTACGACGAGCTGATCGGGGCCGTCGACGACGGCCGGGTGCCCATCGTCCGCGACCTTTGACAGGTCGTCGACAACCGGGGCCTCGATGTCGGAGCCCACACCCTCGGTAGGCCGAGCGGGTTCCGCTAGCGTGACCCGGGACCATGGGCACCCGGATCAACGCCATCGACGCTCAACAGGTCCTCGTCGATGCGAAGACGGGTGTTCCGCGCGTGCGCTCGGGGATCATCGCGCGGCCACGCCTCACGAGCTTGCTCGCCGCCGGTGTGGATCTCCCCTTGATCGTCGTCTCGGCGCCGGTCGGATACGGCAAGACGACGCTGCTCGTCGACTGGCTGCAGCACGACGATCGCGCGGTCGCCTGGGTGTCGTTGGATCGGACCGACGACGATGTCGCCACGCTGATGGCATCGATCATCACCGGGGTGAGGCGGGTGCGAGAGCTCGACACCGCCATCTCTCGTGAACTGGCTTCGCCCGGCGTCTCCCTCCTCGGTCGGGTGGTGCCGGGGTTGGCGGCCTCGATCGGTGAGGTCGATGAGCCGCTCGTGGTCGTCCTGGACCATTTCGACGAGATCCGGTCACGCGACTGCCGTGACGCAGTGGATCTGCTCCTCGATCTCCTGCCTGCTCATGTCCAGTTGGTCGTCTCGAGTCGCAGGGAAGTGTGGCTCGCCGGCGGCCGCCGCCGAGTGCGCGGCGAGGTGCTCGAGATCGGTGCGACGGACCTCGTCTTCGATACGGCCGAGGCGGCGGAACTCCTCGAGCTCCAAGGGATGGAACCCTCACCCGAACGGGTTCGTCGGTTGCTCGAGCGAACGGAGGGATGGCCCGCGGGTCTGGCGCTCCTCGCACTCACCCACGGCAGCAACGCCGCAATGGCCGGTACCAGCATCGCACCGTCGTCGCCCGACCGGGCCGTGGCCGAGTTCATCCGATCCGAGGTCCTGGATGGGCTCCCGCCGGAGATCGATCGCTTCCTCCACCAGACGGCGATCCTCGACGTGTTGAGCCCACCGCTGTGCGACGCCGTGCTCGACTCCACGCAGTCAGCCGCGGTGTTGGAGACGTTGATGCGTGCCGGCCTGTTCCTCACGCCACTCGATGGTGGCGGCTGGTACCGATACCACCCGCTCTTCAGAACTGTGCTTCTCGACGAGGCCAGCCGTGCGGAACCGGACACCGTTCGGGACCTCCATCTGCGCGCCGCCCGCTGGTGGGCGTCAGCGGGTT
>DATKWD010000072.1:0-5833 GCA_035529695.1 Acidimicrobiales bacterium | reverse complement strand
CCGTTCCTGCACTTCGACAACGACCCGTACCCCGTGGTCCACGAGGGCCGGATCGTCTGGATCGTCGATGCCTACACCACCACCGACAAGTATCCCTATGCGCAGCGAGCCGACGTCAGCGACCTGCCGAACGGCAGCGGTCTCGATCACCGATTCAACTACGTGCGCAACTCGGTGAAGGGTGTGGTCGATGCCTACGACGGCACGGTCGACTTCTACGTCATCGACGAGGAGGACCCGATCGTCAACGCCTATCGCAGTGCCTTCCCCGAGCTGTTCGACGACTTCGCCGACATGCCCGACAACCTCAAGGCGCACCTGCGCTACCCCGAGGAGCTGTTCCGGGTCCAGACCAACATGTGGGCCCGCTACCACCTCACCGCCGCACAGGACTTCTACAACAACAACGACGCTTGGGAGGTCAGCGCCGATCCGGGAACCGAAGGCGCGCAGGGCCAGACCCAGACGACCGATGCCCAGACCGGCGAGGTCACCTCGACCCGGGCCGCTCGGATCGATCCGTACTACCTCCAGATCGAGCTTCCCGGCACTGACGAGCTCGACTTCGTCCTCACCCGGCCGTTCGCGCCGTTCTCCGACAGCGGCGGCCGTCCGCAGTTGACCGCGTTGATGACCGCATCGTCGGATCCCGGCACCTACGGGCAGTTACGCGTGCTCGAGATGCCACCGGGCAACCTTCCCGACGGCCCGACAGCCATCGAGGGAACGATCACCAACGACGAGGCCGCGTCGAGCCTCGAGACGCTTCTCGGCGGCGGCGGCTCGAAGGTGCTCCAGGGCAACCTGATCGCCATCCCGGTCGACAACTCGCTCGTGTGGGTACGCCCGTTCTACGTCGAGTCCGACCAGACCCAGATTCCCGAGCTCGAGCGGGTCATCGCCGTCTTCGAGAACCAGGTCGCCGTCGAGGACACGCTCGAGGAGGCGCTGGCGGCGTTGTTCGGCGAGGCTCCCGAGATCGACGAGGTGGTCGTCGACCCCGGCGATCCCGATCAGCCGGACGAGCCGATCGTGGTCGAGACCGACAACGAGAAGCTCACCCGCTTGCTCAACGAGGCGGCAGCGTTGTTCGCCGAGGCCGACGCTGCACTGGCTGAAGGCGACCTGGGTGTGTTCCAGTCCAAGACCGAGGCCGCCCGGAAGCTGATCGACGAGGCAGCCGCCATCCTCGGCGCCGAGCCGGCCACGACCCCGTCCGACGATCCGGCCGCTCCGACCGACGACCCGACCCCCACGACCGAGTCGACCACCACGACGACCGAACCCGACTCCGCCTGATCCACGAAGCAGGTCGTCCCCCGCCCCCACGATCTTCGTTGCTCTCCCGCCAATAATTGGCCGGAGAGCAACACGGATCACGAGGACGTGCTTCAATCCCGTGGGTCCCAACCACGGGAGTTTCAGATGACCGACGATGTCGTTCCGTTCACGGTCGCCGTCAGTGACGACGAGATCACCGATCTCCATCGTCGCCTCGATGCGACGCGCTGGCCCGACCAGATTCCCGACACTGGATGGGACTACGGAGCCGATCTGTCCTACGTGCAGTCGTTGTGCGACACCTGGCGCAACGACTTCGACTGGCGGTCGGCTGAAGCCAAGATCAACGCCTTCGACAACTTCACCACCACCATCGACGGCGCGAACGTCCACTTCATCCATGCAAGATCGCCCGAACCAGGAGCCCTGCCATTGCTGCTCACCCATGGGTGGCCTGGCTCGATCGCCGAGTTCCTCGACGTCATCGGTCCGCTGCGTGACCCGGTGGCCCACGGCGGCGATGCGGCCGACGCGTTCCATGTGATCGTTCCCTCGCTCCCGGGCTATGGCTTCTCGGGCCCGACCATCGAGCCAGGGTGGGACGTGCAACGCGTGGCAGCGGCGTGGAAGACCTTGATGGGCCGACTCGGCTACGACCGCTACGGCGCTCAGGGCGGCGACTGGGGTGCGATGGTCACCATGTGCCTTGCCAAGATCGACGCTGGTCATCTCGAGGGCATCCATCTCAACATGGCCTTGTGTGGACCGGCTGAGGGCGACCTGACCGAACAAGAGCAGGCCGACCTCGTCGAGATCGGTGAGTTCATGACCAGGGGGACGGCGTACCAGGAGATCCAGGGCAAGAACCCGCAGACGCTCGGTTACGGGGTCACCGATTCGCCGGCCGGGCTGGCCGGCTGGATCGCCGAGAAGTTCTGGGCCTGGACCGACAATGACGGCAGTCCCGACGACGCGATCACCCGTGACCAGCAGCTCACCAACCTCTCGATCTATTGGTTCACCAAGACCATCAACAGCTCGTTCCGGCTCTACTGCGAGTCGCAAAGGTCGGGTCAGTTCGGCCCGGTCGACCAACGCATCGACGTACCGACGGGCGTCGCAGTGTTCCCCAAGGAGATCTTCCGGCTCCCCGAGGTGTGGGCGCGAGGCGGCTTCGACCTTCGTCGCTACTCCAGGTTCGATCGAGGTGGCCATTTCGCTGCCTTCGAGGAACCGGATCTCTTCGTCGAAGACGTCCGCGCCTTCTTCCGAGACCTCTGAGTTCCCGCAGATCCTGCGTATCGCCACGACCGCTCAGTGGCCATGGCTGAACCAAGAAGCAGGGATTTGTGATGCTGGTTTAGGGTCCGGGGCCATGGCTGAGATCGTGACCGACCCCGCCCACATGACCCCTGGCTGGTTGACCGAGGTGCTCGGCGGACCCTTCGACGGGGTGACGGTTTCCGACTTCGAGGCGACGCCGGTCGGCACGGGCCAGATGGGCGACAGCGTCCGGCTCGTCCTGACCCACGACGGCGTCGAGGCGCCGACGTCGGTGGTCGCCAAGCTTCCGGCCGCCGACGAGAAGAGCCGGCAAACGGCTGCGGCACTGCGCAGCTACGAGATCGAGGTCAACTTCTATCGGCACCTCGCCTCGACCGTCGACATGCGGACGCCCGCCTGCTTCCATGCCGACTTCGACCCCGCCACCAGCGCCTTCGTCCTGATGCTCGAGGACATGGCGCCGGCCGAGCAGGGTGATCAACTCGAGGGCACGACACCCGAGCGAGCCGGCGTGGCGGTCGAAGAACTGCCGAAGCTGCACGCACCAAGGTGGGGCGACCCAGGGCTCGGCGAACTCGACTGGTTCGCCCGCAGCACCCCCGAGATGGCGACGTTCACGGTCATGCTCATCAGCGGCCTGTGGGACGGGTTCCAGCCTCGGTTCGACGGCCGGATCCGGCCTGAGATCATGGGGGTGGCCACCGACCTGATGGCCAACCTGAGTTCGTACCTGACGCTACGCGACGGGCCCATGACGGTCTCGCACGGCGACTACCGGCTCGACAACCTCCTGTTCGCCACCGAGCGCGGGGGAGACCCGGTGACCGTCGTCGATTGGCAGACTGCCACGCAGGGATACGGCGTCGCCGACCTGTCCTACTTCGTGGGTGCGGGCCTGGTTCCCGAGGACCGCCGGACCCACGAGCGTGATTTGGTGGACCGCTACCGCGACGGCATGGCTGCACGCGGGGTGCGCCTGGACTCGAACGACCTGTGGGAGGACTTCAGGCGGTTCAGCTTTGCCGGGTTGATGATGGCGATTGCGGCGTCGATGCTGGTCGAGGAGACCGAGCGGGGTGACGAGATGTTCATCACCATGGCTGAGCGTCATGGTCAGCACGCCCTCGACCTCGACGCCATCGCGCTCCTCTGAATCGCGGAATCGGGGCTCTGGAGACCTGTGGTGCCGGGCAGGATGGCGTGATGCCCACCGCCGACTACCACCTGCTCGACGTCTTCACCGAGGCCGCGTTCAGCGGGAATCAGCTCGCGGTCCTCGTCGATCCGCCCCCGATGTCGACCACGGCGATGCAGAACTTGGCCGCCGAGTTCAATCTCAGCGAGACCATCTTCGTGTCGTCCCCCGAGGTCGAAGGTGGCTCGTGGACGACTCGCATCTTCACGCCGGGTTCGGAGCTGCCGTTCGCCGGCCATCCGACCGTCGGCGCAGCGGTCCTCTTGGCGCAGCTGGGCCGAGTCGGCGACGAGGTGGTCCTGGCCGAGGGCGCCGGCGATGTCGCCGTGACCATCGATCGCTCCGGGCCGGTGACGCGCGCCACGCTCAGGTCGCCGCGGCTGCCAGAGCACCTCGAGGTCGTCGACCCCGAGGTCGTGACCGGTGTGCTCGGACTCGACCTCGATGACCTCGAGCACGGGAAGGGGCCTAGCGGCTGGTCGTGTGGGGTCGGGTTCGCGGTCGTTCCCTTGCGCGATCTCGACGCGCTGGGTCGATGTGAGGTCGATCTTGGTCGCTGGATGCGCGAGATGGCAGGCAACGGCCCCGACCACCTGTATCCGATCGTGGTCGACACCCTCGACCCGAGCCGTGTCCGTGTCCGGATGTTCGCACCGGGGATGGGCATCGTCGAGGACCCGGCGACCGGGGCGGCGGCTGCGGCCCTCGCTGGACACCTGCTGGGACGCTCGACCGAGCGCGGTCCGTTCGCGTGGACGCTCGAGCAGGGCATCGAGATGGGCCGCCCGAGCACGATCGAGGTCGCGGCCCGAGTCGAGAACGGGCAACTCCACGAAGTGACCGTCGGCGGTCCCGCCGTCGTCGTCGGGTCGGGCACGATCACCGTCCCCACCTGATGGTCTCACGCGCCGAGTGCCGCGCTCGCGACTGCATCGGGTGTGACCGAGGTCTCTTGCCCGCATCGAGTTCGTTTGATGAACTGACTCGACGAAGACTCGGGGGAGTGTGGCCATGACGACGGTGACCGGCGAGTGGCACAAGACCGCCTGTGTGCTGTGCTCGGCGAACTGCGGCGTCGAGATCAAACTCGAGGGCCGAAGATTCGCCCGGGTGCGCGGTGACAAGGATCACGTCGAGTCGAAGGGCTACACGTGCGAGAAGGCGTTGCGCCTCGACCTCTACCAGAACGGTAGACATCGGCTGACGAGGCCGATGCGTCGCACCGACGACGGCACCTACGAGCCCGTCGACTGGGACACCGCCATCACCGAGGTGGCCGCCGGGTTCGCCGAGATCCGCGACGCTCACGGCGGCGACAAGATCTTCTACTACGGCGGTGGTGGTCAGGGGAACCACCTCGGCGGTGGCTACAGCTCGAGCACCCGAGCAGCGCTCGGCATCACCTATGTGTCGAATGCGCTTGCCCAGGAGAAGACCGGCGAGTTCTGGGTCGACGGCCAGCTGTTCGGCTCGAGCACCTGCCACACGACCGGCGACTACGAGCACGCCGACGTCGCGGTGTTCTGGGGCAAGAACCCGTGGCAGTCGCATGGCTTCCCACGTGCTCGCGTCACGCTGAAGGAGATCGCCAAGGACCCCGATCGCCACCTCATCGTCATCGATCCCAAACGGACCGAGACGGCGGATCTGGCAGACATCCACCTCCAACTGAAGCCGGGAGCCGATGGCTGGCTCCTCGCCGCGCTCCTCGCCGCGCTCATGGATGCAGATCTGATCGACGAGGACTTCCTCGTCGAACGGACGGTCGGGTTCGACGAGGTGGCCATGATGCTCGCCGGCATCGACGTCGCGGACTATGCCCGACGTGCCGGTCTCACCGAGGACGAGGTGCGAGAGACCGCTCGCGTCATCGGTCGTGCCGGCTCGGTGTCGATCTTCGAGGACCTCGGGATCCAGATGGCCCCCCACTCGACGATGAACAGCTATCTCGAGAAGCTCGTCGTCCTGCTCACGGGCAACTTCGGCAAGCCCGGCGGGATGAACCTGCACACTCACCTCGGGCCGCTGTTCGGCCGGCACGACGATCGGACCACCCCGGTCACCGGCCACCGC
>DATKWD010000071.1:0-16405 GCA_035529695.1 Acidimicrobiales bacterium | reverse complement strand
CTCGACATCATGGGGGCCACCTTCGTTCGCGAGCTCGAGCCCGGCGAGATGATCATCATCGATGCCACCGGCAAGCGCTCGGTCACCGTCGACTGGCAGACGCCGGTCGACCCCAAGCTGTGTCTGTTCGAGTTCATCTACTTCGCCAGACCCGACAGTCAGCTCTACGGCCAGAACATGCACCAGGCCCGGGTGCGCATGGGTGAACAGCTCGCCGAGCAGGCGCCGGCCGAAGCAGATCTGGTGATGGGCGTGCCCGAGTCGGGCATCCCTGCCGCCGAGGGGTTCGCGCGGCACTCGCAGATCCCCTACGGCCAGGGCGTGGTGAAGAACCGCTACATCGGCCGCAGCTTCATCGCCCCCGACCAGGACGCCCGAGCCAGGGCCGTGCGCATGAAGCTCAACCCACTGCGCGAGAACATCGCCGGGAAGCGGCTCGTGGTGATCGACGACACGATCGTGCGCGGGACCACCCAGAAGCAGCTCGTCAAGATGCTCAAGGAGGCGGGCGCCTCGGAGATCCACCTCCGCATCACTGCGCCGCCGGTGCAGTGGTCCTGCTTCTACGGCATCGACACCGGGATCCGCAAGGACCTGCTGGCTGCCAACCTGGAGGTCGAGGAGATCCGGCGGTACCTGGGTGCCGATTCGCTCGCGTACCTGTCGCTCGACCGCGTGGTGCAGGCCACCGGTGCGCCGCGGGCGGGGTTCTGCCACGCCTGTTTCACCGGCGAGTACCCGGTCGAGGTGCCGGTGAACCTGTCCAAGGACGTGCTCGAGATGCCGGGCGAGACCGACTCCCCGCAACTCCTCACCACCGGCCCCGCATGAGCCGCATCACCTACTCCGATGCCGGGGTGAACATCGCCGCTGGTGATGCCGCGGTCGAGGCGATCAAGGCCGATGTCCGCTCGACCTTCCGGCCCGAGGTCCTCGGCGACATCGGAGGCTTCGGCGGTCTCTTCCGCTTCGCCACCAAGGACTGGCGCGATCCGGTGTTCGTCTCGTCGACCGATGGCGTCGGAACCAAGGCGCTGGTCGCACAGGCCGCAGGAGAGTTCGAGACGATCGGCCTCGACCTGGTGGCGATGTGTGTCGACGACATCGTGTGTCTCGGCGCCGAACCCCTCTGGTTCCTCGACTACATCGCGGTGGGCGCGCTCGACCCCGAGCACATCAAGCAACTGGTGGCCGGCGTGGCGAGCGGCTGCCGCAAGGCCGGGTGTGCGCTCATCGGTGGCGAGATGGCCGAGCACCCCGGTGCCATGGAGCCCGGCGAGTTCGACCTCGTGGGCTTCGCAGTCGGGGTCGTCGAGCGCGACCGCATCCTCGACGGGTCGACCGTCCAGCCGGGCGACGTGTTGATCGGATTGCCGTCACCGGGCCTGCGATCGAACGGCTACTCGCTCGCCCGCAAGGTCTTGTTCGACATCGCAGGACGGTCGCTCGACGATCCGGCCTACGACGGCGCCCACCACACCCTGGCCTCCGAGCTCCTCGAGCCCTCGGTGGTCTACGCGCCGGCCATTCGGGCACTCACGGCCGAGATCGACGTGCGAGCCATCGCCCACGTGACCGGCGGCGGAATCGGCGGCAACCTCTCGAGGGTGCTCCCCGACCACGTCGCGGCCGTCGTCGACCGCTCGACATGGGAGCCGCCCCGGATCTTCGGCGAGATCCAACGTCTCGGTGATGTCGAGGACCGCGAGATGGAGAAGGTGTTCAATCTCGGGATCGGGATGATCGTCGTGGTCTCCCCGGCCGAGGTGCACCACTCACTCGACCTGCTCCGAGCGTCGGGGCATCGCGCCGTCGAGATCGGACGGATCGAGACGGGGAGCGGTCAGGTCACGCTCGCCTGATCAGTCGGTCCAGCCGATGCGGCACCAGGTGCGGCGATTGCACGAAGGACAGCGCATCCAGTGCGGCCGGCTGCCCCGACCGGGCAGCCATGCCGACCCGGTGAGGAGGCGGATGCCGAGCTCGGCGAGCCCGACTCTGCTTCGGACCGAGCAACGCTCGCACTCGATCACCACGGTGCCAGGCGTGCGGCGATCCGAGGAGAACAGCGCGTCGCGGCCTTGGCGAGACGCGCCCCCGAGCCGGGTCTCGGGCGGCGCCTGAACGGGTGATTCGAACAGCGCCCGCTTGCCCGTCGGGTCGCTGCCTCTCACGCCGTCCTGCTCAGGGTTCCGGCCAGCTCGCGATAGGCGATGGCCGGCTTCGAACGGCGGGCATGGTCGAGGATCGAGCGTCCGGTTCCGGGTGCCTCGGCCACCTTGACCGACTTCGGGATCGGCGGGTCGAGGACCAGCAGGTCGTAGGTCTGACCGATCGACGCGATCACGTCGCGTGCGAGGTTGGTGCGAGCGTCGAACATCGTCGCGACGACGCCGCGCACCGTGAGGTCCGGATTCGTGTAGTCGCGGACGTCGGCGATCGTCTCGAGGAGCTGACCGACACCGCGTTGCGACAGGGTCTCGCACTGGAGGGGGATCACGACCTCGTCGGCGGCGGTCAGTCCGTTGATCGTGAGGATGCCGAGCGAGGGCGGACAGTCGACCAGCACGATGTCATGATCGGCTGACAGCTCGCCGAGCGCCTTTCGGAGGACGTATTCCCGACCGGTGCGAGACATCAGGTGGACCTCGGCTCCGGCGAGATCGATCGAGGACGGCAGCAGCATCAGCCGCTCACCGATCTCGACGCGGATCTCGGCGGCCGGCGTCTTGTGGACGAACACGTCGTGCAGCGAAGCATCGAGTTCGTCGGGAACCAGCCCGGCCGAGAAGGTGAGGCACGCCTGCGGATCGAGGTCGACGAGCAGCACCCGCTCGCCCCGCTCGGCCAACGCGGCACCGAGGGCATGGGTCGTCGTCGTCTTCGCGACCCCGCCCTTCTGGTTGGCGATGGCGAGGACGCGAGTCACGTGGCCGAGGGTATCCTGGCCGCCATGAGCTCACCCATGTCGACCATTCCGGTTGCGTCGCTCGACGACCAGTCCCGGGCCGACTTCATCGTTCGCGTCTATCAACACCTCCTGGTCGCGGTGGGCGCCTTCATCGGCATCGAGGCGTTGTTCTTCGCCACCGGCTTCGCCGAGGGGCTGTACAACTTCCTCGTCAGTTCGGGCGGGACGGCGTGGCTGCTCATCCTCGGGCTGTTCATGGGTGCGAACTGGCTCGCCACGATGTCGGCCCACAACCTCGAGGACCCGCCCAGGCAGTACCTCGGCCTGTTCGGGATGGCGGTCGCCGAGGCGGTGCTGTTCGCGCCGTTCCTCTACTACCTCTTCAACGTCGAGGCCGGCGGCACGGCCACGGTTGCGGCGGCTGCGGTCATCACGGTCGCCGGCTTCGCCGCGCTCACTGCCGTCGCCTTCGTCACCCGCAAGGACCTGTCGTTCATGCGCCCGATGCTGATCTGGGCCGGCGTCGCCTCGCTGATCACCATCGTCGGCGCCATCCTCTTCGGCTTCGAGCTCGGCATCTGGTTCTCCGGAGCCATGATCGCCCTGGCCGGCGGCTCGATCCTGTACCAGACCCAGACGATCATCCGTCGCTACCCGCCCGAGGCTCACGTGGGCGCCGCCGTGCAGCTCTTCGCCTCGGTGATGCTGCTGTTCTGGTACGTGCTCCGGCTGGTCAGCCAGCTGCGCCGCTGAGCTTCGCGGCCTCGACCCGCTCCATCGCGATCGCCACCGCCGCCTCGGTCGTGGTGGTCGTCTCGGCGCCGGCTCGGGCGAGCACCGCAGTGACCGTGTCGGCGATCGCCTCGACACGCTTCCATGCGTGGGCGTGGTCGTAGCCGCCGATCTCCTCCGCGATGTTGATCACCCCACCCGCGTTGGCCACGAAATCCGGCACGTAGAGGATCTCGCGCGCTGCCAGTCGATGGTCGTCCTCGTCGGTGGCCAGCTGGTTGTTCGCTGCACCGGTGACGATCTCGCAACGCAGCTGGGGGATCGTCGTCGCGTCGAGGACCGCTCCCAGTGCGCACGGGGCGAAGATGTCGCACTCGACCCGGTGGGCCTCGTCGGTCGCGACGGCGGCGGCGCCGTGCTCGTCGACCACCCGCGCCACCGCGTCGGCGTCGATGTCGCCGACCGTCAGCCGAGCGCCTGCGGCGGCGAGCTCGCCGGCCAGCGCCGAGCCGACCTTTCCGACCCCGAGAATCGTCACGTGGCGACCGGCCAGGTCGGGACTGCCCCACCGGGCCTCGGCCGCTGAGCTCATCGCGAACCGCACGCCATGGGCCGTCGCGGGTGACGGGTCACCCGAGCCGCCGAGCGACTCGCTGGTGCCGGTCACGTACGGCGTCACGCTCGACAGCAGGTCCATGTCGGCTTGCGTGGTGCCGACGTCCTCGGCGGTGAGGTACCTCCCGCCGAGTCCATCGACGAACCGCCCGTAGGCCCGCATCAGGGCATCGGTGCGGTCGGTCCGCGGATCACCGATGATGACCGCCTTGCCGCCCCCCTGGTCGAGTCCGGCGGCAGCGTGCTTGAGCGTCATGCCCACGGCCAACCGACACACGTCGGTGAGCGCGGCGGTCTCGCTCGCATAGGCCCGGAAGCGGGTCCCGCCGAGCGACGGTCCGAGGGCGGTCGAGTGGATGGCGATGATCGCCCGCAACCCGGTGGCTTCGTCGTGGCAGAACGCGACCTGCTCGCCGTCGCCGAGAGATTCGAAGACCGCGTCCGTCACGATTGCGAACCTAGTGAGTGGCCATCTGACCAGTAGCGTCGCCAGGATGCGTACGCCTTCTGCTGCATTCTCCGTGCACCTCCGGGTGCGGCTCGACAATCGGCCCGGTCAGCTCGGTGCCCTCACGGTCGCCATCGGCGACGCCCGGGGGAACATCACCGCCCTCGAGGGCTTCGACGTCCGAGGCGATCACCTCGACAACGACCTCATCGTCAACTGCGAGTCCGAGGAGCACATCGGCGAGGTCCAGGCGGCGGTCGAGAAGCTCGAAGGCATCGAGATCCTGTCGTGCATGGACCGCACGTTCGAGATGCACGACGGCGGCAAGATCGAGGTCTTGGCCAGGATGCCGGTTCGCGACGCGGCCGATCTGGCGATGGCCTACACCCCGGGGGTCGCGCGGGTGTGCAGCGCCATCGCTGCCAACCCGCAGCGCGTCCACGATCTGACCATCAAGCGCAACATGGTGGCGATCGTGAGCGACGGGACGGCCGTGCTCGGCCTCGGCGACATCGGCCCCGAGGCCGCGCTCCCGGTGATGGAGGGCAAGGCGTTGCTGTTCAAGAACTTCGCCGGCGTCGACGGGTTCCCGATCTGTCTCGATGTGCACAGCGCCGACGAGATCGTCGAGACGGTGGCGCGCATCGCGCCGGTGTTCGGTGGCATCAACCTCGAGGACATCGCTGCGCCGATCTGCTTCGAGGTCGAGGACCGGCTGAAGGAGCTTCTCGACATCCCGGTCTTCCACGACGATCAGCACGGCACCGCAGTGGTCGTGCTGGCCGCGATGAACAACGCCATCAAGATCACCGGCAAGAAGATCTCGGACCTCCGGGTCGTCATCGCCGGTGTGGGGGCCGCAGGCGTTGCGTGCGGCAAGATCCTGCTCGAGGCAGGGGTGGCCGAGGTGGTCGGCGCGGATCGCCAGGGTGCCATCTACGAAGGACGCGACAACCTGAACCCGGCGAAGAAGTGGTTCGCCGAGCACACCAACCCCGAGCGTCGCCAGGGGGCGGTCGGCGATCTGTTGTCGGGGTCCGACGTGTTCATCGGGGTGAGCGGACCGGGCATCATCGAGCCCGACGATCTCCGCAAGATGAACGACGATCCCTTCGTGTTCGCGTTGGCCAATCCCGACCCGGAGATCCGCCCCGAGCAGGCCAAGGGCATCGCCGGCGTCATCGCCACCGGCCGCAGCGACTTCCCGAATCAGATCAACAACGTGCTCGCGTTCCCCGGGATCTTCCGTGGGGCGCTCGATGTCAGCGCCACGACCATCACCGAGGGCATGAAGCTGGCAGCGGCATCAGCCATCGCAGATGCCGTGCCGTCGGACCAGCTCGCCCGCGACTTCATCGTGCCCTCGGTGTTCGACACCTCGGTGGCGCCGCTGGTGGCCGAGCGGGTGGCGGCGGCCGCGATCGCCGAAGGGGTCGTCCGCGAGCTGAAGGGCCCGGTTCCCGAATAGGTCAGCTCAGGGGATCTCGACGACCCGCAGCGAGTCGGTGGCGCGGGTTCGCGTGGTCTGACCGGCCACCACGACCACCGTGTCACCCGACGACAACTCGGGTCGCTGGGCCGCCATCCGGAGCGCGTCGTCGATCATCTCGCTCGGCTTCTCGTGGTTCGGGACGCCGAGGGGCTCGACGCCCCAGCTGAGCGAGAGCTGGCGGACCGTGCGGTCTTCGGGGCTGAAGCACAGGATGGGCGTGTGCTGTCGAAATCGGGAGATGGCACGGGCGGTGAACCCGGTGCGTGACATGCACAAGATGGCCTTCGCCTCGACCTGGTGGGCGATTCGGGCCGCGGCCATGGTGATGGCGTCGGTCGTGACGAGGGTTTTGTCGGCGCGGCCGAGATCCTGTCGGAGCTCGCCGACCCGCCGAAGCCAGTTCTCCGAGTCGAACTCCTGGTCCGCCCGGAACGCGATGTCGGCCATGGTGGCAACGGCGTTGACCGGATTCACCCCGATGGCGGTCTCGCCCGAGAGCATCACGGCACTCGAGCCGTCGAAGACCGCGTTGGCCACGTCGGATGACTCGGCGCGGGTCGGGACGGGTGCCGAAACCATCGACTCGAGCATCTGAGTGGCGGTGATCACCGGGCGGCCGTAGGCCACACAGCTCCGGATGATCTGCTTCTGGAGGTGGGGAAGTTCGGCGAGCGAACACTCCACACCCAGGTCGCCACGGGCGACCATGATGGCGTCCGAGGCCGACATGATGCTGTCGAGTTGGTCGATGGCGGCCCGCGTCTCGATCTTCGCGATCACCAGCGGCCCACGCGGCGCCGGTTCGGCGCCGAGGCGGCGGACGTCGTGCCCGGAGCGCACGAAGCTGATGGCGAGCATGTCGACCCCGGCCTCGATGAAGGCATCGGCCAGCCGGAAGTCCTCGTCGGTGGGCGTCGACAGCTTGATGCGGTCGGAAGGCACGTGGATGCCCGGTCGGCCCTGGACGACGCCGCCGTGCACGACTTCGGTCTCCGCGGCGTCGCCCGCCGTGCCGGTGACGACAAGCGTGATGCCGCCGTCTCCGATGGCCACCGTGTCGCCCACGACCAAGTGGTCGATGATGCCCTCGTGGTCGATCCCGATGTGGGTGGCCGAGCTCTGACCTCCTGGGCCGCTGACGATGACCGTCGAACCGTTCACCAGCGACGCGGGCACGTCCCCGAACGGTGAGCATCGGATCTTCGGGCCCGGCAGGTCGGCCAGGATGCCGATGTTCTGCCCGGCGGCTGCGGCGACCTCACGGATCGTCCGGTAGGTGGTCAGGTGGGCGTCGAGGTCTCCGTGGGCCAATCCGATCCGGGCCACGTTCATTCCGGCGTCGATCATCTCGCGCAGCGTCTCGGGACTGCTCGAGGCGGGCCCGATGGTGGCAACGATCTTGGTTCGACGCACGAACGAGAGTGTACGGTCGGAACTTCACAAACGAATCGGACGGTCGTGGAAGAGGAACCCGGTGGAAATCCGGGACGGTTCCGCCACTGTGACCGGGGAGCAACCCGACGACATCCCACGGCCTCGGCCGGAAGGGGTCGGGGAGCATTGATCCGGGAGTCAGGAGACTCGCTCGCCGTCCCCTCGTCGATCACGGGAGCGAGAACTCCCGGGGAGGAACCATGTCACGTTTCGCCGGTGTGCTCACCGCAGTGACGGCGGCCGTCGCAGTGCTGCTGGGAGGCTCGTTCGGATCGGCCGCCGGAGCCCAGACCGACCCCGCCGGTGCGTCCCGAGCCGAGGCTGCGGCGTCGTGGCTCGCCGACCAGCTCGTCGACGGTGAACGGCTCGAGGTCACCTTCGGAACCGACAGCTTCGACGACCCGGGACTGACGATCGATGCCGTCCTCGCGTTCGCCTCGGCCGGCGTCGCCGAGGGGTTCGCCGCCGATGCCACGGCATGGCTCGCGTCGTCGGCGACCACCGCGAGCTACGTCGGCGACGGCACCGTCGAGTCCTACGCCGGCGCCCTGGCCAAGCTGAGCCTGCTCGCACAGGTGCGCGGCCTCGATCCGACGGGCTGGGGCCAGGGCGATGTCGACCTGGTGGCCCGCCTCGTGTCGCAGGAGCAGGTGAACGGTCGCTTCACCGACGTGTCCGCGTACGGCGATTTCTCCAACAGCATCGGACAGTCGCTGGCGATCGTCGTGTTGACCCGCGAGCCGGGAACCGCGGCCAGCGATGCATCGATCGATCTGCTCCTGCTCAGCCAATGCGCCGACGGTGGCTTCGCGCTCGAACTCGAACCGGCAGGCTGCGAGAGCGGGGTCGACACCTCGGCATACGCGCTCCAGGCGCTCGTCGCCGCGGGTCGCCCGAGTGACGGAGGCGAGGTCGACCGTGTCGTCGCCTACCTCGAGGACGTGCAGTCCGACGACGGCGGCTTCGGTACCGCGGCCGGCGAGTCGTC
This sequence comes from Acidimicrobiales bacterium, assembly GCA_035529695.1. Taxonomy (GTDB): domain Bacteria; phylum Actinomycetota; class Acidimicrobiia; order Acidimicrobiales; family Salinilacustritrichaceae; genus DATKWD01. The sequence goes on along the minus strand of DATKWD010000071.1, from coordinate 7,785 downwards.
GAATGCCAACAGCACCGGCCTCGCGGTGCAGGCCCTCCGGGTGGCGAGCCGATCCGACCCCGCCGACCTCGGGGCCGGCTTCCTGGCGTCGCTGCAGGTCGATTGCGATGCGTCGACTGATCGTGGTGCCGTTGCGTTCGACGCTTCGGGGTTCGACGCCGGAACGGCGACGAGGGCGACTGCGCAGGCGCTCCTCGGACTCGCGGGCGTCGGCTACCTGGATCTGAGTGCGGCCACCGCGTCGTCAGAGCTGCCGCGGTTCGACTGCCCCGCGCTCTCCTCCACCACCTCGAGCTCCACCACCTCGAGCACGGCCCCACCTCCGACGACGCCCCTGGCGGTCGTGAGCAGCGCGTCGCAGACCCCGGCCGCCACACCGGTGATCGCCACCCCGAGCTTCACGGGCTGAGATGTCCCTCCTGCACCGTCTGGTCCTTGTCGCATGGCTCGTCGCGGGCTCGCTGTCCTCGGGCGTCGCGCAGGCCCAGTCGAGTCCGGTGGCCGCCCGGGCCGCCGGCTGCTCGCCAGGTGAGGTCACGGTCGTGGTCGACTTCGGATCGCTCGGCGGGGGCACGCAGATCCGTTGCACGTCGAACCCTTCGTCGGGGCTCGCGGCCCTCTCGGGTGCCGGGTTCGGCTACGGCTTCCGTCCCGGGTTCCCCGGCATGATCTGCACGATCGACTCGCAGCCCGATCCGTGCAACGGCGCCCCGGCCGACGCCTACTGGTCGTACTGGTACGCGCCTGCCGGTGGCGACTGGACCTATGCGACTCAGGGTGCCGGCTCTCGTCGGCCACCGTCGGGCTCGGTCGAGGGGTGGGCGTTCGGCGCCGATCGACGCCCGTCGGTCGCCCCACCGTCTCCCCGGTCGACCACGACGACGACCCCACCCACCACCAGGGCGCCGGCGCCCCCGCCGACCACCGCTTCGGCGCCCGTGCCGCCTGCAACGCCCGTGTCGCCGGACCGCCCGCCGAGCGGTGCGGTCTCGGCATCGACGACGGTGCCACCGACCGAGGTGACGTCGGACTCCACATCCACCACCGTGTCACCCACCGGTGCGCCCACCTCGGCGACCGGTGACCCTGAACGGACCGATCCGCCGACCGCCGAGCTGGCGGTCGAACCCGCGTCGAGCGGGGGAGGTGTCGGCTCCGGCGGCATCGTGGCGGTCGCCCTGGTCGTCGCCGTCAGCATGGCCGCCCTGTGGGAGTTCCGCCGTCGGCGGACAGGGTGACCATGCTTCGCCCGATCCGGCGCGTCCACGCGGCAGCGTGGTGGGTCTGGGCGCTGTCGCTCGGGGTTGCCGCGACCCGGACCACGAACTTCGTGCTGCTCCTGCTCATCGCCGCGGTGGCCGGCTACGTCGTGATGGCATGCCGGACACCCTCACCGTGGGCGAGTTCGTATGGCGCGTTCCTCAGGCTCGCCGTCATCGTGTTGGTCATCCGGGTCCTGTTCCACGTGCTGCTGGGTGGGGTCGTCGGTCCCACGATCTGGTTCCGCCTCCCCGAGGTGCCACTGCCCGAATGGGCCGCGGGTGTCCGCCTGGGCGGACCGGTGTCGGCCGAAGGGGTGGTGAATGCGGCTGTCGAGGGACTGCGACTCGGCGTGCTGCTGGTCTGCGTCGGCGCGGCGAATGCCCTCGCCGATCCGCGTCGGCTGCTGCGCTCGTTGCCCGCCGCCCTGTCCGAGGTCACCGTTGCCGTCGTGGTGGCACTGACCACGGCGCCCCAGCTGGTCATGAGCGCGACCCGAATCCGACGGGCGCGGCAGCTGCGGGGCGTGACCCAACGTGGCCTCGCTCGGTTCACCTCGCTGCTCGTCCCCGTCGTCGAGGACGCGTTCGACCGCTCGCTGTCACTCGCGGCCACGATGGACAGTCGCGGCTACGGCCGGATGGATGCGGTGCCCGACGCCCAGCGCCGCCTGACCGCAGCCCTGCTGCTCAGTGGTCTCGCCGGCATGGCCCTCGGCGCGTACGGCTCGCTGGACACGACTGCGCCCGACGTGCTCGGCCTGCCGATGCTGCTGGCCGGAGGCGTGATGGGACTCGGGGGCCTTGCGATCGGTTCACGCCGCGTTCCTCGCACCCGGTACCGGCCTGATCACTGGGGAGTTCGTGAGTCGGTCATCGCGCTCAGCGGAGCGGCGGCGGTGGTGGGCGTGCTGGTTGCGGAACGCAGCGGCGCAGGCGAGCTGATCCCGGCGTTCGCCCCGCTGTCGTTCCCCGAGGTGCCGGTGTCGGCCGCCATCGGAGTCCTCGTTGCGCTCGTGCCGGCGCTGGTGGCCCGCAACGAGGTGCCGTCGTGATCGTCTTCGACGGGGTGTCGGTGACCTACGACGGCGCGGATGCGCCCGTGCTGCGTGACATCGACATCTCGATCGACGAAGGCGAGTTGTGTGTCGTGGTCGGGCCGACGGGCTGCGGCAAGACGACTCTGCTGCGTACCGTGAACGGCCTCGTGCCCCACTTCACCGGGGGAACGGTGGAGGGGCGAGTGGTGGTCGACGGTCGCGCGACCGCCGACCACCGGCCCCGCGATCTGGCCGATGTGGTCGGTTTCGTGGTCCAGGATCCGACCAGCGGGTTCGTGGCGAGCGAGGTCGAGGAGGAGCTCGCGTATTCGATGGAGTCGTTGGGCCTCGCGGCCGATGTCATGCGTCGGCGGGTCGAGGAGACGCTCGATCTGCTGGGTCTGACTGCGCTCCGCGGGCGGGCCCTGGCCTCGCTGTCGGGCGGTGAGGCGCAGCGGGTGGCGATCGGTGCTGCCCTGACCGCGAATCCGCGCGTCCTGGTGCTCGACGAGCCGACGTCGGCTCTCGACCCTGGCGCGGCAGAGGACGTGTTGGCGGCGGTCCACCGGCTGGTCCACGACCTGGGCATCACCGTGCTGATGGCCGAGCACCGGCTCGAACGCGTGGTGTCCTACGCCGATCGCGTGCTCACCCTCGACCACGGAACGGCGATCGTCGGCGACCCTGCGGAAAGGCTCGCGACCTCGCCGCTCGCGCCGCCGGTCGTTCGACTCGGACGGGCGGTCGGCTGGTCACCGGTGCCCACATCGGTCCGCGACGCTCGCCGTCTGGCAACGGACCTTCGTGCCGAGATCGCCTCGGTCCCGGCGCACCGACCGGGTTCGACGGGTGGGCCCCGCTCCCGAGCCCTGGTCCTCGATGCGCGTGATCTGGTGGTCCGCCGCGGGTCGACCGCGGCCATCGTCGGCGTCGACTTCGCGGTGCGGGACGGCGACCAGGTGGCATTGATGGGCCGAAACGGGTCGGGGAAGTCGTCCCTGCTGTGGGCACTGCAGGGCAGCCACGAACGGGCATCCGGATCGGTCGACGTCGGCGGTGTCGATCCGCAGTCGCTGCCGGCGCCGGAGCGTCGGCGTCGCGTCGGCCTCGTGCCCCAGGAGCCGGCTGATCTGCTCTATCTCGACACGGTCGGTGCGGAGTGCCGCCAAGCCGATGCCGAGTGCATGGCCGAGCCCGGGACGTGCCGCGGGTTGCTCGACCGCTTCGTCACGGGCGTCGATGACGCGATCCACCCGCGGGATCTCTCCGAGGGGCAACGTCTCGCCCTGGTTCTGGCAATCGTCCTCACGTCGACGCCCGAGGTGATCCTGCTCGACGAACCGACGCGAGGCCTCGATCATGTCGCCAAGGGCGAGCTCGCGGCAGTGTTGGCCGAGCTCGTCGCAACCGACGGGTGTGCGGTCGTGGTCGCCACGCACGATGTCGAGTTCGCGGCCGAGTTCTCCGATCGGGTGGTGGTCCTCGCCGAGGGAGAGATCGTCACGGACGGGCCGTCGCTCGAGGTCCTGTCGGCGTCGCCGATGTTCGCGCCGCAGGTGGCCAAGGTGATGGCACCCCTGTCGCTTCTCACCGTGGACGGCGTCATCGCTGCACGGTCGCTGTGCGGAGGTGCGAGCCCGTGATCGCGGTCCGTCCCCGCACGGTGGTCGCGCTCGTGCTCGCGTCGTTGTCCGGCCTCGTCGCCTTCGGGTGGCCGTTGCTGGTCGATGCATCGTGGAGCTTCGAGCAGGGTCGAAACGCTCCGATCTACTTCGCAGGCCTCCTGTTGGCCGTGCTGGCCGTCTCGATGGCCGAGTTGGCCGATGGTGGTCTCGATGCGCGGACGGTGGCGATGCTCGGGATCCTCTCCGCGCTGGGTGCGGCGGTCCGACCGCTCGGCGCCGGGACGGCGGGGGTCGAGACCGTCTTCTTCCTCCTGGTGCTGTCGGGTCGGGTCTTCGGGCCCGGATTCGGCTTCGTTCTCGGCAACACCGCCTTGCTGTCCTCTGCACTGCTCACCGGAGGAGTCGGCCCGTGGCTGCCCTACCAGATGCTCGCGGCGGCGTGGGTGGCCGCCGGGGCAGGCCTGCTTCCGCTGCGCGTCCGAGGCCGGGCCGAGTTGGCGATGCTGGCGGCCTACGGTGCGTTGGCGGGGTTGCTGTACGGCCTCGCACTCAATCTGTCGTTCTGGCCGTTCACGCTCGGTGCCGACTCGAGCATCTCGTTCGTGCCCGGTGATGCCGTCTTGGAGAACCTGCGCCGATTGGTGGTGTTCAGCCTCACGACGTCACTGGGTTGGGACATCGGTCGGGCCGTCACGACGGCCCTGCTCGTCGTCGTTGCCGGTCCGGTCGTGCTCCGGACGCTCCGCCGTGCGGCGCGTCGTGCCAACTTCGTCGCCCGGTCAGGCGATGATCGAGACCGGGGTCCCCAGGGGGAGGCCGATGTCCTCGACCAGCATCTCGATGTCCTCGTTCACCATCCGGATGCAGCCGTGGCTCACGTCGGTTCCGATGGATGAGGGGTCGTTGGTGCCGTGCACGCCGATCACACCGTCGCCGCCGTTGAAGGTCTCGAGCACGGTCGAGAAGCCCGAGAGGCCGTAGGCATAGGTGCCGTAGTCGCCATTCGGCGACGGCGGCTGCAACAGTTCCTTGATGAAGAAGACCCCGCCCGGCGTGGGTGTGTCGGTCGTTCCGACACCGATTGCCGTGTCGAGCACGACGCGGGAACCGTCGAACACCTCGAGCCGGTGGTCGGCGAGGTGGATCTCCATGAAGAAGCTGTGGCTGCTCAGCGACACGTCGGCGCGATCGACCCAGCCCACCGAACCGTTGGGTCGCACCGGGAGGTAGACCTGGATGCGGTCGGGCGTCGTCTCGTCGGCTTGGAGGAACACGAGCCTGCCGCTGATCTCGTCGGCTCTGGCGAGGGTCCGCACCGGTTCGCCTCCGCTGGCCTCGTCGTAGATGTCGATGGTCGGTCCGGTCGCCTCGGCCACGAAGAAGACCTTGGCGTCCTCGGGAACCGTCGTGGCGGTCGCGGCGGACGTGCTCGTGCTGGCCGGCGGAGCCGCCGTTTCGCCGTCGGACCCGCACGCAGCCAGCAACGTTCCCGCAATGGCGAGCAGCCCGACCCATCGCCTCATTGCAGTGAAGCTAGCGGGGCGCTTGTCGCCTAGAGTCATCGGTGCATGGAGAGGTGACCGAGTCCGGCCGATGGTGCTTCCCTGCTAAGGAAGTGACGGGGCAACCCGTCCGTGGGTTCAAATCCCACCCTCTCCGCTCGGTGATGAGCGCTCGTCGACACGACGGGCGCTCATCGTCGTTTTGGGATCGTGCAACTCGAGTTTGCATTTGTGACGGGTTTCACAAGGCGGAATGTTGCATTTGCATGACAACATGACCATCATGTGTCTCCCCCAAGGCGCCGACCAACCGTTGCCGGTGTCCGAAAGGAACGTTTCCTCCCATGTTCAAAAGAGTGCTCTGCATCGCGGCCATCGCCACCGCCGCCGGATTGTTCGGCGCGTGCAGCCCTGGCGCCACCCCGCAAGAACACATCGGGTTCTTCTTCCAGCAACACGCCAATGATGCCGTGAAGATCGCCTCCTGCGAGAGCGGCCTGAACCCTGCCGCCGTGAGTTCGGGCGGCGGCAACCACGGCCTCTTCCAGATCAACAGCGTCCACCGCGCCGCCTTCGAGCGCCGCACCGGGGCGTCCTGGTCGAAGGTCTACGACCCGTACTGGAACACCATGTACGCGCGCATGCTCTTCGACGCCCAGGGCTGGGGTCCGTGGTCCTGCAAGCGGGTTCTGTGACGAACAGGTGACGAAGGTGCTGCGTGCCGTCAGTCGGCCGTTGTCCCGTTGATCCCGAGCAGTGCGTCGGTCACCAGCTGCTGGTCGTGCCGGTAGCTGAGTCGCTCGGCGGCCCTGTCGGCGTGCCACCAACCGATCTCGTCGACCTCGTCGTTCTCGACGAAGCCGCCGTGGTCGACCTCCATCAACCAGTAGCGCACCCGCTTCGGCCGGCCGTTGGCGGCTTCGTAGCGCACTGATGGCAGCCGGTCGCCAAGCACGCAGTGATAGCCGGTCTCCTCGAGGACCTCTCGAAGTGCGGCGTCGCGTGCCTTCTCGCCGTCTTCGAGCTTTCCCTTGGGCAGCGTCCAGTCGTCGTACTCCGGCCGGTGCACGACGAGGACTTCGGGCCGGCCCTTCCGCGTGCGGACCACGAGGCCGCCGGCCGCTTCGATCTGGTCGTCTGCCACTCGAGGCACCGTAGCGACTGTGATGTCGGGGTGAGTCACACCCTGGTTCTCGGCGATCGAGCGAGCATCGCCTCGTCTCGTGCAGGTGGCCCCGCCGTGCCGGGCGCAGCTCGACGCGCGCAACCTGTTCGGACCCTCACCAAGCGTCGAGTGCCTCACCTCGGCTAGCCTCCGGGCTTTCCCTCCCCGAAAGGACGTTCCAACGATGGGACTGCTGGACAAGATCAAAGACATGATCGGCGGCAACAAGGACAAGGTCGCCGACGGCGTCGACAAGGCCACCGACGTGGCCGATGAGAAGACCGACGGCAAGTACTCCGAACAACTCGGGAAGGTCGACGAAGCGGTCCAAGACCAGGTCGACAAGCTCGACGGCGGCGAGTAGCTCACCCGGCTCCGGCCCGAATCAGGAAGCTCGGGCGAGGATCTCCTGGGTGACGGTGGCGACTCGGCGGTTCTTGGCGTCGTAGACGCCGGCATTCGTGAGGATGCGATCGCCGTGATAGCTGATGGCGTCGATGTCGTGCAGCAGCCAGTCATCGGCGCGAAACGGTCGGTGGAACCAGATTGCGTGGTCGAGGCTGGCCCGGAACATGTCGTCGAAGCCCCCGACGGAGGCGTCGACGACCCGACGGGCCGAGCCGAAGGGCCCGTGATCGGTCTGGTAGGCCACGACCGCTCGGTGAAGGGCCGGGTCGTCGCCGAGGTCGTCGGTGCTCCGGAACCACAGGCGGCGGCCGGTCCCGGTCGGTTGGTCGAAGCTCGCGTCGAGGGCCTCGATGCCGTAGCGGTTGGAGTGACGGGTCCGGGGGAGCCCGTGCTCTGGGCCCGGTACTCCTGTCGGTCCGGTCACATGGAACTCGCCCTGTCCACCGGGTTGGTGGAACGAGGCTGACAGGATGAGGATGGCCTTGCCCTCCTGCAATGCGGTCACCCGACGGGCGCTGACCTGGCGGCCGGTGCGGAGGCGTTCGACGGCCATCTCGATCGGCTGCGCCATCGATCCGGCGCGCAGGAAGTAGGCGTGGAGCGAGTGCACGAGGTGATCGGCCTCGATGGTGCCCGTGGCCGCCATGAGCGCTTGGGCCACGACCTGCCCGCCGAACACCCTTCGGCGGTCCTCGTCGGGATTGTGGGCGAGGAACCGGTCGTCGCCGAGTGCATCGAGGTTCAACAGGTCGACGACAGTGGTCACCCCGTCGGTTCTACACGCAG
>DATKWD010000070.1:0-11666 GCA_035529695.1 Acidimicrobiales bacterium | reverse complement strand
TCGAACATGGACCGACTTCTTCGTCGCCCGCAGGCATACCGTGGTGCCTTCGGCCGGCTTGATCCCGCATCACCCGTCCGCGCCCATGTTCGTCAACTCCGGGATGATGCCGTTCGTGCCCTACTTCCTCGGCGAGGAGGAGCCCCCCTACGAGCCGCGCCGGGCCACGTCGGTCCAGAAGTGCGTGCGGCTCGGCGGCAAGCACAACGACCTCGACGACATCGGGCGCAGCCTCCGGCACCTGAGCTTCTTCGAAATGCTCGGCAACTTCAGCTTCGGCGACTACTTCAAGGCCGAGGCGATTCCCTGGGCCTACGAGTTCGCGACCGAAGCGCTCGGCATCGATGCTGACCGCATCTGGATCACGGTGCACACCTCCGACGACGAGGCCGAGGACATCTGGGCCGACGCCGTCGGCTTTCCTCGCGAGCGGATTCAACGGCTCGACAAGGACAACTTCTGGGAGATGGGCGACACCGGGCCGTGTGGTCCGTCGTCGGAGCTCTTCTTCGACTTCGGTCCGGCACACGGTCCCGAAGGCGGGCCAGCCAACCCCGATGCTGACAAACGGTTCGTCGAATTCTGGAACCTGGTGTTTCCGCAGTACTTCCGCGGCGCAGACGGCGAACTGACCGACCTCGAGGCACCAGGAATCGACACCGGTGCCGGATTCGAACGGATTCTCGGTGTGCTGGCGGACAGCCCGTCGCTCTACGTCGCCGATTCGGTGTCGAGGCTGCTCGACACCGCGCAGTCGGTGACGGGTTCGACGCTCGGCACCGACGAACGCACCGACGTGGCCCTGCGACTGCTCGCCGATCACACCCGCACCATGGCGTTCCTGGTCAGCGACGGGGTCGTGCCGTCGAACGAGGACCGCGGCTACGTGCTCCGACGCGTGATTCGCCGCGCCGTGCGATTCGCCTATCTCCTGGGCGTCACCAAGGTCGTGACGGTGCCGCTGGTCGAGTCGTGCATCGAGGTGATGGGCGAGGCCTACCCCGATCTCGAGGCCAACCGAGATCTCGTGCTCGGCATCTGCTCTCGTGAAGAGGAGAAGTTCCGCCAGACACTCAAGACCGGCGTGGCGATCCTCGACGAGAAGCTCGAGCAGCTCGGCGAGGGTGAAGCCCTCCCGGGGGCCGACGCCTTTCTCCTCCACGACACCTACGGTTTCCCGCTCGAGGTCACCGAGGAGATCGTCGATGACCGCGGGAGGAGGGTCGACGTCGAGGCCTTCCACACCGAGATGGAGGCCCAACGTGAGCGTGCCCGGGCGGCCGGAAGAGGTGGCGGGGTCGCAACCGGCGAGGACATCGATGCGTTCCAGGCCATCCTCGCCGAGCACGGCTCGACCGGGTTCACCGGTCGCGACGAGAGCGCCAGCGATGCCGTGGTGCTCGGAGTGGTGGGCGACGTCCTCGTCCTCGACCGCACGCCGTGTTACGCCGAGTCCGGCGGCCAGGTTGGCGATTCCGGGACGGTGACCTCCGAGACGGCATCGGCGGTCGTCGCAGACACCACCTTCGTGCTCCCCGGGTTACACGGCCATCACCTGGTCGGGGTCGAAGGGAGCTTCGAGGTCGGCCAAGGAGTCCGGGTGGCGATCGATGCCGACCGTCGGGCCCGTATTCGTCGGAACCACACCGGCACCCATGTCCTGCACTGGGCGTTGCGCGAGGTGCTCGGCGAACACGTCAAGCAGCAGGGCTCGCTCGTCGACGATGCCCGGCTGCGATTCGACTTCAGCCACTTCGACCCCGTCACCGACGACGAACTGATCCGGATCGAGGACCTCGCGAACGCCCTGATCCTGCGCAATGAACCCGTCCGGCACTACGAGACCTCCAAGGACGAGGCGACCGAACTCGGAGCCATCGCGTTCTTCGGCGACAAGTACGGAGACCGAGTGCGGGTGCTCGAGGCTGGGCCGTCGGTCGAGTTCTGCGGCGGAACCCACGTTGCCGCGACCGGCGACATCGGTCCGATCAAGATCATCAGCGAATCATCGATCGGCTCGAACCTCCGCCGGATCGAGGCGGTGACCGGCACCGGCCCGATCGAACGTCTCCGCGACCTCCGATCGCAGCTCGATGCCGTGGCCGATGCAATCGGGGTGCCCGTGGGCGAAGTGGTCGATGCGGCGTGTCGGAGAATGGGCGAGATCAAGGACCTGCGCAACGAGATCAAGGCGATCCGGAGCGAGTTGTCGCTCGGCCGGGCCGACGGTCTCGCCGCCGAAGCAGCCGACGGCGTCCTGGTGACCCGTGTCGACGGCATCGATCGCGGAGCGCTTCGCGACCTCGCCGTGGCCATCCGCGACAAGGGGGTCGGCGTCGTCGTGATCGGGTCCGAGCCCGAGGGCGGCGGTGCGGCGCTCGTCGCTGCGGTTCGGTCAGATGTCGACGTCGACGCGGGTGCACTGATCGCCCCGGCGTCCGGACTGATCCAGGGAGGCGGCCGCCCCGATCCCCACCTGTCGATGTTGGGCGGGAAGAACGCCGACGGAATCGATGACGCGCTGGGCCTGGTTCGCGACGCCATCGCGGGCCGCTGAGGAATGCCGCGGGCCATCGGGCTTGATCTCGGATCTCGGCGGATCGGTGTCGCGCTCTGCGACAGCGAGGGAAGGGTCGCCACGCCCTACCAGGTCGTCGAGCGGAGCAAAGACCGTCGATCCGACCACCGTCGCATCCGGACGCTCTACGACGAGGTCGAGGCAGAGCTGATCGTCGTCGGGTTGCCGTTGTCACTCGACGGCTCGATCGGTCCTGCTGCGGCGAAGGCCCTCGTCGAGGCCGACGAGCTGCGCACGGGTCTCGGAGTCCGCGTTGAGACCCAGGACGAGCGGCTGAGTACGGTCGCGGCCGAACGGGCCCTCCTCGCACAGCATCTCGACGCCAAGCAACGCCGAAAGGTGGTCGACAAGGTGGCGGCTGCGGTGATCCTGCAGTCGTGGCTCGACAGCCCACACGAACCGACCCGCCATCCGAGCCCATGAACGACGACCCCACCGACCCGACCCGCAGCCCCGATCCGGCCGACCCCTTGACCTGGGACCACGACGATGCGTACGAGTACGACTACGAGTACGACGATCACGACATTGATGACGACGACCTGCATCACGAGTACGCGACGATCCGCACCCGCACCGGCCGAGGCGGTTGCGCACGTTGGCTCGCAGTGCTCGGCGTGGTCGTGTTGCTGGCCTCGGCCGTCGCCGCCTACGGCTGGTTCTGGTACCAGGGAGAAGTCGACCCGGGTGGCGAGCAGGGCCCTCCGGTTGCCGTGGTGGTGCCGGTCGGTGCCACCTCCGACGACATCGGTCAGCTCCTGGTCGACAACGACGTCATCTCGAGTTCGCGGGTCTGGGGTTGGTACCTGCGCCTGAACGGTGGCGGCCCTTTCCAGGCCGGCGAGTACACCCTGCCCACCAACGCGGCGATGGACGAGGTCGTCGCGTTGCTCGAAGCCGGCCCCGCTCCACCGGAGAATGATGGCTTCACGATCCCCGAGGCGTACACGGTGACCGAGATCACCGAACGATTGGCTGACCCCGAGCTGGGCATCGACAGATTCTCGGTCGAGTCCCTCGACCAGCTCCTCGCATCGGGTGCGATCACCAGTCGCACCAAGCCCGCCGACGAGCCTTCGATGGAGGGTCTGCTGTTCCCCGACACCTATCAGGTGGACGACGACGAGACCGAGCAGCAGGTGCTCCAGCGTCTGGCCGATCAGATGGATGCCGTGTTGGACGAACTCGACGCGGACGGCATCGGGGCATCCTTCGGGTTGTCGAGGTACGAGGTGGTGATCCTGGCGTCGCTCATCGAGGAGGAGGCCAAAGTCCCCGGCGACCGTGCGAAGATCAGCCGGGTCATCCACAACCGTCTGGAGCAGGGCATCCCACTCGGTATCGACGCCACGTCGCGCTACGAAGCCATCCTCGCAGGGCGTGACCGCGATGCGCTCGACTTCCAGAGCGACTCGCCGTACAACACGAGGCGGACCCTCGGCCTGCCCCCCACGCCGATTGCCGCCCCCGGCCGCGGAGCGATCGAGGCTGCTCTCAACCCGGAGCCGGGGCCGTGGACCTTCTACGTCCTGATGGACGCCGAGGGGAATCACTTCTTCACCGACAGCAATCAGGAGTTCCTGCGCGCCAAGGAAGCGTGTCGCCAGCAGGGCCTCGGCTGCGGATGATCTCGGGCCGCACGACGCTCGCAGCGGTGATCGGCTCGCCGGTGCGACACTCGCTCTCGCCGGTCATCCACAACGCCGGGTTCGCGGCGCTCGGCCTCGACTGGGTATTCGCCGCGTTCGAGATCGAGCGCGGGGGCGGAGGCGCTGCCGTCGCCGCCATGCGGGCCCTCGGCCTTGGCGGGATGTCGGTGACCATGCCGCTCAAGTCCGACGTGATCGCGGGTCTCGATCGCCTCGACCCCACCGCAGCGCGACTCGACGCCGTCAACTGCATCGCGTGGGACGGCGACGAACTGGTCGGGTACAACACCGACGGTGCGGGCTTCGTCGACGGGCTCGCCGACGACCTCGGAGTGACCCCGTCTGGGCGCACGTTCGGGGTGGTGGGGGCCGGTGGTGCGGCGCGAGCGGTCATCTCCGCACTCGGAGATGCCGGCGCGGCTTCGGTGCTGGTGGTCAATCGCAGCGACGAACGCGCCCAGATCGCCGCATCGATGGCCGGGCCGGTTGGACGGGTGGCGGTTCCGTCGGAGCTCGCGGCCGTCGATGTCATCGTCCAGGCCACTCCGGTCGGCATGGGCGACGGCCGGCTGCCGTTCGACCTCCACCTGCTCACGGGCCAGGTCGTGGTCGACCTGGTGTACGAGCCGAGCGAGACCCCGTTGCTCAGCGCAGCCCGCGAACTCGGCCTGGCGACGGCGAACGGTGTCAGCATGCTGGTGCACCAAGCTGCCCATGCGTTTCGGCGATGGACCGGAGAGGACCCACCGGTCGAGCAGATGCGCCGCGCGATTCTTTCCAAAAAACTCTGAAGGTCGAGTCCGAATCGGCCGATGGGATTGCAAGCGGCGATTTGGAGACCATCATGGCCCTTCAGGGCACCCTCGAGACTTTTGCGCTACCGGACGTGCTCCGGTTGCTCGACACCACCAAGAACACGGGTTGTCTCGTGCTCAATGGGGACGGCGTCAGCGGCTCGGTCCACCTGTCCTCCGGCAAGATCGTCGCGGCCGATTCGACTCGCGTCGCTGATCATCGTGCTGTTGTCGACGTGGTGTTCGACCTGTTGCGGTTCGCCGAAGGGACGTTCTCGTTCGACGAGAACATCGAGCCCGAGACCAAGGGCGATCCGGTTGCTGTCGACGAAGTGCTCGTCGACGCCGAGGCCATGCTCGTCGAGTGGCGCGACATCGAGAAGGTCGTGCCGTCCCTCGACCACTGGGTGACCCTCGCCACCGACCTCCCGGGCCACGAGGTCATCGTGTCATCGGGCCGGTGGCGGACGATCGCCGCAGTCGGGAGCGGTCGGACGGTCCGGGGCATCGGCGATTCGCTCGACCTCGGCGAGGTCGACGTGTCCCGCACGGTCAAGGATCTGATCGAAGCCGGCCTGGCCGTCATGGGCGAAGACGTCGGAGCGCGAACGGTCAGCGACCGCCTCTCGTCGCTCGCCGCGGCAGACACCGAACCGAGTAATGGAAGCGTTCCGAGCAACGGCAGTGACCCGACCGAGGCGGCCGGGATGTCGAGCGTCGAGTTCGACGCTGGTGAACTCGCTCAGGAGATGGTGGCCGACAACGTCGTGCCGTTCGAGATGCAGGGCGATGCAGGTGTCGGGTCGGGCGATGATCCGCTGGCCGATGCCGGGATCTCTGCCGACGATGCATTCCTGGCCGATGTGTTCCCGGGGCTCGCAGCCCGCAACGGCGATGCCGCCGAGAAGGAGATGGTCGAACCCGCACCGCCCTCGGCGGTCGATTTCGACGACGTGTCCGACGAGGACCTCTCTCGTCAGCTCGCGAACCTCAGCCCGAAGGCCGCAGCGGCCGTGCATGCCGCGGCGAGCGCCTCGACCGAAGAGGAGCGCGACGCTGCTCTCGACGAAGTCGTCGAGGACGACGAAGACATCAACCGTGGGCTGCTGCTGAAGTTTCTCGGCTCGGTCAACAACTGACGAGCGCCGCCAATCGGCGGTCGTAGTCGGTGGCCACCTTCGGCCAGGCATAGCGGGCGGCTACGGACTCCCGGAGTTCCGGATCGGGCACCTCGCCGTGCGCCCGTTGCTCGATCGTCCGATCGAGGCGCTGGTCGAGTCCCTCGTCGTCGTCGTACAGCACATGGGCGAACGCTGCGCCGACAAGTTCGGGGTAGGCGAGCGCGTTCGGAAGCACCGGCGAGCAACCCGAGGCGATCGCCTCGGCGACCGCGACCCCGAAGAACTCGTGTCGAGCCGTGCTGACCACGACATCACAACGGTCGAGGAGGTCGCGGTAGGTCGCCGGGTCGGCCTCGCCGTAGTGCACGAGGCGGCTCGCGTGACGGGTCCCGCCGGCCTCGAACTCGGCCGGGCGGCTGCGGAAGTTCTGACCTGCCACCGCGAGCCGGAACGAGATCCCGCGATCCGCTGCGCGATCGACCGCGGCGAAGAATCGGTCCGGGTCCTTGTCGTACTCCCATCGTTGGTTCCACAGCACGATCGGCGGGCCTGCGTCGCTGCGGCCTCCATCGACGACCCGGGGCAGGGTGATGCCGACCGGCATGACCCGGGTCCGACCGAGGACCGCGTCGATGAGTGGGGTGTGGCGGTGATCGGGCATCGAACCGAGGAGTGCCGGGAGGGCCCGCGCCATCTCGTCCCGGTGGTATGCGCTGTTGAACCAGATCTCGTCCGCGGCCGCCATCGAGAGCCAGTTCCGCATCCCGTAGGACAGGTCGGGGAGGGCCGACGGTGAGAGGGGGTACGTGAGCTGGTTCTCGTGGAAGTACGCGACGACCGGGCAGTCGCGGAGACTCGTCCGTGCAAGACCCCTGAACGACGCCACATCCGCCATGTCCGAGACGACGACCACATCGGGTGTGGCACCTCGCTCGGCCACGAGGGCGGCCAGTTCGTGGGCGAGCGTCAGGGCGGCTCCGTGCATGCGCCACTTCCAGAAGGATCCCTTGTGCGCGATCACGGTGACATCGTGAGCGCTGTGTGCGGCGTAGCCATCGGCCCAGGCGCGGTGGCTGCCGTCGTAGTAGGGCTCGACGACGACAACCCACATGCACCCATTCTGGTCGCTGCTCGGCACCAACTACCGTTCGCGCCATCGGCCGCCTCATGTTGATCCTGGCGCTCGTCGCCGCCGGTTGTGCAGGCGACCTGAACGAGCCCGTGCTCCACAGCGCGGCGTCGCTGACCGACGTCGTTCCGGATCTGGTCGACGCCTTCGGCGTGACCGGGGGCCGTACCGACTTCCGGCTCAACGTGGGTGGTAGTTCTGCGCTCGCCGCACAGATCGGAGACGGAGCACCGTCGGGGGTCTTCCTCGCCGCCGACGAGGTGACGATGGGCATCGCGGTGGACTCGGGCGAGGCATCGGACCCTGTGGTCTTCGCGAGGAACCGGCTGGTCCTGGTGCGGAGACCGCGAGCTGACGTCACGGGACTCGCCGACCTCGCCGAGCGTGGCCTCGCGGTCGGGCTGTGCGCCCCGAGCGTTCCCTGCGGTTCACTGGCGCGATCGGAGCTCGCCGCCCGAAGCATCGATCCTGCCGTCGACACCGAAGAACCCGATGTTCGCTCGCTGCTCGCCAAGGTGGTGGCCGGCGAGCTGGACGCCGCGCTCGTGTATGCCACCGATGCCATCGTCGGTGGTGAGGCCATCGAGGTCGTCCCCATCGACCTCGCCGGAACGACGCCGTATCTCGCCGCAGTGGTCGGATCTGATCCGCCGTCCGGCAGCACCGAGTTCGTCGCATTCCTCCGGTCTCCCGAGGCGCAACAGGTGTTCGCCGCTGCAGGGTTCGAAGCTCCGTGACCGAGCCGAGACGCGGGTTGCCGCGTGGAATGGGTGTCATCGCCGCGCTCGCCATCGCCCTGCTGCTGCTCCCACTCGTGGCGATCGTGCTGCGGACTCCGTGGGGTGACCTCGCGGAGGTGCTCGGCCGGCCGGTGGTGTCGGACGCGTTGCGGCTCTCTGTCGTGACCGCGATGTGTGCGACCGTGCTCTGTGTCGTGCTCGGCACGCCGCTCGCCATGTTCCTCGCCCAGGCATCCGGGGTTCGAGTGGCGCTGGTGCGTTCGCTGGTGCTGCTTCCCCTGGTCCTGCCGCCCGTCGTCGGCGGGGTTGCGCTCCTCGAGGCATTCGGCCGACGCGGGCTCCTCGGAGGTCCGCTCGACGCCGTGGGAATCCGGCTGCCGTTCACGCCGGCTGCAGTGGTGCTCGCTCAGGTCTTCGTCGCGCTGCCGTTCTTCGTCGTGACCGTCGAGGCTGGTCTGCGTGGGGTCGAGGAACGGCTCGCCGAGGCGGCAACCGCCGTGGGTGCGTCGAGGTGGTTGGTCTTCAGGCGCATCACGGTTCCGCTCATCGCGCCCTCGCTGGCGGCGGGGACCGCGCTGGCCCTCGCCAGGGCGCTCGGCGAGTTCGGCGCGACGGTGACGTTCGCCGGCAACCTCGGAGGCCGAACCCAGACGATGCCGCTCGCCGTGGTGGAAGCGCTCCGGAGCGATCCCGACGCGGCGTTGGCGCTCAGCCTCCTGCTGATCGCCGCCTCGCTCGCTGTGTTGGTGGGGCTGCGAGGCCGATGGTTGTCGGGAGTGCGCTCATGAGCCCGCGACGTCGCGTCGTCGTGCAACGGGGCGACTTCGATCTCGACGTGGATCTCGAGATGGCCCCGGCGACCGTCGTGGCGGTGATGGGGCCGAACGGGGCGGGGAAGACGTCGCTGCTTCGCGCCCTCGCCGGCCTCGAGGTCGGCGATGCCTCCGGACTGCCGAGTCCGGGCGATGTCGGGATCGTGTTCCAGGACCTGCGCCTGTTCCCGCACCTGAGCGCGCGGGACAACGTCGCGTTCGCCCATGAGGCACGTGGACATTCGCGTCGTGAGGCACGCCGCCTGGCGAACGCAGACCTCGAGCGGGTGGGAGCCGCTGGCTTCGCCGACCGTCTGCCGGCAGAACTGTCGGGCGGCGAAGCACAACGCGTCGCGCTGGCACGCGGCCTGGTGGGTGACCCGTCGCTGCTCCTGCTCGACGAGCCGTTCGCGAGTCTCGATGCAGCCGCTCGTCAGGACCTTCGCCGCGATCTCCCGAGCGTGCTCCGGACTGACCGGCGGTGCACGGTGCTGGTGACCCACGATCCGATCGACGCAATGATCCTGGCCGATGTCCTGGTCGTGATCGAGGACGGCCGTGTCACCCACGAGGGTTCGGTGGCTGACATCGCCCGTCATCCACGGTCTGCGTGGGCAGCCGATCTCCTCGGCGTCAACCTCGTGCGCGGCGTCGGAGCGGCCGAAGGGGTGGTCACCACGTCGGGCGCAACGGTTGTGTGCCGTGACGAGGTCGAGCCCGGCGTCGAGGTCTTCGCTCGATTCGATCCTTCCTCGGTCGCGGTCCACACCGTGCGCCCGACTGCATCGAGTGCCCGCAACATCTGGTTGGGTGAAGTGATGGGTGCCGAGCAGGTCGGTGCGAGGGTGCGCGTCGACCTCGGAGGCGAGGTCCCACTGGTCGCGGAACTGACGGCGGGCTCGGCGGATCGGCTCGGCCTCGTCGTGGGCACGAGGGTGTGGTCCGAGGTCAAGGCGACAGAAGTGACGGCCTACCCGGTCCCGTTGCCGTGACCTCGTACCGTGTCGGCCGTGGACGCCGTTCTCGTCATCGCGCTCGCCCTCGCCGGGATCATCGTCGCTTCGTTCCTGAACGCGGCGATCGTCCGATGGGTCGGGTGGCGGGTCGTGCTGCCTCAGTTCGGAGGAGAGCTCGCTCCAGCAAGCGCGCTGCGTGACACTCCGGCCAGATGCCGCGGTTGCGGGTCGGCACTGTCTCCGTGGGGTTCACGAGCGATCTCGTGGGTCGGGACCTTCGGTCGATGCCGCGGAGCCGAGCATCATCGGCTCGCGACGCGCTACCTGGTCGTCGAGGTCCTGGTGGCGGCGCTGTGGGCAGCCGCCGGTGCGGTGTTCGGGTGGTCACTCGACCTCATCCCGGTCCTGATCCTGCTCGCATCGCTGGTGGCCATGGCTGCGGTGGACCTGTGGGTCATGCGGATCCCGAACCGCTTCATCTATGGCACCCACGCACTGCTCATCCCCACGATCGTGGCGGTGTCGCTCATCGACGACGAGCCAGGGCGGATCGCCGGCGCGGCGGTCGGTGCGATCTCGTACTTCGGGTTCCTCTTCATGTTCCACCTGGTCAGCCCGCGTCGGATGGGGTTCGGCGACGTGCGACTCGCCGGTGTGATGGGTCTGGTGCTCGGCTGGCTCGGATGGCAGGCCGACCCAGCCGGTCCGTGGTTCACCTATCCACTCTCGTGGGTCATCTGGGGCGCACTCATCGGATCGCTGCTCGGCACGCTCATGGGTGTCGTCAGCCTCGTGGCTCGTCGACGGAGCCGTCCGTTCCCCTTCGGTCCCGCCCTTGCGATCGGGTGCGTGATCGTGGTCCTGGCGGGGAATTCGATCATCGGCTGATCCGGGCGTGCCAGTAGCCTTCGGCGCGTCATGTTGCGCTATCTCACCGCCGGCGAGTCCCATGGGGCTGCCCTCTCCGTGATCGTCGAGGGTCTCCCGGCAGGCCTGTCCGTCACCGCGGGCGACATCGCGTCGGAACTCGCGCGACGACGGCTGGGGTACGGGCGCGGTCCGCGGATGCGTTTCGAGCAGGACGAGATCACGTTGGTGGGCGGGATTCGGCACGGCCGGACCCTCGGATCACCCGTGGCGATCCAGATCGGCAACTCCGAGTGGGAGCGTTCGGACAAGTGGCACGAGGAGATGTCGCCTGCGCCGGGCAGCACGAAGGACCCCCTCACGCAGCCACGTCCGGGCCATGCCGACCTCGCCGGGATGCAGAAGTACGGATTCACCGACGCGCGCGACGTGCTCGAGCGGGCATCGGCTCGCGAAACCGCGGCGCGGGTCGCTGCCGGCACCCTGGCCAAGCTGCTGCTCGGCACCCTCGGCATCGACGTGTTCTCGCACGTCATTCAGATGGGCGCCGCTCGCGTGCCGGCCTCGACACGACGCCCGACGGCTGCGGATCTCGAAACCGTCGACGCCAACGAGGTTCGCTGCTTCGACCCCGATGCGGCGGCCGCGATGGTCGCCGAGATCAAGGCCGCAGCCAAGGACGGCGACAGCCTCGGCGGCATCGTCGAGGTCATCGCCAGCTCGGTGCCGGTCGGTCTTGGCAGCCACGTGCACTGGGACCGAAAGATCGACGGGCTGCTGGCCCAGGCGCTCATGAGCATCCAGGCCGTGAAGGGGGTCGAGATCGGCGACGGATTCGAGGTGGCCGGCAGAGTGGGCAGCGAAGCGCACGATCCGATTTCGTGGGACGGCGAGCACTACGTCCGCGACAGCGCACTGGCCGGCGGGGTCGAGGGTGGCATGACGACTGGCGAGGACGTCATCGTCCGAGCGGCGATGAAGCCGCTGGCAAGTCTCAACAAGCCGGTGCTCAAGACGATC
>DATKWD010000069.1:0-18382 GCA_035529695.1 Acidimicrobiales bacterium | reverse complement strand
CCAGCTATGGGTCAGCCGTCGTACCTCGAGCTCATCAACGAACGGGTCGTCGTCTACGACGGTGCCTTCGGGACCTATGTGCAGCGGCTCGACCTGACGGCCGACGACTTCGGCGGGGAGTCCCTCGAAGGCTGCAACGAGATGCTGTGCCTCACCCGGCCCGACGTCATCGCGGGCCTCCACGAGCAGTACTTCGACGTGGGCGCCGACGTCACCGAGACGGCCACCTTCGGCGCGTTCTCGGTGCCGCTCGACGAGTACGACATCGGCGACAAGACCCACGAGATCAACGTCGCCGGCGCCCGCATCGCCAAGGAGGTCGCGTCGAGCTACGACGGCCCCCGCTTCGTGGCCGGGTCGATGGGCCCCGGCACCAAGATGCCCACGCTCGGCCACATCACCTTCGCCGACCTGCGCGACGCCTACGAGGTGCAGGCCCGTGGCCTGCTCGAGGGTGGGGTCGACCTCTTCCTGATCGAGACCCAGTTCGACCTGCTCGGGCTCAAGGCAGCGGTGATCGCGTGCCAGCGGGCCATGAAGGCCGAGGGCCGCCAGGTCCCGATCCAGGCCCAGGTCACCATCGAGATGACCGGCACCATGTTGCCCGGCACCGAGATCGGCGCGGCACTGGCCGCGATCGACCCGCTCGGCGTCGATGTCGTGGGCCTCAACTGCGCAACCGGGCCCGGCGAGATGAGCGAACACCTGCGCCACCTCTCGGCCCACTCGCGCATGCCGATCTCGTGCCTGCCCAACGCCGGGATGCCGTCGGTGGTCGACGGTGCGATGCACTACGACCTCACCGCCGAACAGATGGCCGACGCCCAGCGTCGCTTCATCACCGAGTTCGGCGTGCAGGTCATCGGCGGCTGCTGCGGCACCGACCAGACGCACATCGCGGCCCTGGCCGAACTCAAGGACCTGACCCCGGCCAAGCGCGAGCCCCAGCACATCCCCGGGGTCACGTCGGTCTACAGCTTCGTGCCGTTCGAGCAGGACGCGTCGGTGCTCATCATCGGCGAGCGCACCAACGCCAACGGCTCGAAGGCCTTCCGTGAGGCGATGATCGACGGCGACTGGGACACCACGGTCAAGATGGCCAAGGACCAGGTCGCCGGTGGCGCGCACGTCATCGACGTGTGCGTCGACTACGTCGGCCGCGACGGCAACGTCGACATGGAAGAGGTCGCCAGCCGGTTCACGACCCAGTCGAGCGCACCGCTCATGATCGACTCGACCGAGCCCGACGTCGTCGAGACCGCCCTCCAGTGGATCGGTGGCCGACCCATCCTCAACTCGGTCAACCTCGAGGACGGCGATGCCCCCGGCACCCGATTCGACCGGTTCCTCTCACTCGCCAAGGAGTACGGCGCCGCCGTCGTGTGCACGTGCATCGACGAGGAGGGCCAGGCCCGCACGCCCGAGTGGAAGCTCCGGTCGGCCAAGGCCATCCACGACCTGGCCATCGAGCGCTACGGACTCGAACCCTCCGACCTGATCTTCGATCCGCTCGCCCTCACGCTCGGAACCGGCCTCGAAGAGAGCCGCGGCGACGGCATGTCGACGATCGAGGGCATCCGGCTCATCAAGGACAACCTGCCCGGCGTCCACACGACGCTCGGGCTGTCGAACATCAGCTTCGGGCTCAAGCCGGCTGCTCGGCACGTCCTCAACTCGGTCTACCTGCACGAGTGTGCCGAAGCGGGTCTCGACTCGGCCATCGTGCACGCCGGACGAATCCTGCCGCTCAACCGCATCCCCGACGAGCAGCGCGACGTCTGCCTCGATCTGATCTACGACCGTCGTGGCACGGCCGGAGCGCTGGCCGACGGCGACGCCGACTACGACCCGCTCACCAAGCTGCTCGACCTCTTCGAGGACGTCGAGTCGGTGGCGGTCGAGAAGGAAGACCGTTCGGGCTGGCCGGTCGCCGAGCGTCTGAGCCACCGCATCATCGACGGCGACCGTGACGGCCTGGGCGACGATCTCGAGCTGGCGATGGCCGAGGGCATGGCGCCGCTCGACATCATCAACGACCACCTGCTCGCGGGCATGAAGGTCGTCGGCGAATTGTTCGGCGCCGGCGAGATGCAGTTGCCGTTCGTGCTGCAATCGGCCGAGACCATGAAGATGGCGGTGGCCCACCTCGAGCCGCACATGGAGTCGACCGACGAGAGTTCGGCGAAGGGCACGATCGTGCTCGCCACCGTGAAGGGCGATGTCCACGACATCGGGAAGAACCTGGTCGACATCATCCTCACCAACAACGGCTACGAAGTGCACAACCTCGGCATCAAGATCCCGATCGGTGAGATGGTCGACAAGGCGACCGAGGTCGGCGCCGATGCCATCGGGATGAGCGGGCTCCTCGTGAAGTCGACGCTCATCATGCGCGACAACCTCGACGAACTGAACGCCCGCAACCTGTCCAACATCCCGGTCGTCCTCGGAGGCGCCGCCCTCACCCGCAGCTACGTCGAGCGCGACCTGCGCGGGGTGTACGAGGGTCGCCTGTTCTACGGAAAGGACGCGTTCGAGGGACTCGCGGTCATGGACCGTCTCGGCGAGATCAAGCGGGGCGGCGACGACGACCCCGACTGGGGCCGGGTGCCGTCGGAATCCAAGGTGCCCGCTCGCGCTCGTGCGCTGGCTGAGGAGAACCGCATCGACGACGGCGATGCCACGATCCCCGACCGCTCCCCCGCAGTCGCCAATGACAACGAGATCCCCGAGCCTCCCTTCGTCGGGTCGCAGGTCGTCAAGGGCATCGCCATCGACGACATCGCCGAGTTCGTCAACGAAACCGCGCTCTACCGAAACCAGTGGGGCTATCGGCCTGAGGACGGCGAGAGCGACGACGACTTCAAGACCCGGGTCCGGGCCGTCTTCCGCCAGCAGCTCGCCGAGGCCAAGACCGCCGGCCTGCTCCAACCGCAGGTCGTCTACGGCTACTTCCCGGTGAACTCCGACGGCAACGACCTCGTCGTCTGGACCGACACGTCACGGACCACCGAGCGCACCCGCTTCAGCTGGCCCCGACAGGCGAAGGGCGATTTCATGTCGATCGCCGACTTCTTCCGTCCGGTCACCTCCGCCGAGGTCGACTACGCGGCCTTCCACATCGTGACGATGGGTGCGGCGATCAGCGAGGCCGCGGCCGAGTTGTTCGCCGCCGACAAGTACGAGGACTACCTGATGCTGCACGGCATCGGCGTCGAGATGGCCGAGGCACTGGCCGAGCTCTGGCACAAGCGCATCCGCACCGACTGGGGCTTCGTCGACGAGGACGGCCCCAACCTCAAGGGCCTGTTCCGCCAGCAGTACCGCGGCGGCCGCTACTCGTGGGGCTATCCGGCCTGTCCCGACCTGGAGGACAACGTGACCGTGTTCGACCTCCTGGAGGGCGACCGCATCGGCCTCGAGGTGAGCGAGGAGACCGGCTTCCAGTACCAGCCCGAACAGACCACCAGCGCCATCATCTGCCATCACCCCCAGGCCAAGTACTTCGTCGTCTGAAACGGCGCCTCCCTTGGGTTACCTTGGCTGGAGATCGACACCGGGGAGGTCGACCATGCCCACGAAGCGAGTCCTCACACTGGCGCTCACCTGCCTGCTGCTGCTGTCGGGTTGTCCGACGAGCTCCGGCTCCGACGAGTCCACCACGGACGATTCGGACGGCATCGAGGAAGAACCCGTGGAAGAGGTGGAGCCCGAACCCGGGCCCGCGGAATCGGACTCCGAGATGGAGTTCGTCGCCGTCGAGACCTTCGCCGAGAACGGCCCGGACTCGTGCGGCGCGGCGGGCGATGCCGACGGCCTCTCTGAGATCCCTTGCACCGCTGAATTCGACACCTGCGAGGCCGGCACGGTCGGCGACCTTCCGGCCGTGCGGTGTGACGGGGTCGCGCCCCGCGACGGCACCGTGCTGAGCCTTGCCATCCAGAGGCAGGCAGTCGCCGGAGGCATCAACCTCCAGTGGGGGTGTCAGGCCGAGCCAGAACCGGGGACCACCAACTGCATCTTCAACGTCTTCGAGAACGCGCAGGTCAGCGAAGCCTGTGAGTACGAGGGTGAAATCGTCGACGACGCCCTGGTGCTCTCACTGCCGTCGGCATGCGACCCGATCCCGGCCGAGTTCCGCCAGCGGTTGGAGGACAGCACCGACATCGTGGGTCAGACGTCCATCGCCGCCGCATTCCTCGACGACCAAGACCTCCCGGTCGTGACGCAGATCGGCGCCACCGCCCCGATCTCCATCGAGGAACTGGCCGCCGTCCTCTAACTGCCGCGGCTGACGGGCAACTCCTGCTCGAGGGTCGCGGTCGGCGCGAACAGGTCGCCGAGTTCGTCGATGCGGTCGAGGACCTCGGCGCTCTCGAAGCTCAGCGGCTCTCCCTCGGCGCCTGCCTCGACCTCGTCCCACCTCACCGGGGTGGACACGGTCGGCGTCGACTTCGCGCGCAACGAGTAGGCGGCCACGGTCGTCTTGTGACGGCTGTTCTGGCTCCAGTCGATGAAGACCTTGCCCTTTCGGAGTTCTCTCGTCATCACTGACAACACCCGCTCCGGGTAGTTCTTCTCGAGCACCTGGGCGACCGCCAGCGCGAAGGACGAGCAGTGGTCGTGAGTGTGGGGTGTGTTCAGCGGCACGTACACCTGCAGTCCCTTGGAGCCTGACGTCTTGGGGAAGCTGTCGAGCCCGACACCGGAGAGCACCGCTCGCAGATCGACGGCCACGTCGCAGCACTCCTGCATCCCCGCCGGTGGACCAGGATCGAGGTCGAACACACACATGGTCGGCGCCTCGAGATCGACACCTCGCGCCATCGGCGCGTGCACCTCGATGGCGGCCATGTTGCCGCACCAGGCCATGGCGGCGACCGAGTCGAAGTGGCAGTACTCGATGGCGCCACCCCGATCACCGGGGCCGGGCAGGGTGCCCACGAAGTCGGGACGGTGCGACGGACAGCGTTTCTCGAAGAAGGACTTGCCGTCGACCCCATCGGGGTAGCGGCGCAGCGTGACCCCGCGACCGGCGACGTGGGTGAGCATCGTCGGGGCGACGCGCACGTAGTAGTCGATCACCTCGGCCTTGGTGAAGGAGACCTCGGGGTACAGGACCTTGTCGAGGTTCGTCAGCTTCAACCGCCGGCCGTCGATCTCGACGGTGGTGTCACTCACGAGCCGAACTCACTCCGCTCAGGCCTAGAGGCCGCAGGCGGCATCGCACTCGGCATCGTCGTCGCCGCTCGTCCCGACCCCGCGACTGAACGGGTCACCGCCTTCGATGTCCGACAGCACGACGCGGCTCACGGCCAGGTCACCGGGCGTGACCGCCAGCAGCTTCGTCGCGTCGAAGTCGGGCCAAGGCGTGCCGTTGGTCTCGACCGATCCCGAGAGCGTCTCGGGCTCCAACAGCGGATTCCCGCAGTTGCACTTGACGCGGGGGACGCCGAATTCGTCGACCAGCACCGCAGTTCCCGCCTCGAGCACCGACTGGACCGGGTTGGCGGCGCCGTCGGTGAAACCGTGGTTCGTCACGCGCGTGTCGCTGATGAGCGTGACCGAGGTGAGCCCGTCGACGAAGTCCCCGATGTCGGACGCTTCGATCCCCTGCACCTCAGCCCAGGCAGCAGCCTCCCCCGGGTTGTCCTGAAGGAACTGAACGAGTTCGGCGGGGTCGCATTCCGAGACGTTTCGTGTCCCGCCGTACAGGCCCGGCGCGGTTCCTCGCTCGCTCACGACGATGGTGTCACCACTCGCGCCACCAGTGTCGAAGGTCACCGGCGTGACCTCGGGCGGGGTGCCGGCGAGGCCCGGCTCGTCGGAGAACGGGTTCTCGCCGAGCGCCCCCTTCGACTCGAGCACCAGCTCGGATGCATCGGCGCTCCCACCGAACAGCGAGAACCCGGCCACGGCCGCGATCAACGCCAGCACGGCGACGACTCCGATCAGCACCCCCTTGCGCTTCTTCGGTGGCTCCTGCCGGCCGGCGGAGGTCGGGTCCGGTGCTGCGGGAGGCGGCGCCGCCGGTGGAACGGATGGAGCTTGCACCGCAGGTGCCGAAGGCGGTGACACCGATGCCGTCGATGCGTAGGCCGGCGGTGGCGGCAGGATCACAGGAACCGGCACGACCTCGGGGGTCGCGATGACCGCCTCCTCGACGTGCTCCTCTCCGGCCAGCGCAGCACCGAGGGCCACGGCGTACTTCGGGTGCGTGTCCACGGCGACCGGTCGACCGATGGCATTGCCGACCGCCTGGGCGACCAGGGGAATGCGTGATGACCCGCCGACCAGGAGCACCGATGTCAGATCGGACGGTTGCAGCTCGGCGGCGACGATCGCGCGTTGCAGTGCGACGACTGTCTGCTCGATCGATGGCCTGGCCATGTCCTCGAACTCTGCCCGTGTGAGCCGAATGCGTTCGTGGACTCCGGGCAGCATCGCCACGATCTCGGTGTCGGTGTCGGCCGCGAGGGCCTCCTTGCCGGCGACGCAGTCACGCCGCAGGCTTGCCAGCGCGGCGAGCGCATCGGGGTCGTCGGGATCGACCTCGGCCCCATCGTCGAGCTGGCCCTGGACGAACGCGAAGACCGCGGCATCGAGGTCGATCCCGCCAAGACGCTCGATGCCGCTCGGTGGACCGGCGATCTCGTACCCGGTGGCGGTGCGCCGCAACACCGCAGCGTCGAACGTGCCGCCGCCGAGGTCGTAGACCGCCACCAGCGCACCCGGCTCGACCCGCTGCTGGGAGGCGTAGTGGATGGCGGCGGCCTCGGGCTCGGTCAGCAGATCGACCTCGGTGGGGTCGAGCCCGGCGAGTGCGATCACCTGGTCGACCAGTTCGAGCTTGTAAGGACCCCAGTTCGCCGGGTGGGTCAGCGCGATGCGCTCGGGCGGCTCGCCCTCGCGTTCGGTGGCCTTGTCGACCACGGCGCGCAGCAGGTGCGCCTGGAGGACCTCCGCTCCGTAGGGAGCGCCACCCAACAGCATGGGCGCCGGGTCACCGAACCGGCGCTTGAACTCGCGGGCGACGCGGTCGGGCTCGATCGCGACGCGTCGCTCCGCGGCCTCGCCGGTGAGCACCGTGCCGTCCTCGCGGATCGCCACCACCGAAGGGATCACCGGGCTGCGGTCGCCCAACGCCAGCATCTCGGCCCGCCCGTCGCGGCACAGCGCAGCAGCCGTGTAGGTCGTACCGAGGTCGATCCCGAGGCGATATCCCATGTGCGAGCGAGACTACGTCGTTCGCGCGGGCGTGCTCAGGCCGACTTCTTCTTCGAGTTCCGCTTCGGCGCCGCCTGCGCCTCGTCCGTGCCGGTCGGGTGGCGGGTTCGCGCCTGCTTGGCCTCGGCGACGCTCGCCTCGAGGGCAGCCATGAGATCGACCACCTTGTCCTCCTCGAGTGCCTGCGGCGCCTCGATCACCCGGTCGTCGCCGGCCGCCTTGGCCTCGATCAGTTCGAGGACCTTCTCGCGGTAGGTGTCGGCGTACTTGTCGGCCATCCAGTCCTCGCTGAGCGAGCTGACGAGCTGCTGCGCCATGGCCAGTTCCTTCTTGGTCACCTCGATGTCCTCGAGGCCGTCGAGTTCGGGGATCTCGGACGGATCGTTGATCTCGTCGGGATACACCATGGTCGACAGCACGAGCATCCCGTCCTTGGGTCGCACGGCACACAGGTACTGCTTCGAGCGCATCACGAACCGGGCGATGCCGACCTTCTGCTGCTCCTCCATCGCCTGGACCAACAGTGCATAGGGCTTGGTCGTGGCCTTGTCGGGCGCGACGAGGTAGGCGTTGTCATAGAAGACCGGGTCGATGTCGGCCAGGTCGACGAACTCCTCGAGGTCGATGGTGCGTGATGCCATCGGATCGAGCGACGCCATCTCGTCCTCGGTCACGGTGACATAGCGGCCATCAGCCAGCTCATAACCCTTGATGATGTCGTCGCCGGCGACCTCTTCGCCGTCGGCAGCCGAGACCTTCCTGTACTTGATCCGGCTGCCGGTCGTCCGGTCGAGCTGGTTGAAGCTGACCGACTTCTTCGACACGGCCGTGTAGAGCTTGATCGGGATGTTCACCAGCCCGAAGCTGATCGATCCACTCCAGATGGCCCGCGGCATGGCTTCCAGTGTGCCGTTTTGACCCGGAATTGCCCAGTGACAGCCGCGCTGCGCCTCGTGATCAGCCTGAAAGCACGGCCCGGGCGACGAGGTCGGTCCCGAAGGCGGTGAGGATCGCGAGGTAGAGGAGTCCGGTGGCCGCCATCACCGCCGCGTACTGACGCTCCTTCAGAGCCGCGCGGGTGACGATGACCAGGGCCAGGGTGGTGACGGCACAGGCGAGCCAGAACCAGCCGAGGATGCCTCCGTACCCGTCGTCGATCGAGCCAGAGAGCACCGAGAACATCCCCGTCGGCACCAGCAGCAGCAGCACCTCGACAGGCCAGATGAATCCCACCCAACGCACCAGCTCGTTCAACGGCCCTCGAGCCAGGCCCGGCTGAACCAGATACCAGTGCCCGAGCAGCATCGCATCGCTGATGCTCCCCAGGAACGCCGCCCCGACCACGGTTCGCAGCACCGACAGGATCATCGGATCACCTGCGTCGACGCCTGCGGCCAGCAGGCCGACCAGTCCCAGCACGGGTGCCACGAGATCGAGCCGTGGATCGAATTCGGCGACACCCTCGAGCGGTCCATCGCTCTGGCGGTCGATCCCGGTCATCTCCGTGATCCGGGCGCTCCGCGTGGCGACTCGCTCCCGTTCGAGGGCGACCCCGGCACGCCGTCGGACGACCGAACTCGCCAGCGCCACCGAGGTGGCAACGACCACACCGACCGAGCCGGCTTCCCGAATCGGGACGGTGTCGTACCGGAGCCCGACCACGAGCGCACTCAGCGCCATCATCAGGTAGGTGATCCTGATCATCCAGCCGTACCCGATCCCGACCTCGCGACGCCGGGTCGTGATCCAACCGAAGAACAATCCGCCGGTCGCCCACTGGAGGAGCACCGTCGCTGCGTCGAGCCGGATCACAGCACCGCGAGCCCGTGGGCCGCGCGGTTCATCGGATCAGGGCCGTCTTCGTCGGCGACCACGATGTCCTCGAGGCGCATCCCGAACCGATCCGGCACGTAGATCCCGGGCTCGATCGAGAAGGCATGCCCGGAGACCAGCAGCGTCGTGTTCCCCTCGACGATGTAGGGGTCCTCGTGTTCTTCGACGCCGATGCCGTGCCCGGTGCGATGCATGAAGTACGGGCCGTATCCGGCGTCGGTGATCAGGCTCCGGGCCGCGGCGTCGACGGACTCGCATGCCGCCCCGACCCGGGCCGCGTCCACCGCAGAGGCCTGGGCGACCTCGAGCACGTCGTATGCCTGGCGGACCTCCGGTGCCGGCTCGCCGAGTGACACGCACCGAGTGATGTCCGAGCAGTACCCGACACCGTCGGCGCCCACCATGGTGCCGCCGAAGTCGCACAGGACGAGATCGCCCGGGGTGATCCGCGTGCCCCCCGGCTCGTGATGCGGGCTCGCCGCATTCGCCCCGGCGGCGACGATCGCAAAGTTCACCTTGTGGTGTCCCTCGGCGAGGATCTGGCGAGCCAGCTCGGCGGACACCTCGGCTTCGGTCCGACCCACCAGTTCGATCTCGCCCGACTGGAGCCGAGCTGCGATGCGGTCGACCGCAGCCCCGGCCTTGCGAAGCATCTCGACCTCGGCGGTGTCCTTGACCGCCCGGAGCGGCCCGACGATCTGGACCGCGGACATCCACGTCGCGGCCGGCATCGCGGCCTGGAGTGCCAGCACGAAGCGCGCCCAGGTCCGGTCGCCGATGGCGACTCGACCATCGGTCCGGACCGCCTCGGTGACCAGCGAGATCGGGTCGGCCGTCTCCGACCACGTCACCACCTCGAACAGGTCCCCCTGGGCAGGCACTCGGGCCGCCTCGAGCTCGGGCACGACCAGCTTCGCACCCGCGTCGACCGGCACGACCAGCATCGTCAGCCGCTCGAGAGGCATGGCCTCGTAGCCGGTGAGATAGGGCAGATCAGGACCGACACTCAACAGGAGGGTGTCGACGTCGAGCTCGCGCATCTGTCCACGAACCCGACGCATCCGCTCGTCGAGGACGCCTGTCATCACGTCATCCTGTCGGACGGAGCCGACGCGGCGCCACGCAGGGATTAGCCTCGCCCAGATGTCCGAGCTCGAAGGTCACCGGGACGGTCTCCAGTCCGAGCTCGACCGTCTCGTCCGCCGCCACGCCGTTCCTGGTGCCGTGGTGGCCATGGCGGTCGGCGATGAGACGATCACCGCGGCTGCCGGAGTGGCCAATGCCGGCACGGGCATCGAAACGACCGATGACACCATCTTCCAGCTCGGCTCGATCTCGAAGCTGTTCACCACGACGCTCATCGCACAGCTGGTCGACGCCGGCCTCGTCGCCCTCGACGACCCGGTCCGGGCGCTCCTGCACGAGTTTCGGGTGGCCGATGACACCGCGACGTTGTCGATCACGCCGCGCCACCTGCTGAGTCACACCTCCGGCATCGAAGGCGACCACTTCATCGACTGCGGCCGGAACCCCGACGCACTGTGGCGCTACGTCTCGACGCTCGAGGACGTGGGCCTCGTGCACCCCACCGACGACCTCTACAGCTACTGCAACGCGGGCTTCGGTGTCCTCGGCCGCCTCGTCGAGGAGAGCACCGGCGATCACTTCGCGAGAGCACTGCGCAAGCGGCTGCTCAAGCCTCTCGGACTCGAGATGACGATGGTGCTGACCGAACACGCGATCACCCATCGAGTCGCGGCCGGCCACCGCCAGACCCTCGGCGAGCCCGCCGAGGTCCGGGGCTGGACGCTCGGGCGTTTCAACACCCCGATGGGCGGAGTGCTGAGCACGGCGCCCGATCTCGTCGAGTTCGCCCGGCTCCACTTGCGCCACGGCAAGACCGGTGGCGGCAAGCAGCTTCTCGGCGCACGAATCATCGCCGACCTGCAGATCCCCCAGGTCGAGCAGTACGACGACGCCGAGCGCGGATTGGGATGGGTTCTCGAGGACTGGAACGGAACCAAGGTGATCGGCCACGACGGCGACACGGTCGGTCAACGCGGGTTTCTCAGGCTCTTTCCCGACCACGATGCAGCCATCGCAGTGCTCACCAACTCGCCACTCGGAGATCTGGTGGCGCTCCCCGTCCTGGCGTCGCTGGCAGAGCAGGTCCTCGACGTCCGGGCTCCCGACCCGCCTTCGGTCGACGACACGCTCGAGGTCGACCCGTCTCGCTACACCGGGATCTACGAGCGCATGCACCAACGGCTCGCGGTTGCGGGTTCGTCCGACAACGGGCTCGAGATGACCATCATCCCCGACGAGCTCTTCCGGAGCGCCGGCATCAGCGAGGCCACGCTGGTACTCGAACCGAGTCGCCACGACCGCTTCGTGACGACCTCGGCGGTGACCGGTCTCCCCGTGCTGATCGGATTCGTCGATCCCGACGAGGACGAGGACGGCGACAGCCAACCCCCCTACCTCATGTACGGCGGTCGAGCCCACCGCCGCATCTCCTGATTCGGCCTTCCCGGCGGGTCCGTCAGCTCGGGACAGAAAGGCGCACCGGCACGACCCCGGCGGCGTCGGATGCACCTCGTGCGTGATAGCTCGACCGCGTGAGCGGCGACGACTCGACGTGCTCGATGCCGAGCTGCTCGCCGAAGGCCTTCCACTCGACGAAGGTCGAGGGCGGGACCCAACGGTCGACCGGGAGGTGGTGCGACGTCGGGCGTAGGTACTGCCCGATCGTCACGATGTCGACCCCGACCCCACGGAGGTCGCTGAGGGCCTCGTGCACCTCTTCGTCGCTCTCACCCATTCCGGTGACGAGACCCGACTTCGTCACCAGCCCCGCCGCCTTCGCCCTGGCGAGCACGGCGAGCGACCGGGCATAGCCGGCTGAGGGCCGCACAGCACGCTGGAGGCGGGCCACGGTCTCGAGGTTGTGGTTCAACACGTCGGGCCGAGCTTCGATGATCACGCGGAGCGCCTCGACGTCGCCCCGACAGTCAGGGATCAGGACCTCGACGCGAGCGTGGGGTCGCCGAGTTCGCACTGCGGCGATGGTGGCTGCGAACTGCGACGCGCCGCCGTCGCCGAGATCGTCGCGTGCGACCGACGTGAGCACGACGTACTCGAGATCCATGCGGTCGACCGCCTCGGCGACGCGCTCGGGCTCACCGGGGTCGAGGGCGAGGGGCTTGCGGGTGTCGACCAGACAGAAGCCGCAGGCACGGGTGCACCGTTCGCCCGCCAGCATGAACGTCGCGGTGCCATCTGACCAGCACTCCGACAGGTTCGGACATCCGGCCTCTTCGCACACCGTCACCAGATCGAGCTCTCGCATCGTCGCCTTGACGCCGAGCACCGAGCGATCGAACGACACCCTCGGCCGGAGCCAGTCGGGCTTGCGGTCTCGGAGCGGCCGCCCCTCGTCGACTCCGGCGGCGGCCAGCCGGCCACGCAGCCGCACGTTCGTACCGTGCTCGGTGGGTCGCACGACCTCCCCCGGCCCGGCGCCGCGGCTGAACGGCGACAGGTCCGATGGGCGGACCCGCCACGCGACGTCGGCCCGACTCGTACCACCGGTCCCCCAACGCGCCGCTGCGAGACGGGCGAATACGTCGACCACCTCCCGCATCGACGCGTCGCACCCCTCGGCGGCGACCGAAGTGACCGACTTGCCGGCGATGCCGCACGGCACGATGTGGTCGAACATCTCGAGATCGGGCGCGACGTTCAGGGCGAAACCGTGCATCGATCGGCCACGGCTGAGCCGCACGCCGATCGCCGCGATCTTGCGAGGGGCCTCAGAGCCCGGATCCGCCCACACCCCCGGGAAGCCGGCAACGCGCCCGGTCTCGGGCAGGCCCAGCTCGGTGAGGGCGTCGATGACCAGCTGTTCGACCGATCGTACGTACGCGACCGTGTCGGCCATGCCGCCACCCCGCTTTCCGGGGACGGTGAGAATGGGGTAGCCCACGAGCTGGCCGGGACCGTGGTAGGTGAGGTCACCGCCACGGTCGGCCTCGACGAAGTCGGCACCGACGGTCGTCGGGTCGACCAGCATGTTCGCAGGCTCGGCGCGGACGCCCGCGGTGTAGACGTGCGGGTGCTCGAGCAGGAGCAGGTAGTCGTCGCATCCGTGTGCGAAGAGCCCTCGTTGCAGCGAGTGCGCTTCTCGATACGGCACGGTGCCGAGCCACCGGACGTGGAGCGGCGGGCTCACAGTGCGATGGCGAGCTGGACGGCGAACGCGACCAGGATCGCCATGCCGCACAGCAACGCAGCGATGATCAGACGCCGAGTGCTCACGAGTCGAGACTAAGGAGCTGCGCTGGAAGGGCCAACTCTCGCAGCTCGCGTTCTGCCCGCTCAGGCTCGGCCCGCTGCCTCACGAGCCGCTCGGGCCCGGCCTTGCCATCTGAAGATCGGTCTGCCTGCGGTACCCTTGGTCTCCATGTCACCCATGGCGAGTGAGGCTCGGATCTTCGTCGCCGGGCACGCAGGACTCGTCGGATCGTCCATCGTCAGACGGCTCGACGCTGCGGGTCACCGCAACGTGCTGACGGCTCGGCGCGACCAGCTCGATCTCCGCGATCAGGCAGCGGTGAACTACTGGTTCCAGGCGAATCGCCCGGACTACGTGTTCCTCGTCGCCGGAACGGTGGGTGGCATCCTCGCCAACAGCACCCGACCGGCAGAGTTCCTCTACGACAACATGCTGATCCACGGCACCGTCGTCGAGGCGTCGCGCGCCAACGAGGTCACCAAGCTCCTGTACCTCGGATCGTCGTGCATCTACCCCCGGCATGCCAACCAGCCCATCAAGGAGAGTGAGCTGCTGGCCGGTCCTCTCGAGCCGACCAACGAGGCGTATGCGCTGGCCAAGATCACCGGGATCAAGCTGTGCGACTCGTATCGGCAGCAGTACGGCTGCAACTTCATCTCGGCCATGCCGACCAACCTCTACGGCCCGAACGACAACTTCGACCTGACCTCGGGCCACCTGCTCCCGATGCTCATCCGCCGCTTCCACGAGGCCAAGATCGCCGGCCACAGCGAGCTCGAGGTCTGGGGTACCGGCTCACCGATGCGCGAGCTCATGCACGTCGACGACCTCGCCTCGGCGTGCGTCTATCTGATGGACCACTACGACCAGGCGGGCCACATCAACGTCGGGACAGGCGAAGACCTGTCGATCCGCGAGATCGCCGAACTGGTGCGCGACGTCGTGCACCCCGATGGGCGCATCATCTACGACACGACGAAGCCCGACGGGATGCCGCGCAAGGTCCTCGACGTGGGACGTCTGCACGAACTCGGCTGGAAGCACTCGATCGATCTGCGTGACGGCATCGAGACGACGTACCAGTGGTTTCTCGATACCGAGCCGGCCCAGATCCGCGGCGTCGTGCCGTCGGTCGCCTGACGCCACTCAGCGGTCGAGGTGGCGCTCGAGCAGCTCGACCCTCGAACGCAGCGTGCTGAGCCGCTCGACTCGCGTCATCATGTCCTCGAGACGCCCGTGGAGCTGGAGGATCATCGGATCCGTCGTCGGTTCGACCGATGCCATGACATCACGCTCGTTGGCCCCGACCACGATCTTCGCGAGCTGCATGAGGCGCGGCCCCAGCCCATCGGCACCGGACACCCGCCGATCCAGGTCGCGCGTCAGCTCGCGGTCGGACTCGACCGTCGACCGCAGGGCGCGGAGCGACCGATGCAGCTCGTCGATGTCGGAACCGACTGACCCGATGGCCGATCCGGGGTCGCCCACCTGATCGAGGGCTGCCTCCTGGACGCTCACCCGATCGCCGAGTTCGATCAGCCGTTTCTCGAGGTGACCGGCGACGCGTTCGATCTCGGCCTCGGCGGTCACCACCACCCGGTCGAAGCGTTCGGCCAGCTCGCGATGGCCGGCTTCCAGCGCCATCGCCCGACGTTCGAGTTCGTCGCGGAACTCACGGGTGTCTTCGGCGAGCTGCGCCACGACCGAGTGGACCTCGTTGGTACCCTCGGCTGCCACGGCCACGTCGCCCTCGACGCGCCCCATCCGGACCTGGAGACGGTCGTCGATCTGCTCGATCCGCTTGACGAGCTCGGTCAGGTCGGCGACCGACGCTGCCTTGCTCAGCGCACGGCTGACCTTGACGACCTGGTCGCGGACCGACGCCGCCTGTGCGTCGTTGCGGTGGACGGCGGCGAGTGCCACGTCTGCGGCATCGAGACGGTCGGTGAGCCGATCGAGGTCTTCGCGTCGAGCCGTGCTCGTCAGCTCGGCCTGGTAGGCCGCGGTCTCTGCCTTGGCGAACGCAGCTGCTTCGCGGGCCGCCGACGCATCACGCTGGGCCGCCGTCAGCTCCGCGTGCAGTCTCTCGATGACCTCTGACTGATTCCGCTGGGCTGCCTCCAGCGTGTTCAGGGCGGCGATCACACGGTCGAGTCGAGGATCCGTGCCAGACATGCCGCGCCGAGGTTACTCGGGTTCTTCAGATGTTCGCAGCGTCCGCGAAGACGTCGCCCTCAGGACAGCTCCTGGGTCCAGTCCATGGTCTCCAGCAGGTCCTTGGTGCGTTTGAGGAACGCCGCCGCGTACGCACCGTCGAACGCACGATGGTCCCAGGTGAGGGTCAGGAACCCGACCGAGTGGATGGCGATGGCCTCGGATCCGTCAGCGGCCTCGACCACGACGGGACGACGCTTGACTGCATCGGTCGACAAGATGGCGACCTGGGGCTGGTTGATGATCGGAAGCGTCATCGTCGTGCCGAAGGGCCCCGGATTGGTGATCGTGAACGTCCCACCCGAGAGCTCGTCGGGGCTGAGCTTCTTGTTGCGAGCCCGGCCGGCAAGATCGGCGATGTCGCGTGCGATGGCTCGGAGTCGCTTCTCACCCGCGTGGGTGATGACCGGCACCAGGAGCCCTTTGAAGTCGAGATCGACGGCGATCCCGAGATGGACGTCGTGATGGATGATCAACTCGTCGGGGGCAAAGGTCGCATTGACCTCGGGGTAGGCGCGGATCGCATCGACGACGGCGCGTGAGATGA
Organism: Acidimicrobiales bacterium; assembly: GCA_035529695.1. Classification (GTDB taxonomy): domain Bacteria; phylum Actinomycetota; class Acidimicrobiia; order Acidimicrobiales; family Salinilacustritrichaceae; genus DATKWD01. The sequence goes on along the minus strand of DATKWD010000069.1, from coordinate 2,267 downwards.
ACGGCAGGTACGTGAGGGACATGCCCTCATCGGCCTTGAACGCGGCCTTGTTGGCGTGGCGTACGCGGTCGACGTGCTCGAAGTCGACCTCGATCGTGCAGTACACGTGCGCCGCGGTCCCGAGACTGCGGACCATGTGCTCGGCTGTCGCCTTGCGGATCCGAGCATGGGGAACCGCCGTGTCGCCCTCTCCTGCTCTCGCCGGCGGGGCAGCGGAGACCGAGGACGTTGCGGTGGGCGAAGGTGCCGGGGTTGTTGCCGCGGCTGACGCGACGGCGCCAGCGGGGACACCGGCCTCGATGACCTTCTGGACGTCGCTGCGGGTGATGCGGCCACCCGCGCCCGTGCCCACGATCGTGCTCGGGTCGAGGCCATGCTCGTTGACGAGACGCCGCACGACCGGAGACAACAGGATGGATTCCTGCCCCTCGGCCGACGACGCCGGAACCGGCACCGGGACCGCCGGCGCGGCGGTCGGCGGCGTGGGAACGGTCGGAGTCGGCGGTTCGGGCGGAGGCCGTTCTGCCGACGGTGCCTCCGGCTCGGCAGCCGCACCACCGACACGGGCCAGAACGGTGCCCACGTCGACCGTGTCGCCTTCGCCCACGATGATCTCGGTGACGGTGCCGGACACCGGGCTGGGAACCTCGGAGTCAACCTTGTCGGTCGACACCTCGAACAACGGCTCGTCGGCCGCGACGACGTCGCCGACCTTCTTGAACCACTGCGTGATGGTCCCCTCGGTCACGGTCTCGCCCAGTTGGGGCATTTCGATGTCGGCCATCAGCCGTGCAGTCCTCTCCCGGTCATCGCCAGTACGGATTCCCCGAACAGCTCGCTCATGGTCGGGTGCGGTTGGATGAAGTGGGCGACCTCGTCGACGGTTGCCTCCCAGTTGACGGCCAGGTAACCCTGTCCGAGCTGTTCGGTGACCCACGGGCCGACCATGTGAACCCCCAAGATTCTTCCGGCCTTCCCGTCGGAGTCGACCTCGGCGATGATCTTCACCATGCCGTCGGTTTCACCGACGATCATCGCCCGCCCGTTCCCGGTGAAGCGGTGCTTGGACACCGCGACGTCATAGCCGGCCGCCTTGGCCGATTCCTCGGAGTGACCGGCGAAGGCGACCTCGGGATGGCAGTAGATGCACCACGGCACACCGCCGTAGTCGACGGGGACGACCGGCTCGCCGAGGATGTCCTTGACCACCAGGATCCCCTCGGCAAAGGCCACGTGGGCGAGGGCCGGCGAGGGATTGCAGTCGCCGACCGCGTAGACCCCACGCTCAGCGGTTCGACACGCGTCGTCGATCTGGATGAACCCCCGCTCGTCGAGCGAGACCGCCGTGCCGTCGAGACCGAGGTCGTCGGTGTTCGGCTTGCGACCCACCGACACCACCACGATGTCGACATCGAGCTTCTCGCCGTCGCCATACGACACGGTGGTGCCACCGCCCTCGCGGGGAGAATGTCCCGTGACCGAGACGCCTGCCTTCACCGCGATGCTGCGCTTCTTGAAGCTCTTCTCGACGACCCGGGTGATGTCCTTGTCGCAGCCCGGGAGGATCTTCGGAAGCGCCTCGAGCACGGTGACCTCGGTGCCCATGTCGGCCATCGTCGAGGCGAACTCGCACCCGATCGCACCGCCGCCGATCACCGCCGCAGTGGTCGGCAGGTCGGGTATCGAGAGGAACTCGTCGCTGGTGAGGATGGTGGTGCCGTCGATCTCGAATCCTGGAATGGTGCGCACGACCGAGCCGGGCGCGAGCACCACGCTGTCGCCGACGAGTTCGACGTCACCGGAGGCTCCGCCCGAGACGGTGACCCGGTGGTTCGCGTGCAGCCGTCCATGGCCGTCGAGGACGGTCACCTTTCGACCCTTCAGGAGCTGGCCGAGGCCGCCGACCAGCTTGTCGACGACTCCCTGCTTGCGTTCGAGCGTGGTCGACCAGTTGATCGTCGGTTCGTCGGTGATCACGCCGAACTCCGAGGCCGTGCGAACCGTGCGATAGACGTGGGCGGTCTCGAGGAGCTCCTTGGCCGGGATGCAGCCGACGTTGAGGCAGGTTCCGCCGAGCTTGCCCTTCTCGATGAGCGCGATGTTCAGGCCGGCAGCTGCGCCGTACAGTGCCGTCGCGTAGCCCCCGGGTCCGCCCCCGATGACGACCACGTCGTAGCGATCGAGACCATCCGGCTCAGGGACCGCGGTTGGTGTCGAAGCGGCGGCCGGCTCGACGGCTTCAGTTGGCTCGGCCGGCTCGGTGACGG
>DATKWD010000068.1:0-19955 GCA_035529695.1 Acidimicrobiales bacterium | reverse complement strand
GCCCAGTCATGACCTTCGGCCCTTGAGACCAGGCCCCTGATCCCGCACGATCAGACCATGGCCACCGAGAAGATCGTTGTCGGAGTGGATGACTCTGCCGTCGCAAGGCACACGCTCGCTTGGGCGATGGACGAAGCAGAGCTGCGGTCGGCCTCTCTGGTGGCCGTGCACTCGTACCACTACCCGTGGGCGCCCGCTCCCGTCGGATACATGCCCGGCCCCACCAGCATCGATGAACTCGGTGTCGAGGCCCGAGCACGAGTCGACGGGGTCATCGAAGACGTCATGAAGACCGGTGGCTGGACTCACGACCCCGAAGCCGTCGTCCGGTTCGGTCCGCGACCTGCCGCCGAGTTGTGTGACGAGGCGAAGGATGCATCGATGCTCGTCGTCGGTCAACGAGGGAGCGGCGGATTCCTGGGCCTCCGGCTCGGATCGGTGAGCGAGGGCTGTCTGCACCATGCGCCCACCACCGTCGTCATCGTCCCCGAAGAATCGGCCGAACTGGGGCCGCCCAAGCGAATCACCGTGGGAGTCGATGGGTCCGACCAGTCCATCGCCGCAGTGCAGTGGGCGGCCGATGAGGGCAGGCGGCACGGTGTTGCCGTCGTTGCCCTGATGACGTGGAACTGGCTGGGTCCACCGCTTCGCGAGATCCAACCAGTCGCCGGGTGGGACGAGTCCAAAGCCGCCGCGTTCCTCGACACCACGCTCGCTCGTGCCGAGTGTGAGTCGATGGAACGTGAGGTCGTCAACGGCCCACCAGCGCGATCGCTCATCGAGCGAAGCGCAACCGGTGATCTCGTGGTCGTCGGAGCGAACGGCGCTTCCACCGCACGCGGCGTCCTCGCAGGGTCGGTCAGCCGGCAACTCGCCCACCACGCAGTTGCCCCGATCGTCATCGTCCGGTGAGTCCCGCCGGCGGCGGGTTGTTCGTCGAGCATCTCGCCGAGAGCGAGTGCTGGGACCTCTTGTCATCGGGGCGCGTGGGGCGCATCGGCGTCCTGGTCGACAGCGCACCGGAGATCTACCCGATGAACTACGCGGTGTCGGACCGGGCGGTGTTCTTTCGCACCGACGAGGGCAGCAAGCTCAGGGGCCTCGAGCGCAGCCCATCGGTCTGCTTCGAGGTCGACGAGATGCAGGCCGACCTGAGGACCGGGTGGAGTGTCCTGCTGAAGGGCAGGGCATCCGAACTGGTCGACCCCGCCGATGTCGACCGGGCCCGGGCTCTGGAGCTCGAGCTGTGGTCGGTCGGTGCGAAGAGCCACTGGTTCCGCATCGACCCGCGTGAGGTGACGGGTCGACGCATCGACCGCGGCGGATGAGCGAGGTCGACCCGCCGCGAGTCGACGAGACGCACCTGTCGTGGGTGTTCCAGGCAGGTGATCGCGCGTACAAGGTCCTCAAGCCGGTGACGTTGCCGTTCCTCGACCACACCACCGACGAGGCCCGCATCGCCGCAGCGACCGCCGAGTTCGAGCTGAACCGTCGGACCGCACCGGATGTCTACCTCGGACTCGCCGACGTGCACGAGGGGAGCCGACTCGTCGACCGGATGATCGTGATGCGACGACTGCCGTCGGACCGGCGGCTTTCGCGCCTGGCCGCCGAAGGAGACATCAGCGGGTGCCTCCGAGACGTGGCCCGCGCGGTGGCGGTGTTCCACGCACGGCAACCGCCGGTGGCCGTTGCTCCCATGGCATCGGCTGCGGCCCACCTTCGGAACTGGCACGACAACATGGACGTGACCAATGCGCTCGAGGGGGCCGGAGCGTCGCGCCGAGACCTGGATCGGGTCCGCGAGCTCGCCGTCGACTACCTCGCCGGGCGGGAGCGACTCTTCGACCGCAGGATCGCCGAAGGGTTCGTGCGTGATGGACACGGCGACCTGATCGCCGACGACGTGTTCTGCCTCGACGACGGGCCCCGCATCATCGACTGCCTCGCCTTCGACGATGACTGGCGGATCGGGGACGTACTTCTCGACATCGGCTTCCTCGTGATGGACGTGCATCGACTTGCCGGTCGCGAACCGGCTCAGCGCCTCCTTGGGTGGTATCAGGAGTTCTCGGGCGAGCACCATCCGGCATCGCTGTCGCATCACTACGTCGCGTATCGCGCCCACGTCCGGGCCAAGGTCGCGTGCCTTCGCTGGCAGCAGGGCGACGAGGCGAGCGCCGACCTGGCGATGGTGTATCACGATCTCGCGCTCCACCACCTCGAACACGGGCGGGTGCGGCTGGTCATGGTCGGCGGCGTGCCTGGGGCAGGAAAGACGGTCCTGTCCGAAGGTCTTGCAGGCCGCCTCGGCTGCGCATCACTCAGCACCGATGAGCTCCGCAAGGACGTCGTCGGCATCGGCCGTGGCGAGCGTCGACCCGCAGCACCCGGCGAAGGCATCTACGACGACGAGACTCGAGATGCCATCTACGCCGAGCAGCTCCGTGAGGCCGCTGCCCTGCTCGGGCAAGGAGAGAGCGTGGTCCTCGATGCATCGTGGACCCACGAAGCGCATCGCGAGCGGGCCCGTCAGGTGGCAGCTGCAGCGCACGCCGGTCTCGTCGAGATCGAGTGTCGGGTCGAGCCGGGGCTCGCGAAGGCCCGGATCGAACGGCGTCGATCAGATCCGTCGAGCGTGTCGGACGCGACGGCCGAGGTGGTCGACCACCTGGCCGGGCGTCGTGACCCGTGGCCCAACGCAATCCCGCTCGACACCACCGATTCACCCGAGATCGTGCTCGAGCGAGCGTGTGGGCTGATCACCGGCGATCGGTGACGTTCGGCCCTACTGAGCCCAGCCGCACCGCGCGACCCTGAGCCGGCGGCCTGCGAGTGCTGCACGCCCTCGATGATGTGGAGTAGAGAGTGCCCATGGAAGACGCAGCCGGCCCGATCACCGATCACCAGGGACTCGAGGTGATCGACCTCGATGAGTGCTGGCGCCTGATCGCCGAGTCGCCGGTTGGCCGAATCGCGTTCATCGAGGCCGGCGAACCGACGGTCTTTCCCGTCAACCACACCGTCGTCGGCCGCCGGGTCGTGTTTCGAACGGCTCGGGGCGCAGCACTCCAGCAGGCTTTGCACGATCGTCCGATCGCGTTCGAGGTCGATGCGTTCGACACCGGGTCGCTCACGGGCTGGAGTGTCCTGGTGCGCGGGATGGCGACCACGGCCCCAGACCTCGAAGAGGAACCCGTCCACCTGGTCCCGTGGGCCGATTCGATCGAGCGTGACGACTGGGTGGCGGTCGTGGCGGAGGAAGTGACCGGCCGCCGGATCATCACTCACCGAGGCACCCAGGACACCACGGCCGGCTGAGCCTCGGCCTCCTTCGGTTCCCGGTGGGCGCCGGTTTGGCGCACGACCGGCACGCCCGCGGGCGACCCTGGTGGCCGCGGTCGTTCAGGACGGTCGGAAGACGACGTCGATCTGGTCGTAGCTCTGCCGTTCGTCTCGCAGCAGGTCGATCACCCTGACCGCAAGCGCTTGCTCCACCTCGGCGGCCTCGACGGGGACGTCCAACTCGATCCGCAGGTGGGTGCCGGTGCGTTCGAACGAGCAGCCGAGGTCGGCGGGGTCGACACCGACTCGGCTCAGCGTCGGCTCGACCCCGGTGCGGAGGTGCTCCCGAATCTCGTCGTCGCTGAGTGTCACCGCTCGCTCGACGGACCCGGCCACGTCTCCGGTGACCCGCAGCGTGAGGAACGGCTCGTAGGGGTCGAGCACCGTCGGCCCGTCCTCGACCACCGGGATGCCGGCGCGGATCGCGCAGCTCACGCCCTGCTCGCCGGGCGTCGGCTTCGGGTTGACGCCACGCCGGACGACCAGTGCCACATCGATGCCCTGATCGATCGGGCACGTCTCACCGTCGGTGATGGCCCGACACGGGAAGTCGAAGCTGCCGTCGTCGTGACACAGGTGCACCCGGTGTCCGGCATCACGGAGCGCCTCGGCGTGGTGCCTGGCCGCACCATTGCGACTCTCGAGGATCAGGACGTCGAGACCGGTCATGACGTCATCCTTGGGACCGGGCAGACCCGCCGAAAGGGTCCTTGGTCACAACTTCGGTGAAGGTGGGTTCGACGATCTCGACGTCAGCCGTCGTGACGACGCTTGCGGCGCTCGTCGAGGCGGGCTGAGTAGGCGGCAGCCTCGGTGCGTCGGCTCATGCCGAGCTTCGCGAGGAGGTTCGAGACGTAGTTCTTGACGGTCTTCTCGGCGAGGTACATCTGCTCGCCGATCTGGCGGTTGGTGAGACCCTCACCGATCAGGTCGAGGATCCTTCGCTCCTGTGGTGTGAGCGCTGCCAGCTCGTCCTCGGGGCCGCTCCGCAGGCGGTCGAGGACCTTCTCGGTCAGCGTCGGATCCAGCAGCGACTCCCCGGCTGCGACCCGTCGGATCGCATCGACGAGATCGTTGCCCCGCACCTGCTTGAGCACGAAGCCGGCTGCCCCGGCCATGATCGCGGCGAAGAGCGCTTCGTCGTCGGAGAACGAGGTGAGCATGAGACAGGCGATCTCGGGGTGATTCGACCGGACGTCGCGGCACACCTCGATCCCGTCACCGTCGGGCAGTCGCACGTCGAGCACCGCCACGTCGGGATTCGTCGCCGGAATCCGCCCATAGGCGATCTCGGCGGTGTCGGCTTCGCCGACGACCTCCATGTCGTCCTCGGCTTCGAGGAGTTCGCGGACGCCACGGCGCACGACTTCGTGGTCATCGAGGAGAAAGACTCGGATCGCCATGACCCATTCTGGTCTGAACAGACCTGGCGAGGGTCATCTACTGTCGATTGCATGGAAATGGCCGGTCCGAGACGACTGCATGAACTCCTCGATGCCGTCGTGTCCGTGGGGAGGGAACTCGAGCTGACGGGCACGCTCCAACGCATCACCGAACTGGCTGCGGAGTTGGCCGGTGCCCGCTACGCAGCGTTGGGTGTGCTCGACGACACCAGGACCGAGCTCGTCGAGTTCATCACCGTGGGCATCGATGCAGAGGAGCGCGCGGCGATCGGCGGGCTGCCGAAGGGCAACGGCATCCTCGGTGTGTTGATCGAAGACTCGAGGCCGCTCAGGCTGGCCGACCTCAGCGAGCACCCCGACAGCTTCGGGTTCCCGCCCGGCCATCCACCGATGCGTTCCTTCCTCGGCGTTCCTGTCCGCGTGCGCGGCGAGGTGTTCGGCAACCTCTACCTGACCGAGAAGATCGGCGAAGAGGCCTTCAGCGACGTCGATCAGGAACTCGTGGTCGGACTCGCTGCGGCCGCCGGGGTCGCGATCGACAACGCGCGACTGCACGAGAAGGTCGCCGACCTCCTCGTCGCCGAGGACCGCGATCGCATCGCTCGCGACCTCCATGATTCGGTCATCCAGCGGCTGTTCGCGATCGGAATGTCACTCCAGGGCATCGTGTCACTCATTTCCCGCGACCCTGGTGCAGCGGTTTCGAGAGTGAATGCCGCCGTTGATGATCTCGACCAGACGGTGAAGCAGATCAGGACGACGATCTTCGCCCTCGACGGTGCACGCAAGACCGGCGAAGGTGTTCGCGACCGGGTCCTCAGGTTGTGCCGAGAAGCCGCAGGGCCGCTCGGCTTTCAACCGCAGGTGTCCTTCGTCGGCGCGGTCGACGCCGCAGTGCCCGATGAGGTCGTCCCCGATCTGTTGGCGACGATGCGCGAAGCGCTCAGCAACGTGGCACGCCATGCGAAGGCGACCGAGGTACGGGTCGAAGTCGAGGCCGATGACGACGAGGTCGTGCTCACGATCACTGACAACGGCCTCGGTCTGGACACGCTCGATCGCGACGAGGGCAACGGGCTTCCCAACATGGCGGCGCGGGCAGGCGAGCACGGCGGCCGACTCGAACTCGGGCACGGGCCACCGGTCGGAACCATGCTCGTGTGGCGGGTGCCGCGCCGCTGACAGCGCTGCGTCTCAGCGGTGGACCACGAGCGGGATCGGCGTGTGGTGCGCCAACTGTCGCGCCACCGAGCCGACGAGCACCATCTTGATCGCGCTCTGGCGCTGCGAGCCGACGACCACCGACTTCGCTTTCGCTGCGCGCTCGATCAGTGCCCGCGCCGGGAGGTCATTGATGGCTTCGACACCCACCCTGTCATCGCTCAGGCCCGCGTCGGTGACCACAGCTTCGAGATGGGCGAGGGCTTCGCGCTCGCCGAAGTTGGCGTCGAACTCCGACCCCTCGGGTTGGTCGAGCCAATTCCACGAGTAGACCGCGGTCACACGGCCTCCGGTGTGGCGTGCCCGCTCGACCGCCCACCGCAACGCGTCCACCGACGTCGGTGAGCCGTCGACGCCGACCACGGTTTCGTCCGAGATCGGGAGCGGGCCGGCCGGGACGAGGGCGATCGGGCACGTGGCGTTGTGGAGGCAGTACTCGGCGACTGATCCCAGAAGGAGTCCGAGAAACCCGCCCCTTCCGCGGGTGCCGACGACCAACAGATCGGCATCGTGACCCCGTTCGACGAGGACGTGTCCCGGGTTCCCGGACGCGACCACCACGCGCTCGATCTGCTCGGCGAGGCCCTTGGTGTCCACGCGGTCGACGACCTCGTCGAGGAGGCCCTGCTGGTGGCCGGCGAAGCCGTCGATGATGTCGCCCGAGGGGGCGAATCCGCTCCCGTCGAAGGGCATCTGCCACGTCAGGACCGCCGTCACCGAGCCGCCGCAGCTCGCTGCCTCGTTCACGGCCCACTGCAGCGCATCCTTCGAATGATCGGAACCGTCGACTCCGACCACGTAGTTGTCAGGCATGGACGCTCCCGTGGATCTGGGCTGGTCCGTTCATTCTGGCTGCATTCGGACGCAGAAGCACAGAGCCGAAGGTCATCGACCATTCCCCAGGTCAGGTGGGTCGGGCTGCGGCGGCTTCGTGCACGAGCCGGTCGAGGCGCATCCGAGCGCGCCGTGACACGACAGCCACGGGGCGATTGTGCGAGCCGGCGGTGTTCTCGGACCAGAGCCGAAAGTCCAATCCTCGACCGCTTCGCGCGGTAAGACACCGGGGGTGGACCTCGATCTCGCACCAGCCGACGACCCGCGCCGTGTGGAGATCCGAGCCTGGCTGGCAGAGCACGCGGAACCGACTCGGCCCGAGCTGGCAGCCGCCGGGTTCGTGGCCCCGCACTGGCCGGCTCCGTGGGGCCTGGACGCCGACCCGGAGCTCCAGCTGATCATCGATCAGGAGCTCTCCGACGCCGGCGTCGTGCTTCCGGATGCATCGATCGCCATCGGTTGGGCGGGCCCCACCCTCATCGAAGGCGGCACCGTGCAGCAGCAGCAGCGGTGGATCCCCGGGATTCTCGATGGGTCGGCCGAGTGGTGCCAGCTCTTCTCCGAGCCCGACGCCGGCTCGGACCTGGCATCGCTTCGCACCAGTGCCGTCCGAGACGGCGACCACTACGTCGTGACCGGCCAGAAGATCTGGTCGACGTGGGCCGATCGGTCGGACTGGGGCATCCTGCTGGCCCGCACAGACCTCGACGCTGCGAAGCATTGCGGGATCTCGTACTTCTGCCTCGACATGACCTCGCCGGGCATCGAGGTCCGCGAGATCGTCGAGATGACGGGCGGCAACCACTTCAACGAGACGTGGCTCGACGAGGTGCGCATTCCGGTCGACTGCCGAGTCGGCGACGAGGGTGACGGGTGGCGGCTCGCCAGGGTGACCCTCGGGGCTGAACGGCTGTCACTCTCCGAAGGGGGTGTGCTGTGGGGGATGGGACCGACTGCCGAGCAGTGTTGGGCGTACCTCGTGGAGCACGGACCGTGGTCAGACAAGCTCGTCCGACAACGAATGGCGATTGCGTGGACCCACAAGGAGATCCTCCGTCTCCTCAGCCTGCGGATGCTGACCTCTGCGGTCGCCGGCGAGGATACGTCGGCGTTCGCCTCGATCCGCAAGTGCCTCGCGGACGAGTTCGGTCAGGAGATCATGGGCCTCCTCAAGGACCTGCGAGGCGCTCACGCCATGCTCGGCACCCAGAATCGCACGTCCGAGCACGACGATGTCCACCACTGGGGTTACCTGTTCGGTCGCGCGCTCACCATCGGCGGGGGTACCAGCGAGGTGCAACGCAACATCATCGGTGAACGACTTCTGGGCCTTCCGCGGAGCTGAACGTTGCGGTCAGGTTCGTCATCAGCGGGCGCGAGGTCCCCGGAGACGACGCCGTGGGACCGACCGCGTCGTCGGCGCGCCACCTGCCGCGCCCAGCACGCTTGGCCTCGTACAGCGCCCCGTCGGCCCGGCTCAGGACCTCCTCGGGGTTCTCCCTGCCCTCGCTGATCGCTACGCCGATGCTCACTCCGAGCGTGACCTCGATGTCGCCGACGATGATGGGCTCTGCCACCGAGGCGATGATGCGGTCGGCCACTGACCCGGTCTCGATCGGATGGTGCAGGCCTTCGAGCACGACGATGAACTCGTCGCCTCCGAGCCGGCCGACGCGGTCGGCCACCCGGCACGCCTTGTGGATCCGATGGGCGACGGTCAAGAGGACCTCATCGCCGGTCTGGTGGCCGAGGGTGTCGTTGACCTCCTTGAACCCGTCGAGGTCGCAGAAGAGCACTCCGCAGACCTCTTCGGACCGGCGTTCCTGCCTGGCGAGTGCTCCGGTCAGGTATTCGAGCATGGCCGACCGGTTGGGCAGGCCGGTCAGCGAGTCGTGCATCGCCTGGTGGGCGAGGAGCCTCGTCCGCTCGTGCCGGTCGGTGATGTCGTCGATGATCAACACGACCGACTCGAACCCCGAGTCGAGAGCCGGAATCACGGTCGTGGAGAGCGAGCTCCATCGATCCGATCCATCAGGGTGCGAGTACTTGATGACCTGGCCGATGACTTCGGCCGGCTCTCCGTCCGCGAGTTCGGTCGGCGGATGGGATTCGGCGTCGCCGGGGTCGCCGGCGATGGAGACCCGGGCCAGGAGCTCGTCCGGGAAGGGCTTGCCGACGAGGTGGCCGTGGGGCACTCCGATGTGACCGTATGCCGCCTCGTTCGCGTAGCTGATGGTGCCGTCGCCGGCGAAGATGAGCACCCCCTGAGCGAGGCTCTCGAGGGTGGCCGTGAGCAGTTGCTCGCTTCGTTCGAGGTCGACCCGTCCTCTGATCTCGGCGGTGATGTCGATCAGCGTCGTGACGAGGCCGGTGACCGCTCCGCTCGCGCCGCGATTCGGCTCGGCCCTGACTCGGAAGCATCGCTCGGCCCCGTCGAGCCGGAGCCACACGTCGTCCTCGACCGATGCGCCTCCGGCACCGTCGGCGATGATCCGAGTGCACTGGTCGGGATCGACGGCGAAGTCGGTCCAGTCGGCGTAGCCTCCCGCTGCTGTGAATCGATGCCGCAGCCATTGGTTGGCGTAGGCGACGAACCCGGTTCGGTCGCGCACATCGATGCCGCACGGGGCGATGTCGGCGATCGGTTGCCGGTCGCCGACGGCTGCGACATCGCCCCCGTCGCTGGTATCCCCCGAAGCACCGAGATCCTTCAGGATGTGGATCCGAAGCACGATCGCCGCGACGCCTTCGACCTCGCGCCGGTTGGTCGCCACGAACAGCACCTCGAGCCAGTGCCCGCTCGGCTTCATGACCCGCAAGGTCATGAAGTCGGTCGCGCCGGGGTTCGCCATGAGCCGCCCGAGTCGCTCGAGTGCAAGAGGCTGGTCGTCGGGGTGTATCTCTCCGAGGGTGTCGGTCCCGAATTCGCCCCGTTCGATCCGAGCCACCGTTCCTCCCTCGTCCTTCACGGCGGCGATCACCCGGAGCTCGTCGTCGAGGAGGAGCGTGGCGTCGGCCGCGCCGGCGCGCACGAGCCCGTCGATCTCGCCAAGCTCCCCATCCGATGAACGCACAGCGTGAGATTACTGCTACTCCAGGTGAGGTATCACTGGTTCAAAATGCCCAATGTCGGCGTCAGGGCTCAGGCGGGGTCTCTGCCGGTGTCCCCTCGGGGCGGCCGTCGGAGGGGCGCCCTCGGTCAGAACGTAAGGATGTCTTGACCAATGGCATGTTCGGGTGATGTGGAGATCGGAGTAGCGTCTCGCCGCTTGCCAGAGACGCCCGCATCACCCTCGACCCACCGTCGGAAGCCACGATGACCGCGTCGCGACGGACCGGCGCTCTCGCGCTCGGCGCGCTCGGTGTGGTGTACGGCGACATCGGCACCAGTCCGCTCTATTCGCTCCGCGAGTCCTTCGAGGGTGCGGGTCACGAACTCGCGGTGACCGAAGCCAACGTGCTCGGCATCCTCTCGTTGATCCTCTGGTCGTTGTTGATCGTCATCTCGATCAAGTACCTCGTGTTCGTGATGCGAGCCGACAACGCAGGTGAGGGCGGGATTCTCGCCCTGACCGCGCTCATCCTCCCGCAGGATCGCGGGAACCGGCGACGGACCATGCTCGTGCTGATCGGCCTGTTCGGGACGGCCCTGCTCTACGGCGACGGGATCATCACCCCGGCGATCTCGGTGCTCAGCGCCGTCGAGGGAACCGAAGTCGTCACCAGCAGTTTCGAGCCGTATGTGATTCCGCTCTCGATCGCGATCCTCATCGGCGTCTTCGCCATCCAGCGGCGGGGGACCGGAACGATCGGCAAGGTCTTCGGCCCGGTCATGGTGCTCTGGTTCACGGTGATGGGCGGCCTCGGCGCCGCCAAGATCGGCGACGCGCCCGAGGTGCTCAAGGCGTTGTCGCCCACCTACGCGGTGCAGTTCTTCGCCGACAACGGGATGTCCGGCTTCCTCGCGCTCGGCTCGGTGTTCCTGGTCGTGACCGGCGGCGAGGCGCTCTTCGCCGACATGGGCCACTTCGGTCGGGTGCCGATCACGGTGAGTTGGTACGCGATCGTGCTGCCCGGGCTCGTGCTGAACTACTTCGGTCAGGGCGCGCTGCTGCTCGAGAACCCCGAGGCGATCGACAACCCCTTCTATCGCCTGGCACCGGAATGGGCATTGATCCCGCTGGTCATCCTTGCCACCTTCGCGACGGTGATCGCCTCGCAGGCACTCATCTCGGGCGCGTTCTCTCTGACCCAGCAGGCTGCCCAGCTGGGCTACGTGCCGCGCCTCAAGGTGACCCACACGTCCGCTCACGAGCGCGGTCAGGTGTACGTGCCGGCGGTGAACTGGGCCCTGATGGTCGCCTGCGTCGCCATGGTCGCCGGGTTCCGCTCCTCGACCAACCTGGCCGCTGCCTACGGCGTCGCAGTGACCATGACCATGGGGATCACGACGGTGATCTTCTACGCAGTCGCACGCGATCGGTTCGGGTGGAAGCGGGTGCCGACGCTCGCGCTGTGCAGTGTCTTCCTGACGATCGATCTGGCGTTCTTCGGAGCCAACATCCCGAAGATCCCGCACGGCGGTTGGTTCCCGCTCGTGGTCGGTGCGATCGTCTTCACGCTTCTCACCACCTGGCGTTCGGGTCGGCGTCTCGTCGTCGACCGACTCAGCCGAGGTCAGGTGGCGCTCGACGAAGTCGTCGACAAGCTCGCATCGAGCACGATTCCCCGCGTGCCGGGCACCGCCATCTACCTGTTCAGCCTTGCCGGGTATGCGCCGCCGGCGCTGCTCTCGAACCTGCGCCTTCAAGGCGCTGTGCACGAGCGGGTCATCATCTTGTCGATCGAGACGGCGGACATCCCCAAAGTGCAGCCGACCTACCGGCTCAGTCGCGAGGAGATCGGCGAAGGGATCGAGCAGGCCCGTCTTCGGTTCGGCTTCATGGATGACCCCAACGTCCCGGCCGAGCTGCAGTTCGCCCTCGACGACCCCGATGCGGCCATCTACATCATCGGGTCCGAGGCCATCACCGTGACTTCCGAGGAAGGCATGGCCGAGTGGCGCGAGCACCTGTACACGCTCATGCACCGGAACGCCACGGCCGCGTCGTCGTACTTCCACCTCCCGATCGACCGGACCTTCAGCATCGGGACCCACATCGAGCTGTGAACCGCCGGGTCAGTGATCGGCGGCTCGGGTGTAGGACTCCTCGATGATCTGTCGTGCCGTTGCGACGTCGGCCCACAGGCCGACATCGGTGTCCTTGTTCGGTTCGAGCGCCTTGTAGACCTCGAAGAAGTGGTGGATCTCGGCGAGGAGGTACTTCGGGAGGTCGTCGAGGTCCTGGAGATGATCCCAGCGCTCGTCGCCGGCATGGACGCAGAGCACCTTGGCGTCGGGTCCCGCCTCGTCGCGCATGTGGAACACCGCGACCGGTCGAGCCCAGACGTGGACCCCGGGAAAGGTGGGCTCGTCGCCGAGCACGAGCGCGTCGAGCGGGTCGCCGTCCTCGCCGAGGGTGTCGGGGAGATAGCCGTAGTCCGCGGGGTAACGCGTGGCGGTGAACAAGAGTCGGTCGAGCCACACCTCGTCGGTGTCGTGATCGATCTCGTACTTGTTGCGCGAACCCTTGGGCACCTCGATCACGATATGGATGCGTTGCATGTCGATCGGTTCGGTCATCGTCGTCTCCGGGGTTCGTGGCCGTGCTCGGCCTGGGCACGCGCACCGTACCCCGCACCTTCGCTCGGCTGGCAGTGGGGCTGCTCGTCGACCCGGGCTGTCACGATGGGGCGATGCCGACCTCGGGAGCTTCGAGCCCAGAAGTCCGCGACGGGTTGTTCATCGGAGGTCGTTGGCGGCCGGCGGTCGACGCCGCCACCCGCACGATCAGGTGTCCGGCCGACGGCGTGGTCGTCGGCGAAGTGGCCGAGGCGTCAGCGGCCGATGTTGCCCTCGCGGTCGAGGCGGCGAGCACCGCCTTCGAACTCGGCGGATCCGATCGGGGGTCCTGGCGTCGCCGTCCCCCCGCCGAGCGAGCTGCCGTTCTCGTCGCGGCCGCAGGTCTGCTCGATGCTCGGCTCGAGGACGTCGCCAGACTCGAGTCGCTCGACACTGGCAAGCGAATCACGGAGAGCCGGACCGACGTGTCCGACTCGATCTCGAGTCTCAGCTACTACGTCGACCTCGGGTCGCGGGTGTCCGACCGGGTCGTCGACACCGGTCATGGCCACATCGAGAGTCGAGTCGTGGCCGAGCCGGTCGGTGTCTGTGCGCTCATCACGCCGTGGAACTACCCGCTCGTCCAGGCGATGTGGAAGGTCGCTCCGGCACTGATGGCCGGCAACAGCATCGTGATCAAGCCGAGCGAGCTGACGCCGCACACGACCATCGAGCTGGTGCGTGTGCTCGACGAGGCCGGTGTGCCCGGTGGCGTGGTGAACCTGGTGACCGGAACCGGTGCCGAGGTCGGCGATGCGCTCGTTCGTCACCCCGGAGTCGACCTGGTGTCGTTCACGGGTGGGCTGGCCACCGGTCGCACGATCATGGCGGCGGCGGCCGCGACGGTGAAGAACGTCGCACTCGAACTCGGCGGCAAGAACCCGAACATCGTCTTCGCCGACGCCGACCTCGATGCGGCCGTCGATCTGGCGGTCGCCGCCGCGTTCTACCACTCGGGGCAGGTGTGCTCAGCGGGGACGCGGTTGCTCGTCGAGGATCCGATCCGCGACGAGTTCGTCGACGCCGTCGTTGCCCGCGCCGAAGCGATCCGGTTGGGTGGCCCGTTCGACGAGGCGATCGATGCCGGGACGCTGATATCCGAGGCCCATCTGGCGAAGGTCGAGCGGTACGTCTCTGCGGGAGTGGCCGAGGGAGCGGTGCTCCGCTGTGGAGGGCGTCGCCTCGACCGGCCGGGCTCGTTCTATCCGCCGACCGTGCTCGACCGATGCACCAGCGAGATGTCCGTGGTTCAGGACGAGTCGTTCGGTCCGGTGCTCACGGTCGAGGTCTTCGGCGATGAAGCCGAAGCGGCGGCCCTCGCGAACGACACGATCTACGGACTGGCCGGCGCGGTGTGGACCGGTGACCCGGACCGAGCCGACCGCGTCGCGGCGGCGCTCCGCCACGGCACGGTCTGGATCAACGACTTCCATCCGTACGTGCCCGAGGCCGAGTGGGGCGGCTTCAAGCAGTCAGGTGTCGGGCGCGAACTCGGACCGCACGGTCTCGCCGAGTACACCGAGCTCAAGCACATCTGGCGCAACACCGACCCGCGACCGCAGTACCACCTCGGCGAGCGCGCGTGACGCAGCCGGCATACGACTTCGTCATCGTCGGGGGCGGCTCTGCCGGGTGTGCGTTGGCCAATCGGCTCAGTGCGGATCCCGCACACCGTGTTCTCGTGCTCGAGGCAGGGCGCCGCGACTGGAAGTGGGACGTGTTCATCCACATGCCGGCTGCGTTGACGTATCCGATCGGGAACCGCTTCTACGACTGGCGTTACCGAAGTGAGCCGGAGCCCTTCATGAACGGTCGCCGGATCGACCATGCGCGAGGCAAGGTGCTGGGCGGGAGCAGCAGCATCAACGGCATGATCTTCCAGCGGGGCAACCCGATGGACTTCGACCGGTGGGCCACCGAGTTCGATGGGCTCGACCGTTGGGACTACGCCCACTGCCTGCCGTACTTCAAGCAGATGGAGCATCGCCTGAGCGGCGGCGATGCGTTTCGTGGTGACGACGGGCCGTTGAGACTCGAGACCGGCCCGGCCGACAACCCACTGTTCGACGCCTGGCTCGAGGCCGGCGTCCAGGCGGGTTACGAACGGACCACCGACGTCAACGGGTTCCGGCAGGAAGGCTTCGCCGTCTTCGACAAGAACGTGGTGCGCGGCCGTCGCCTCAGCGCAGCTCGCGCCTACCTCCACCCCGTGCTCGAGCGGCCCAACCTCGACGTCGTGACCCTTGCGCACGTGGAACGGATCGTGTGCCGCGGTGGGCGTGCGGTTGCGGTCGAGTACCGCCGAGGTCGCCGCCGCCATCGGGTGGAGGCGGCTGAGATCATCCTGTGTGGCGGCGCGTTCAACTCGCCGCAGCTGCTTCAGCTCTCGGGCATCGGCGACCCCGCGCACCTCGAAGGGCTGGGAATCGAAGTGGTGGCCCCGCTCGCGGGTGTCGGTGAGAACCTCCAGGATCACCTCGAGGTCTACCTCCAACACGCGTGCACCCAGCCGGTCTCGATGCAGCCTTACCTCGCACACTGGCGAAAGCCCATCATCGGGCTGCAGTGGCTCCTGCGTCGGGGGCCGGCCGCCACGAACCACTTCGAAGCCGGAGCCTTCGTCCGTGGCAACGACCGCGTCGATTACCCGAACCTGATGTTCCACTTCCTGCCGATCGCGATCCGCTACGACGGGAGCACCCCGGCAGGTGGTCACGGCTACCAGGTGCACGTCGGACCGATGTACTCCGACGTGCGGGGGACGGTGAAGATCACCTCGACGGACCCGCGGCAGCACCCTTCGGTGCAGTTCAACTACCTCTCGACCGAGGCCGACCGGCGTGAGTGGATCGAGGCCATCCGGACCGCCCGCCGCATTCTGGGCCAGCCCGCATTCGCGCGCTTCGACGGCGGTGAGACCTCGCCTGGACCCTCGGTCGAGACCGACGACGAGATCCTCGACTGGGTCGCACGTGACGCCGAGACCGCGCTGCACCCTTCGTGCACAGCCCGGATGGGGATCGACGACCTGAGTGTGGTGCATCCCGACTCGCTTCGCGTGCACGGTGTCGACGGCCTGCGAGTCGTCGATGCGTCGGTGATGCCGAACGTGAGCAACGGGAACATCTACGCCCCGGTGATGATGATCGCCGAGACGGCTGCCGATCTGATCCTCGGCAACGAACGGCTTCCGGCCGATCGCACCGAGGTGTACCGGGCGCCCGCCGATCACGGGTGAGGGGCCGCCCGTCCGCCAGGATGGTTGGGCCGTGAGGTTCCCCCGACGTCTTCGGCTGCTCGTGGTGCTCGCCGTCGCCATCGGCGTCGTGATCGGTGCATGTGGCGGTGGCAGCAGCGACAATGCTGCGCTGAACGCACCGCCGGATGTCGAAGCCGATGCACCCGTGGTCGAGTCGGTCGTCGTCCCGACACCCGAAGTGTCCATCGTCGGACCGATTCCGGGTGATGCCCAGACCTCACCGACCACCGGATTCGAGGAGGCCGACTACGCCGCATTCGAGTACTTCGTCTCGGGCGACGCGGCTTCGTACGACCCCGTCGATGCCCTCACCGACGACGGACGGTGGGAGCTGACCGCGCGTGACGTCGCGCCCTACACGACGCGCATCATCGTGAAGCGTCCGCTCGACCCGGCCGACTTCAGTGGCACGGTGCTGGTCGAGTGGAACAACGTGACGGCCGGCTTCGAATCGTCGCCCGACTTCATCTTCGCGAGGGAGGAGATCCTTCGGAAGGGTCATGTGCACATCGCGGTGTCCGCGCAGCTCGCAGGCATCGACGCCGCGCCCGGCGGCGGTCTCGTCGGTGACTTCGGCGCGCCCTTGAAGCTGGCCGATCCCGATCGGTACGCCGACCTCGATCATCCGGGCGATGACTACTCCTATGACCTCTTCGCCCAGATCGGCGCCCTCGCACGAGCCGTTCCGGACGGAGAGGTCGATCCGCTCGACGGGCTCGAGGCCGAGCAGGTCATCGCTCTCGGCGAGTCGCAGTCGGCGTTCCGCCTGACCTCGTTCATCAATGGCGTTCACTCCCTCACGCCGGTCTACGACGGCTTCTTCGTCCACAGCCGAGGCGGTGCACACCCCGGATTCGACGATGGCGGGTCCGAGACCGCCGTTCGCGGCAGCGGTGCGGTTCGCATCCGCGACGACCTCGACGTGCCGGTGTTGGTCTTGTCGACCGAGACCGATCTCACGGTTCTCGGCTATGCACCAGCGCGGCAGCCCGACAGCGACGTGTTCCGGGGGTGGGAGGTGGCCGGCACGGCTCATGCCGATTCGCACCTGCTCGGCGGCGACGAGCAGGTCGCAGCCGAGATTCTCGGGTGCGCGGCGCCGGTGAACGACGGTCCCCAACACTTCGTCGTGAAGGCGGCGCTGGCCCAGCTGGTCGAGTGGGTCATCGATCCCGCCGACCTCCCGCCCCGAGGTGATCCGATCGAGGTGGCCGACGGTCAGATCGTGCGAGATGCCGACGGCAATGCACTCGGGGGAATTCGCCTCGCCCCGACGCGCGTGCCCGTGGCAGCGTTGTCGGGCGATCCGCTCGGCGACTCGGTGATCTGTCAGCTGTTCGGGTCGACGACGGTGTTCGACTCGGCCGAACTCGCCGAACGCTATGGCGACGAAGCGAGCTACCGGGCCGAGTACGAGGTTGCGCTCGACGAAGATGTCTCGGCCGGCTTCATCCTCGCCGAAGACGTGGAAGCGGCCCTGGCGGACGTCGTGAGCTTCACCTTCGGTTGACGCGCTCGGTCGCTGAAGTTCGCCGCGCGCCCAGCCACTGGTCGAACCCAGCGGGCGGTCGATCTCGGCTCCCCTGATGCGGCAGTCGGGGCACAGGAGATCGGATCGGCGGCTCGAACCCCCACATCGGCTCGTCAGCGGGTCACGACGTGAGGCGCGCCTTGACGAGGCCTGAGACGACCTTGCCGTCGGCGCGGCCGGCCACCTCGGCCATGACGGCCTTCATCGCCTGACCCATCTGTGCGGGCTCGGTGAAGCCACCTTCGGCCAATGCCTGCTCGACCAGCGCCTCGAGCTCGGCCTCGTCGAGGCCCTTGGGCAGGTACTCCGAGAGGATCGCTCGTTCGGCGAGCTCCTGATCGGCTGCCTCGTCTCGGCCTCCGTCGCGGAACGCCTCGGCCGCCTCGTCGCGTCGCTTCACCTGCGTTCGCAGCACGGCCTCGACGTCATCGTCACTGAGCTCTTTGGCCGCCTTGCCGGCGACCGCAGCCTCGCGGACCGCCGAGATCGCCATGCGCAGCGTTCCCGTGCGCAACGAGTCGCGCGCCTTCATCGCGGCGGTGAGATCGGCTTGGAGTCGGTCAGCGAGTGAGTCGGCCATGCACCAAGGGTCGCGCATGAGCACGCACCGCGGCACCATGTTTCAGTTCGACGGTGTCGGAGTGACGATCAGTTGGCTGACCCCACTGGCCAGCAGACGGCCGTCGGCCGACCAGATGCTCGAGGTCGAGCCCATCAGGCCGTCACGGGAGGCGGGCGAGACGTGATCGGCCAGCAACCACTCGGTGGTGTCGAGATCGGTGAAGTGGCAGGCGACGTCGAGGCTCGGCGCTGTGAAACCGCTCTCGACGTCCGGAACGAAGGCCCGATGAGCTGCCGGCCAGCCCCCGAGGTCGGCGAGCAGCAGTACCCGTGCTGCTTCGACCCACGGATCGTCGGTGTGGGCGACGGGGTCGAACTTCAGCCACGTCGCCCATTCGGGGGCAAGGGCGCCTCGGTTCTCCCAGTCGACGATGAACTCGGTCGGGCGTTGCTCGAAGTTGTTCCAGAACGGAAACGGCGGGCCGGTCGGCTCGATGCCTGCGGCCTCGAGGTGTTCAAAAACCGTGGGCACCTGCTCGGGCGGCGGGTGCGACATCTCGGAGAAGATGTGACGCTGGTCGAGCAGGTCGCTGGCGACCGCCCAGCAGTTGAGCTGGAGGATGACCCGTTCTCCTTGGGTCATCAGCACGCGGATCACCTCGGCGCGCCGGGTCTGCTTCACCATCTCGACCGTGCACGTGACCTCGTCGAAAGCGGCAACGCCGAGGAACTGCACGGTGCAGTTGGCCGGCCGCACGAACCGCGACTCGGCACCGGCGGCGCGCAGTGCAATGGCGGCCACATACCCGCCATTTGGACCCCAGATCTCCCAGTCGTCGTTCAGCTGAGCGGTGTAGACGCCGTCGGCGCCGCTGACCGCTGTGTCCGTACCGAAGTCACCCATCGAGTCGCGACCGTACTCAGCATCTCACTCCCGGCTCGACCACTCTTTGGTCCATCCGGGTGTGAGATGCGGGGCTCGGCGGACGCTCACTGGTCGGTCATGCCCTTCGGTGCTCGCTGCTTCATGAAGCCGAACAGGTAGCCGGCGACTCGCCGCATCTGGATCTCCTCGGCGCCCTCGGTGATCCGGTAGCGGCGGTGATGGCGGTAGATGTGCTCGAAGGGCTTGTGCCGTGAGTAGCCGATGCCACCATGCACCTGCATCGCCCGATCGGCGGCCTCACAGCAGAGACGGTTCGACCAGTAGTTGCACATCGACACCTTGTCGGAGACGGCGAACGCGCCGACGGTGTCCATCTGCCACGCCGTCTTGTGGATGAAGGCCCGCAACATCTCACACTGGGTCTGGAGCTCGACCAGCGGGAATTGGATGCCCTGGTTGGTCGCCAACGCCTTGCCGAACGGCTTGCGTTCCTTGGCGTAGGTGATCGACTCGTCGATGCAGTACTGCGCCGCACCCAGGCTCGATGCCGCCTGGCGGATCCGGTTCTCGTTGAAGAAGTGCTGCACGATCGCCAGCCCGCGACCCTCGTCACCGAGGATCGCCGAGTGGGGAATGCGGACATCAGTCAGCGACACCCGGCCGTGGTCGGTCGGCATGTTGAAGGTCCAGAGGTACTCCTCGACCTTGAGCCCCGCTGTGTCCATGGGGACGAGGAACGCAGTGATGCCCTCGCCGTCGCCGGCCTCGCCAGACGTTCGGGCCATGATCATGTCGCTGTGCGCGCGGTGGATGCCGGTGTTCCACATCTTCTCGCCGTTGATCACCCACTCGTCGCCGTCGCGGACTGCGGTCGTCTCCATGTGGGTGGCGTCTGATCCGTGGTCCGGCTCGGTGATGCCGAAGGCGAATCCGCGCTTGCCGGCGGCGAGATCGGGCACCCACTCGGCCCTTTGCTCATCGCTTCCGTAGTGGAGCATGAGCAGCAGGCCGACGTTGTTACCGACGATCGAATGCTCGTTCTGCAGGTCGTTGTGCAGCCCGAGACCCTTGACCGCGAGGTGCTCGCGGATGATGGCCATGCCGAGGTTCGTGCCGTCTTGTCCACCGAACTCGGCCGGCAAGGCGTAGCGGTAGTGACCGGCTTCGTCGGCTCGGCGCCGCGCTTCGGCCAG
>DATKWD010000067.1:0-9765 GCA_035529695.1 Acidimicrobiales bacterium | reverse complement strand
AACGAGATCGTCCACTTCCTCGACCGCTACCTCTGAGCCTGCGTCAGCCGCGTGGCGGACTCGGCCGGTCGGCCCATCCCTCGGGGAGGCTCACCGGAGCAGGGTCGGCCCCGATCGGAGGAACCCAATCCGAGTAGTCCTTCGGCCATGGCGTGCCGCCGGCATCGAGCAACTCGGTCAGCTCGCGCCCGACCCGACGGATCTCGACTGCCTGATCCAAGGTGAACCGCCCCTCGCCGACGCGCCGGTCGAGGAGTTCGTCGTCCTTCAGGAGCCACTCGTTGCCGGGGAACACCACGATGTCGAGCTCGAGGTCCTGGGTGTCGTAGCCGCGCTCGGTGCGGCGAAACGGCTCCTGCAAGTTCAGGTACCAACACGAGAAGTCGCGTTGGTCACCGTCCCAGAAGTGCCACGCGGCGAAGGAGTCGCCCGGTCGCTGGACCATCAGGGTGCCGTTGCCGCGCCACACGCCGCCCTGCGCCTCCCATGGGTGACGTCCACCCTCGATCGGCCAGCGGCCGGGCGGGAACTCGAATCGCGTGCCGGCCGGCAGATAGGTGGCGAGATGGTCGGGCGAGTCCTCGACCACCATGACCATGGCTCCGCACCACGCCTTCCCGAGGTTCAGGATCTCGCGACGAACGATCCACTGGCCGGGCTCCCAGGTCATTCAAGGACACGATAGGAGGCTCGCGTCCTCCCCGGTCACCGGGGCGAACGGTGAAGGTCGGACCGACCACCCCACCGGATCTTCGTTGCTCTCCGGCCAACTATTGGCGCGAGAGCAACGAAGATCGGGAGGGGGCGTTTCGCGTTGGATCCGGGGTGGGGTGGCGCTCGTGTTGGCACCGAATCTGACGGTCCGTCAGAATCGCTGGCGACGTGGACCTGACCTGGAGCGACGACGAAGAAGCCTTCCGGGCCGAGGCCCGTGCCTGGCTCGAGGCCAACGTGCCGACCGGGCTGCCGTCGGGCGACACCTCCGAGGGATTCGCGGCACATCTCGAGTGGGAGCGGCTGCTGTTCGAGCACCGGTGGGCGGTGGTGTCGTGGCCCGAGGCCTACGGCGGTCGCGATGCGTCGCTGTGGGAATGGCTGCTGTTCGAAGAGGAGTACTACCGGGCGGGCGGTCCGCAACGGGTCACCCAGAACGGCATCTTCCTGCTGGCGCCGACCGTCTTCGAATTCGGGACCCAGGAGCAGAAGGACCACATCCTGCCCCGCATGGCCGGTGCCGAGGACCTGTGGTGCCAGGGCTGGTCCGAGCCCAACGCCGGGAGCGACCTGGCCGGCATCACCAGTCGTGGCCGCAAGGTCGACGGTGGCTGGGTGCTCGACGGCCAGAAGACCTGGACCACCCGAGGCGCGTTCTGCACCCATCTGTTCGGGCTGTTCCGAACCGACCCCGAGAGTGAACGCCATCGCGGCCTGACCTACTTCCTGGTGCCGCTCGACGCCGAGGGCGTGACGGTCCGTGGCTTCGGTCGACTCGACGGTGACGAGGGCTTTGCCGAAGTCTTCCTCGAAGATGCCTTCGTGCCCGACGACGCCGTCCTCGGAGCCGTCGACGACGGCTGGGGCGTGGCCATGTCGACCACATCGAGCGAGCGTGGCCTGACCCTGCGGTCGCCCGGGCGCTTCCTCGCGGCGGTCGACCGGCTCATCGATCTGGCGAACGAGCGGACGCCGACGCCGGTGCTGCGCGACCGGATCGCGGACATCTGGATGAGGGCCGAGGCCTACCAGCTGTTCACCCTCGACAACGTGACGCGCATGGCTGCCGGCGACAGCCCCGGCGCCGAGTCGAGCCTCAACAAGATCTGGTGGAGCGAGCTCGACGTCGACCTGCACGAGATCGCGCTCGACCTGCTCGGCCCCGAGGCCGAACTCGAAGGAACGTGGAGCAAGGGCTGGCAGTTCGCGTTGTCCGGACCGATCTACGCCGGCACCAACGAGATCCAACGCAACATCGCCGCCGAACGCGTCCTCGGCCTCCCGCGAGGGACGCGCCGATGAGGTTCTCGCTCGACGACGAGCAGGTGGCGTTTCGGGACGCACTGCGGGCGGTGTTCGACAAGGAGTGCCCGCCGGCGGTGGTCCGCGCCGCATGGGAGCAGACCGTTCCGCTCGACCGCTCGGTCTGGACGACCCTCGATTCGCTCGGCGCGCTGAACGTCCTCACCGACGGCGACCCGGTGTTCGCCACGCTGCTGGCCGAGGAAGCGGGACGAGCGGCGTTGCCGTTCCCGATCATCGAAACGGTCTTCGCAGCTGCACCGTTCGACGTGGGTGCGCACCTCGTCGCGACCGACCTGGGCGGGCCAGTCGTCGCGCACGCCGCCGACGCGGAGATATTCCTGCTCCACGACGACGACGGCCTCCATCTCGTCGATCCGGGCGAGGTGAAACTCGAGCGCGTCGAGACGGTCGACGGCTCGCGCCGGGCGGCCCGCATCACGAGTTGGGCCGCAGGCACACCGGTCGATCCCTACGTCGAGGCCGCGTATCACCGGGGGGCACTCGCGGCGGCCGCACAGCTGATCGGGCTGTCCGAGCGCATGCTGACCATGACCGTCGAGTACGCCAAGGAACGACAGCAGTTCGGTGTCCCGATCGGCAGCTTCCAGGCCGTCAAGCACCAACTCGCCGACGCGTTGAAGGACCTCACGTTCGCCCGGCCGGCCGTTCGCCGCGCCGCAGTGACCATGACCGACCGCGACATCTCGATGGCCAAGGCGATGGCGTCCGATGCTGCGGAGACCGTCGGGCGGATCGCACTCCAGGCTCACGGCGCCATCGGTTACACCGTCGAATACGACCTGCACCTCTTCCTCAAGCGCGCCTGGGCGCTGTCACGTACCTGGGGCACCGCCGCCGCCCACCGCAACCGCGTCGCAGACGCAATCGGAGTCTGATCATGCCTGAAGCCTTCATCGTCGACGCCGTGAGGTCGCCGGTCGGTCGTCGCGGCGGTGGCCTCTCGCAAGTGCACCCCGCCGACCTCGGCGCCCACTCGATCAGCGCACTCATGGACCGAACAGGTGTCGACCCGGGTGCGGTGGAAGACGTCGTGTTCGGCTGCGTCGACACCATCGGCCCGCAGGCCGGCGACATCGCCCGAACGTGCTGGTTGGCTGCCGGGTTGCCCGATCACGTCCCGGGCACGACCGTCGATCGGCAGTGCGGATCGAGCCAGCAGGCCGTGCACTTCGCCGCCCAAGCCGTGATGAGCGGCACGACCGACCTCGTGGTCGCGGGTGGCGTACAGAACATGAGCCAGATCCCGATCAGCCAGGCGATGATTGCCGGGCAGGCCCTCGGGTTCGACGATCCCTTCAGCGGCAGCAAGGGCTGGGTCGAGCGCTACGGCACCCAGGAGGTCAGCCAGTTCCGCAGCGCCGAGATGATCGCCGAGAAGTGGGACATCACCCGCGACGACATGGAAGCCTTCGCGGTCGAGTCGCACGAGCGGGCCATCAGGGCCAGAGCCGAGGGCCGCTTCGAGGCCGAGATCGCTCCCCTCGCCGGTCTCGCCCAGGACGAAGGCCCTCGCGAGCCGAACTGGGACAAGATCCGCTCGCTGCCCACCCTCACCGAGAACGGGCGGGTCACCGCAGCGTGTGCGTCACAGATCAGCGATGCGTCGGCCGCGATGCTGATCGCATCCGAGGCGGCCGTGGCCGAGCACGGCCTCACCCCGCGAGCGCGCATCCATCATCTGTCGGTGCGCGGCGCCGACCCGGTGTGGATGCTGACCGCACCGATCCCCGCCACCGAATACGCCCTCGACAAGGCGGGGATGACACTCGACGACATCGATCTCGTCGAGATCAACGAGGCCTTCGCGTCGGTCGTGCTCGCCTGGCAGATCGAGACGGGCGCAGACCTGGCGAAGGTCAACGTCAACGGCGGTGCCATCGCGCTCGGTCATCCCCTCGGCGCGACCGGTGCTCGGCTCATGACGACGCTGCTCCACGAACTCGAGCGCACGGGTGGCCGCTACGGCCTCCAGACCATGTGCGAGGGTGGCGGCCAGGCCAACGTCACGATCATCGAACGTCTCTGACCCGGCCACTTACCCGAAACGCTGTGTCGCTGACGCAGCGCGAAGAGCAGGGTACATTCGCCCCATGACCGACATGCCGACCCCACCACCCGAGCCCGCCGCGTACGGTCAGATCGGCAAGCCCCGATCGATCGGCTTGGTGATCCTGCTGTCGATCGTCACCTTCGGGATCTGGACCTTCGTCTGGTCGTACCAGAACGGCGAAGAACTCAAGCAGTACCGGGGCACCGGCCTCGGCGGCGCGCTCTACCTGATCATCACGATCCTGTTGTCGCCGGTCACCATGTTCCTCATGGCCGGTGAGGTCGAGCAGATGTACCGCGCCGAGGGCAAGGAACCCCCGATCACCACCCTCTGGGGCCTGTGGTTCCTGCTGCCCCTGATCGGCAACCTGATCTGGTACTTCCGCATCCAGAGCGCGCTGAACGAGCAGTGGATCTCCCACGGCAGCACGGTCAGCCCCAGCCTCTGATCACGGCTACCACACCCACGCCCGCTACGAGGGAAGGCCCGATGCGGCCCGCGCACTGATGAGCGACCAGACACCACTCGACGGGCGTGAGGCGTTGGTCGCCAAGCAATCCGCCGTCAACGCCGACGGCGCCCTCCGCCAGGATCCGATCGACGGGCTCCGGTTCCGACCGACTCGGCCGGTGCCCCACGAGGACGGGACCGTCGCCGAGGTGGCGCGGGATCGGTGGGACGAGATCGATCTCCCGATCCTGCAGGTGCACGTCACGACAACGCTTCCCGGTCGCATCCGAGCATGGGGGCTGCACCAGCGTTCGACCGACCGGCTCTTCGTCGTGTCCGGCCTCATCTCGATCGTGGTGTACGACGGTCGCCAGAACTCTCCCACCCACGGCAGCGTGAACGAGTTCCGAGTGTCAGACCGCAACCCGGGCCTGCTCGTCATCCCACCGAACCTGTACCACGGCTGGATGAACATCGGCACAGACGAGGCGTTCATCATCAACATGCCCTCGTCGCAATACGAACACGAAGAACCCGACGCGCTCGACCTCCCCTATGACGATCCCCGAGCGCCGGACATCGTGCCGTGGCGCTGGTGGTGAACGTCCGACTCGAGGGCTGACCGTGGTCGCCGTCAGCGTCATCATCCCCACCTACAACTGGTCGGAGGTCCTGCGCTGCGCCATCAAGAGCGTGCTCGACCAGCGATTCGCGGACTTCGAGTTGCTGGTCGTCGGCGACGGATGCACCGATGACACGGCGGACGTGGTGGCCAGGGCGGCGCGGGTCGACGGCCGGGTCCGTTGGATCGGC
This sequence comes from Acidimicrobiales bacterium, assembly GCA_035529695.1. Lineage (GTDB taxonomy): Bacteria > Actinomycetota > Acidimicrobiia > Acidimicrobiales > Salinilacustritrichaceae > DATKWD01. Next base: position 4,412 of record DATKWD010000067.1, on the reverse strand, counting down.
CTGCCCCGCAACGCCGGAACCCAGGCGGTTCCGAACAACGCCGGCCTCGACCTGGCAGGCGGGCCGATCGTCACCTACCTCGGACACGACGACCTGTGGCTCCCCCACCACTTGGACACGGTGGTTGATGCGCTGGCAGAAGCACCAGATGCCGCAGTCGTCCACACGCGGTCATGCCTGATGGTGCCCGGCCGGCCGCCGACGACCCATCCCCCAGCCGGTTACGAGTTCTCTCCGGGCGATTGGCTGGCACCGACGGCCACGGGCCACCGGCGTGACGCCGTGAGCGCCCTCGGGGGCTGGCGGACCCCGGACCGCTCGGGCACACGCGACCCCGAGGCCGATCTGTGGGCACGAGTCGCCGAAGTACATGGTCAGGCGGTCCTTTCGCCTCGTATCACCGCGATGAAGCTGCCCGCTTCCAGCCGCCGGGGTGTCTACCGGACTCGGCCCTCGACCGAACAGCACCGTTGGCTCGATCGCATCGAACGGGCGCCCGACCCTGAGCTGATGCTTACCCGCCTGATCGACGCCGCCCACCCGATCGAAGGCGTGGCCGAGACTGCACCTTCGATCTTCTCGGACCCCGACGCCGATGCAGGCGAACGGCATCGGGTGCGGCGCCGGTGGAAGGGACTGGCCTGACGCAGCACCCGCGTCAGCCTGCACCTGCGTAGGTGCCGAAGCACCACAGGTTGCCTTCCGTGTCGCGCACCGTGAAGTTCCGGTCGCCCGACTCGCCGTAGTCGACCTCGACCAACGGGTCGGCGATGTCGGCACCCGCGGCCTCGCACCGAGCGAGGACCGACTCGGGGTCGTCGGTCACGATGTAGAGCGAGACCGATCCCTTGAGGCGAGAGTAGATGTTGTCTTCGCGATCGGCGCTGCCGATCTGCACGACGCCGCCACCTGGCCACTTGAGCTGGCTGTGGACGACGACCGACGGGTCGTCGCCCGGCACCACGATCTGGGTCTCGAAACCGAGCACCTTGGTGACGAACTCGATGGCGGCAGGCGCGTCTTCGTACATCAGGGCGGGCCAGATGCCATCGACGTAGGGGCCCGCCGCTGGGCTCCGGCCGGCACCGGGGCCTGCGACGACCTCGAAATCGGTGCCGGCTGACCGCTCTGCGTAGGTGTCGAGGTCGAACGGTTCGAGCGGCTGGGTGATGAACCAGCGGTGGCCGAACGGGTCGGCGATCACCGCCATCCGGTTCAGGTGGGCCGCGTCTTCGGGTGGACGCTCGGTTGCGGCTCCGGCGGCGACAGCTCGCTCGTAGACCGCGTCGCAGTCGGTGACGGTGAGACTCATGGCCGCGGCGGCGCCGCCGAGGGTGCGGGGCGACTTGATTCCCATCTCGGGGAACTCGTCGGACATCTGGATGCGGGCGTCGCCGATCAGGATCTCGGCGTGCCCGATTCGGCCATCGCCGACGACGCGGAAGTCTTCGACCGCGCCGAAGGCCTCGACGTAGAAGTCGATGGCCGCCGCCGCGTCGTGGAATGTGAGGTAGGGCGTGATGGTCGTGACGGTGCTGGTCGAAACGGTGGTCATGGGGATCCTCCCGGGGAGTTGGACGCTGAGTTGCGACGGGTCGAGGTCGAGGGCACCGATGATCTGCCGGCGTAGCTTTCGAGCGAAGGCGGGCCGGGGGTCCTGCGACTCGCCCGAGCTGCGGAGTCGAGTGAGCGGATCAGGCATGGGTCTCCTCGTCGCCGTACGCGCGCCGGAATGCGAGGCGAGCCCTCACGAGCAGGGCTTCGGTCGCATGGACGGTGCGGCCCAGCAGATCGGCAACCTGCGACACCGGGAGCCCGTCGAGATAGCGGAGGGTGAGCGCGCTCCGGTGATGGGCGCCCATCGTGGCGAGCACCTGGTGAGCTCTGATGACGTCGAGTTGGACGTCCCAGTCGTCGACACGATCGTCATCCTCGACGAGTGCGAGCTTCGCCTCTTCCCGGCCCTTGCGACGCCAGTGGTCGACCAGCTTGTTGCGGGCCACGGCGACGAGCCAGCCCACGGTGAGATGCGGAACCTTGTCGTGTTTGACGGCGTCGACCGCAGCCATGAACGTCTCGGAGGTGAGATCCTCGGCGACCGCGGCCGACCCGCAACGGTGCACGAGATACCCGTAGACTTGGGGAAGCGCCGAGTCGTAGAGATGGCACAACGCAACGGCCTGACCGCCAGGCTCGGGTCGTGCGTCCGCATCCATCACTCATCCATCGTTTCAGACGACCGGATTCCGACGCCCTGAGCGCAGATATCTCGACGGCGCGATCAGGCGGCGGTGAGCGGACGGCGATCGTGTGTGGGCTCGGTCATGAGCTCGCCCCCACCGAACGCCGCCACGAGGCGGGCAACGGCCGCCTCGATCTCGTCGTCGGTCGGAGGTCCGGCAGGGTCGAAGTCAGGTAGGCGGTCGTCGGTCTCGAACATGTGTTCCATCATGCCCGAGGGGTGTGACACCTACGACCGTACGATCGCTCGGACCACCGCAGTGCGGCAGCAGGAGTCCGAAGAAGTGGCAGGCTCGCTGGCCATGGCCGCTGGACTCGAGATGCCTGATGTCCGCGGGCGCACGGTCGTCATCACGGGCGCGGCGAGCGGTCTCCGGCAGGCAATCGCGCTCGGGTTCCCGGTGGCCATCCTGATGTCAGACGATCCCGGCCACACAACCGGGACCGGCCTCCCCGTCGTCCGCGCGTCCTTGTCGACCTGATCGCCGACCGACGGACTCGTAGTCGTCGACCCTTCTCAGACGGTCAGCGCCGAGCGGCGAGGATGTTCACCCGCTCTGCCGTGCGGGGCGTGACCACCTCGGCCGCGACCTGGCCGACGAGTTGGTCGATGGTCGGGTAGTCGCCGACGAACTCTCCCTCGTGCACCCATCGCAGATCCATCTCGGGCCCGAAGAATGCAACGCCGGGCGACCGTCGAGCATCCCGGGGAGGCGTGGGCTTGGCCGGGCTCATCCCGTCACGCTTCGCAGCCGCATGGTTCTGCGCGCCCCGAAAGCTGAAGAGGCCACGCCCGAGGTCACCGACGCGAGCCAGCGTCCGGATCGCCTGCTCGGGATCCACGAGGACGGGCACGTTCACGCCGTGGTCGTAGCGAAACGCCCTGGCCTGCTCGTGCGACGACCCGCCGATGGCCACGACCCTCGCAGACCTCGGGAAACGACGGCTCGCAACGGCGTCGCTGACATCGGACACGAATGACTGACATGTCGGAGAGCCGAAGAATCGGACCAAGACCACCACGAGCGGATTCGCCTTGAGGTCGCCGAAGCGAACCGCAATTCCGTCGGTGTCCACCAGCATGGTCTCAGCAGGGTCGGTCCTCGGCGTCATCAAGCCCTCCAGGTGATTCGAACTCGCGCAAGTCGCCCTACGTCGACTGATATCGGCAGGGCTGTGCGGCTCATTGACCGAACTGATTCGTTCGGCTCACTCCTCGGATTCGCAGCCTCTGGAGTACTTCTGTTGCCGGCCGTTCAGCGCCGGATCGCGGACCCGGCCACGGACTCGAGTCAGTTGTTCGACTGCCCCTCCGCCACGCTGAGCGGCACCCTTGTCGAGGGTGGAGCGGCCGGATAGGTTCAAATGCAATGAAACGTCACCTCGGATGCGCGCTGGTGCTCGCGCTCGCGTGCGCAGCGTGCGGAGGAGGGGGCGAGAACGCCGAATCGACCACGACGAGTGACCAGACGCCCTCGACGTCGGGCACCAGCTCGAGTTCGAGCACTTCCTCGACACTGTTCATCTTCAACGAGGACCCTCCGCCACTCGAGAACACCGGCGAGGACTTCGAGCAGATCCTCACCAGCCTGATCGGCTACAGCGCATGGCTGGTCTCTCACCCGGATCCCGACCAAGCAGACATCGTGTACGAGCCAGGCACGAGCGTATTCGAGACTGCGCAAGATGTGCTCCGCACCGAGCGAGACGATGAGTTGACGACGGTCGTGTCGGCGGTTGAGTTCCCGAAGGACGTCCGCGTCACAGATCGGCCCGGTGACGATGTCGTTCTCCTCTTCGCAACCACTCCAGACCTGGGTTACACGACCACAAATGCAGACGGCGAGGTCGTCGACGAAGACGCACCAGGCCCAGACAGGTCATTCATCTTTGAGCTTCGTCGAAACGGCGGTCAATGGCGCATCGCAGCCATCACTGAGCTGGGCGAAGTCCGCTGACCCGGATCCGCGCATCCCTGGGCACGATCTCGATCGTGCTGACCCTCGCCTTCTTGGCGCCACCAGCCTCCGCCGACAAGATCAAGAAGACCGAAACTGGCAGCCAGATCAACGGTGATGAGATCCGGACTCGGATCAAGGACCATCCATCGACGGACTCGTCGGGCAACCCGATCACGGTCACGGCGGGACCCATCGGGACGTGGGTGCCCT
>DATKWD010000066.1:0-29044 GCA_035529695.1 Acidimicrobiales bacterium | reverse complement strand
CATGCACGTGTTCGGCGAGGACGATGCTCCCCATGGCCACATGCACATCAAGTTCACCGACGTGCGGGTGCCGTACGACAACATCCTCTGGGGCGAGGGCAAGGGCTTCGCCATCAGCCAGCTCCGGCTGGGGCCGGGCCGCATCCACCACTGCATGCGTTCGATCGGCGCGGCCGAGCGAGCCCTCGAACTGATGGTCACCCGCGGCCTCGGCCGCGAGGCATTCGGTCGACCGCTCGCGAAGCTCGGGGGCAACCTCGAGATCATCGCCAAGGCCCGAATCGAGATCGAGGCGATGAGGCTCATGGTCCTTCGTGCCGCGAAGGCCATGGACACGATGGGCAACGAGGAGGCCCGGGTGTGGATCTCCGCAGTCAAGGCGATGGTCCCGATCCGAGTGTGCAAGATCATCGACGACGCCATTCAGTTGCACGGCGCCACAGGTGTCTCCCAGTGGACACCCCTCGCCAGGCTCTACGCCGGACAGCGAACGCTCCGCCTGGCCGACGGGCCCGACGAGGTCCACCACATGGTCGTGGGCCGGGCAGAGCTCCGGCGGTACGAGACCGAACGGAACTGACCGCACGCGTGGCCCGCGACGAGCGCTCGTTCCCCGTCACCAAGAGCAACATCGCGTGGCAGATGCAGCTCGACGAGACTCGGTACCGCGTCCTCCGTCGCGGCGCCACCGAGGTCGCGTTCTCGAGCGATCTCGTCGACGAGAAGCGCAGCGGTGTCTACCGCTGCGCCGGCTGCGACGCCGAGTTGTTCACCGCCGACGACAAGTTCGATTCGGGCACCGGCTGGCCGAGCTTCACGAAGCCGGGCGACCCGTCGGCGATCGGGACCAGGCGCGACTGGAAGCTCGTCCTGCCCCGCACCGAGGTCCACTGTGCGACGTGCGGCAGCCACCTCGGGCACGTCTTCGGCGACGGCCCCCGCCCCACCGGCAAGCGGTTCTGCATCAACGGCCTCTCGCTCGACTTCGAGCCCTCCCCCGATGCATGAACGAACGCTGAACAGCCATGCCCCGCGAGTCAACCGGTGCCGGCCGCGCCAGAATGGTCCCCATGTCTGACTCAACGACCAACGTCCCCACCGAAGCCGAACTCCGCGAGCGGCTGACGCCCGAACAGTTCGAGGTCACACAGCACGCCGGTACCGAACGAGCCTTCACGGGCGAGTACTGGGACTGCCACGACGACGGCACGTACCGCTGCGTCGTATGCGACGCGGTCCTGTTCTCGAGCGACACCAAGTTCGAATCCGGAAGCGGCTGGCCGAGCTTCTACGAGCCGATGGACCACGACGCGGTGAACACCGTCAGCGACACCAGCCACGGCATGTCCCGGACCGAGGTGACCTGCGCCAAGTGCGATGCCCATCTCGGGCACGTCTTCGACGACGGACCGGCCCCGACCGGCGCTCGGTTCTGCATGAACAGCGCGAGCCTCCGCCTCGACCGCGACACCGCCGACGACTGACTTGGAGCCGGCCGCCCGAAGCTCGAAGCACCCGTCGCTGTGGCGTCGGACCCCTCACGAGGTGACCGACTGGTTCGACGGCGACGCACTGGCCGACGCCAAGTCGTATGCCAGACCGCTGAACCGGCTCTCGCTCGCGCGGTCGGTGCTGTCAGTCACCATCGCACTGCTGGTCGTGACGCTCGAAGTCGGGCCGTGGGCAGCCGACCTCGTCGACCGCGGGTGGGTGCTCCAACTGCTCATCGTGGTGGTGGTGCTCAGCCTGATCGACCTGGTGTGGACTCCCTGGTTCGACGCCTGGATCGAGCTCGTCTACGACAAGCGCCACGACCTGTCGACCCAGACCGTCGGCGGTTTCGTGTCCGACACGCTGAAGGGAACCGTGCTCGGCATCGCACTGCCGTTCGCGCTGATGACGCCGTTGTATGCCGTCATGCGCAGCTTCGATCAGTGGTGGATCGCGGGCTGGGCGATCGCCACCGCACTCGTGGTGGTGCTGACCTTCCTCTACCCGGTCGTCATCATGCCGAGGTTCAACAAGTTCGAGCCGCTCGAGCCGGGCGACCTCAAGACCCGCATCGACCGCGTCGCCGATCGTGCCGGCGAGCAGATCAGCGGGTCGTTCACGATGGATGCCAGTCGCCGCACCAAGCGCGACAACGCATTCGTGGCCGGATTCGGGCCGACGAAGCGGGTGGTGATCTACGACACGATGCTCGACCATCCGGCCTCGCTGATCGAACAGGTCGTCGCCCACGAGATCGGCCACTACCGGCTGAAGCACATTCCCAAGACCGCAGTCTTCCAGGCCGTGTTGTTCCTCGCCGTCTTCGCCTTTCTCGGGTGGTGGACCTCGTGGTCGACCGGACTCGACTGGGCCGGGGTGAGTGAGATCGGTGATCCCGGCTCACTCCCCTACCTCCTCGTCGGCTTCGGTATCGCGGTGAAGGTGACCAGCTACGCCCAGGCGTACTACAGCCGATCCAAGGAACGGCAGGCAGATCTCGAAGCCCTCGAGCTCCTGGGCGACCCTGATGCCTTCATCGACGTGTGGCGACGAATGGCCCCGAAGAACAAGGCCGAGCTCGAGCCGTCGTTCAAGAAACGACTCGAGGCGAGCCACCCTGCCATCGCCGAACGGATGGCATTCGGCCGGGAGTGGGCGACGCTGAATCCCGAGGTCGAGTCCGTCACCTGAGGTGATCCGCGGCCAACGGCGCTCGACCCGGTAGCCTCCGAACACATGTTCGTCGACGCCCCCATCGCCGTGCTCACCGACGAGCAGGAGCGGGCGGTCACCCATGACGCCGGCAACCTGCTGATCGTCGCGGGTGCAGGCACCGGCAAGACTGCGACCCTCACCGCACGCCTGGCCCATCTCGTCGAATCAGGCGTCGACCCCGAGCGCATCCTGCTGCTGACCTTCAGCCGTCGTGCCGCGACCGAGTTGATCGACCGCGCCGAGACACTCATCGGAGGGTCCCTCGCCAGTCGCTGCTGGGGCGGCACGTTCCATGCGGTTGCCAACCGCCTGCTGCGTCGCTACGGACAGGCCATCGGAATCGCGCCCGACTTCACCGTGCTCGACCAGGCCGATGCCGCCGACCTGCTGGCCCTGCTGCGTGACGAGCACGACGGTCGCCCCGAGGGGACGCGACGTCGCGCCCGCAAGGACCTGCTCACCCAGGTGCTGAGCAGGGTGATCAACTCCCGCACGCCGCTGTCGGAGGTGCTCGATCGTCACTACCCGTGGATCCGCGACGAGCGTGACGACCTGCGGGAGACGTTCAAGGCCTACACGGCCCGCAAGCGGGCCCATCACGTGCTCGACTACGACGACCTGCTTCTCTTCTGGGCTGCCCTGCACGACGCTCCCCAGACCCAGGCGCTGCTCATCGGGCGCTTCGAGCACGTCCTCGTCGACGAGTACCAGGACACCAACGCACTCCAGGCCGACCTCCTCGAAGGACTCGTCGGCACCGGCGCCACCATCACCGCCGTCGGCGACGACGCACAGTCCATCTACGGATTCCGAGCGGCCACCGTGCGCAACATCCTCGACTTCGGCACCCGGTTCGACGCCGACGTGGTCCACCTCACCCGCAACCACCGTTCGACCCCGGAGATCCTGGCGATGACCAACGCCGTGATGGCCGATGCGAGCGAGCGGCACGAGAAGGATCTCGTGGCGGTCCGGCCTGCCGGCGCCCGCCCCGAACTCGTCTCGAGCGCCGACGAACACCGACAGTCCGTCGCGGTCTGCGAACGCATCCTCGAGCACGTCGAACGGGGCACGCCGCTGACCCGCCAGGCGGTCCTGTTCCGCACCAGCCATCACAGCGACCTGCTCGAACTCGAACTGAGTGCTCGCAAGATCCCCTTCGTGAAGTTCGGCGGGTTGCGGTTCCTCGAGGCGGCCCATGTCAAAGACCTCGTCTGTGTCCTCCGGCTGGTGTGCAACCCCGTCGACGAACTGGCGTGGTTTCGGCTGCTGCAGCGCATCGACGGGGTGGGTCCTGCCCGCGCTCGTCGCCTCGTCAGCCATCTCGCCACCGAGCGGAACTCACTGGCAGCCGCGATCGAACTCGGGCTGCTCCCACCCGAGGCGGTCGACGGAACGGTCGACCTCGTCGACGCCATCGATCGTGCAGCCGTGCCCGGGTTGGTCAACGCACCTGCGGCCCAGATCGAATGCGTACGCACCTGGCTCGACTCGGTCGTCGGGGTCCAGCACGGCAACCGCGACGCTCGGCTCGCCGACCTCGATCGGCTCCAGGGTGCAGCCGCGCTGTCGCCGTCGCTCTCTCAGTTCCTGACCGACCTCACGCTCGATCCTCCGGCCTCGACCGGCGACCTCGCCGGCACGCCGCATCTCGACGACGACCACCTCACCCTGAGCACGATCCACTCGGCAAAGGGCGGCGAGTGGGATGTCGTCCAGGTGATCCACCTCGCCGATGGCAACCTCCCCAGCGATCTCGCCACCGGGTCACCCGAGGAGATCGACGAGGAGCGGCGGCTGCTCTACGTGGCCCTGACCCGGGCCCGCGACCATCTGTACGCCCATGCACCGTTGCGTTACCACCATCGCCCGCGCCGACGAGACGACGCGCACGGCTACGCCCAGATCAGCCGCTTCCTGACCGACGAGGTCCGCGGCCACGTCGACGAGGTCGCCGAGCGCGTGCTCGACCCCCGTGCCGACCTTCCGGTCGCCACCGATGCAGTCGCGAACGTCGATGCACTCGTCTCGTCGCTCCTCGACTGAGAATCGACGCACCCCGGTGTCGGGGCGTCAGGCCATGGGGACGACCGAACGGTCGGCCACCCAGACGTGCTGACAGGCGGGACACACCAGCTCGACGGTCCCGCGGACCAGATCGACCATCTCGGGGAACCCGATGCAGTTGCACTTCTCGCAGCGCACGGTCGGCTCAGACGCTGGTGACTTCTCCGCGTCGACGCGATCAGCCACCTCTTGGCCCAGCCGCACTCGGCGGGCCTGTTCGAGCGCTTCTGACAGCGTCATCGACCGACATCATAGGCCATGGGACCCGGACCGTCGCCGAACCCGGCAGTCGAGCCGGATAGCGTGCCCGGCGACATGAACGACCACGTGGAGCCCTCGCGCCGCGACGATCGCCGCGTCTTCATCCCGGCACCGACCGGCACCGCGCCGGCCAAGCCTGCCGCACCTGCGAAACCGAGGCCGGCACCGGCGAAGTCGGCCGCGGCCCGTCCTCCCGCCACTCCCAGGGGCGCGCCGACGAGGAAGCGCTGGCCCATCGTCCTGCTGGGCATCACGCTGAGCTTGGTCCTGCTGATGGCCGGTGGGCTCCTGTGGGCGAACTGGAAGTTCGGCCAGATCGAGCGCGTCCAAGTGTCATCGGTGCTCGGCGGCGGCTCCGGGACCAACTACCTGTTCGTGGGCAGCGACAGCCGAGAAGGAACCGACCCGAACGATCCGACCGCCGGCGCGCTCGTCCCCGTCTCCGGGCAACGGTCGGACACCTTGCTGATCCTCCGCACGAGTGGGGACAGCGGCTCGATGTTGTCGATTCCGCGCGATCTCTTCGTCACGATCGCCGACACGGGCGAGCAGCAGCGCATCAATGCGGCCTACAACGGCGGCCCTGAACGGCTCGTCAAGACGATCCGCAACAACCTCGGCATCCCGATCCACCGGTATGTCGAGGTCGACTTCGTGAGCTTCGCCGGCCTCGTCGATGCCGTCGGCGGTATCACGATCGACTTCCCGCACCCCGCCCGCGACCCCAAGTCGGGCCTGCTCGTCACCAGCGCCGGGCCGCAGGTGCTCGACGGTTCACAGGCGCTCGCCTTCGTTCGCAGCCGGACCTACATCGAGACCGTCGACGGCGTCGAGCGAACCGACCCCACCGCCGACCTCGGGCGTGTTCAGCGTCAGCAGCAGTTCCTCCGGGCGGTCCTCGACAAGGTGGGAGCGACCCGGAATCCGTTCAAGCTCGTCGGCATCGCCAACAGCCTCGTCGATGGGCTCCGCATCGACGACGAGATGACGCTCTTCGACGCGCTCGGACTGCTGCGCCAGATGAGCAGCCTCGATCCTCAGCCCCAGACGCTTCCGACAACACCGTTCGTGACGTCGGGCGGTGCCCAGGTCCTCGACCTGGTCGACGAGGAGGCCGAGCCCATCCTCCAACAGTTCCGCTGACGGCCCGCCTCACGAATGCACGAAGCAGAAGACCCGAGCGGCAGTGCCGACGAAGCCGCCGGGCACCTCAGTCCTTGGTGGCGACGGCGTTGGGGGTGACGTTCATCTTCGGCGCGTACTCGGCGGCCTCGATGTCGCGTTGCTCGCCGCCCAGGGTGGCCCGCAGCTCGTCGCGGCACGACGGGCAGGGCCCGTAGAACTCATCGTCGACGTCGAGTCGGCAGCGCGGGCACGGAAACGACATGGCTGCCGAACCTACCCGTCCGCCTCGACCGCATCGGCGATGCGATCGTGGATGTCGGGGACGGCGCTTCGCACGCGCGCCCAGCTCGGCATGAACGGGGTGTCGAGCGGGTCGACCAGGAACTGATCGCCTGCCTGCGAGATCGCTCGAGCGAACACATCGACCACCTCGGCCTCCTGGTGGCGGTCGTACTGCAGTCCGTTCATGACCGCGTCGTCGTGATAGCGGTCGACCAGCTCGAGAGCAGTCCGCTGGTAGGTCGCCCGAAGCGTCCGGAAGTGATCGGTCGACAGAACCCTCCCCTCGAGCGCCAGCCGCTTGACCACGGCCTTGGTGAGATCGATGGCCATCTTGTGCAGTCCGGCAGACGGGTCGTCGCTCGACACGGGCTGGTGCTTGTGGTCGTACGTACCGGCGATCTCGACCTGGCAGACCTGGGCAGCCCGGTGGTTCCGGTGGATCTCGCCCAGCATGCCGATCTCGAGTCCCCAGTCGGCGGGAACCCGGAGCGCCAGGAGCGCCTCGGATCTCATGCAGACCTCACCCGCCAACGGGTAGCGAAAGCTCTCGAGAAAGTCGAGGAACGGCGCGTCGTCGATCATCGTCTGGAGCGCCCGCAGAAGCGGTGCCACGAGCAGGCGGGTGACTCGTCCGTGCATTCGCTCGCCGTCGGCGCGCACGTAGAAGCCCTTCGAGAACACGTACCCGAAGGTGGGGTGGATGATCGGATACACCAACCGGGCGAGCATCTCGCGCGAGTAGTCGAGGACATCGGCGTCCTGGAGCACGACGGCGCCGGGCTCGGACCGACCGAGCGCAAGGCCGAGGCACCACCAGACGTTGCGCCCCTTGCCGGGTTGCGCCGGGCTGATCCGCTCGTTGCGCAGCTGCTGCTCGATGCCCCGGAGTCGAGGCCCGTCCTGCCAGAGCACGTGATGTTGCTGCGGCAGGACCGAGAAGAACCGCTTGGCGCGGTCGTGGTCGTCGGCGTCGGCGAGGTCGAGTCCGATGACCACCCGATCGACGTAGTGGGCCTGACCCACCTCGTCGACGATGCGCCGGAGTGCCGGGCCGTCCATCTCACTCGCCAGGCAGGGGATGACGAGCGTGACGGGTCGGACCCGCGTCCAGTCGGCCAGCTCGGCCTCGAGGTCGGTCAGCTTGCGGTCGGTGAACTGATGAAGGGTGGCGATGTCACCCTGTTGTGCGAAGTCCACGATGCGGCGCCGAGCGCGCCGTCAGACCGAGACGGCGGCCGCGAGCCGCTCGACGAAGTCAGCCGAGCGTTGTTCGAGCTGGTCACGGCGGATCGTCATCCCGCCGATGACGTCGCCGCCGCGGCTCTCGACGATCGACTGCATCTTCGCGAGTGTCTTGCCCGGAGCGAGCGCATACGTGCAGTAGACCGCAGCCTGTTTGCCGGTGATGGTCGGCATCGACTTGAGGCGGCCGGCACGACCCGGGCGCTGACCGAACACGAAGACGCCATCGGTCCACGAGCCCACGACCACCAGATCGGCGCGTGACAGCGCTGCATGGTCGATCTGGGTGATGTTGAACGCGGCTGCGTCGGCACCGCGGTCGCGGAGCCCGCCAGCGATCAGTTCGCCTGCTCGAGCGGTGTTCCCGGTGAGACTCTCGTAGATCACGACGGCGCGCACGCCTCGTTTCTAGCAGCCGATGCCACCGTGAAGGAGGTTCTCATCGCCGTGCTGGCTAGGGTCCGCCGCATGAAGATGCCATATCGTCGTCTCGGCCGCTCCGGGCTCAAGGTCAGCCTCCTGTCGTTCGGATCGTGGGTCACCTTCGACACCCAGCTCGACACCGACCTGGCCCTCGACTGCATGACCGCCGCCCGCGACGGCGGCGTCAACTTCTTCGACAACGCCGAGGCCTATGCCGGTGGCAAGTCCGAGGAGATCATGGGCCGGGTGTTCGCCGACACAGGGTGGGATCGGCGCAGCTACGTGGTGTCGTCCAAGTACTTCTGGGGCATCCACGACGACGTCAACATGCGTGGCACCCTGAATCGCAAGTACCTCCTGCAGGCAGTGGACGCCACCCTCGAACGCATGCAGCTCGACTTCCTCGACCTGGTCTTCTGTCATCGGGCCGACCCCGAGACTCCCATCGAGGAGACCGTCTGGGCCATGCACGACCTCATCACCGCCGGCAAGGCGCTCTACTGGGGCACCTCGGAATGGACAGCCGACGAGATCAGGGCCGCATGGGAGGTCGCCGAGCGGCACCACCTGCACAAGCCCGTGATGGAGCAGCCGCAGTACAACCTCATGTCCCGACGTCGCGTCGAGCGGGAGTACGCCCGCCTCTACGACGACATCGGCCTCGGGCTCACCACGTGGAGCCCACTGGCGTCGGGTCTGCTGACCGGCAAGTACCTCGACGGCATTCCCGAGGGCAGCCGCGCCGCGCTCGAGGGCTACGAATGGCTCGCTGGGTCACTCACCGACACCGAGGCCAACACCAAGATCCGCGGCCTCGTGGCCGTCGCCGACGACCTGGGCGTCACCGCTGCGCAGCTCGCCATCGCCTGGGTCGCCAAGAACCCGCACGTCTCGACCGTGATCCTGGGAGCGAGCAGCGCCGATCAGGTGCGAGAGAACCTCGGCGCCCTCGATGCCCTCGAGAAGCTCGACGACACCGTCATGGCCAAGCTCGCAGAGATCTTCTGACCGATCAGCTCTCGCCGAAGATCCGCAGCGCGTTCTCGCGCAGGAACTTCGGCCAGACGTCGTCGTTCAGATCGAGTTCGTCCAGCTCGTCGAAGGTCCGATCGAGCGACAGCCCAGCCGGGTAGTAGCCGGCGAAGACGAACTTGTCGGCACCGCGGGTGTTCGCGTAGTCGAGGATGGCCTGCGGGTAGTGCTTCGGCGCGAATGCGGAGGGCGAATAGTGGAGGTTCGGCCACTTGATCATGAGCTTCACCATCAGCTCCTCCCATGGCTCGCATCCATGGCGAGCCACGATGCGCAATTCGGGGAAGAACCAGCACACCTCGTCGAAGTGACCCACGTACTGGCACTCCATCGGTACACGTGGACCGGGCACACCGGCATTGAGAAAGATCGGGATGTCGAGCTCGACGCACTTCGCGTAGATCGGATACATCTTCTTGTCGTTGATCGGCACCTGCGGAAGCAGGCCTGCGGGGAAGATGTGCACGCCCCGAACACCGTGCTCGTCGACTGCGGTGACCAGATCGCGGATCCCGTCCATGCCACGGTTGGGGTCGACGCTGGTGAGCCGGAAGAACCGATCGGAGTACTTGTCGGCGATCTTCGCCCCGTGTTCGTCGTCGCGGTACCCGATGGCCCCGATGTCGATCCCAACCCGATCCATCTCGCTGACCAGATGCTCGACCGGGTCTTCGACGGCTTCGATGTCGGGGACGCCCTTGAACATGTAGCCGGCCGGGAACTTGTCGACGTCGGGGAGGTTGCCGCCCACGTAGCCTCGAGCGATCTCCTTGTACGCCTTGGTCAGGTACTCCTTCACCGGGAGCCCGATCATGGTGTCGATCACGCCGATGTCACGGGGCATGGGCACGGTGGGCGTCCTCCAAGAGCGTCTGACGGGGTGTCGGATAACTTACGGCGATGAGCGAACCCACCACCCCATCCGGCGGCCTCGAGGGCTTCGCGGTCCTCGTGACCGGAGGCGGCAGCGGCATCGGCCTCGGCTGCGCACAGCGGTTCGCGACCGACGGTGCGCACGTCACGGTCTGCGGGCGGACCGAGGACAAGCTCGTCGAGGCAGCTGCGCAGATCAGGAGCACCGCGGCTCCAGGTGTCGAGATCCAGCAGATCGTGTGCGACGTCACCGACGAGGACCAAGTTGCCAGTGCCGTCGCCCTCGCGGCGGCTCCGACGGGCCAGATCGATGGTGTGGTGGCGTCGGCGGGCGGCGGTTCCGGGCTTTGGCCCCTCACTCAGGTTCCGGCCGAGGACTTCCGGTCGGTGATGGACCTGAACGTGACGGGGACGTTCCTGACGCTCAAGCACTGGGCGCGCCTCATGGCATCGAAGCGACGCGGCTCCTTCGTCGGCATGTCCTCGATCGCCGCATCCCGGTCGCACCGATGGTTCGGGCCCTACGGCGTCGCCAAGGCGGCCATCGACGCGCTCGTCGAATTGGCAGCCGACGAACTCGGACCGTCGGGTCTGCGAGTGAACTCGATCCGGCCGGGCCTCACCGACACCGAGTTGGTCGGTTTCGTGACCGCCGGGGGCGACGTTCTCGACGACTACCGGGGGAACATGCCGCTCGGCCGGGTCGGAACCGTCGACGACATCGCGTCACTTGCCCGCTACCTGATCGGACCCGAGAGCACGTGGGTCACCGGTCAGGCCATCTCGGCCGACGGCGGACACCACCTGCGCTCGGGTCCGGACTACTCCTCGCTCATCGAACCGCTGTACGGCGCCGACGGGCTTCGAGGGGTCGTGGAGAACTGAGCCTCAGTTCAGTTCGATCTCGCAGGTACCGAAGGCCTCGGTGATCAGGTCGAACAGTCGTGTCTGCTCTTCCTCGGAGAGATCGGTGAATTCGCCGGATCCTCCGGTGGCCAGACCGATCTCCTCGAGTCCGTCGACGCCGATGTCGTCGACGATCGCCGTGGACACGCACCGCGCATCAGCTTCGGGCAGGTCGACCTCGGCGACCAGCTCGGTGGTCAGCAGATCGATGGCCTCGGACTCGCTCGGGGCGTCATCGCCTCCACAGGCGGAGAACAGCAGGAGGGCAACGAAGGCTGCACCGACGAGGCGCGAGGCGCGTGTCATGAAGATGTCCTTTCCACGGGGATGCGGCAGTCACCGCCAGTCCGGCACAACGCTAGTCAGCGGTCGGAAACAACCCGCGCAGGGTCCCCAGGTAGCTTCTGGCCGTGGCCGAGATCTCCGAACTGTTCGATCCCGACGCCTGGACCGAGATTCCGGGCTTCGACTTCACCGACATCACCTATCACCGCGCCAACGACGTCGGCGCCGTCCGGGTCGCGTTCAACCGGCCTGAGGTCCGCAATGCCTTCCGGCCCCACACGGTCGACGAGCTCTATCGGGCCCTCGACCACGCACGCATGGCCTCCGACATCGGCTGTGTCCTGCTGACCGGGAACGGCCCCTCGCACAAGGACGGAGGCTGGGCGTTCTGCTCGGGCGGCGACCAGCGGATCCGCGGCAAGGACGGATACCGCTACAGCGACTCGGAGACCGCCGCCGAGATCGACCCGGCTCGCACCGGTCGCCTCCACATCCTCGAAGTGCAGCGCCTCATCCGCACCATGCCCAAGGTCGTCATCTGTGTCGTCCCCGGCTGGGCCGCAGGCGGCGGCCATTCGCTCCACGTCGTGTGCGACCTGACACTCGCGAGCAGGCAACACGCGGTGTTCAAGCAGACAGACGCCGATGTGGCCAGTTTCGACGGAGGCTTCGGGTCGGCCTACCTGGCCCGCCAGGTCGGCCAGAAGTTCGCTCGGCAGATCTTCTTCCTCGGCGATGACCACTCGGCCGAGGACGCATACCGCATGGGAATGGTCAACGAAGTCGTCGACCACGCCCGACTGGAGACCGTTGCTCTCGAATGGGCCCGCAAGGTCTGCGGCAAGAGCCCGACCGCCCAGCGCATGCTCAAATACGCGTTCAACCTCGTCGATGACGGTTTGGTTGGTCAGCAGGTGTTCGCCGGCGAGGCAACCCGCCTCGCGTACATGACCGACGAAGCAGCCGAGGGTCGTGACAGCTTCCTAGAGAAGCGCGACCCCGACTGGTCGGCATTTCCGTACCTCTACTAGCGATCGGAACGGAGCCCGCGCAAGCGATGCCGCGGACCGGCGACGGCGCTCAGAGCGTGTTCGTGTGGGAGGGCTTGGAGACCATGTAGGCGAACATGCCGAACAGCGGCAGAAGCAGGATGACCATGGCCCAGATGGCCTTGGCCCACCCGCCGTGGTCGGTCCGGCGGAAGTTGTCGATGAACACCCAGATGATCGCGAACACGATGACGAAACCGACCCAGAAGAAGGTCAGGCCCCAGAACACGCTCAGCAGCGGAAAGTCGTACGCCAACATTCGGTCATCTCCCTCGATCGGTCGACCCGTGCCTAGCACAGCCGGGCCACCCGAGCCCCGGCGACGTCAGCACTCGCCTGCTGTTGTCGATTGCCGTCCCGGCTTCGGCCAGGCGGTCCGGGAGCTCCCTGATGGCATCCGTGGTCTCGGGTCCGAAGGCGCCATCGACCGGGCCGCTGTGGCATCCCGCCGCCATGGGGTCGGTCTCGGTTTCTTCGACCCACCGACATCCCGGCAGAGTGTTGGGAATGCCATATGTGATCGCCCAGATCTCCGATGTTCACATCGGAGGTCCCCACCCCGGAAGTGGGGACCGCTTCTCGACGGCAGTCAGCGAGATCAACGCCATGTCGCGGCGACCGGACCTCGTCCTGCTGACCGGCGACCTCACGCAGAACGGATCGAGCACCGAGTGGGCCGAGTTCAAGGATCGGCTCGAACCTCTCGAGGTGCGGTGGGAGGCGATCGCCGGCAACCACGATCCGGGCATCACCGAGCTCGCCGGTCACCGGGCCGTCGAGGCAGGTCCCCTCCGCCTCATCCTGGTCGACTCGTGCAACGAGACCTTCGGTCCTGACGACGCCGCATGGCTCGACGAAGAGCTGTCGGCCCGCACCGAGCGGACCACGGTGGTCGCGATCCACCATCCACCGTTCGAGACCGGGATCTGGTGGATGGACTGCGTCGGCCTCACCGGAGCCGACCTGTTCGAGTCCGTCGTCCGGCGGCATCCACACGTCGTGCAGGTCGTTGCGGGCCACGTACATCGCCCGATCGCGACCAACTGGGGTGGCTGCGCAGTGTGGGTCTCGCCGTCGACCGCAGTGGCCATCGCCGTCGACCTCGACCCTGCGCACGACCCGGCCGAGAGTGCCGAACCCCCCAGCTACAGCCTTCATGCCTACACCGACCGGGGTGTCATCTCGCACGTCGTCCCGCTGGGTCCAGCCGCGACCCGCACCCTCATCGAGCCACACGCCCCCGAATTCGTGCGGTGGGTCCGCGAGACCCAGCAGGCCCGCAGAAGCGACTTCGGCTGAGACCACCCGCTAGGCGGGTTGAGTGATCGGGGTGCCGTCGGGTCGGTGAATGGCGAAGGTGCCGTCGGCCCGATGGACGGGACGGAACCCTGTTTCCTTCAGCCGGTTGTGGAAGCCGCAGGCAGGATCGCCGTTGGTGTGATCGGTCGGCCCACCGCGGGCAACGGGTTCTCGATGGTCGATCTGACATCGCCAACCTGGGACGTCACAGCCGGCAAAGGCGCAACGCACCCCAGCCGGGTCACGCAAGGAGTCCCGTAGCAGCACTGCATCACGAGATGCACCGGTGAACAACCGCCTGGCCCGGCCGTGATTGATGACGTTGCCGTGGCGGTCGATCACGATCGCCCGGACCAACCCCACCATCGAAGCCAACACCACTTCGCCGGGTGTCACCAACACGCCTTCGGTGGTACGACACACCGTCTCGTCAACCCGAGCCGGATCGTGATCCGGACGGCTCATCACCCCGGTGGCGGCCCGGCGCTCCAATTCGGTCGCAAAGGTCTCCTCGTCGATCACGATGTTCACCGTGGCCGACACACCGGTCGGCACGTCAGGACTCGCGGCGGCGAGCTGAAAGACCTTGTACATCGCGTCGGCACGCCGTTGCGCCGAGGTTCGCCCCAGGTCGTCCTTCGAGGCCGACTCGCCGCAGCGAGCGCGGGCGTCGGCCCAGTCGGCTTCGAACTCGGCCCGCTCGAACGCCTCGAGGATCTGGGCGATCGAAGCACCCTGCAGGCTCCCGTGGTTCGCCTTGGTGCGAAACGACCCATCGAAGCCTTTCGTGACCGTTGCGTTGCGGCGCTCGTGCTCACGCTCGGACCGTTGCTCGGCGCCGTCGGCGTCGGCCAGCTGTTCCCACTGCTGGACCACCATCTGGAACCCGTCATGGTCGAGCTCGACGGCCCGCGCCCGGAACCACTCATCGGCCTCCTCGAACAACCCGACCACTCGAGGATTCGCCCCGACGCGACCCAACACGCCGAGATGCGCGGTCGGGATCTCACCCGCACCAAACGACGTGGCGAACAGCGGCAGACGACGCAACACGGCCGCCCCCTTCACCCGCGTCGATGCCTCGGCTCCCGACAGACGGCCCAGATGCTTCACCGCTGCGGTGGCCGAGGTATGGCCGTCGCCCCGGTACGCGTTCGACCGGTCGATCCGGCCGGCCCGCGCCACCGTCACTGCATCCAGCCGCCGCCGAACCCGCTCCAACTCGACCGCCTCGGCCAAGAGCGCACGATCGGTGAGTCCTGACGGGTCGGCGTCGCCGAACGCATCGACGGCTTCCGCCAAACGGGTGAGCGCTTCCCCGACCTCCATACCGGAATTCTAGAGAGCGGGTGTGACACCTACGAACAGACCTTTGCCGGCCCTAGTCGCGGTCGGGGATGACCCGCACGGGCGAGAAGCACATCTCGTCGACCGTGCCGTCGCTCCAGGTGATGTAGCGGGGTTCTTCCATGTGTTGGAGCGCGCGATCCCAGGTGCAGGTGACTCGGATGACGTCGTCGGGCTCGATCCGGATCTCGTCGACCGGCTCGTAGTAGAGCTGCCACTCGAAGCTCCAGGTCGGGATGTCGACCAGGATGACCTCGTCAGGGGTGTCGGGGTTCAGCGTCATCCGATAGGACGCGCCGAACTCGTGCATGTGGGGCAACACCGATTCGAACGTGCCGGACACCCGTGCCCGATG
Source organism: Acidimicrobiales bacterium (assembly GCA_035529695.1). Classification (GTDB taxonomy): domain Bacteria; phylum Actinomycetota; class Acidimicrobiia; order Acidimicrobiales; family Salinilacustritrichaceae; genus DATKWD01. The sequence goes on along the minus strand of DATKWD010000066.1, from coordinate 13,792 downwards.
ATCACACGTGGTGCTGAAGACCGTGCCGTCGAGGTCGTCGTAGTCGTCGAGCGTCCCGCCGCACAGTCCGATCAGCCCATCGGGAATCACCCGAGCGAACGCCCCGTACTTGGCGGCGATGTCGTCGAGCACCGCATCGCGGTCGCACAGCGGACCCTCTTCTTCGGGCGTGCAAGGACCTTCGGCAGGGTTGATGAGGGTGTTCCCCCGAAGGCGGAGCAGCGGCTCACCCTTGGCCTCCTGGGCCTCGATCTCTTCGGCGGTGAAGGTGTCGATCACGATGACCGACTGATCGGGCGGGGTCTCGTGGTCGTAGTGGTAGTGGATCTGGTTGACGAGGAAGGTGCCCGACTCGAGGAACATGCCACTACCGGGAGGGAAGGTGCGGGGCTGCTGGCCAGGTGTCCAGCCTCCGAACCCGGACGCGTTGATCCCGGGCATCGCTCCGATCTGTCCGTAGCACGTGAAGCCCGAGCCGTCTTCGGCCTCGTCCATCTCTTCGATCGCGGCGCGGCTCGACGGTGCGACCGCCGTGATGATCGAGTGGTGGGTGATCTCCTCCTTGTCGGGCTCGAAGCTGTAGCTCTTCACCCACGTGCCGTCGCCTTCGGGGTCGGGGATCTCGGAGATCACGCAGCGGTAGTCGTCGGGGCGATCGACCGAGCCGACGTAGGGCTCGGCCGGTTTGGTCTCGATGTCGCGCTCGATCGGGTCGAAGATCGGATCGTCGGCTTCGAGCGGCGTGTCGGAAGCGACGTCGAGGCCGCCACCGTCGGCGGCCCAGTCGACGATCGCTTGAATGTCCTCGTCGCTCATCGAGTAGTCGTGCTTGAGCGCCACCCCGACGTCCGAGGCCGGCCACGGCGGCATGTACCGGGCCTGGGTGACCAGCGCGATGTCGTCGGCGATGGCCGCGGCGTCGCCGGCCGTGGCGAGCTCGACAGTGTTCCAGCCCGAGCCGCCGTCGGTGTGGCACGACGCACAGTTCGACTCGAGGATCGGCATCACGGTGCTCACGAACTCGCCGTCGCCGATCGCAGCAGCGACCGGCAGCGCATCGATCGCCGTGTCGGGACCCGACCCGGCGTCGACGCGGCGGGCGACCAGATCGAAGGTCAGCTCGACCTCGTCGCTGGTGTGTGCGAGTCCGGCGATGTTGATCGGACCGACGTCGTAGGTCGACATCAGCACCGTCGCCGACACCGTCGCACGGAGTTCGTCGCCGACGAGGGTCACCTCACCGGTGAACGTGACCGGCGCCGTGGTCTCCTTCACCGTGAGATCGCCGGTGATCGTGAGATCTCCAGACGCGCCATCGTCGGCGGCCGCCGGAATGCCCTCGACCGAGGATGCCTCGAAGGACGCGAAGGGGTAGTGCGTCGATTCGAGGAAGTCGTGCCGGATCCGCTTGTCGCGCAGGCTCGAGTCGGACTCGAACATCTCGACGTTGACCACAATCGTGCCGATTCGGCTGGCACTCGGATCTTCGGTGTTGACCGCGATGTCGCCGCCCAACACGCTCGTCACCCCTTCGGTCGTCTGCGAGCGGCCCGCCAGGTCTTCTTCGACCCGGTAGGTCACCGACGATCCGTCGTCGGCACTGATGCGGTAGAGGTCTTCGACCTCGGAGTCGACGTCATCGATCGTCGGCGCCAGGACCCCCGTGGTCTGGGCCTCGTCGTCGGCGAGCAGCCAGTCCCACTGGTCCTTCGTCAACAATGCGACCGCACCGATCACCACGAAGGCGAGTACGGCGATCTGGGCGAGTCCGAATCTGCGAAGTCGTGTCATGACTGGTGCCAATACTAGGCGCCCGATGGGGCCGCGTCTGCGCTCGGGAGCGCAGGAACTCGGGGCACCGTACGGTTGGCTGCGTGGGGCCACCCGATCCGAGGACGGCGATCATCGGCCGTCTCGCTGACGAACTGGCCGACCCACAGCTCGCCGCGGACGCGATTCGGGGGCTCGACGAAGCGGCGGTGACGCAGTTGATCGCGGCCACCGGGCGCGACGGGGCCACGAGCCCGTTGCTGTCCTACACCCCGAGCACCGTCGGTCCCGACGACGTCGACTCGCTCTGGATCTTCGGGTTCGGCTACCGACTGGCCGACGGATTCGACGGCACGACCACCGCAGGCAACCCGGTACCTCCCCCTGAAGCGATCGTGCCAGGGCCGACCAACGAAGCCCTGGCCCGCCTCGCAGCCGAGTTCATCGCCCAGCATCCCGTACCCGTCATCGCGCAGTGGGAGGTTGCGGTGGTCCTCGACCGTCTCGGCGTCCGCGGCGTCATCTCCGTCGGGCCTGACTTCGCCGCTGATGGCACCGTCAGCTATCTGAGCACCGCCGGTGTGGTCGACAAGGGACTGCGCGTGGCGGCCGAGCAGGGAGTCCACGTGGGCCGCGCCGGGATCGTGTGCTTCGCAGACCACGCCGTGCGCTGCGTGCTCACCGCACTCGCAGCCGGCATGACCGCCGCGGTGCCGGACGGGGTCGAGTTGCCCTCCGACTACGACCCGGATTCCGGCCAGTCCTGGACTCGGTCGCGTGCGTCGTTCATCCCGGCTGATCTGCTCGCGCGGGCGTTCCTCCAGGGCTGAGCCACGCCAACACTCAGCCGAACGGCCGCCGGTTCTGCACGGTGTCCCAGCCCGTGACCTCTTCGGCCGGTCTCCTGGGTGCCACACCGAAGGTGCCCAGCGGTCGTCCGATCGGCACCAGCGCGACGATCTCGTGGTGGGACCGCACCCCGAGGAGGTCCTTCATCTCGTCGTGGTACACCCGGAACACCGTCGTGAGCGTGGTGCCCAGGCCCATACCACGAGCCGCCAGCATGAAGTTCTGGACCGCCGGCAGAACCGATGCGTGCACGGTCCCGATGTCGAGCGGGCCCTGGTCGTCGACCATCTGGTCGTACGGCGTCATGACGAAGGCCACCGAGGGCACCTCGTGCAGATGGTCGGCCAAGTACTGGGTGAGCTCCATCATGCGCGAGCCCTTCATCGTTGGCACCGCCGTCGTCAGTGCTCGCAGATAGCGCTCGGTGGCCCGCCGGTAGATCTCGGCCACCGCCGCCCGCTGCTCGTCACTCCACACCACGACGAACTTCCACGGCTGCACGTTGCCACCGCTCGGCGCTTGAACGGCAGCCGTCAGGCAATGCTCGATCTCGCCCGCGGTGACCGGCGGATCGTTCGACAGGCGGCGCATCGCCCGGGTGGTCAGCAGCGCGTCGCCCAGATCCATCGTCAGCGGCCCTTGAACTCGGCGGTGCGCTTCTCGGCCATCGCCGCGACCGCCTCGACGTGATCGTCGCTGTTGAAGGTCACGATCTCGAGTGCGCTGGCGTGCTCGAACGCGGGCAGCGCGGTCGCCTTGATCCAGGCGTTCACCGCCTGCTTGGTGTACTGGACGGCCAGTGGCGGCAGCTCGGCCAATCGCTGGGCGAAGGCCACGCTCTCGGCCACGACGTCACCCACGGGGAACGAGCCTGCCGCGAGCCCGAGGCGAACCGCCTCGTCGGCGTCGACCGAGTCGCCGGACATCAGGAATCGCTTGGCCATCATCGGTCCGAGTGCCAGCGGCCAGGCGATGGTCCCGCCGTCGCCGGCCACCAGACCCACCCGCACGTGCGGGTCGCCGATCACGGCCGAGTCGGCCATGAACGTGGTGTCGCACAACAAGGCGATCGACGCTCCCAACCCCATGGCCGCGCCGTTCACGGCGGCGACGATCGGCAGGGGCACGTCGAGCAGGTCGAAGATCATCTGCCGGGCGTCGAGACGCAGCTGCTCGAGACGTTCGGGGTCCTGGAGCGTCGGAAACCAGCCGAAGTCACCGCCCGCCGAAAAGGCGTGGCCCGCACCGGTGAGGACGATGGCCCGAGCCTGTCGCTCGCGCTTCAGCCTCCCGAACAGGTGCGTCAGGTCGTGATGCAGCGCCTCGTCGACCGCATTGAGTGCGCTGCCGGGACGGTCGATCGTGACCAGCAGGACATCACGGTCTCGGGTGAATCGGATGGTGGAGAAGTCGTCGTCGGTCACCAGCGAGCGATCCTGTCAGATCTGGCGGAGATCGGTGTCGAGACCGAGGGCGTGACGACCGACCACTTCGTAGATCCGCGGGGCGACCATGGCGTGCTGGATGGCGACGTGCACGTCACGGAACACCCGTGACAGTGGGCTCGACTCGTAGACCGCCGCCCCGCCGGCGCTGTGGTAACACCGATCGACCGCTTCGACGCAGCGTGTCGTCGCGTCGGTGGCCGCGAGGCGCAGCCCGACTCGGTGACCGGCGTCGACCCGTCCCGCCACGGCATCGGCCGTTGCGTCGGCGATCGCGAGATCGAGCAGCGCCCGAGCCGATCGCACCGCACCTTCGGCCCGTGCCACCTCGGCTTGGACGACGGGTCGCTCAGCCAAGGGTTTCGAACTCCCCTGTGGCCGCTTGTCGGCCGCCAGATCCGCCAGATCGTCGATGGCTCGTCGGGCGAGCCCGATCGTCACCGCTGCCACGCCGCACGCCAACGCGCCGAAGAAGCTGAAGCGGTAGAGGGGCCGGTCGATCACCGGCTCGCCACCCACCTGAACCCAGCGACCCTCGGGGACGAATGTGTCTTCGACGCGGTAGTCGGTGCTTCCGGTGCCCCGCAGGCCGGCGGTGTGCCACGTGTCGAGCAACTCGACCTGCTGCCGTTCGAAGAAGACGAAGGGAGCGACCAATCCATCAGGACGACGGACCGGCGCTCCGTCGGCGTCGGCGAGCAACGCTCCGCCACCGATCCAGGTGCAGTGGTGCGTGCCTGATCCCCACTGCCATTGCCCGGTGACCGACAGCCCACCTTCGACCTCGGTGGCTCGCCCGACCGGCGCGGCGAACCCACCGGTGACCGAGGCGGGGTCACCATAGATCGGTTCGAGCCAGTCGGGGGCCAGGTACCCACTGACCAGCGAGGTCGTGGCCGCGATCATCCCGCACCAGGCTGTCGCCCCGTCGTCGGCCGCCAGCCGCACCACAGCGTCGACCACATCCGCGATCGGCGCCTCGGTGCCACCGACCTCGGACGGCACACAGGCACGCGGCAGCCCCGACGCCACCAACTGCGCAGCCACCGCATCGGTCAGATGCCGAAGCCGGTCCTGCTCGGAAGCGGCATCGCGGCCTGCCGCACCCGCCGCCGCGACCTCGAAGCTCACGCGGGGTCCGGGAGACCCTGGTGCTTGTCGAGCATGTCAGCCATCACGTTGCGAATGAACTCGTCGGCTTCGTCGTTCATGCCGCCTTCGACCCCGCCGTAGATCGAGGCGCTCTTCGGCGGCTCGTCCGCGTGCTCCTTGGCGTACGTGACGGCCTCGGCCAGATCGTCGGCGAACCTCTCGACGACTCCGGGCTGGGTCTGTGGGCGGGTCACGGCCATGTGGATGGCATTCGGGTACTGCTGGCCGTTGAAGCGCCAGCCACGCATTCGCATGAAGTCGTTGACGTGGTAGATGTCGAAATCGTCCGAGCGGAACGAGAAGCAGAACGTGGGGTCGCCCATCAACACCAACTCGGCATGGCTCTTGACCGCGTCCTGCATCGCGAAGGCGGTCTCGAAGATCGCCTTCGCATAGCCGAGATACCCCTCACGGCCGACGCTCACCATGCCCGCCCACGTGGCCGCGAGCAGTCCACCGGAGCGACTACCTGCGATTCCGGGCGAGCAGTACTTCCCGCCGCTCCAGTCGGTCAGGAAGAAATACTGGTCGCGCCGTAGATCGATGTCGCGGAAGGCGAGCACCGACGTTCCCTTGAAGCCGTAGGCGTACTTGTGCGTATCGGCCGAAATCGTGGTGACGCCCGGGATGCGGAAGTCGAACAGCCCGATGTCGTAACCCAACTCCTGGCCCCACGGCAGGATGAACCCGCCCAGGCAGCCATCGACGTGCAGCCCGATGCCGCGCTCGAGAGCGATCTGGCCCATCTGCTCGATCGGATCGACAGTGCCATAGCCGTAGTTGCATGCCGACCCGACCAGCGCGACCGTGTTGCCGTCGATGTGATCGCGCATCCAGTCGACGTCGGCCTGCGTGGTGACCGGATCGATCGGGGCCACTCGGAGTTCGATGCCCAACAGGTGACACGCCTTGTCGAAGGCAGCGTGACCGGTCTCGGCCTTGATCACGTTCGGGTTCGTCACCTGGCGACGCTCGCGAGCCGACTCGCGGTAGGCGTACATGGCGTGGAGGATCGAGTCGCTCCCTCCGCTGGTGACCAGACCTCCCGGCTCGGTGTCGATCACTGCGTCACCGTGCAGCATGTCGAGGGTCATCGCGATGATCTCGCCCTCGAACTTCGTGGCGCTCGGGCAGATGTCGCGCTGCAGCACGTTGACGTGGGCGAACAGCTTGTAGACGTCGCCCATGAACTCGTAGTGGTCGTGGTCGCCGCAGTACATCGTGCCGCTGCACTGCCCGCCTTCCCAGGCCTTGTCCTCCTCAGCGGCGAGCTGCGACAGCTCGCTCACGATGGCCTCGCGCGACCGCCCTTCGCTCGGCATCCCCCGGAGCACGTCGTAGCGATCGGTGTAGGGATAGACACTGCTCATCTGGGGCTCCGGGCTTCAGGGGTTGAGGGCTTGGTACACAGGCTTGAGAGCTTCGAACGCAGCGACGAACTGCTCGGTGACTCCGGCGAGGGCCCGCTGGTTGACGGGATCGGGTTCGTAGGTTCGCGCAAGATTCACCAGTGCGTCGAGATCGGCGTCGTCGAGCACGCCGTGACGCGCCAACGCGAACAGGCCCGTCGCGCGTGCGATCGCCCGATCGGGCTCGACGAGTGGACTCACGGGTCGGTCGAGCACGTCGGCGAGGATCTGGCACCAGGCGCCCGAACGGGCTGCCCCACCCACGAAGGCGAGGTCGTCGATCCGGTGGCCGGTGAACCGCTCGACATGCGGGAGCAACCACGCCAGGTTGTGACCGACCCCCTCTGCGGCGGCCCGCACGAGGTCGGTCCGGGTGGTCTCGAGGCCGAGGTTCAAGAAACCTCCTCGCATCGCAGCATCGGCGGACGGCGACAGCGACCCGTTCAGCCAGGGCAGAAACATCACCCCGTTCGCGCCTGCCGGCACCGAGGCCAGCACGTCGTCGAGTCGGGCGAAGGGATCGTCGATCCGGTGGTCACCCAGGCCGTCAGCGGTGTGGAACAACCCGTCGAGCACGAACTCGATCGCCCGTCCTCCGATCCCGTTCTCGGCCCACACCAGATGGGTGCCGAACGGACTCGGCATCGCCAGGACCTCGTGGTCGAGATCGACCGCGTGCGCGTCGGCCCGGTCGACCAACACGCTGGTGGTGCCGATGGCCAACCCGGCTCGTCCCGAGGCCAATGCCCCGGTGGCCACCACGTCGGCGATGGTGTCGCTGAGACCCGCCTGCACGGTGACCTCGGCACGAAGGCCCAACTCGCCGGCGACCTCGGGCAACAGGGTCCCCACGGTGTCTGCGAGCCCGATCAGCTCGGGCAGACGCGAGGGATCGACGCCCGAGCGCGCCACCAGGTCGGGGTCGTACGACGTCACCCCCAGGGTGCGGTTGTCGCAGAGCTGTGAGGTCAGCATGGTCACCTGGGTGGCGCAGCGGCGACCGGTGAGGCGGGCATTGACGTAGTCCATCGGCTCGAGGTAGGTGGCCGTCGCCGAACGAACCTCGGGCCGATCGTGCTCGAAATGCATGATGTGAGCGAGCGACAGCCCGTTGCCCACCGGCGGGATCCCGTGGCGTTCGACCCACAACATGAAGTTTCCCTCGTCCGCGCCGAGGATGTCCCACGAGTGGTCGGTGCCCCGTCGGTCCTGCCACAAGGCCATCGGCGCGACCGGGATCGACGAGTCGTCGACAGGCACGATCGAGCTGTACTGGCTGCACACCGCGAGCGTCACGACGTCGGCCGCGGCGCCCGCGTCGGCGGCGGTGACCTCGCGGATAGCCGAAGTGACCGCATCCCAGATCTCGTGTGCGTCCTGCTCGGCGACCTCGCCTGCTCGGCTGGTCGCGATGGTGCGGGTCGCCGACGCCACCAGCGACCCGTCGTCGCGCACCAGCGCGACCTTGGCATTGGTGGTCCCGAGATCGACTCCGATGGCGTGGCTCACTTCGGTCCTCGCTCGACTGCGGCTGCGACGATGCCGTCGAAGAGCCTCTGTTGCGTCTCGTCGGAGTCCGCGGTCAACTCGGGATGCCACTGCACGATGAGACACCACGGGTGGCCGTCGAGTGCGACCGCCTCGATGATCCCGTCTGGCGCGACGGCGACCGACCGCAACCCCTTGCCCAGGTCGTCGACGGCCTGATGGTGCCACGACATGCCGCTCACGGCGTGGGCTCCCATCACCTCCGCCAGCTGCGACGACGCCTCGACGGTGACGTCGTGCGGAACGGCCCCGGGCGGGTCGGCCCGGTGGATCACCGAGCCGTCGACCACGTCGGGGACGTGCTGGTGCAGCGTGCCGCCGAGGGCGACGTTGACCACCTGCATCCCTCGACAGATCGCAAGCATGGGCAGCTCGGCCGAGAGTGCCGCGTGAACGAAGGCCAGGTCTGATCGGTCACGGTCCGGATCGATCCCGTACACCGTCGGATGCGCCTCCTGGCCGAAGTGCACCGGGTCGACGTCGCTTCCGCCGGTGAGCACCAACGCGTCGAGGCGCGGGAGCACGGCGAGGGCGTCATCGCCGCCCGACGGCAGGAGCACGGGTGCACCACCGGCTCGTCGCACGGCGTCGACGTACGTGTTGGGCAGTCGCACGTCACCGCGGCCGTCGATGCCGTGGGTGGTGACGCCGATGAGTGGGGTCGTCATGTCGCTCAGATCCGCTCGAAGTAGCGGACGCGTTCCCAGTCGGTCACTGCTCGCTCGGCGGCGGCGACCTCGGTGCGGAAGAAGTGTGCGTAGTGGTCGACGACGAACGAACCGAACGCCGCCCGCGCGAGCGTGCTCGTTTCGAATGCGTCGGCCGCCTCGCGCAACGAGGTGGGAACGTGGTGTTGGCCTTCGGTCGTGTAGAGGTCTCCCATCACCGCCGGTGGCGGCGCGGAGGCCCGCTCGAGGCCGTCGAGGCCCGCAGCGATGGCCGCGGCATAGGCGAGATAGGGGTTGACGTCGGCTCCGGGAATCCTGCACTCGATGCGCAGCCCGGGCCCGTGCCCGACCACCCGGAATCCCGCGGTCCGATTGTCGGGCGACCACGCCATCGCCGTGGGCGCCCAGCTCTGGGCCTGGTAGCGCTTGTACGAGTTCACGGTCGGCGCCATGCACGCCATCAGCGCCGGCGCGTGCTCCATCCAACCCGCGAGGAAGTGCTCGAACACCTCCGAACACGCCACCCCGGCGAGGTCGCGACCACCTGGGAACAAGGGCACGTCACCCGACCAGAGACTGAGGTGGAGGTGCGAGCTCGAGCCGGCCTCGGTCTCGTCGACCTTGGCCATGAACGTCGCACTCGCACCCTGCTGATCGGCGACCTCCTTCACGCACTGCTTCATCAGGATGTGCCGGTCGGCCATGGCGAGGACGTCCGCGTAGCGGATGTTGAGCTCGTGCTGGCCGCGCCCGAACTCGCCCTTGGTCGACTCGACCGGGATCTCCGATGCCCCGAGGTGGCGCCGGAAGGCGCCGTTGAGGTCTTCGGTTCGCGACCCCTGGAGCAGGTGGTAGTCCTCGATGTACCAGCCGGCAGGATCCAGGTCGCGGTAGCGGCCCACCGCGGCTTCTCGGTAGGACGTGCGGTACAGGTAGTACTCGAGTTCCGACGCCGCCATGGCTTCGTGTCCCATGTCGTGGAGTCGGGCGATCTGGCGCTTCAGGATCGAGCGCGGCGCGACGCTGACGAGTTCGTGCGTTCGTTGATCCTCGGCGTCGCACATGATGAACGCGGTGCGGTCGAGCCACGACAGCACCCGGATGGTCGAGCGGTCCGGTACGAGGTGCACGTCGCCGTACCCCGCTTCCCAGTTGGAGAACGCGTAGCCCTCGACGGGTTCCATCTCCATGTCGACCGTGAACAGGTAGTCGCAGACGTGGGTACCGCCCGACAGGTTCTCCATGAGGAACCCGGCATCCACCCGCTTTCCGAGCAACCGTCCGTACAGATCGGGAAAGCCGAGGATGACCGTGTCGACTGATCCTGAAGCGACCGCGTCGGCCAGTTCGTCGGGTGTCATCGTGTTGCGCAGCCCTCCGTCATGGCGCTCTGTCTAGTGTCGCTGCGATGCACACGCACGCGTCGTTCGTGAACGGGCGGACTTCGACGACCGAAGGCCACCTCAGAACGCTGGTCGACCCGTCGACCGAGGTCGAGTTCGCGGCCGTCGTCGACGCCGACATCGACGCGGTCGACGAGGCCGTGCAGTCAGCGCACGCCGCATTCAGCGAGTGGTCGAGCGTGCGCCCCCGCGCCCGGACGGTCGTGATGAGGACCGTCGCCGACCTGATCCGCCGCGACGTCGAGGCGCTGGCGAGCACCGAGTCGCAGAACGCCGGCAAGCCCGTCGCCGCGGCCAGGGGTGAGGTGCTCGCAGCCGCAGCGGCGTTCGACTACTACGCCGGTGCCACCGACAAGATCGGCGGACAGACGCTGACGCCCAATGCTCCGGGAACGTTGCTCACGTTCCGCGAGCCGCTCGGCGTGTGTGCGCTCATCACGCCCTGGAACTTCCCCCTGTTGATCCTTGCCTGGAAGCTGGCTCCGGCGTTGGCCATGGGCAACACCGCGGTCGCCAAGCCCGCATCGGCCACCCCGCTCACCGCCCTGATGCTCGCGGGCCTGCTCGACGAAGCAGGCGTCCCGCCTGGCACGGTCAACGTCGTCGTCGGGCCGGGTGGCTCGTTGGGCGAAGCGCTCGTCGCCCACCCCCTCGTCCGCAAGGTGAGCTTCACCGGCTCGACCGAGGTCGGTACCTCGATCATGACCGTGGCCGCTCAGGACATCACGCGGGTCTCGCTCGAACTCGGCGGCAAGTCGGCGAGCCTCGTGTTCGCCGACACCGACCTGGACGCCTGCGTCGCATCGTCGTTGTGGTCGGTGTTCGACAACGCGGGCCAGGACTGCTGCGCCCGGAGCCGCATGTTCGTCGAACGGTCGGTCCACGACCAGTTCGTCGAACGCTTCGCCGCCGCCACCCGGTCGATCCGGATCGGCGACACCGCCGACGAGTTCACCCAACTCGGTCCCCTGATCGGGCCGAACCACCACGCGGAGGTGATCGGACACGTCGCCGATGCGTCCGCACAGGGAGCGGAGCTGATCTGTGGAGGGACCCAGCCGGACCGACCCGGCTTCTACCTCGAGCCGGCGGTCTTCACCTCGGGCGACGCAACCCTGCCCTTCCTGCAACACGAACTGTTCGGTCCGATCGTGGGGATCGTTCCCTTCGACGACGAGGACGAGGCCGTCGCCCTGGCCAACGACTCGGTCTACGGGCTGTCGGGATCGATCTGGACACGCGACGTGGCGCGGGCCTTGCGGGTCGCCCGACGCGTCGAGACCGGGATGCTCTCGGTCAACTCGTCTTCGAGCGTGCACATCGAGGCACCGTTCGGCGGCATGAAACAGAGCGGCCTCGGCCGGGAGCAGGGCATGGTGGCCCTCGACCACTACAGCGAGCTGAAGACCGTGTTCATCGCCGACGACGAGGCGCCATGACCGGCCTCCACGTCGAGGTGCAGGCCGGCAAGCAGCCGGCGCTGGTGTGGGGCCACGCGCTCCTCCAGTCGATCTCGACCGGGCCCATCGACCCCCGAACGCTCGACCTCGCCAACGAGATCGTCACCTATGACGCCCGGAATCACGGGTCGTCGCCCGATGCGGTCGCTTCCGACCAGTTGAACTGGAAGGCGCTCGCGACCGATCTGCTGGCCGTCGCCGACGCGACCGGCCACGAGCGATTCGTGGCCGGCGGCATCTCGATGGGTGCTGCCACCGCGCTCGTCGCGGCCTGTGGTGCGCCGGATCGGGTCCTCGGCCTCGTCCTGGCCATCCCGCCGGCCGCCTGGACGATTCGCTGGGGGCAGCGGGTCTTCTATGCCTCGGTGGGGTCGCTCGGCGCCTTGGTGCCGGTCGATGGAGTCAGGCGGGCCAGCCGGTCGCTGCGTGGGGCCGCACGAAGCGACCTGCCGTCACTCGACGAACTGGCCGAACTCGAGATCCCCACCCTCGTCCTCTGCTGGCACCTCGACCCGTCACACCCGCACTCGGTCGCCAAGAGGATCGCGGAGGCGATCCCCGGTGCCGAACTCGTCACGTCGAACCGCCCGGGCGACGCCGGCGGATGGAACGAGCGGGTCGAGGACTTCCTTGGAGAGCTCTGAGGCTCACATCCGGTGCAAGGCACCACCCTCGACCGGGAGCACGTGGCCGGTCACCAGGTCACTGCCGGTGATCAGGCTGAGGATCGCCGCCGCGACGTCGTCGGGCGTCGACACCCGGTTCAAGAGCGACTGACCCTCGACCACCGCCTTGATGCCTTCGTACGCGTCGCCGAATCCCTCCTGGAGCCACTCGCCGTCGATGAACCCCGGAGCAACCGCGTTGACCCGGACTTCCGGACCCATGACTCGGGCGAGCGTGACGGTGAGGTTGTTGAGGCCCGCCTTCGACGCGCAGTAGGCGATCGACGAACCGGTGCCCGCGAGCCCGGCGACGCTCGAGGTCATCACGACCTCTCCCCCACCGTCGGCCTTGAGATGGTCACGGGCGGCGCGAGTGCAGAAGAACGGGCCCTTGAGGTTGACGCTCAGGATCCGATCCCACATCTCCGACTCCATACCCGCCAGGTCGTGATGCGGAACGAACTGCGTGGTGCCCGCGTTGTTGACCAGCACGTCCAGCCGTCCGAAGCGCTCGACCGCCGCCTCGACGAGACCCACGCACGCCGCATCGTCGGCCACATCGGCCTGGTGGGCGAACGCGTCGACCCCACGGCGGCGGCACTCCTCGGCCACTGCCTCGGCCTTGTCGGCCGACGAGGCGTAGTTCACCGCCACCGCGCACCCGAGATCGGCGAGGCGCCGGGCGGTGGCTGCCCCGACCCCACTGCTGGCTCCGGTGACGATCGCAGCCTTGTCCGTGACATCCATGGCAGCCGACCGTAGCCCGGTGGTGCGACCAACGATCGCCTGATAGCCCGCCTACATCGACCCCATCGGATCACCCGTCGCTTCCGGCCACGGAGACCCCCTGGTCGGTGACACCGGGCTCGCCCTCCAAGACCTCGCCGCGCGCATCTGACGAGCAGTCCGTGCTCAGGCGGAGGCGTTGGCCCGACACAGCATCGCGACCTCCTTGCTGCCACCTTCGACCTCCTGCACGCCCACCTGGGCGAATCCCAACGCATCATGGAACGCCAGACTCACCTCGTTGCGCGGCCGGGTGTTGACCTCGGCCAGGAGCGGCCGATCGCCGGCGATCTCGATGGCGAACTCGTAGAGGTTCCGACCGAGGCCGCTCCCCCGGTGTTGTTGCGCGACGACGATCCGGTCGACGTAGCAGAAGTCGTCGTACCGCTCGGAGAACCAGCGGTAGTTCGGCGATCCGTAGTCGTCGACCCCGGGACCGATGAGAATCAAGAACCCGCTCACATCGGCGGCGACCACGAAGCGTTCGGCCACCGCCGAGTAGAAGCCGAAGTCGTCGGCGGACATGGGGGTGACCGCCGGAACGGCCGCCTCGTTGAGCGTCAGCACCACCGGCCGGTCACCGACCCCCGCCGACCGAATCACCACCACCTCCTAGCATCTGTGTCGCGTTTTCGAC
>DATKWD010000065.1:0-34116 GCA_035529695.1 Acidimicrobiales bacterium | reverse complement strand
GAACCGGAGCACGAAGAGCCCTGACCCGCGGACGTCGAACATCGTCAGCCCCCGTTCACGGCATGGACGCCGCCGTCGACGTGGAGCACCTCGCCCGTCACTGCCCGGGCGAGGTCGGAGAACAGGAAGCAGACCGCATCGTCATCGACCACCCTTCTGCTGCGGACCCCCGTTGAGCCCCGAACACAGATGAGCGTATCACTATTCACGAACGAATATTCATGTTATTGCAGTCCTGAATGACGGTACGATCTCCCCCGGATCGAGGAGGACCCGTGAGCGAAGCGAGCACCCGAGCGAACTGGACGTTTCTGAGCAACCACGGTCATGTCCTGATCTGCATCGCCGAAGACCCAGACATCCGCGGACGCGACATCGCCGCTCGAGTCGGCATCACCGAGCGGTCGGCGCAGGGCATCGTCGCCGACCTCGTCGAAGCCGGCTACGTCAGCCGCGACCGCGTCGGCCGCCGCAACCAATACCAGATCAACCTCGATCTCCCACTGAGGCATCCGGTCGAGAACGAGCACTCGATCGGAGAACTCCTCGTCGCCCTCGCAGAGGGCGCGACCCCCAAGGTCTGAACCGGGCAGACAGCTCACCCGAGCGTCGGGACCCCCGCGCACGTCGGTCGCGGTCGAGGCCGACTCCGATCAGGACCTTCGGCCCTGCTGCAAGTTCCGAGCTCACTCCTACCGTGAAGCCATGATCTTCGAAGAAGCGATGGTGATGTCGGGTCCTTTCGACGAGGTGCTGCAGCGCGTGAAGGACGCCTTTGCCGCCGAGGGCTTCGGCACCCTCACCGAGATCGACATACAGGCGACACTCGCCGCCAAGGTCGGCAAGGAGATGGGCCGCTATGTCATCGTCGGTGCCTGCAATCCGCACCTCGCCAGCCGTGCGCTCGACGTCGAACCACAGATCGGAGTGCTCCTGCCGTGCAACGTCGTGGTCCGCGAAGCCGCTGCGGGGGTCATGGTCGAGGCAATGGACCCGGGACTGATGGCCTCGGTGACCGGAAGTGCAGCCGTGACCCCGATCGCGGCCGAAGCTCGCCAACTCGTCAACCAGGCGTTGGCCCGGTTGGCGGCACCTTGATCGAAAGGAGCGCTTCTCGATGACCCACCCTGAGATCACCTGCCACCGATGCAACGCTCGGAACCGAGTGCCCGCCAACACCTCCGGAAGACCGACCTGCGGGAAGTGCCACGAAGACCTCGCCTGGCTGTCCGACCTCGGAGGTGCCGACTTCGCTTCGGTGATCGAGTCTTCGTCGGTTCCGGTGCTGGTCGACCTGTGGGCTCGATGGTGTGGGCCGTGCCGCGTCGTCGCGCCTGCCCTCGAAGATCTGGCCAAGGCCAGAGCGGGCAAACTCCGAATCCTGAAGGTGGATGTCGACGAGGCACCATCGGTCTCCGAACGACTCGGTGTCCGAGGCATCCCGACGCTCGTGTTGTTCAACCATGGGGCCGAGGTCGCTCGGACCGTCGGGGCCATGCCGGGCGAGCGGATCCGTCAATGGGTCGACACCTCACTCGCTTGGAGTCCGGCATCCTGAGCTGAAGCGCCCGGACTGTCTACGATGCGCGGACGCCCGCCACACGACGCCCCGCATCCACGAGGAACACGGCGAAGAAGACCATCGACGAGAAGCTGATCTCGGCCGTGGTCGACCGCCTCGAGAAGAACCTGCCGGTCCGACGATCGCTGCCCGACGGCGGGCGGGTCCACATCGACCGCCAGCTTCCCTTCGTCGTCGTCTACCGCCCGCGACCCGACCATCCGGACGCAGGCACGCGCGACTTCGTCCGCGGCCACGCGTCCTACCTGATCGCACCGGCATCAGCGCGGGGCCGCACGGCCTCGATGAAGCTCGTCCAGCGAATCGCAGACACCCTCTCGGAGGTGTTCGGCGGCTTCCTGGTGATCGAGATCTGGTCCGGACCCGACGACGAGGCCGAGCCGTCAGCGACCGGCACACCGGCACCCCCGGCCTTTCGGGTGCTGGTGCCCAAGTCCGATGTCGACCTCCCGAGCGTTCGGCAGCTGGCATCGTCGCTCGGCCGAGTACGCGTGTCGAAGCGGCTGGCCGAGGTCGAAGTCGCCGGCGGCGGGCGGATGTCTCCGCCCGGACTCCCCCGCATCTCGAAGTCCTTCGGCGCGAAGGACGCACCGACGCGTCTGATCGGCGTCCAGGTCCGACCGGTCTACCGAGCCGGCCGCGACGGTGAAGAGTTCGCGCTCGTCGTCCGGTCGCTGAATCGAGAGCTGTCGAAGGTCATCCAGCGCACCGCCTACGAGTTCGCGCTGCACCAGACCACCCACCGACCGCGTCACTACCAGGCGCTGGGACGCCACGCCATGGTCAAGGCCGTGTCGCAAGTCGATGCGGCGCTGTCCGACGTGGCGTTGTCGTTCGACCTCCTCCATGAAGTGTCGCCGACGAACACCGAGGCCGCCTTCCGGGCGTTCAAACGTTCGAAGCACACCAAGCCGCCCCGGTTCCTCTACCGCCCTCCGAGCGTCGACCCTGCGATCCTGCAACGAGCGCTGTACGCGGTGCCGATCGAGCGTGTCGAGGACCCCACGCTCGACATGATCTTCCGCGAGAAGCGGCGCGAACTCTCGCTCAAGCTCGACCTGCTGACCGACCGCGAGACACCGCGCTTCATGCCGTCGAGCGTCACGTTGTTCGGCGGAGTCAGCACCGAACACCTGACCGCTGCCCGAGATGTCCTCGACAACCTGCATGGCGGATCGGGTCCCAAACAAAGGACGATCAGTGCGATCGAGGTCGCCGACCGCGCCAACGCAGAGCTCGACAGGTATCGCGAGGTCTTCCCCGCCATGGGCGCCAAGGTCCACCTGCGCGAGGACCTCACGTCGCTGATGGTGTCCAACGGGCACCTCATGGTCGGCAAGCACATGAGTTTCCCGGCCAACCGGGTGCACCCGCTGCTGCAGCACGAGGTGGGGACCCACATCGTCACCTACTGGAACGGCACTGCGCAGCCGCTCAGGCTCCTCGCCACCGGGCTCGCCGGGCACGACGAGTTGCAGGAGGGGCTCGCCGTCTTCGCCGAGTACCTCGTGGACGGGTTGACGCCGCCGCGGCTCCGGACCCTCGCTGCGCGGGTGGTCGCGGTCGCCGGGATGCTCGATGGCGCGGAGTTCATCGACACCTTCGAACTGCTGCGCACCACCTACGGCTTCTCGATTCGCACCGCGTTCCTCATCGCCGCCCGCGTCCACCGAGGCGGCGGGTTCGTCAAGGATGCCGTCTACCTGAGAGGTCTCGAGGGAGTCGTCGACTACGTCGCCGACGGCGGTCGGATCGAGACATTGCTGGTCGGCAAGATCGCGACGGCGCACGCCCCGGTGATCGAAGAACTCGAGCGACGCAAGACCCTCGTCACTCCACCACTTCGGCCGCACTTCCTCGATGACCCCGACACGCACTACCGCCTCGAGCGGGTCCGCCAGAAGGTCAGCCTGCTCGACCTCGTGTCGACCTGATCACGAACCGCCCAGGCTGATCACGAACCGCCCAGGACCTCGCGCACCGCGTCGGCGGTCGACGCAAGGGCTTCGCCGAGATCGACCGTTGCGTTCTCGTCGAGTTCGTCGGTCCACTCGTCCATGAAGATCTTCTTCATCTCGATGGCGATGGAACATCCGGTCGACCCGTACCGAGCGTTGACCCACCGGCTCATGTTTCCGCCGCCGAACTTGACGTTCTCGCGCACGTCGAGGTGGCCGCCGTCGAAGGGGTGATGCCTCATCGCTTCCATCACCGCGGTCACGGCCGGACGCCACTTCGCATCGGTGATGCTCCGGGTGCCGATGTTGATCTCGGGGTTCTCGTCGGGATCCGCGACCGGGCCGTCGGGTCCGTTTCGTCGGTGGTTGTAGGAGTGCAGGTCGAACAGGACGAAATGGCCCTGCCGCTCGACCATCGCGTCGCACATCGCGCCGAGTTCGACGTAGAAGGCGTCGTAGAGGCTCAGCGACGCCTCGAGTACCGGGGCCGGCAGCTCGGCATCCCACACCACGAGACCCCACGCGTCGTCGGGCGTCTGGTAGACGGCGCGTTCGCGCGGCCGGTTCAGGTCGAACTCGAAACGCGATCGGGCCACCACCACCGAGTTCCCGGTGATGTTCGTCCATCGATCGGTGTACGGGTCTTCCTCACGTCGGCGGTCAGCGTCGGGCAGCACCATGAGCTCGTTGACCTCGGTCCGCAGGTCGTGGCCCGCATGGATCGCCGTGACGACGATCGGGTCGTCAGCTGCGTCGGCGACGAACGTCCAGGCGCCTGTCACAGGGTCGCCATCTCGGCATTGGCGAAGTTGCGGCGGTAGAAGCCCATGTAATCCACCTTGCGTTCGAGGGCATCGATCACTGCCTCGGAGAAGTTCACGCCTTCGCGCTTCTGGGCCGAGCCGAGGCCACCCGGGCTGAAGACGTTGATCTCCATCAGCTTGTCGCCGACGATGTCGAGCCCGACGAGGAACATGCCGTCCTGCACGAGCTTGGGCCGGACCATCTCGGCGAGCGCAAGTGCGTCGTCGTCGAGGTTCGCCTTGCCCAGCGTGCCACCGGCATGGATGTTCGA
This sequence comes from Acidimicrobiales bacterium, assembly GCA_035529695.1. GTDB lineage: Bacteria > Actinomycetota > Acidimicrobiia > Acidimicrobiales > Salinilacustritrichaceae > DATKWD01. The sequence goes on along the minus strand of DATKWD010000065.1, from coordinate 29,501 downwards.
GCGCATGTCGCCTCCCGTCCTGATGCGGCGGAACGCTGCATATCGACCCTTGTGGCGAAGTGGCTGGCCGTTCATGAGGAACAACCGGGTGTCACCTTCCTCGGCGCGTTCGAGATACTCCTGGACGATGACGAAGCCGTCGCGTGACACGGCGTCGATCATCTGGTTGAGGTTGGCCGCGTCGCTCTTTCTCACGAGGAACACGCTCTCGCCGCCTGATCCCTGAAGCGGCTTGAGCACCGCCCGCTCGCGCACGTCGAGGAACTCGCGGATCTCGTCACGGTCGCGAGTGATGAGCGTCTCGGGCCTGACCTCCTCGGGGAAGGTCTGGAAGTACATCTTGTTGTGGGCCTTGGCGAGCCCGTTGGGGTCGTTGAGGACGATCACCCCGTGCCGCATGGCGATACGCCCGAAGTCGATGGCGGCACTCTTCGCCCAGTCGCGTCGACCCTTCTCGGTCGAGGGGTCGTTGCGAAGCATCAAGATGTCGAGTTCGTCGACCGTGACGCGTTCGATGTGCGCCTTCGGGCTGCGCAGGTCGCGGAGGTAGGACTCGCCGGTCTTGTAGCGCTCCTTGGGCACCCGTCGAGCTTTTGCCCGGATGAGTTCGTCGGGGTCGTAGGTGAGGTCGCCGACGCTGATCAGCCACACCTCGTGGCCGCGGTTCGTGGCCGCCATCGCGAGCCGCGTGGTGGTGTAGCCCGCCTCCTCGGTTGCGGTGTCGTTGACGACGAAACCGAGCCTCATCGGTGCAGAACGGGAGTTGGAGGGCAGATCAGCATGGCGTGAACGTAGCTGCTGCCATGATGGTTTCGTGAAGGCGTGGGTGGTCGAGACTCCGGGACCCATGACGACCTCTCCCCTCGTCGCCGTCGAATGCGAACCGCCACGACCGGGCCCGCACGAAGTCCGGGTGCACGTCAGCGCCTGCGGGGTCTGCCGCACCGACCTGCACCTCGCCGAGGGCGACCTGGTGCCGCACCGCCCGAGGACCATCCCGGGGCACGAGGTGGTGGGCCGCGTCGACGCATTGGGGGCCGGAGCGACGCGATTCGAGGTCGGTCAGCGGGCCGGGATCGCCTGGCTCCGGGGAACGTGCGGCTCCTGTCGGTGGTGCCGACGCAGCGAGGAGAACCTGTGCACGTCACCGGCGTTCACCGGATGGGACGCCGATGGTGGGTACGCCGAATGGGCGGTCGTCGACGAGGCATACGCGTACGTGATCCCCGACCGGTTCGACGACGAGCACGCCGCGCCGCTTCTCTGCGCAGGCATCATCGGGTACCGAGCCCTGCGGCGAGCCGATCTCCCGCCCGGTGGCCGCCTCGGCATCTACGGCTTCGGGGCATCAGCCCATCTCGCCGCCCAGGTCGCGCTCGCGCAGGGCGCGACGGTGCACGTGCTCACCCGTTCGGCCGACGCCCGACGCCATGCGCTCGAACTCGGCGCACACTCCGCTCGCGCCGCCGACGACGAACCACCGGAACCGCTCGACTCGGCCATCCTCTTTGCCCCCGCCGGCGACCTGGTGCCGACCGCGTTGGCCGCGCTCGACCGGGGTGGCACGCTGGCCATCGCCGGGATCCACCTGAGCGACATCCCGTCGCTGAACTACCAGCGCCACCTGTTCGAGGAGCGCCAGGTTCGGAGCGTCACCGCCAACACCCGAGCCGACGGCGAGGAGTTCCTCGCACTCGCCGCGCAGCTCGACCTGCAGGTGACGACGACGCCGTATCCTCTCGGTGAAGCCGATCGGGCGCTGGCCGATCTGGCGGCCGATCGAGTCACCGGCGCCGCCGTCCTGCTCGCCTAGCGCCGGATCGAACGGGGCTACGGTGCCTGGCCGTGACGATCCCGAAGCGGCCCAACGTCCTGTTCGTCATCACCGACCAGCAACGCGCTGATCATGTCGGGTTCGGCGGCAACCAGGTGGTGCAGACGCCCAACCTCGACGGCCTCGCCGCCCGCAGCACCGTCTTCGATCGAGCGTTCGTGTCGAACCCGGTGTGCATGCCCAACCGGTCGACGATCATGACCGGACGGATGCCGTCGGCCCACGGCGTGATCTTCAACGACCGTTCCCTGTCTCCGGACGCCAACACGTTCGTCCGGCAGCTCCGGCACGCGGGCTACCGAACCGCACTGATCGGCAAGTCGCACCTCCAGCACGGCATGAGCCGCGATGCACTCGTCGACCTGCCCGGCCATCCTGGGATGGCGACTCCGTGGGCCGAGGGCTGGGACACGGTCGAACACCAGGAGCGTTACGAGGGTGACCACCCACCCGACCCCGATGACTTCTACGGCTTCGGACACATCGAGTTGACCCTCGGCCACGGGTCCGGAACCGGCGGCCACCACTATCGCTGGGCCCGTGAGCGAGGCGCCACGCACGACCAGCTCACCGCCGGCTTCCTCCACGACTCCGACGTGCCGAACCGATCGCCGATCTGGTGGCAGATCCACGAGGCGCCGTACCCGGCCGAGGTGTACTCGACCACGTTCGTCACCGAGCGAACCATCGACTTCATCGAAGGCGCCGAGCAGGCCGGCGGGCCGTGGATGGCCTGGTGCTCGTTCCCCGATCCGCACCATCCGCTCGCACCGCCTCGTGAGTGGCTTCATCGGCACGCCGCCGACGACATGGCGCTCCCCTCGACCTACGACGACCCTGGCGAGGGCTGGCCGTTCCACATGACCGTCCTCCGGGGCCTTCCGCCCCACGACGAGCAGTTCGTCCGACCGTTCGGTCCGACCCCCGGCCAGACCCGCGCTTCCATCGCAGCCACCTACGGCATGATCGAGTTCATCGACGACGGCGTCGGCCGGATCCTCGCCGCCCTCGACCGGTTGGGCATCGCCGACGACACGATCATCGTGTTCACCAGCGATCACGGCGACATGATGGGCGACCACGGCATGATCCTGAAGGGAGCGATGCACTACGAGGGGTGCGTGCGGGTACCGATGGTGCTCCACACCCCGGGCCGGAAGCCGTCCCGCACGGACTCGCTGGCCTCGAGCATCGACCTTCCCCACACCCTGCTCGAGTTGTGCGGCGTCGGCGAATACCAGGGCATGCAGGGCCACAGCCTCACGCCGATCCTCGACGATCCCTCGATCTCGGTTCGCGACCACGTCCTGGTCGAGGATGACTTCCCTCCGGCGGTCGTCGGGCCCGGGCTGCCGCTGAAGACGCGCACGGTCATCACCGAGTCGGTCCGCTACACCCGCGACATCCACGGGCAGGAGCAGCTGTTCGACCTCGCAGCCGATCCCGACGAGATGGTCGACCTGAGCGAGCACGACCGCGATCCAGCCCGTCGCGCCGAGATGACCAGCCTGCTCGCCGATGCCCTCATCGCGGCCGACGACCTGACCCGTCCCGAACCCGTCTCACACTGACTCGCAGCACCGGCCCCACTCCGTCGGCCATCTCGCCCGAGGCGGCCGCCGCACCAATCATGCGGGTTGCGGCTCGAGGCGACGCCGAATGGCCTTTTCGATCTCGACGGCCCAGCACACGCCCGTCGAGGCGACCAGCACGACACCATGGCAGCGATCAGCACGAGGATCATCGTGTTGCGAACTGCCCGAAGAAGATCGCCCAGCGCGACCGCGCGGGTTCTTCGATCAGTTCGTTCGCGCCGAACGGCCGTGAGTGCCAACACGAGCTCGGGCATCGAGGTCCCGATCGACAGGGCGAAGAACCCGATCAGGAACTCCGACACCCCGATCTCCTCGGATATCCGGATCACCCCCGCCACCGTCAGGGTGGCACCGACGCCGATCACGACCAGACCGAGGAACGTCCGGACGGCCAGGGTCAGCACCGGGAATCCCGCCAGATGGTCGTCGACCTCGAACTCCAGCACGTCGCTGGCGATCGACCGATTGACGATTCGGTGGGCGGCCCAGGTCCCCGCGAGCCAGGCGACGACGAGCAACGCCACGTCGAGGCGAGACAGCCGGTCGTCGGCGACGAGCAGGCCGACCAGCACCAGGCCAAGGGCAGCGAAGAGTCCCGTGGCGTAGCGCCGGGTCCCCGGGGTCCGGAGCGACGGACCCAGGAACGGCAGAAGACCGAGCACGAGTGTCGCCTGGGTCACCCCCGACCCGACGGAGTCGCCGACGTTGAGGTCACCGTGGCCCGACGCGGACGAGACGATCGAGTTGGCGATCTCCGGCAGGTCGGTTCCGACCGCCAGCAGCGTGAGTCCAATGATCAGTGGAGGGACGCGCGTCACCTGGCCGAGCGCGGACGCATACAGCACCGTGCGCGAACTCGCCATGATGGTGAGCCCGAAGCCAGCGATCACGACGACAAACCACCCTGCGATCACCACGCCCCCTTCCGTAGCGGGTCGAGGCCGGCGACGTCATACGGGCGCACGTCGCCGCAACGACTGACCCGGCGACGGCTCGGGCTGCTACGAAATGGCCATGTCGATTGCGATCACCGAAGAGCACGTTGCCCTTGCCGAAACCGCCCGCGACCTCCTGACGAGCCGCGACGCTCGTGGCGCGGGTCGGGCCATGCTCGAGGCGCCGACCGAAGAGTTGCCCAAGCTGTGGGACGACATCGTCGGTCTGGGGTGGCTCGGTCTCCACGTCCCCGAGGAGCACGGTGGCTCGGGTTACGGGCTCGAAGAGCTCGTGATCGTGGTCGAGGAGATGGGCCGAGCGGTCGCGCCGGGTCCCTTCGTCCCGACCGTGATCGCCAGCGCCGTCCTCGCAGCCACCGCCGACGACGAGACCAAGGCGCGCCTGCTCCCCGGCCTGGCCGACGGGAGCTCGATCGGTGCGGTCGCCCTGGGCGGCGCGGTCAGCGTGAGCGGCGGAAGGGCCTCGGGCCCGGCCGGGACCGTCCTCGGCGGCGGACTCGCCCACATCCTGCTGATCGCCTCGGGCGACGACGTGGCCGTGGTCGCACTCGACGGTGGCGCCGCGGTCGAGACGCCCCCCAACCTCGACCCGTCACGCCGTTCGGCACGCATCACCCTCGACGGCGCACCCGCCACCGTGATTCCCGGTGCGCGCCAGGTCCTCGTCGACCTGGCGCGGGTGATCCTCTCGGCAGATGCCGTCGGCGTTGCACGGGAAGCCACCGAGATGGCTGCGGCGTACTCGAAGGAACGGATCCAGTTCGGCCGACCGATCGCCATGTACCAGGCCGTCAAGCACCACTGCGCCAACATGGCGGTGGCCACCGAACTCGCCACCAGCGCAGTGTGGGACGCAGCTCGGGCGAGCCAGACCGGGGGCGACCAGCTGTCCTACGCAGCTGCAGTCGCAGCCACGCTCGCAGGACCCGCGGCTGACCTCTGCGCCAATCTCAGCACCCAGGTCCACGGCGGCATCGCCATCACCTGGGAGCACGACGCACACCTGTTCATGCGCCGCGCCACCACCCTGCTGGCGCTGCTCGACGCCGACGCTGCGTCATCGGACCTGACCGATCTCCTAAGACAGGGAGTCGCACGCGACAAGGCCGTCGAGCTCCCGCCCGAGGCTGAGGTCATCCGCGACGAGGTCAAGGCGTTCGTCGAGCGGGTCGAGGATCTCTCGGCCGACGACCAGCGCGCCGCCATGATCGAGACCGGCTACGTGATGCCTCACTGGCCCGAGCCGTGGGGCCGCGCTGCGGGCGCGGTCGAGCAGCTCGTGATCGAGGAGGAGTTCTCGGCGGCGGGGGTGGCGCGCCCGGGCTACGGCATCACCGGCTGGGTCATCCTCACCCTCATCCAATACGGGACCGACGACCAGGTGGCCCGCTGGGTCAAGCCGGCACTCGAGCAGGACGTGATCTGGTGCCAGCTCTTCAGCGAGCCCGACGCCGGGTCCGACGCCGCCGGCGTGAAGACCAGGGCCACCCGGGTCGACGGCGGTTGGCTCGTCACCGGACAGAAGGTCTGGACCAGCGGCGCCCACGTGGCCGGCATGGGCTTCGCAACCGTGCGCACGAACCCCGACGTGCCCAAGCACGAGGGCATCACCATGATGGTGATCGACATGCACGCCGAGGGCGTCGAGGTCCGGCCGCTCAAGATGACGACCGGGAACTCCGAGTTCAACGAGGTGTTCTTCGACGAGGTGTTCGTCCCCGACGACGACGTGGTCGGCCCCGTCGACGGCGGCTGGACCGTCGCCCGAGCCACACTCGGCAACGAGAGCGTCAGCATCGGCGGCGGCCAGGGAGGGATGGCGACCCCGGCCTCGATGCTGGTCTCGGCCTTCGATGTGCACCCGTCTCGCCTCGCCGGGGGCGCCGGGAGGGTCGGCCGTTATGCCGCGAACTACCAGGCCATGGGGCTGCTCAACCTGCGGAGCGCCAACCGTGCGGTCGCCGGAGGTGAACCCGGACCCGAGGGTGCCATCACCAAGCTGGTGCTCTCCGAACTCGGCCACGAGGCAGCGGCAGCGCTCACCCAGCTCAACGGCGAGGACGCGGTGTTCATGGACGGCGCGGCGGGCATGAGCAACCTGCTGGTCCTGATGCACCGTGGCCTCTCGATCGCCGGAGGGACCTCGGAGATCAAGCGCAACCAGATCGGTGAGCGAATCCTCGGCCTCCCTCGCGATCCGCTGATCAAGTAACCATTCGGGCATGGACGACGCCGATCCCGTCACCGACTGGACGACGGACTGGGACCACACCGACGACGTTTGGTCACGTGATCCGTTCCCCATCTGGGACGAACTCCGGTCGGCCTGTCCTGTCGCCCGCACCGAACGCTTCGGGGGGGCGTGGCTCCCGACCCGACACGAGGACATCTCTGCCATCGCGTATGACACCGAGCGATTCACGTCGCGCTTCGTGGTGGTCGGCAACAACCGCATCCCGAGCGAAGCCGCCCCGGCGGGCCCCATCCCGCCCATCACGTCGGACCCGCCGTATCACCATGGCGCTCGCCGCAAGCTGCTTCCGGCGTTCGCTCCGAAGGCGGTGGCCGAGCTCGAGCCGGAGACGCGAGCCTTCTGCCACCGGCTCCTCGATGAGGTCGAGGGTCTCGACGTCGTCGATGCAGCCACCATGTACGCCCAGCACATCCCGGTGCACGTCATCGCCCGGATGCTCGGCTTCCCCGAACAGGACGCCGACAAGTTCCGGCACTTCATCCACACGTTCCTCGAGAACGTCACGGTGCCCTTCGACGAGCGCTTCGACGAGATCATGGGGCTGTTCGGATACCTGCAGGAACAGATCGACGACCATGTCGCGAACCCTCGCGACGATCTGACCCAGTACCTCATCGCACTCGAAGAAGACCCGACGACGCTGCTCGACGCCCTGAGGGCCATCGAGTTCGACGTCGAGGCCGAACCCGACCTGGTCGAGGGGGCCGACGCTCCCGACCACCAAGCCGAGGGCGAGAGCCTCCTTCCCCCGGTGCTCGGAACCATGGCCTTGTTGCTGGTCGCGGGCATCGACACCACCTGGAGTGCAATCGGCTCGGCGATCTGGCACCTTGGGAGTCACCCCGAGCATCGCCGGCGGCTGGTCGACGAGCCCGAGATCCTGCCCACGGCCATGGAGGAGCTCCTCCGCGCGTATGCCCCGGTCACCATGGCCCGCCTCGTGCGCGAGGACATGGAGTGGAACGGCTGCCCCATGAAGGCCGACGACTGGATGATCCTGCCCTTCCCTGCTGCGAATCGCGACCCCGAGGCGTTCGACCGACCCGACGAGGTCGATTTCGATCGCGAGGACAACCGGCACCTCGCGTTCGGCCTCGGCATCCACCGGTGTGTGGGCTCGAACCTGGCGCGCATGGAGATGCGAGTCGCGCTCGAGGTCTGGCTCGCTCGCTACCCCGACTTCGAAATCGACGATCCCGAGGCCGTCACCTGGTCACATGGCCAGGTACGCGGACCGCGCACGCTTCCGATTCGAGTGCATCTCCCGCGGCCCTAGAACCGGCGTTCGCCGTCCATCCAGGTCTCCAACACCTCGATGTCGAGGAGGTCGGCCGGATCAACCTGCCGGGGGTCACGGTCGAGGATCACGAAGTCCGCGAGCTTTCCCGGCTCCAGCGAGCCGATCTCGTGGTCGCTGTGGCACTGCCAGGCCGCGTCGGACGTGACCGAACGGATGGCCGCCTCGACATCCACCCGTTCGGCCGGGTTCAACACGAAGTCGGGCTCGCGCCACAAGCTGCGGGTGACCGCGTTGTGGATCAACCGGAGCGGGCCCATCGGAGTCACCATCTCGTCGGAATGAACGGTCCAGCGAATGCCTGCGGCCGAGCACGACGCCGTCCGGTCGAGCATCTCGGCCTTTGCCAGTCCGAAGATGTCGTCGCGGAAGGCCTGCCCCCAGAAGTAGACGTGCCCGATCAGGAAGCTCGGCGAGACGCCGAGTCGGGCGATCTCGGCGATCTGCTCATCGTGCAGGATCGAACAGTGTTCGATCCGGTGCCGTCGATCGGGCTCGCCGGCATCGACCGCCGCGGACAGCGCCGCGAGGGTGTTGTCGATCGCCTGGTCACCGTTGGCGTGGATGACCACCTGCCAACCCCGAGACGCACGAAGCCGTGCCTTCTCGATCAGGACGTCGGGCTCGACGTAGGCGATCCCACGATCGTCGGTGCCGAGGTAGGGGTCGCGGTGAAAGCCGGTGCGGCCCTGGTTCGATCCGTCCGCCACGATCTTCCAGCCCGTGGCGCGGACCAGTTCGTCCCCCGCGCCGGGAACGACTCCGGCGAGGTCGAACGCGTCGCCGTGGTTGTCCGACAGCGAGTAGCGGAGTCGGGTGGACAGCGCGCCTTCGGCGGCGAGTGTCTCGAACAACCCGACGTCACCCGCACCGAGGAGGAAGCCGGTCCCCTGGTCGCAGATGGTGGTGACGCCGGCCGCTGCGGCGCGCTCGCCCACCCGCCGCGCGAGGCCAATGATGTCGAGCGTCCGGATCCCCGGGTTGAGGGTGAGGACGCTCATCATCGATCCCTGGCCCTTGAGCACGCCGTTCGGCGTGCCGTCGGTGAACCGGCCGTAGGGCGATCCGTCGATGTCGGGCGTGTCGGCCGTGATGCCGGCGGCCTCGAGTGCGGCCGAATTCACGTACGCGAAGTGGCCCGATGCGTTCATGATCACGATCGGGGTGGTGGTCGACACGGTGTCGAGTAGATCGGTGGTGAGCTCGTCGGGCCCGGCCTGGAGCGAGGGATCGAACTGGCGGCCGGTGATCCATCCCCCATCGGCCGGCGTGTCGAGCGAGCACAGGTGGGCAACGACCTCGTCGACGGTGTCGAAACGGAAGGGGCCGACGTCCTCCCAGCTGTCGAGGAGCGCGGTCGGCAGGAGGTGAGCGTGCGGCTCGATGAAGCCGGGAAGGATCGTCGCTCCCGTTCGGTCGATCACCTCCGCATCGTCGCCCGCGACCTCGCGCACCTCGGCTTCGGAGCCGACCGCGACGATGTGGCTTCCTCGGATTGCGATGGCCTCGGCCTCGCTGAAGTGCTCGTCGATGGTCAGCACGGTGGCGCCGCGAATCACGATGGTTCCGGTCCGGGTCTGCGGCGGCCTGGGTCTGGGTGTCGGGTCGAGCAGATCGGCGTCGAGCTCGAGCTGCGCAGCGATGCCGCTGAGCACCGGTCCGCCGCACCCACACGACGGCGCCGAACCCGCGCGCTTGTGCAGGTGGTGACGGGCCAGGGCGGTCATCGCGCCGACCGTAGCTCTACCGTGAGCGATGCATGAGCGAGCCGCCGATCACGTTCCGTCGAGCTGAGGCAGGGGACTGGGACGCCATCTGGCCGATCTTCCGGGCCGTGGTCGAGGCGGGCGACACCTACCCGTACCCGCCCGACACCGGTGAGGACGGGGCGCGCGCGCTGTGGATTCCTGAGCCGTCGAAGCGCCAGACCACCTACGTGGCCGAGATCGACGGCTCGATCGTGGCGACTGCCTACGTGCGCCCGAACATGATCGGGCTCGGCGATCACATCGCCAATGCCGGGTGGATGGTGAGCGCCGACGCACGCGGCAAGGGCGTCGGACGCCGCTTCGCCGAATACGTCCTCGCGGAGGCGCGCGCGCTCGGGTTCGTCGGCATGCAGTTCAACGCCGTGGTCGCCACCAATGCAGCCTCGATCGCGTTGTGGGAGTCGCTCGGGTTCGATCGGGTCGGCACGGTGCCTGGGGCGTTTCGTCACGCAACCGAGGGGCCGACGGCGATCCACATCCTGTATCGCGACCTCTGACCCGTCGAGCTCCTCAGCCGGCCACGAACGACCGCACCGTGATCGGGTCGTCGAAGCCCTTCACCATGCGTCGCCCGGCCGGCTCGAAATCGCAGCCGGCGGCCGCCACGGCGGCATCTTCGGTGACCAACAGCTCTTGGGGCACGGCTTCATCGACCAGCCGGGACGCGAGGTTGACGATGGAGCCGTAGTAGTCACCGCCACGAACCAACACATCGCCATAGGCGAGACCACCGCGCGGCACGACGCGCGCACCATCGTCGCCGAACCCCGACATGAGGCCGTTGGCGGCACGACAGGCCGCAGCGGCATCGGCGGCAACGAACATCACCTCGTCGCCGATCAGCTTGACCAGCCGGGCTCCGGCCGAGGTCACCACGTCGTGGGCACGACCCTCGAAGTCGCGGATGAACGAAGCGAGTTCCTGAGGCGCCATGCGGCCCGAGATCGCCGTGAAGCCCACGAGGTCGACGAAACCCACCGCGAAGCGGAAGTTGAACCGCTCACGGGAGTCGATGGTCGCCACCCGCGACGTCCGCACCGACTGGAGCATGAGCCTCCGCAGGACCGGATCGAGTCGCTCGACCAGACCGTCGAGGAGCCCGACGCCCTCGTCGACCTTCCTCGCGAGATCGAGTTCACTCGCGCCGGAGTGCAGGTGCGGCGACTCGACGTCGGCCAGGAACAACGACACCGACGCTTCGGCGATGCGACTCATCGACGTGCCGATCACGCGCACCACCGCCAGCGCCTCCTCGGCGGAGAAGAACGCCGACAGCCCAGCCAGTATGCCGATGGTCGCCGCCTCGTCGGGCGTGACGCCGACCTCTCCGGGAGGCGAGCCGTCGATCGGAAGGAACCCGAGCGCAGCGACGTGGACGTCGAAGTCGGAGACATCCATGCCGGCGAGTTCGGCGGCTTCGGTGCGTGACAAGCGCTCGCCCGGCACCATGCGCCGGTCACCCGCCAGCGATCCGAGGGACAGACCGTGCAGCCCCTCGACCATGTCGTCGATCGAGAAGCCCTGCTCGGTCAGCCATTCGAGGAGCTCGAGCCGACCGGTGCCCTCGCAGTCGACGGGGTCGAACAGCCCTGCAGCCTCGTACTCCTCGATCGACGGCACGTCGTCAAATCTACCGAGAAGGAGTTGAGTGTGATGTTGTCAAGTTTCATGATGCCAGATAGAACAGGAGACATCCCCAACGCTTCGACAAGGAGGCACCCAGATGCTCATGCGATTCGACCCGTTCCGTGAGTTCGATCGGCTGGCCGGCGAGGCCGCCACCAATCGACGAAACCCCCTGATGGCCATGGACGCGTACCGGCATGGCGACGCAGTCACGGTCCACTTCGACCTGCCGGGTGTCGACCGCGACTCGATCGACATCACCGTCGAGAAGAACCAGCTGAGCGTGAGCGCCGAGCGAGCCTGGCGGCCGAGCGAAGATGACCAGGTCGTCGCCTCCGAGCGCCCCCAGGGCACGTTCAACCGGACGCTGTTCCTCGGCGATGGCCTCGACCCCGATCGCATCGACGCCGACTACCGCGATGGGGTGCTCACCCTCACCATCCCGGTGGCCGAAACCGCGAAGCCCCGCAAGATCAGCGTCGGCGAAGCTCAGACGGCTCTCGCCTCCTGAGGCTCGGCCCGACTTCATCGCGCCTCGGGTGGCTGCCATGATGCAGGTCATGGCAGCCACCCCATCTCGCGTCGCTCAGTGACGCCCGCCGAGGTCGCCGATGTCGAGGGCGTGCTCGTCACGGCGGGGCTGGTCGCTGCCCTCGCCATCGCGATCGCCTCGACGAACGTTGCGATCCGCGCCCGGGTTGGCGACGCGCTCTCGGGAACCGGAACCTGGATCGCCGCCGGCATCGCACTGCTCGCGACAGGCGGCAGCCTGTGGTTCAGCGAGAGCGCCGGGTTCCCACCGTGCCAGCTGTGCTGGTACCAGCGGATCGCCATGTACCCGCTCGTCGTGGTGCTCGGCATCGCTGCGGTGCGCCGGTCGGCAACCGGACGCATCACCGGCATCACGATCGCTGCAGTCGGGCTCGCGGTGAGTGGCTGGCACATCCTCGTGGAGAACTACCCCAGTCTCGATGCCGGCGGCTGCGATCCCGACAACCCCTGCACCATCCGCTGGGTCGAGGGACTCGGCTTCTGGACGATCCCGAGAATGGCGGCGGGATGCTTCGCCCTCATCCTCGTGCTGACCACTGTCGACCATCTCACCCAACGAACCCCAAAGGACTGAATTCCGTGACCCGCACGCAGAGCCGACCTCGTCGCCAATCCAACAGCCCGGACCTCCGGGTGATCGCCGCGGTCGTCGGCGTCGGATTGCTGGTGGCGGTCTTCGCGATCATCATCGTCACTGCCGGCGGCGGATCCGACACGACCAGTGCCGACCCCGAGTACGGCGCGGTCGAAGGCGCCAGCAGTTCGCTGCCTCCCCTCCCGGATGCGGGTGCCGACCCAGCGGTCGGTGTCGTCGGACCGGCGATCCGGAGCGAACGACCCGAAGGAAGCATCACGGTCGACCCGGCCACCGATGGCGAGCCCACGATGCTCGTGTTCCTCGCTCACTGGTGCCCGCACTGCCAGGCCGAACTCCCGCGCCTGGTCCAGGCGGCCGGCGAGGGGACGTTCGACAACATCCGTACGGTCGCCGTTCTCACGGGCACCGACCCTGCCCGCCCCAACCACCCGCCCTCGAATTGGCTCGAGAGCGAAGGCTGGACCGGCGAGGAGTTCTACGACGACGCGAACGGGACTGCCGGTGGCGCGTACGGCCTCACCAACTTCCCTTTCCTGGTCTTCCTGAACGCCGACGGCACGGTCGCGCTCCGGCTGTCGGGCGAACAGGCGCCCGAGACGATCGAAGCCGCGGTCGCGGCCATCGCACCTCCTCAGGCGTGATCCTCCACCAACAATGCGTCCTGGTGGCTGATCTCGTAGGTCTGCGTCGCTGCCTGGGAGGACCCTGGGAACTTGGGTGAGGTCAGCTCTGCGGTCCCTGGTCTCGATGGCTGAGCGACCGAGCCGCCCGATCCGACCGCATGGCCGCGTTGCGGAGACACCGGACCACCTCGTCGTCGCTGGTCTGGCTGAAGTCCCCGTAGAACCGGCCGACGGCGACGAACGGCTCAGGCGTGGCGAGGCAGACGTACTCGTCGGCCGCGTGGGCCAACCGGTCGTCCCATCCGACCGGGGCCACGGGAACGGCGAGGACCACTCGGCGGGCGCCCTGCGCCCGGACGACCTCGCAGGCCGCCCGTGCCGTCGAGCCGGTGGCGATGCCGTCATCGACCACGATCACGAATCGACCGGCCAGGTCGAGTCGTGATCGTCCGATCTCGAAGCGCTGCGAACGCCGATCGAGCTCGCGGCGCTCGCTGGCCTCGACCACGGCGATCTGCGCGGTCGTCACGCCCGCCCGACCGATGGTGTCGTCGTCCAGCACGCCCACGCCACCCTCGCCGACCGCACCCATCGCGACCTCGGGTTGGCCGGGCACCCCGAGCTTGCGGACCAGGATCACGTCGAGCGGCGCCTCCAGGGCGCGGGCCACTGCGGCGCCGACCGGCACCCCGCCTCGAGGAAGGCCCACGATCACCGGGTCGGTCGCACGCAGGTGCTCGAGGCTCGTCGCGAGCTTCCGGCCGGCCTCCGTGCGGTCGACGAAGAGCGGGAGGGTCACGACCTCAGTCTCGGAGCTGCGCCGCGTAGACCCCGAGCAGGTCTCTCGAGGACACGACGCCCACCAGACGACCACCCTCTTCGACCAAGACGTGCCTGACCCACTCCTGCATCATCTGCTCGGCGACCTCGAACACCGGTGCCGAGATGTCTGCCCACACCAGGGTCCGACTGCTCACCATCTCGGCGGTCGTCGAGTCGAGATCGGTGCCTTCGGCGACACACCGGACGATGTCGCGCTCGGACACGATCGACAGCGCCTGGTCGGCGGTCCCGACCACGGCCGCACCGACCCCGGCATCGGTCAAGACCTTCGCGACCTCGGCGAGAGAGGCACCCGCCTCGACCGTGATCACCTCGTCGCCGGTCAGCATTCCAATGGTCATCTCGTCAGCGGTGCTCATGGCTCAATGGTGCCGCTGTCGGGTCCCGTTCAGCAGGGCCGAACGTCCCTAGTCAACCCATCGGACTCCGTGCAGGGTGGACGTGAGGAGATGCCGCACGATGAGCAAGACCGGGAACGACGAGGACACGACGCGACTGACGGCCTTGGACGCGGCGTTCCTGCACTTCGAGACCGACGGGACCCCCGCGCACGTCGGCTCGGTGACCTTCTTCGAAGGCGCCCCCTTCCGCGACGACGAGGGGCGGTTCCGGCTCGGCGAGGTCCGGACGCGTATCCGATCGCGGCTACACCTGGTGCCGCGACTTCGCCAGGTCGTGCTGCCGACCCCGCTCGGGGTGGCCCATCCGGTACTGGCCGACGACCGCTACTTCGACATCGTCCACCATGTGAAGCTCGTCGAGGTGGGAGCGCCCGCGGACGAGACCGCGGTCTTCGCGCTTGCGGCCGAGCTGCACATGGAACGACTCGATCGGTCACGCCCGCTGTGGGAGTTGTGGTTCGTCGACGGCATGGCAGACGGCCGGGTGGCGATGGTCGAGAAGATCCACCACGCCATCGTCGACGGTGTGTCGGGCGTTGAGATCGCAACGGTGCTCCTCGACCTCGAACGCGACGCCCCGGCCGACGATGCGCCGGCTTGGTATCCACATGCGTGGGACGGCGCCGCCGAGCGACTGGCCAAGGGCATCGCCCAGCGGGTCGCCCTACCGGTCCGGCGGATGGGCGACGCCGCCGAGACACTCAAACACCCAGCGGACCTGGCTGCGCTGGCCCGATCGCTCACCCGCGCACCGCACACGTCGCTCAACCGCGAGGTGGGACACCAACGACGGCTCGTCCCGGTCCGGCGCGATCTCGAGAGCGTCCGAGCGCAGGCACACCGGCATGACGCAACCGTCAACGACCTCGTCGTGTCGGCGGTGACCGGCGGTCTCCGCGGCCTCCTCCTGCACCGGGGCGAGACCGTCGAACCGTCGACGCCGCCACTTCGTGCGCTGATCCCGGTCTCGCTCCACGAGGCCGACGGCGAGCTGGGCAACCTGGTGGCGAGCCTCGTCGTCGACCTCCCGATCGGAATCGCCGATCCGCACGACCGGTTGAGAAGCATCGCCGCGCAGATGGCGGCGGAGAAGTCGAGCGGCGCCGCGGACGTCACCGGTCGGATCCTCAGAACCGCCGACCTCCTGCCGGCCAACCTCGCAGCCCTCGTGAGCCGAGCCGTGCACCAGCAACCGTTCGTCAACGTGGTGATCACCAACGTGCCGGGACCCTCCGAGCCGCTCTATGCCATGGGAGCGGAACTGCTCGACGCCGTACCCATCGTGCCGCTGGCCGGCAACCTCACGATCGCAGTCGGAGTCCTGTCGTACCGCGGCGCCCTGGTGCTCGGCCTGTACGGAGACCCCGAGGCGTGCGGTGACTTCGACGTCCTGGTGGACGGCGTCGAGAAGGGTTTCGTCGACCTCGGCTGCTAGTCCTCGTCAGCCGGCACGAACGCCACCGGGCAGGGCGCGTGGGCTGCGAGCTTCTGACTGACCGATCCGAGCAGCAATCCGACGAAGCCCCCGTGGCCACGTCGCCCGACCACGAGCAGGTCGGCGCCCTCGGCCAGTTCGGAGAGATGGGACGCCGCGTCATCCTGCACGACGATCGGTCGGACCTCGAGCCCTTCGGTGTCGACATCGGCGATCATCGTCTCGAGCAGCCGCTCGTGACTGGCCGCGATGGGCTCGGGGTCGGGGAGCTGGGTGAGATCCCACGATCCGGATCCGGTGAAGGGCAAGGTCCAAGCCATCACGACCTCGAGCACCGCTCCTCGGAGCCTCGCCTCGGTGATCGCGAAGCGCAATGCGGCGTCGGAGTTCGGTGATCCGTCGACACCCACCACCACTCGTGCGTGGGTCATCGCTTCAGCCGGCCTTCGCAGGGGTCTGCCGACGGGCCGATGCGGAGGTGACCGAGGCGGACCTCGGGCGGGCGGGGCCCGTTGGGACGGGTACTCCTGGCATGACGTCCTTCATGGTGACCACGCCCACGAACGTACCGTCTTGGGTGACCACCAGATGACGGATCGAGTTCGCAACGAAGGCGGCACACGCCTCGGCTGCATCGACACCGGCGTCAACGGTGACCGCCGGCGAACTCATCACGGCATCGACGCGTGCGCTCGGGTCGAGATGACCGGCCGTTCCACGCCGCACCAGGTCACGGTCGGTGACGAACCCGACCGGGCCCCCGTTGTCGTCGACGACGACGAGCGCACCGACGCCACGCTGCTCCATGAGCTTGGCAGCATCCAGGATCGGCGCGCCCGGGCTGATTCCGACCCCACTTCGTGTCACTGCCTCGATGATCTGCACGGATTCTCCCCTTCTCCCCAACCATCCGCCCGAGGAGCGGCAGGGGCAAGGGTCGAAGGTCCCCCGCGCGAGCGGTGAGGCGCATCCCACCCACCGTCGTTACCCTCGGCCCGATGCAGGAACTCGCAACAGGAGTCACCGACGCACGCCTCGCCGGGCTTCGCCGCTGGAACCTCGGGCTCACCGTCCTTCATCTCATGCAGGCCGTCGCTGTCCTCGCGCTGGCATCGGACTTCGCGATCACGGTCACCTCGACCTTCCCCGAGGGGCCGCCCGGCACGAGGCGACCGCGGGCCGAGAGCCTGTTCGATGTCCCGATCGGCCTCGCCATCGCCGTCTTCCTCGGCCTCGCCGCCCTCGATCACCTCGTCACTGCCACGGTCGGTCGGCGCCTGTACGAGACCGATCTCGGCCGAGGCATCAATCGCTTCCGCTGGGTCGAATACTCCGTGAGCGCAACGCTGATGGTGATCCTGATCGGGTTCTACAGCGGGATCACCGACATCACCGCGGTCATCGCGGTCGCCGGAGCGAACGCGGCAATGATCCTGTTCGGGTGGCTCCAGGAGCGGATGAATCCACCCGGCCGCGAGACCACCACGATGCTGCCGTTCTGGTTCGGCACGATCGCCGGCATCGCGCCATGGGTGGCGATCGCGTTCCAGATCATCGGCTCGAAGACCGTGCCGGGGTTCGTCTACGGGATCGTCATCGCCCAGTTCATCTTCTTCTTCAGCTTCGGCCTGAACCAGTGGCTGCAGTACCGCGGCGTGGGCCGGTGGGCTGACTACGCGTACGGCGAGAAGGTGTATCTCGTCCTCAGCCTCGCCGCGAAGTCGGTCCTTGCGTGGCAGATCTTTGGCGGGTCGCTCAGTTGATCACACGGACTTGACCACCGCGTACCAGACCCGCTCGCTCACGGCCTCGATCGCCTCCGCCGCCCGGGAGAACCGGCGATAGAGCTCGCGTCTGCCCATCACCTCGCCGAGATCCTGGTCGACGAGGAGTTCGGACATCGCGACGCGATACAGCCGCTCGAGTTCACGACACCGTCGTACCGCCGCATCGGAGGCATCGGTCGCCAGCTGATCGTCGCTCGTCAGAGCCCCGATCGCGGCAACCAGATCAGACTGACCGAGGCTCACCTGCTCGGCCATGGCCGCCATGTGGCTGTCGGGGCGCATCGCCATGACCTCGGCCTCGCGAACGATGTTCTTCGCAGCGTTCATCACCGCGTCGATGCGTTCGGCCAATGAGTAGATGTCCTCCGCGTCGAGCGGCGTCGAGAACGCAACCCGCAGACCGGCGAGGACCTTTCGCTTCGCATCGTCGGCGCGGTGCTCGTGATCAGAAACGGCCCGACCGGCCGCTTCGTCACCGCGGGCCCACGCCAAGAACGAGTCGATGCCCTCGCCGGTCACTTCGACGTGCGCCCTCAGCGCTCCGAGGAGATCGGGGGTCTCAGGGAGGAACCAGTGCTTCATGTGATGCCCTTCCAGACGAAGAAAAGAGCGGCGCCAAGGGCCGCTGTTGCCGGCAGCGTGAGGATCCATGCGAGGAGAATCTCGTTGACGACGCTCCAGCGGATCCGCCGCCACGACTGGCCGGCGCCGACACCGACCACCGACGATGCCACGACGTGGGTGGTGCTCACCGGAGCGCCGAGTACCGCAGAGCCGAAGATGACGCCGGCCGAGCTGGTCTGACTCGCGAGGCCGTCGATCGACCTGAGACGAAAGATCCCGCGGCCGATGGTCCGCACGATGCGCCACCCCCCGAGAGCCGTGCCGACGGTCAGCGAAGCGGCCGCCGCGAGCTTGACCCAGAGCGGGACGACGAACTGGTCGAGCCGGCCGTCGGCAACCAGCAGCAGCGTGATCACGCCCATCGTCTTCTGCGCATCGTTGGCTCCGTGGCTGAACGCCAGCGCAGACGACGACACCCACTGGAGGCGACGAATGGGTCGAGCAACGGTTCGAGCCGCGCGCCGGAGCGAGCGGCGAGCCAACCGGATGGCCAGCAGGCCCGCCGCAGCGCCGGCGAGTGGCGACACGGCGAGGACGAACAGGACACCGAAGACGCCGTACGGCCGCAGACCGGACATCCCACCCCAGTTCACGGCGCTGCTTCCTGCGTCGGCCACCCCTGCGCCGACCAGGCCCCCGACCAGTGCATGACTCGAGCTCGACGGGAGCCCACGAGCCCAGGTGGCGATGTTCCACGTCACCGCTGCGGACAGCGCGGCAGCGACCACGGGCACGACATCGGCGCTTCCTGCGTTGATGATCCCACCCACGGTGTCAGCCACTGCGGTGCCCATGACCAGCGGGCCGAGGACGTGGAAGGCGCCGGCCATCACCACCGCCGCACGCGGAGACGCTGCTCGCGTCGCAACCAGGGTGGCGATCGAGTTCGACGAGTCGTGGAACCCGTTGGTCACGTCGAAGACCAGGGCGATGCCGATGATCACCACGAGGGTCACGGGCGCTCCGCCACCTCCTTCAGACGGCGGAGCTGGTCGCGATCGGTGCGAGCGAGAAACTTGCCGAGGAGCCACGTGACCAGTCCGATGCCCTTGAGGGACCGAAGCTCGGCGCGCAGGTGGACCGAGGTGCCCTCGGCCGTCGCGACGAGGTCGTAGGTGAAGACCGCATCGACCGGGCCGTTGGGTCTGCGGATGACCAGGTGCTCGGGTGACCGGACCTGCTCGATCACTGCCAACGCCGGCTGCCCCTGGTATCGGAACGGCAACTCGACGCCCACCCCGGTCGCTGCGGTGCCTTGACACTCCGAGACGTTCGGCAGCCAATCCGCTGCACGCTCCCAGTCGGTGATCGTGTCCCAGACCGTCCCGATGGGACGAGCGATCTCGATCGTCTCGTCGATCGCAGGTCGGGCCTGCTGCGACATGACACCAAACCTAGAGTCTGGGGTTCCATGGATCCCGAACTGCTCCGCCAGCTTCTGTGCGAGCTGGGCACCGCGATCCGCGACGAGGTCATCGAGCAACGAGCGCAGACCTCGGTCGACCACCTGCGACGCGCCGTCGGGCAGGTCGCCGCGGATGTCACCTACGGCATCGACCGCATCGGCGAGGCGCGGGTATTGGCTTGGCTCGAAGCGTCGTGGCCCGCGGGCGAGCCGGTGCGACTCGTGATGGAGGGGATCGAGGACGATCAGCTCGTGGTCTTCCCAACGGCCACGCCACCCGAACAGGTCGCATGGCTGTGCATCGTCGACCCGATAGACGGCACTCGGAACCTCATGCACGACAAGCGCTCAGGGTGGGCGCTTGCTGCCGTCGCGCCGACCGCCGTCGGTGCGACCGGTTGGCCCGAGGCCCGACTCGGCAACGTCGTGGCATGCGCCATGACCGAGATCCCGACCACCCGACAGTGGCGCGCCGACCAGTTCAGCTGCACCGCCGGCGGTGGTGTCGACGGCATCGTGGCGGTCTCGGCCAACGTCCTCGATGGCTCGCTCGAGCAGGTCCATGTCGCGCCGACGACGGCGACCGATCTGGCCCACGGGTTCGCCTCCTTCTTCCACGCCCTACCCGATGGCAAGGCGCACCTCGTCGACATCGAGCAGAAGTTGTGGGACCGGCTTTGGCCCCCCGGCGACGGGTCCCGTCCGATCTTCGAGGACCAGTACCTCTGCAGCGCCGGCCAGATCGCCGAGGTGCTGTGTGGCCGCGACCGCCTGGTGGGTGACCTGCGCCCTCTGGTCACTGACCAGCTGAGCTGCCACCCGTACGACATCTGTATCGCGATGCTGTTGACCGAAGCCGGCGGCGTGTTCGTGGATCCACTGGGTGGGCCGGTCGACTGCCCGCTCGACACGACCTCACCGGTCGCCTGGGTCGCGTACGCGAACCAGGCACTCGCAGATCTCGTCGGGCCGGCTCTCGCCGACATCCTGCGCCCCGTGAGGTGATGTGAAAGAGTTGCCAGTCATCCACGCAATTCTTGGTCGTCAGTGTCAGGAGCACCTTTGAAGACCGTCGTCACCACCCGCCAGATCGCGGCTTCCCCCGCTGCGGTCTGGGCGGTCCTGTCCGACTTCGCCAACATCGCCGAGTGGGCCGACAACGTCGGCCACAGCTGCCTGCAACACGACGGTCCGGTCGGGACGGGATCGACTCGGAGGGTGCAGGTCGGATCGCGAGCCCTGCTCGAGACGATCGAGACCTGGGACGAGGGCAATGCACTGAGTTACGTGATCGACGGCCTGCCCGAGCCGGCCGGACGCATCGTCAACCAATGGGTGCTGTCCGAGCGCGGGACGGGTACCGACGTGTCGTTGACCACCACGATCGACCCCGGCGGTCCGCCGCCCCGAGCCGCGGTCGTCGGCGGCGTGCTCGGCCGCGTCCTCGCCAAACAGTCCGAGTCGATGCTCGAGGGGCTCGACCGACATCTCACGAACATCCGACTCGCGAACGGAACCGCCCGATGACCAAGCCCGACATCATCGTGATGATCACCGACCAGGAGCGGGCGATCCCGCCGTACGAGTCCGACGCCATGCGGAAGTGGCGCGACGAGAAGCTGACCGGCCGGAAGTGGTTCAGCGACCACGGCGTGAGCTTCGAACGCCACTACACCGGATCGCTCGCCTGCGTCCCGAGTCGCCCGACGATGTTCACGGGGCAGTTCCCCGACGTGCACGGCGTCACTCAGACCGACGGACTGGGCAAGATGTTCGACGACTCGCGCATGCGGTGGTTGCGACCAGGCGAGGTGCCGACCCTCGGCAACTGGTTCGACGCAGGCGGTTACGACACCACGTTCGTCGGCAAGTGGCACGTCACCCATGCAGACCTGCACCGGCCGGACGGATCTCGCATCGCCACCAACGACGACGACGGCAACCTGTTGGCCGACGGCATCAGGGCCTACGACGAGGCCGACCCGCTCGCCCCGTTCGGCTTCTCCGGCTGGATCGGCCCCGAACCCCACGGCGCCGCTCGCTCCGACAGCGGGCTCGTACGCGATCCGATCTTCGCCGACCGGGCAGTCGCCTGGCTCGAAGACCGATACTCCCGACGAGCGACAGGTGACCGCGACGCCGCCAGGCCCTTCCTTCTCGTCGTGTGCTTCGTCAATCCCCACGACATCGTGTTCCACCCCGCGTGGCAAGTGCGGTCGTCGCCGCTCGAGCCCTCACCGAACGACCCGCCCCACGAACCGGCACCGCCGACTGCAGACGAGGATCTGCGCACCAAGCCGGCAGCCCAGGTCGCGTATCGCGAGGCCTACCCCTCCGCCTACGGTCCACCGCCGCTGGTTCGCCGCAGCTACCGGAAGGATCAGGCGCTTCGCGACACCTACCACCGACTCCATCTCGAGGTCGACGGCCCGCTCGATCGCGTTCGCCGGGCTGTGACCGAGGGCGGCTCGACCGACGCGGTCCTGGTGCGTACGGCCGACCACGGCGAGTTGCTCGGCGCCCACGGCGGGCTCCAGCAGAAGTGGTTCAACCTGTACGACGAGGCCACGCGAGTGCCCTTCCAGGTCGCACGCATCGGCAACCAACCGACCGCAGCGGCCACCGTCGATGCGGTCACCTCGCACGTCGACCTGGTGCCGACCCTGCTCGCGGCGGCCGGCATCGACCCGCAGGAAACCATGTTCGAACTCGCATCCTCGTTCAGCGAAGTCCATCCGCTTCCGGGGCGGGACCTCGGACCGGTGGTCGGCGGCGCCGAACCTGACCCGACCCGTGCGGTCTATCTCCAGACGCGAGACAACATGATCGAGGGCGACTCGAGCGTGAGTGGCTTCGCTCGGGCGGCCGGACGCATGAAGCCCCCTCCCCCGCTGCGCATTCGGGTGCCGGCGCACGTCGCTGCGAACTTCGAGGCCGTCGTCACCAGAGTCGACGGCACCCTCTGGAAGATCGTGCGCACCTTCGACGATCCCGCCACGTGGACCGAGCCTGGCGTCAGGCACCTCGCGGCAGACGGCCCCGAGGGCCTTCAGTATCGGACCGAGCCGCTGTCGGATCAGTGGGAGCTCTACGACCTCGACTCCGACCCGATCGAAGCGGTCAACCGCGCCGACGACGACACCGCGTCAGCGGTGTTCGCCACCATGAAGGACCGTTTGAAGGCCGAGTTCGCCGCGCAGGTGCCCGAGCGCAACGAGCCGTGGCCCTACGCGAGTCGTCAACCGACGAACCACCCCAGCAAGGATCCTCGTCCGCCGCAGAAGCTCGCGCGCCGGCTGCTGCGACGATTGGGCCTGCACCCCGACGACGAGCAGACCTTCGAGGGCGACGTCGACGGGCGGCGGGCGCTGGTGATCGCCACGAACCACGGCATCCTCGACATCGGCAAACCGACCGGCGTGTTCGCGTCCGAGATGACCGCGCCGTACTACGTGTTCCTCGATGCAGGCATGGAGGTCGACGTGGCGAGCCCCAAGGGTGGGGCCATCCCCGTCGACCCTCAGTCGCTCAGGGCACCGGTCCGGTCCGAGCACGACGACCGGTTCATGGCCGACGACGACTTCCGAGCGAAGGTCAACGACTCACTCGCGGTCGCCGACCTCGACATGGATGACTACGACATCGTCTTCCTCGCCGGCGGGTGGGGCGCTGCCTTCGACTTCGCGACCTCGACCGAACTCGCCGACGCCATCACCGCAGCGAATGCGGTCGGCGCAGTGATCGGCGGCGTCTGCCACGGACCCCTCGGGCTGATCGGCGCGCTCGACACCGACGGCACACCCCTGGTCGAGGGCAGGAAGATCTCGGCAGTCACCGACAAGCAGGTGCACGAACTCGGCATCGACTCGACGCCGTTCCACCCCGAGACCGAGCTCCGCAAGGTGGGTGCGGACTTCGAGTCGGAGACCGCCCGCCGCGACTTCCTCGCGAACCACTGGGCCGAGGACGGCAACCTCGTCACGGGTCAGAACCAGAACGCGGGGCCGATGGTGGCCCGCCGCATGATGGAGCTCCTCGGCGATGAGTGACGCCGTGGCGCCGCACATCCTCTACGGCGCGCCGGTGTCTCTCTACACGGGCAAGGCCAGGTCGTACCTGCGCAAGCAGGGCATCGACTTCGTCGAGGTCTCGCCGGGGAGTGACCGCTATCTGAACCACGTCGTGCCTGCGGTCGGGCGCTGGATCATCCCCGTCGTCGAGACCCCCTACGGCGAGCTCATCCAGGACGGCGCCTCCATCATCGACCACTTCGAGAGCACGGGCTCCACCCGCTACCCGGCGTTCCCCGACACCCCGGCGCACCGGGCGGTGAGCCACGTCTTCGAGATGTTCGGCGGCGAGGGACTCCTTCGGCCGGCGATGCACTATCGGTGGAGCTTCGACGAGCAGAACATCGACTTCCTCCGCAGCGAGTTCGCGCTGCTCACCCCACGCGTCGACGAAGCCACCGCTGCCCAGGGCTTCGACCACAACAGCGGGCGGATGCGGCGCGCGGCACAATCCTTCGGCGTGACGCCGGCGACCATGTCCACGATCGAAGAAACGTTCCACGAATGGCTCGACCTCTTCAGCGCGCACCTCGTCGATCACCCCTATCTGCTCGGCGATCGCCCGACGCTCGGCGACTACGGGTTGATGGCGGCCATGTGGGCGCACCTGTTCCGCGATCCGGCACCTGCCAGGCTCATCAAGCAGCGGGCGCCTCGCGTCGGCCGGTGGGTCGAACGGATGAGCACCGCCGAGCCCGACGAGGTCGAGTACCAGCGACCGCCGGGCGCGTCGGCGGAGCTGTTCGCCGACGACTCGGTGCCGGACACCCTCGTGTCCATGCTGCGCTACGTGGCGGACGAGTACCTGGCCGAGATCACCGCCCATGTGTCCTTCGCCAACGAATGGCTGGCCGAGCGTCCTGAACTCGAAGCGGGCACCAACGGTCTGAAGCGTCCGGGCGACCGCGGCATCGGCGCCGCCGAGTTCGAGTGGCGCGGCACCCGGATCACGACCGGTGTGATGCCGTATCGCTTCTGGCTGATGCAGCGCTTGCACGATGCGGTCGAGTCGTTCGACGACGCCGGCCAGGCGTCTGTGCGCTCGACGTTCGCGACGGCCGGACTCGAACCGCTGCTCGACCTTCGCACCGACCGGCGGGTCGAGCGGGTCGGCAACCTCGAGGTGTGGGGGCCCACGGTTGATGGCTGAGTCACCCGACGGGACCGAGATCGTCGACGGACGACGCGCACGCCGCGACCGGAACCGCCAGGCGGTGATCGACGTCGTGCTCGAGATGTTCGCCGAAGAGGCGCTGATGCCGTCGATCGAGGCGGCGTCGAAGCGATCGGGACTGTCGCTGCGGTCGGTCTACCGCTACTTCGCAGACCCTGACGAGTTGCTCGAGGCGACCATCGAGCGCAGCCTCGAACAGAGCATGCCGCTCGCCCGCATCCATGCCATCGGCCAAGGCAGCTTCGAGCACCGGCTCGAGGCGTTCGTCGACACGCGCGTCCGCATCTACGAACACGCTGGACCCACCTACCGTGCGACGGTCCGCACGGCGTGGCGACACCCTCGGCTGCGCGAGAACCTCACCGAGACCCAGGGGATGCTTCGCCACCAACTCGAGCTCCAATTCGCGCCCGAACTCGACCGATGCCCCGCCGCGGATCGCCGATCAGTGCTCGATGCGGCCGACCTCCTGAGCCAACTCGGCAGCATCGACTACCTCCGGCACGAACAGAAGCTCACCGAAGCCGAGACGAAGGCCGCCGTCCGCACCGGGTTGGCCGCCGTGTTCGAACATCAGAGCTGATCGAATGGCCGAGATTCTGGTGCCGATCTTCCGAGTCACCGACGCGGCCGAAACCGCGAGGTGGTACGAGCGATGGGGGTTCGAGGTGGTGGGCGAGCATCGCTTCGGCCCCGACTTCCCGCTCTATCTGTTCCTCGAGCGCAACGGCGTGCAGCTGCACCTGTCCGAGCACGTCGGCGATGCCACCCCGGGCACGCTCGTCTATTTCTGGGTCGACGATGTCGACGAGGTCGCCCGGATCTTCGATGCGGGGATCGTCGACCAGCCGTGGGCCCGAGAGATCGAGGTCACCGACCCGGACGGCAACCGGCTCCGGGTCGCAACCCGGCACTGAACGACCTGCAGCCGGGACGATCATGCTCCGGATCTCGGGCGGGAAGTGATCGGGCAGCGTGGTCATCCACGACAGGCTCGTGTCGTGACCCTCGGCAGGGCGGTCATGACAGCCGGGGGACGCTCAGCCGGTAGAGGTCATCGAGGTAGCCGTTGACCAC
This sequence comes from Acidimicrobiales bacterium, assembly GCA_035529695.1. GTDB lineage: Bacteria > Actinomycetota > Acidimicrobiia > Acidimicrobiales > Salinilacustritrichaceae > DATKWD01. The sequence continues at coordinate 3,581 of DATKWD010000065.1, read as the reverse complement.
CGCCTGCTTCCAGAAGACGAAGCCGGCCTTGGCGGCCACACGCCCTGACGCGACGTTGGCCGGGTCGACCATGGCGAGGATCTCGCCGCGGAAGGTCTCCGAGGCGTGGTCGAGCAGCACCCGAACGGCCTCGGTCGCATAGCCCTTGCCGCGGGCCGTAGGAACGAGACGCCAACCGAACTCGAGCCGTCGCTGCCCCTCGAACGTGAACCAGTCGACGCCGGCGTAGCCGACCACGGTGCCGGTCGAGCGCTCGATCACGGGCTGCTTGGCGAAGGCGAGCTCGGTGGCCCGTTCGAGCATCTGATCGAACCGGGCGTGCGCGGCAGTCGCGTCGAGGACACCGCCCGAGAAGACCATGAACGCCTCGTCGCAGAACAACTCGACGAAGCTGGTTCGGTCGGCTTCGACCGGAAGCCGCACTCGGAGTCGGGGCGTCAGCACCCGCCGATCCTGTCACTCGACACGTCGGCCACCGTCGCGAGATCCAGCGCGCACAAGCCCCCAGGGGGCTTTGGGGGGTACAACCCACCGACGCCGTCGCAGCGAAGGCGCATCATGCACCCATGACCGCACGGCCAGCCTCGCTCAGCCGAACCGCACCCCCAGATCCGCACCGTTGCCCGGTGTGCGATGCGCACGTCGATGCGCCCTGGTGCGAGGCCTGTGGTGCCGATCTCGGTGGTCCGGCCGGACAGGAGCTGTGGGTCGTCGACCAAGAGCTGTACCGACTCTCACGACGCCGAGACCAACTGGTCGAGATCGTCGGCAGACCGACCGTGGGATCTGCTCCGCGCATCGATGTCCCGGCCGGCGTTGCTGCGACCGGAGTCCGGCAGCCTCCGACCTCGCAGATTCCGTGGACACCCGCACCGCTGCGGGAGTCCCGCCCGAGCCCGCAGACGTCGTCGGTCCTGCTCGGACTCGGCGTGATGCTGCTGGTCATCGCTGCGCTGGTCTTCGCTGCGGTGTCCTGGACCCGTCTGGGCGCAGTCGCACAGGGCGCGCTCCTGGTCGGACTCACCGTCGCGGCCGGCGCAGGTACTCACGCCGCCGCCCGGCGACGGCTCACCGGCACGGCCGAGGCGCTCGGCGTCCTGACCGTCGTGATGGCACCCCTGGTCGCCCAGGCCGTGCGCGTCACGCTCGACCTCCCTGACATCGGCGACCGGACATGGAGCAACCTCGGGGTGTGGTCGTGGTGGCCGGCCACCATGGTCGTGATCGGCGCCGCCGCTGTCACGTTCGCACGACTCGTCGGTATCCGCAGCACCCGATACATCGGCATGGTGCTGGTGCAGCTCGGCCCGGTCATCTGGGTCGCACTGTCGCCGCTGCCTCCGTCGGTGATGGCCGCGGTGTTCGCACTGCAGGCCGGGATCGTCGCGGCACTGTCCGACGTCGCCGATGACGATCGGCCCACTGCCCACGTGTGGGGCGTCGGATCGATGGTGACCTGGAGCATCGCGCTGATGGTCGCACTGGGAGAGGCCGTCTCGATCGGCGATTCGGTGATCGACCGGGCGGGCGCAGCCGCCGCGCTGACCGCGTGTGCCCTTGCGGCCGCCACCGCCGCCTGGCGCTGGGAATCACGCCCCACCTGGGCCGACACCGCCACGGTTGCGGCATCCGCTGCGGCGGTCTTCGCGATCGGTCGAGGCGTCGCCGGTTCGGTGCCCGAGGTCGCCTGGTGGCCCGTCATGGGCCTCGTCGGTGCAGCCGGAACCGTGCTCGCCGACAAAGCACGGGGCATCCGCTCCACTTCGGTACGAGGCGTCAGCTGGGCGACGACGGCCCTCGCATCGCTGCCCGTGCTGGGAAACGCCTACGCCGTGCTCGCCGCGTCGACCCTGGTCTCGGAGCCGTGGCACGCCGGGACCACGAGCCGTGTCGAGGTCGATGCGCTCCCAGGCCTCGATCCCGCCTGGGCGTCGGCGCTCGCCGGCATCGCCGCACTCGGGGTTGCGCTGATCGTGAATCGCCCGCGCCTCAGCAGTGGTCAGGTGAGGGTCCTCGGTGCAGGCGTCGCCGTCCTGATCGCGACCATGGTGCCCGCCCTCGCGGGAGCACCCTTGTGGCTGGTGTTGGCCTCGACCCTGGCGGCGGCGCTCGGCCTGGCGGCCACTACCCCGATGGTCCATGCGCGGGTCGCTTCGGCGTCCTCGGTCGCCCTGCTGCTCCTCGGAGTCATGTGGGCGGTCGCATCGACCTCGCTGCTCCTGGTGACCGGTGGCGTCGCGATGGCCATCGGTGCGGCCATCGCCATGCGGGGGCTCGAAGGCCAGGACACGCAACTCGCCGTGGGCGGAACGGGGCTGACGGCAGTGGCGATCATCGCCGAGGCCGGATTGGCGGCGACGGCATTCGGTGCCGACGCCGGTCGGGCTTGGGCCGTCGCTGCCTCGGCCGCCGTCATCGTCCTCGCGGCGCTTCCCGGCGAGGCCCTCGAGATCTGGCCCGATGGGATCCTGCGACGACGCCATCCGAGCGCGACCCCGGCCCCGGCCGCTCCCCCTTCGGCGGTCACCCCGACCGTGTGGGCACCCGCACCTCGCACTGCAAGAGCACAGGCGATGGGGGCGGCGACGGTGGTGTTGGTCGCCGCCCACGCCTACTCGCTGTTCTCCATCCTCACCGAGAACGCGACATCGATCGTGACGTCGCTGAGCGGGGCCCTGGCCATCGGCTCGGTGGCCCTCGCCGGGGTCGCCGCGCGGGTTCGTCGCTCGTCCCGGGGTTGGTGGATCTGGGCCGTGGCTGCGGGCAGTGAGGCGCTCGTCCTGTCGTGGATCCGGATGTACGACGCCGACGTCGACTTCTGGGAGGCCTTCACCCTCCCCCTCGCCGTCCTCCTGGCCGTGGCCGGATGGCTGGCGGCCCGCAATGGCCAGACGGCAATGCCAGAAGTGCCGTCCTGGCGCCTCGAGGGCCCTGGCCTGGCAATGGCCGTCGGCCCGACCGTGCTGTTGGCACTCCACGACCCGGGCGTCACCCGTCTGGTGACCGGTCTCGTGGTCGGCGCGCTCCTGCTCGCGGTCGGCGCGGACCGCCACCGGCGGGCCCCCTTCGACGTGGGGGTCGCAGCCGTGGTGATCCTCGGACTCCACACGCTGCTCCCCTATGCCGCAGAGGTGCCTCGCTGGGTCAGCCTCGGCTCGGTCGGGGCGTTGCTCATCCTGCTCGGTGCGACGTTCGAACAGCGCCGGCGAGACTTCCGCCAGGTCAAGGATCAGTACTCCGCTCTCGTGTGACCCGAGTCGACCGAGCAGCGCCTCAGACACTCAGGGCGAGGGTCAACTCGGGCTCGACTTCGACCCCATCGGGCCCCCTCGGCCTCACGGCGTCACGGCGTCGCGCTGGGCGCCAGGCGAGCTCGTGACCATCGGCCCTGGCGCGTCGTCGCCGACTGGGAGGACCTTGATGTCATGACCACGGTGAAAGACGCAGCGTCGACGTTTCTCCGCAATGGACGGATCGCGGTGACCGGCGTGTCACGGAACCCGTCAGGCCACGGATCGAACTCGGTGTACTCCCGACTGAAGGAGCGGGGCTACGACGTGTTCGCCGTCAACCCGAACGCC
>DATKWD010000064.1:0-6158 GCA_035529695.1 Acidimicrobiales bacterium | reverse complement strand
CGAGTATCGAACACCTGTTCGCACTCGTCAAGCCGACCGCTGTCGGATCAGGTGGGGCGGGGGGTGGCGAGGGCCATGCCGTTGTCTCGCATGATCTTGCGGATGGCCTCGTCGTCGAAGCCCGCGAGGTCCGCCACGAAGTCCGACGGCTCGGCGAGTCCCTCGGCGTGCGGATAGTCGGATCCGAACAGCACCCGCTCGACCCCGAGGATCTCGACCAACTCGTCGAGATCGTCCTCGTAGTAGGGCGACACCCAGACGTGTTCGCGGAGCTGCGCGACCGGGTCGACCCCGCCGAAGCTCCCCGGACGCTGCTTGAACGCCTTGCGGAGTGACCGCGACAGCGCCCCGACCCAGTCGCTGCCGCTCTCGATCGTCGCCACCCGCAGGTTCGGGAACCGGGTGAACAACCCGTCGCAGACCAGGCCGCCGATGGTGTCGTGGATCGGACGATGGCCGGTGATGAGCTGCTTGAAGGCGTCGTAGCGGAACGCCTCGAACTCGGGGTTGCGCCCCCAGGCCTCGGCCATGAACCCGTAGCCGCTCTCGCCGGAATGGAATGCGACGAGGATGCCGGCATCGTTGAGCTTCTGCCACACGGCGTCGTGATCAGGATGCCCGTGGGTGCGGTGGCCGAGCGGATCCTTGATCGGTCCGGACCGCATCACCACGACGCGTGCCCCACGGTCGAGCGCCCAGTCGACCTCGTCGGCGGCCGCCTTCGGGTCGAGCAGCGAGATCATCGGCGCCGCGAAGATGCGGTCGGCGGCGTGCAGGCCCCAGTCGTCGTCGAGCCAACGGTTGAAGGCGCTGAACGTCGCCGCCGCGGCCTCGGGGTCATCGCACAGCGCCTCTTCCATGCCGACCCCGAGCGTGGGGAACAGGAAGGTCGCTTCGATGCCCTGCTCGTCCATCAGCGCGAGCCGGGCCTCGGGTTCGCGGTAGGCGGCGCTGATCGGCTCGAGCTCGCCGAACGCCGCGCGGATGTCGTCGGCCGGTGACTTGCCGCGGAAGTAGTCGTCGAGGGCCCCGGGGCGGGCGACCGGGTCGAAGGTCGGGTTCGGGATGAACCGGTTGACCTTGCCGCCGACCAGCAACCGCTGTTTGCCGTCGATGTGGGCCCACTGCATCGCCCGCTTGTGCATCCGCGGGTCGAGGTGACGGGTGAAGGCGTCGGTTGCCTCGTAGTAGTGGTTGTCTGCGTCGAACATCTTGAAGTCCAGATCGGCCATGCAGAGATGCTGGCAGATCACGACCCGTCCGTGCCCACCGGGCCCGAGGTCAATCCGATGGCGGCTCGGTCACGAAGATCGTCGTCTCGGTGGCCGTGACGATTCGGCCGTCGGCCAAGACCGCGGCGCCCGTTCGGCACGGGACGATCAATGCCCCCTGCTCGTCCGGCTCGTCGCCACCGACGTCGACCACGTCGAGCGTCCCGGAGACGAACCCGCACACCCCGAGGCGACCGTCGGCCAGCTCGACGAGCGCGCTCGGCGCTCGCATGACGTCGAGGTCGGCTGCCTCGGTCGCCGGACGCTCGCCGAGGCCGAGGCGTTCGGGTTCGGATCCGGGCGAGTTGTCGGCGACCCAGAGCACCCCGTCACGCGTGAGGGTGATGGCGAACGGGTTGTTCCAACCCCTCGAGCGCACCTCGGGGACCTGGTCGGGCGGGCCGGTCGCGTCGATCACGAGCAGCGTGCCGTTGAGGGTGTCGTCACGGTCACGGGCGGCTCGGTCCTGGAGGTCTCCGATCCCGATCAGGAGCCGGCCGTCGCCGAGTGCCAGCAGGTGGCCGCCGTTCGCGAGGTCGGTGCTCGGCGGGCCGACCCAGACCTCCGTGGGGTCGCCGGCCTCGCCGAACGGCCCCTCGACCCGCACGACGACGAGACGGTCGTCGTCCCGGCGGACGAACGCGACCAGCAGGTCGCCCTCGACCTCGGCGAGGCCGAGCAGGCCCCGCTGCCGATCGGGATTCACGTCGAACGTCGCAACGGGTTCAGGATCGAGCCGGCCTGCCGCGCTCACCCGCCTGACTGCGCCCGATTCCTTCTCGGCGTACAGGAACCCGCCGTCGCGGGACGGCGTCAGCGCGACCGGAAACGCCGCGTCGTCGATCAGGACGACGGCCTGCACCGGCTCCGACTCGTCGTCACCCGACAGTCGCAGGATCGCGGCGATGACGCCGACCGAGGCCACAAGCAGGGTCAGCCCGACGAGAGCGACCCCGGCGATGGCGAGGCGCGGTGCCCGAACGTCCTGGCCGGCCAGGTCGGGCGGCAGCGGCGCATCAGGGTCGGGCATGCGCTTGCGAACGAGCCGACGACCCCACCCGGTTGCCGCCGGATTCAGTCGGCGGCCGGGACCTCGGCTACCGGTGCGTCGCCTGTGTCGCCTGTGCCGTTTGGATCGGCTGGGTCGGCTGAGCCGTCGGGCACCTGCTCGGTGGTTGCGTCGTCGTCGGTGTAGAAGAGGTACAGCCCGCCGATGACGTCGTCGAGGCCTTCGCCGGTCGATCCGCCCGCCAGCTGGACCGTGATCACGTTGCTGTTCACGTGCACCGATGCGACCCCGCCGTGTTCGAGCACCCGTCGCGCGAGTTCGTCGACCGGGCGATCGTCGATGACGTCAGCGAGATCGGCGTAGCGCTCGTGACCCATCCCCGTGATGGCACGGTTGGTCTCGTAGCGGATGATGCTCGGATTGCTCGACCGCTTGGCGACGACCGTGATCGGCTGACCCATGGCAGGTCACGATACCGACGCCGACGAGACCGGCCCGAATCCCCTGCTGGCGATGCCGCTCACCTCACGGTCGGCCTGCCACGCCAGGATGCACGATGCGATCGCGAGGACGGTGTGGACGACCTTGAAGCCGCCGTCGTGCGATCCGTCGAGCAGGATGCCTCCGGCACGGACGACCCACACGACCACCGTGATCACCGCAGCCGGCCGGACGATCCTGAGGAGTCCGGGAGATCGGCGCTGCGAGGCTCGCCAGACCGCAGCCAGGGTGGCGGCACCGAGGACGATGAACGTCGTCGCGATGCCGAGTCGCCACGCGAGGTCGGCCCCGTCGAGCGACTCGTCGGCGACGACGTTGCGGATCCGACCGACCCACACGAACAGGGTCCAGCAGGCGAATCCGATGGTCCAACGCACGGCTCGAGCGTAGGGCCGGGGCGACGGCGTGCGTCAGTCGGAACCGATGGCGGCCGACACCGTCGACACGGCGATCACGCCGGCACGTCGCACCGCGCCGTCGTCGCGCGTCACCCGGGCGAGCAGGAACGCCCCTTCGAGCAGGCAGAACAACGCCTCGGAGGTCGGGCGCACGATCTCGTCGGCCACCCCACCGTCTCGCAGGTAGCGGTCGAGCACGGCCAGCCAGTCCTCGAAGACCTCGGCACAGGCCGCTCGCAACGGCTCGCTGGTGCTGGCGACCTCGAGGGCGACGGTCGCGATCGGGCATGCGTCGGCGTAGTCGGTGTCGCGCACGGTGTCGGCGGCGGCTTCGAAGAAGAGGCGGGTGGCGGCGACGACGTCGGGTTCGGAGCCGTAGACGAGATCGATCAGCAAGCCGTACTGCGCCCCGGACCAGCGCAGCGTCTCGGCGCCAAGTTGTGCCTTGCCGTCGGGGAAGTGGTGGTACATCGAACCGAAGGGAGCCTGCGCCGCCTCGACGATCTGCTTGACCCCCGTCCCGGCATAGCCCTGCCGCTGGAACAGGTCGGCCGAGGTCTCGATGAGGCGCTGCTTCGTCGATGTCACCTCCGCATCCTAGGCCCCATTGGAGCGATCGCTCCAGTGCGGCTAGAGTGATCGCTCCACTGCAGAGGAGACACCCCATGCACCCCGCCGAGACCTTGCACACCGCCGACTTGTCCGCCGGTCCCGTCGACTACGTCGACACCGGCGGCGACTTCCCGACCGTCGTGTTCGTCCACGGCCTGGTGATGGATCACACGTTGTGGTCGGGAGTCGTCGAGCGATTGGCGCCGACGACCAGGTGTGTCGTTCCGGTGCTGCCGCTCGGTGGACACAAGCAGCCGATGCATCCCGACGCCGACCTGTCGCTGCACGGGCAGGCCGACCTGCTCGGCGAGTTCATCGAGCACCTCGACCTCCGCGATGTCGTCCTGGTGGCCGTCGACTGGGGCGGCCCTCAGTTGACGGCGGTCCGACATCCCGGACGCCTCGCCGGGCTGGCACTGCTCTCGGAGGAGGCGTTCGACAACATCCCGCCGGGGCTGCCGGGCAAGTTCGCGGCGATCGCCGGGCGCGCCCCCGGCGGCCTCTTCATGGCGGCGCAGACACTCCGCGTCGGGTGGCTCAGCCGCCTGCCCATCACGTTCGGTCGCATGGCCAAGCGGCCGATCCCGGCCGAGGTCCGCACCAGCTGGGTCGCGGGCCTCCGGTCCGATCGAGCCATCCGCCGGGACACCAGGAAGTACATCACCACCAGCGACAACGACGGCCTGAACGAGGCGGCGCGCCTCCTCGCGACCTTCCCCCACCCGACGCTCGTGCTGTGGGGATCCGAAGAACGGGTGATGCCCGTCGAGCACGGGCGCCGTCTGGCCGAGATCATCCCGGACGCGCGACTGGTCGAGCTCGACGACTGTGCAACCCTCATGCCGCTCGATCGGCCGGCGGCGGTGGCCGAGCACCTGGCCGCGTTCGTCGCCGAGGTCACCTCCGGCTAACTTGACTGTTCAGTCAAGTGCCTGTTCACGAAACGGGACGGGGTCGAAGGGGGCCGACATGTCCGACATCTCGCTCGAGGACTTCACCGCCGAGGTCGCGGAGTTCCTCGACGCCAACGCCGAGCTGCGAGCCGCCGAGAAGAAGTTCGTGTGGGGCGAAGGCGAGGACAGCGTCGCCATCTTCGACGACAAGGCCCGTGAGCGCGAAGCGGCCGAACTCGTCCTCGCCAAGGAGTGGCGAGCCAAGCGCTTCGATGCCGGATTCGGCTGGATCACCGGACCCGAGCAGTACGGCGGGCGCGAGCTGAGCCAGGCGCACGAGCGGGCCTACGCATCCCTCGAGAGCAAGTACGACATCCCCACCCAGAGCTTCTTCGGGATCGGCCTCGGGATGGTGGCGCCCACGATCCTCGCCCACGGCACCGAGACCGCCAAGGACACCTACCTCCGCAAGATGTACCGGGGCGACATCGTCGGCTCGCAACTCTTCTCCGAACCAGGGGCCGGCTCCGATCTGGCCAGCCTCCAGACCAAGGCCGAGCGCGACGGTGACGAATGGGTCATCACCGGCCAGAAGGTCTGGACCTCCGGCGCCCACTACTCCGACATCGGCGAGGTGATCTGCCGCACCGATCCCGATCTGCCCAAGCACCAGGGGCTCACCGGATTCGTCTTCGACATGCGCGACCCCAACGTCGAGATCCGGCCGCTCCGCCAGATGACCGGCGGGGCCAGCTTCAACGAGGTCTTCTTCAACGAGCTCCACGTCCCCGACGATCATCGTCTCGGCGACGTCAACCAGGGGTGGACGGTCGCCCTCACCACGTTGATGAACGAGCGTGCATCGATCGGCGCCGGAGGATCAGGCGGCGGAGCAGGCAGCTTCACCCGGCTGATCGAGATGGTGCGCCACTTCGGCCTGGCCGACGACCCCGTCACCCGTGACGAGCTGATGAAGCTCTACACCAAGATGTCGGTGTCGAAGTACACCAACCAGCGGGCGATGGACAAGATCAAGAGCGGGCAGGCGCCCGGCCCCGAGATGTCGATCGCCAAGATGGCATTGACCTCGATCATGACCGACACGTCGAGCTTCGTCACCCGAGCCCTCGGGCCACGGATCACGGCCGACACCGGCGAGTGGGGCACCTTCAGTTGGGCGGGCTACGTCCTGGGCACCCCCGGCATGCGGATCGCGGGTGGTACCGACGAAGTGCTCCGCAACATCGTCGGAGAGCGCGTGCTCGGGCTCCCGAAGGAGCCGGGCATCGACACCACGAGTCCGTTCCGCGACCTCAAGGTCGGCACGCAGACCTGACGCCCTAGTGGGGACCCTCGCCGTCCCCCAGGTCGACCTCCTCGACGAGGTCGTCCAGCCGGCGAAGACACTCGGCGACGGCTTCTGGTGGCGCGGTCGGCGGTTCGGCACCGTCGTCGACCCGATCAGGTTCGTGGG
>DATKWD010000063.1:0-10398 GCA_035529695.1 Acidimicrobiales bacterium | reverse complement strand
TCCTCGGATCTCTTCCGAATCGGGCATGTTCTCGGCCGATGGCTGTCTCACCCCCCGAGTAGGGTACGAACATGAGTTCGATGCCCGACCTCGCTGAGATCTCGGTGATTCGTGACCGTCTGTGCGCCGTGGCATCTCGGTTGGAGGCCGATGCGCTCTACCCCCACGACGCGATGAACCTGGTCGGGGTGCTGCGGTCGATCATCAACACCGCATCGGCGATGGAAGCCTCGGTGGCCGAGCGGGTGGCGCAGGGGCGAGCGTGGGAACGCAACGGTGCCCGCCGCCCCGAGGACTGGCTGGCCGGTGCCACCGGCACTTCGCCGGGCGAGGCCCGTGAGGCGATCGAGACCGCTCGGCGTCGAAAGACGCAGCCTGCCCTCGATGCAGCGTCGAAGCAGGGTGAGGTCTCGCCCCAGCAGGCCGCCGCGGTCGGCAAGGCCGCGCAGGCCAACCCCGCCAAGGAGGACGAACTCGTCGGGAAGGCCAAGGCCAAGAAGGGCACGCTGCGCGATCTGCGCGAGGAGTGCGAGCGGGTCAAGGCCGAAGCCGAGACCGACCCCGACGGAGCGCATCGGCGGCGGCGGTCCGCCCGGCACCTGCGCAAGCGGACCTGCGATGATGGGTCGACCGAGGTGATCCATCACTCGACGGCTGACGAGACCGCGGAGATCTGGGCCGGCTGCGAGGCAGTCGCTCAGCGGCTGTTCCTCGAGGAACGCCGTCGGGGTATCCGCCGCCCGCACGGCCAGCGCATGGCCGACGCCCTGCTCATCCTGATGCGCATCGCCCGCGGCGAACTCGACCCCCGTGCGGCCGACGAGCCCACGGCGACCGACGCCCGACCGCCCGAAGCCCAGCCAACCGGTGGCACGTGCGGCCAGGAGGCCGGCTCGACGAGTCCGTCCGCGTCCGTGGGTGCCGACCCTGCGCCTGCCCCGGCCGGCGGTGACACGGCGCCTGAACCGACCGGTGGAGGTCCTGCATCTGCGCCGGCCGACGGTGACCCCGGACCCGCTTCGGTCGATGGCGGCCCTGCAGCTTCACCCACAGGTGGTGACCGTGAAACCAGTCCGAGAGTGGGTGGCTCTGATCCCGCTCCCACCGGCGCCGGCCGAGCTCGTGAACGTCTCGCCGCCGCCCATCCGCCAGACGCGCTGCCGCTGTTCGGGCTCTCCCGACCACCGGACCGACCACCCGACCCCGACCGACCCAGACCACCGCTCATCCCAACGGGCACCGACCACACCGACGCTGAACCCGACCTCACCGACCTGGCAAGAGCCGCCTTGGGTCGCGGACTCGACACCAAGATCCTCATCCGGGTCGACCACGCCGCCCTCACACGTGGTGGCATCGCCGACGATGAGGTGTGCGAGATCGCCGGTGTCGGGCCCGTCCCGGTCAGCCACGTCCGCTCACTCATCGAGGCGGGCGATCCCTTCATCGCCACTCTGGTGACCAAAGGCGTCGATGTCACCACGGTCGCTCACGCCGGCCGACGGGCCAACGCCGTCCAGACCACCGCCCTCGACTGGGCGCAGCCGGGTTGTTCGAACGAGACGTGCGACAACACCGTCGGCCTCGAGGTCGACCATCGCCATGACTACGCCCACACCCGCACCACCTTCCTGCCCTGGCTCGACCGACTCTGCAGCGCCGACCACGACAAGAAGACCCGCCTCGGCTGGGCGCTCGTTCACGGCACCGGCCGCCGAGCCTTCGTGGCCCCTGGCGACGTCCGTCATCCAGGTCAGGTCGAGCCTGACCGTCAGAGGGTCAGCTGAGACAGCTCATCTGGCACGCGGCTCACCGTGTGAGCCGAGACTGCGTTGCTTCGACGCCGCTCTCGGCGACGCCGGTCAGCGATCGAGCGCGGTCAGCAGGTCGCCGACCGTGCGGCCCGCCTCGAGGGGGTGGCGGAGGCCGAACTCGGCGTGGACCTCATAGGTGTTGCGGCGACCGACCCTTCGGACCTCGAGGTAGCCGGCCTCGGTCAGTTCGTGGAGGATGCGCTGGACCGCTCCTTCGGTGATTCCGACCAGATCGGCGATGTCTCGTTGCCGTAGCTCGGCGTCGCGCGACAGCGCGACCAGCACATGGCCGTGGTTGGTGAGGAAGGTCCACTTCCCGTCGTCGATGCTTTGGTTCGTGTCGCTCATGGATGGTCGTCGGCAGGCTAACCAACAGCACACTCAAAAGATACCTTTTCAGAGAGGGAAATTATGATTGGGATGTAGGGTTGAGGGTGGTGATCTGGCTCCTCCTTGCTGCGCACGTGGCTGTCTGTGGCCTCCTCGGCCTCAGCGGCGACCGGCTCGGGCGTCGGACCTTCTGGCTTGCGGCCGTGCCACCGGCCGTGACGACGGCCTGGGCGCTCGCTCGTCTCGGCGAAACCGTTCCGGACACGGCCGAACTCGACTGGGTTCGTGGCCTCGACCTCGGCTTCTCCTTCAGCGTGGGACCGCTGGGGGCACTCATGACCGTGGTGGTGTCGGGCATCGGCGTCGCCGTGTTCGTCTACTCGTACGGCTACTTCAGCCCGGGCACCCCCGGTCTCGGTCGATTCGCCACGACCCTGCTCGCCTTCAGCACGGCGATGGTCGGACTGGTCTGGTCTGACTCGGTCTGGACGCTGTTCGTCTTCTGGGAACTGACGTCGATCACGTCGTTCCTGCTCGTCGGCCACAAGAACACCGATCCGGTGGCGCGTGCCGCCGCCCGCCGGGCGCTGCTCATCACCGCGTCCGGAGGACTCGCGCTGCTAGCCGGCTTCGTGTTGGTCGTCGACGCCACCGGCGTCACGAGGCTCAGTCAGATGCCGCCGGTCAGTGGCGCCGGGGCGACCGCTGCTTCAGTCCTGGTGATGGTGGCCGCTGCCACGAAATCGGCCCAGGTCCCGTTCCACGTGTGGCTCCCAGGCGCCATGGCCGCGCCGACCCCGGTGAGTGCCTATCTGCACTCGGCGACCATGGTGAAGGCCGGCGTCGTCCTGGTCGCGCTCGGATCGCCCGTGTTCAGCGAGGTGGGTGTCTGGAAGCCGTTGGGCCTCACGTTCGGTCTGGCCTCGGTGGTGTGGGGGGCGGTCGGTGCCCTGCGCCACGTGGATGCCAAGCTGATCCTGGCGTGGGGCACGGTGTCGCAGCTCGGGTTGATGATCGCGTTGCTGTCGTTGGGATCGTCAAAGGCCACCTTCGCCGCGATCTCGATCCTCGCAGCTCACGCGGTCTTCAAGGCGGCGCTGTTCATGGTGGTCGGTGAGGTCGACGTCAGGACCGGAACGCGCGACATCTCCGAGCTGTCGGGACTCTGGCGATCGATGCCGGTCGCCTTCGCCGTCGCGATCGTCTCTGCGGCGTCGATGGCGGGCGTGCCGCCTCTTCTGGGCTTCGCTGCCAAGGAGGCAGCGGTCGAGGCGGTGCTCGGGCTCTCGGGCGCCGAGGCGCTGGTCGTGGGCGGCCTCGTGATCGGGGGATCGGTCCTCACCGTCGCCTACTCGCTGCGGCTCGTACTCGGCGTGTTCACCGGCACCGGTCCGGCCACGCCAGTGCAGCCGTCACGCCCGGCCATGCGGCTCCCGACGGCCCTGTTGGGCGTCGGCAGCGTCGCTGGGTTCGTCGCGCTCGGCTGGGTGACCGGCGTGGTCCGGCCGGCCGCCGTGCAGATCGATCCCAAGGCCGACGTCTACGAACTGTTGCGCTGGCCCGGGCTCACCGACGCGTTCGTCGTGTCGATGGGCATCGTCGGTGCCGGTGCGGTGTTGGGCTTGGTGCTGGCCCGACGGGTGAGCTCGGTGCCCGATCCGGTCGGTGCCACCTTCGTCGATGCGCTCATCGATGGTGTCCTCGTCGTGGCTCGACGGGTGACCGGCCGAGTGCAGCACGGATCTCTGCCCGTCTACGTCGCGACCATGGCCTTGACCGCGGCGCTGGCGACGGTCCCGTTCGCCACGGCGCTCGACCTCGACGTCCTGTATCGGTGGGACAACCCCACGCAGGCGGTGCTGGCGGTCCTGGTCGTCGCGGCGGCGCTCACGGCCGCCGTGGTGGGCTCTCGGCTGGGGGCCGCGCTCGGCCTCGGGGCCGTCGGCATCGGGGTCTCGGGGCTGTTCGTGGCCCAGGGCGCCCCGGACCTCGCCCTCACCCAGTTGCTCGTCGAGACGGTCGTGGTCGTCGGGTTCGTGGTCGGCCTCGGTCATCTGGCCCGACGGTTCCCACCGGTCGGGCACGTGTGGCGGGGCATCCGCATCGCCGTCGCTGCGACGGTTGGCATCTCGGTCGCCATCGCGCTCGCGTCGAGCGTGTCGAACCCCCAGGGGGCGGCGCCACTCGAGGCCCTCACCGATCAGGGGGTCGAGGAGGGTGGGGGGAACAACCTCGTGAACGTGATCCTCACCGACATCCGGGCGCTCGACACCCTCGGCGAAGTCGTGGTGCTGATCGTCGTGGCCGTGGGAATCCTCGCGCTGGCTCGTCCGCGCCGGCCCGAGGCCGACGAGGTGCTCGGATGATCGCCGCCAACTCCCCAGCGGTCCGCGCCGGTGTGCGTGCGGTGACCCCGCTCGCGCTCGTTGTCGCCGCGTTCTTGTTCTTCGCCGGCCACAACCGCCCCGGCGGCGGTTTCGCGGCCGGCCTCGTGCTGGGTGCCATCGTGTCGCTGCGCACCATCGCCCGATTGCAGCGACCGATCGACGCCATCAAGTTGCTGGCTGCGGGCGGGGCCATCACCGCACTGGTCGCCATCGCCCCGCTCGTGGGCGGCGATGCACTTCTCGACCAGGTCGTCGTCGAGGGCACGCTGCCGTTGCTCGGCAAGGTCAAGGCCGGAACCTCGCTGGTGTTCGATGCCGGAGTCACTCTGGTCGTCGTCGGCCTCGTCGTCGCCGTGCTCGACGGCCTCGTCGCAGCCCGGCTCTTCGACGAACCGCCCGCCCTGAACCGAGGTGAGAGATCGTGAGCCTCGCGCTGGTCTTCGCCGTCGGCGGGCTGGTGGGCATCGGGACCTACCTGATCACCGCCCGGTCGCTGAGCCGCATCCTGCTCGGGTTCTCGCTGCTCGGCCACGCGGCGGTCCTCGCCCTGCTCGCATCGGGAGGACCCGCCGGCGATGCGCCGCTCGCCGACCAGACCACTCCCCAGGCCGAGGCCAACCCGCTGCCACAGGCGCTCTCGCTCACGGCCATCGTCATCTCGTTCGGCCTCACGCTCTTCCTTCTGGCGCTCGCTCGGCGCCAGCACGTGCTCACCGGTGACGACCTCGTCGAAGACGATCTCGAAGACCGTCGCATCGCCGGCGAAGCAGCCGAGGAGCACCGATGACGACGGTCGTCGCACTCCTGATCGTCGGACCGCTGGTTGCCGCCATGGTCAGCCTGTGGTTTCGCGACCACGGGTTCCTGCGCGATGTCGTGACGGTGGGGTCGCTTTCGGTCCTGACCGGGTTGGCTGCACTTCTTCTCGCGTCGGTCGAGCAGAACGGACCGGTCGTCCTGCGCGTCGGCGGATGGGATCCCGAGCTCGGCGTCGTGCTGGTGGCCGACCTCTTCGCTGCACTCATCCTGCTGGTGGCACTGATCACGATCCTGATGGTCGAGATCTACGCCATCGGTCAGCGTCGGACGAAGTGGGGCGCGGACCCACGAGTGGCCGGACCGATCCTGCTCGTGCTCACCGCAGGCGTGTCGCTTGCGATCCTGACCGGCGACCTGTTCACGCTCTTCGTCGCCTTCGAGCTGATCCTGGTGTCGAGCTACGTGCTCCTGACCCATCAGGGGCGCCACGAACAGATCCGGTCGGGCATGACCTACGTCGTCATGAACCTGCTGGCGTCGACGCTGTTCCTTCTCGGAGTCGCCTACGTCTACGCGGCGACCGGGACCGTGAACATGGCGCTCCTCGCCGAGCGGATCCCCGAACTCGGCTCTGGCGTCCAGCTCGGCATCGGCGTGTGGTTCCTGGTGGTGTTCGGCACCAAGGCGGCGGTGTTCCCACTGTTCTCGTGGCTTCCCGACAGCTATCCGACGGCCCCGACCACCATCACCGCTGTCTTCGCCGGCTTGTTGACCAAGATCGGGGTCTACGCGCTGATCCGATTCCAGACGCTGACCGGCATGGAGGACCTCGGTCCGCTCATCCTGTTGGTCGCCGGGATGACGATGCTCGTCGGCGTGGCCGGCGCGCTCGCCCAGGACGACGTCAAGCGCATCCTGTCGTTTCACATCGTGAGCCAGATCGGGTACATGCTGATGGGATTGGGCCTGTTCTCGGTGGCCGGGATCGCCGGCGCCATCCTCTTCCTCATCCACCAGATCCCGATCAAGACCGTGTTGTTCCTCGTGGGCGGTCTGATCGAGGAGGAGTCGGGCACCTCGGCCCTCGATCGCGTCGGTGGACTCGCGGCCCGCAAGCCGATCATCGCGCTGCTGTTCGCGCTCCCCGCGCTGAGTCTCGCCGGCCTGCCGCCCTTCTCGGGCTTCGTCGCCAAGCTGGCCCTCGTCGATGCGGGCGTGGCCGGGGGAGCGACTGCGATCGTGGTGGTGGCTCTGGTGGGGAGCGCCCTGACCCTGTTGTCCATGGCGAAGATCTGGCTCGGTGTGTTCTGGGGAACGCCTGTTGCCGCGACCGCCGGTGGTTCCGATGAGCCACCGACCGCACCTGACGGGCACGGCCTTCGTCTGATGTTCGGGGCGACCGGGATCGTGGTCGGCGTCACGCTCGCCATCGCGGTGCTGGCCGGACCGCTCTGGGACATGAGCGAGCGAGCGGCTGAGGATCTCGTCGATCCGACCAACTACGTCGGCGAGGTGCTGGGATGAGACATTGGCTCACGTTGCGGCGGCTGGTGACGGTGGCCGGACTGGTCTTCGTGTGGTGCGCACTCTGGGGCGAGGTCTCGATCGCGAACCTCGCGTCGGGTCTCGTCCTGGCCATCGGTATCGTCGCCAGCGGCCTCGGGACGCCGGGTCGAGGAACGATCCGCTGGCGGCCGCTCGCTCGCTTCGCCGGACTCGTGGCCGTCGACCTCGTGTCGTCGACCGTCAGCGTCACACGCGAAGTCCTGACGCCCACCGACCGGACCCATGAAGCGATCATCGCCGTGTCTGTCCCTCCGCAGACCCGGGCCCACCTGCTGCTGATGATCGTGTCGGTCACGGTCACGCCCGGGACAGCAGTCGTCGACGCCGATCCGGACACCGGAACGCTGTATCTCCACCTGCTCCATGCAGACCGAACCGAGGCGACCCGAACCCATGTCCGCCGGCTCGCCGATCTGGCCTGTCGGGCGTTTCCCGTCAAGACCGACGAGGCGCGCGCATGATCGCCGACGTCGCCATCGCCATGTTCGCCCTCGCTGCCCTCTGCGCTGCGGTGCGACTCCTCCGGGGGCCCACGCTCGCCGACCGGGTCGCCGCCCTCGACGTCGTCCTCATCTCGCTGATGGGCGGCATCGCGGTCGATGCCGCGGCGTCCGGCGAGGTCACCAATCTGAGCCTGCTGGTGGTCATCGCCATCGTCGGCTTCACGGCCACGGTCGCCGCCAGCCGATTCATCGAGCACGAGGGGCCGCCGACATGAGCGTCCTCGCCTCGGTCTTCGTGCTCGCCGGCGCCGCCGTCGCGCTGCTTGCCGGCCTCGGCATGCTTCGATTCCGAACTCCCTATGCGCGCTTCCACTCTGCCGGCAAGGCCAGCCCGATCGCGTTCGTGCTCGCCGCAATCGGCGCGTCGATCGAGCTCGGGTGGGCCGGAGCGGCACTGCTGGCCGTGGCATCCGCGTCGCTCGTGCTCACCCTTCCGGTGGGGGTCCACCTCCTGTTCCGGGCCGTGCACCGAACCACGCCCGGAGACCACCTCGAGGTCGACGAACTCGGCCCCGCCGAGTTCCCCAGCCTCGACTGAAAGCGGGTTGCGACATCGGGTGACAGACTTCGTGGCCCACGTGATCGGAGTGCCATGACCGACCAGGATCAACTCGCGCCCAAGGCGGCGACCGACGCCACGCTCTCGCAGTTGTCGTCGGTGATGGTGAGCTTCGACGACCCGACAGACTTCGAGGCAGCACGACGCGGCTTGGTGACCGAACACGCCACCGGTCGCGTCGAAGAGGGCGGCCGCAAGGTGTGGGACGTCGCCGAGAGCGACTTCATCCGCGAACAACAGCAGGCACCCGACACGGTCCACCCTGGGCTGTGGCGCCAGGCGCGCCTGAACGCGGTGCACGGCCTGTTCGAGGTGGCCGACGGGGTGTGGCAGGCGCGCGGCTACGACATCAGCAACGTGACCTTCATGGCCACCGACTCGGGGTGGCTCGTCATCGATCCGCTGACCACCGAAGCGACGGCGGCTGCGTGCCTCGACCTGGCCAACACGACGCTCGGCGAGCGTCCGGTGCACGCCGTCATCTACACCCACAGCCACGTCGACCACTACGCCGGCGTCGGCGGGGTGACGACGGCAGAGGCCGTCGCGGCAGGTGACGTACGGATCATCGCTCCCGACGGGTTCATGGAGGAGGCGATCTCGGAGAACGTGACTGCCGGACCGATCATGCAGCGGCGGGCGCTCTACCAGTTCGGTCCGTTGCTGCCGCCCGGTCCGCGAGGGCACGTCGACTGCGGGCTCGGGATGGCGATGCCGATCGGAACCGGCGGGTTGATTCCTCCGACCGAGACCATCACCGAGACCGGCGAGGAGCTCACCGTCGACGGACTCCGCATCGTCTTCCAGAACACCCCCGAAGCCGAGGCGCCGTCGGAGATGAACTTCTTCTTCCCCGACAAGCGCCTGCTGTGCATGGCCGAGAACTGCACCCACACGTTGCACAACCTCTACCCGATCCGCGGTGCGCAGGTCCGTGACGCCATCGCCTGGAGCAAGTACATCCAGGAAGCGTTGACGATGTGGGGCGACGACACCGACACCATGTTCGCCAGCCATCACTGGCCGCGCTTCGGGGGCGACGACGTCCGGGCCTTCCTGACGCTGCAGCGCGACGTGTATCGGTGGATGCACGACCAGACGCTCCGGCTCGCGAATCGGGGCCTCACCCCTGACGACATCGCCGACCGGCTGCAGCTGCCGGACTGTTTCTCGTCGCAGTCGCACGTGCAGGGCTACTACGGCACCGTGTCGCACAACGTGCGGTCGGTCTACAACCGCTACCTCGGGTGGTACGACGGCAACCCGTCCCACCTGCACCCGCACCCTCCGGCAGCGGCGGGTTCGCGATACGTCGAGATGATGGGCGGCGCGGACGAGGTCGTACGCAGGGCTCGCGAGTACTTCGACGCCGGCGACTATCGCTGGGTGGCCGAGGTCTTGAATCACGTGGTGTTCTCGGACCCCGACAACATCGAGGCCCGCCGGCTCTCGGCCGACGCCATGGAGCAGCTGGGCTACCAGACCGAATCGGCCACGTGGCGCAACGCCTACCTGTCCGGAGCATCCGAGCTCCGTCACGGCTCGGTGAACCTCGGCCGCCTGATGCCGCACCGGACGTCGAGCTCGATGAACGCCGAGCAGGTCATCGAGATGCTGGGGGTGAGGTTCGACCCCGACCGGTTCCGACCGACCGCACAGATCATCATCGAGTTCTCCGACCTCGGTGAGACCCATCTGCTCGGAGTGAGCAACTGTGCGATCCATCACGTCGCTGACCCCGAATTCGGACTGGTCGATGCGGCCGACGTGGCGGTGCGCCTGACCAAGGCCGCGCTCGTCGATCTCGGGTTCAATGCCGAGAACCACGCCGACCACCTCGAAGCCGGTGACCTCGAGATCACCGCCGGTGACGGCGAGGTCTTCAAGGGATTCCTCGCCGCACTCGAGGTCGTCATGACGCCGTCGCTCATCGAGCCCCAACGAGAGCTGTAGGGGCCGACGTGCAGAGCGAGGCCGCTGATGTCGACGCCTACCTCGACGAGGTGCCCGCCGACCGCCGTGCGGCGCTGACGGCACTACGAGACCTCTGCATCGACGTGCTCGACGGCTACGAGGAGTCGATGGACTACGGGATGCCCAGCTACCGGCGGCCGGGCGAGAAGATCGAGGTGGCGTTCGCGAGCCAGGCCCGCCACGTCTCGGTCTACGTGATGCGCACCGAGGTGCTCGACCGCTTCCGCGGCCAGCTCAGCACGAACCACGTCGGTAAGGGCTGCATCCGCTACGGCTCCCCCGAGCAGCTCGACTTCGATGTGCTGGGCGACCTGTTGTCGGTCTCCGCGACCGCGACGGGCCCGATCTGCTGATCCGCCCGCTCGGCCCAGTCATGACCTTCGGCCCTTGAGACCAGGCCCCTGATCCCGCACGATCAGACCATGGCCACCGAGAAGATCGTTGTCGGAGTGGATGACTCTGCCGTCGCAAGGCACACGCTCGCTTGGGCGATGGACGAAGCAGAG
>DATKWD010000062.1:0-10300 GCA_035529695.1 Acidimicrobiales bacterium | reverse complement strand
CATCCACGCCCAGCGACGGGATCTGCAGGCGTTGGGGAACCACCCCCGGGTCCGGTGCGGTCGTCGTGGTCGTCGACCCGACGGCTGCGACCGGCAGCGTCGGCGGCGTCGGCGGCGTCGAGGTCGTCGAGGTCGTCGAGGTCACCGCCCGCCCGACGAGGTCCGCCCTGGGTTCCTCGTCGGACGCGCTGAGCAGCATCACTGCGGTGACCGCGAGCACCAGGCACGAGGTGACGAGCACGATCTTGGCGAGGAGACGATTCACGGGTCAGTCCAGGGAGAGGGTGGCGAGACGACGAGGGCGGGAGGCCGAAGCCTCCCGCCCACATCATGACTGAACTGTCGGGCTGCTTCAGCTGTCCCGACGGGCCCGGGCGAGGGCGAAGGTCGAGGTGCCGATGCCGGCGAGGGCCAGCGCACCGAAGAGGGCGACGAGGCCGACGTTGGTGCTCGACGTGGCGGCGAGGCCACTGTCACCGCTGTTCACGGCGGTCGGTGCCGGAGCTGCGGGGGCTGCGGGGGCGGGCTCGGCGGCCGGGGCCGTCTCGGTGATCACTGCGTCGATGACGTGGATCGTGCCGTTCGAGGCGGGGATGTCGGCGTCGATCACGGTTGCTCCGCCGACGACGAGGTTGTCACCGTCGAGCTCGACGGTGATGGGGCCACCGAGGGTGTCGACCGTGCCGCCGGCGGCAGCAATCGCCTGCTCGGAGGACACGTTGCCCGAGATCACGTGCAGCGAGAGCACGTCGGTCAGCGCACCTTCGGGGTCAGCGAGGAGGGCGTCGAGTGTCTCGGACGGCACGGCCGCGAAGGCCGAGTTGGTCGGGGCGAACACCGTGAAGGGTCCGGGACCGCTGAGGGTCTCGACGAGGCCGGCGGCGGTGACCGCTTCGACGAGGGTCGAGAAGTCGGGGTTGCCGGCGGCGATGTCGACGATCGTGCCGGGATCTTCCTGCGCCGAAGCGGTCGAGGCGAAGCCTCCAAAGGTCAACAGCAGGGCTGCGAAGAAGGCGAACATGGACTTGCGCATTTGATTTGCTCCAGTGGGTTGGTGAGGTCGGCCGCAGCCGCCGTGTCTGAACATCTGGTCCTACGCAACGATCGAGCGTTCCGGATGCAGACGGCCCGGGAAACCTCGCGGGTTCGTCGAACGACTGGGGCCGCGATCCGACGAGCACGTAGCCTCACGCCGTGGGTTCGCCGCATCCGTTGTTCGAGTTCCCGGGCATGCACGGCCACCTGGCGCTGGTGAACCAGCGGCTCCAGGAGGCGGTCGTGATCCCCGACTCGTTCCTCACCGAGGTCGCCGGTCACCTCATCAAGGCCGGCGGCAAGCGTCACCGGCCGTTGTTCGCCGTGGCTTCCGCGGCCACCCGGACCGAGGTCACCGAGGACATCGTGATGGGTGGCGTCGCGGTCGAACTCGTGCAAGTCGGCACGCTCTATCACGACGACGTGATCGACGAGGCCGAGACACGACGAGGCGTCGAGAGCGTGAACGCTCGATGGGGCAACGTCACCGCGATCCTGTCGGGCGACTTCCTCCTGGCGAAGGCGTCGGAGATCGCGGCCTCCCTCGGGGTCGAGGTGGCCGACCTGCTTGCTCGCACCATCGGACGGCTCTGCGCCGGCGAGGTGCGCGAGCTCCAGGACGCGTACAACCTCGATCGGTCCGAGGCCCACTACTTCGAATCGATCGACGGCAAGACCGCCTCGCTGTTCGCCACCGCGTGTCGAGTCGGCGCGATCGTCGGCGAACTCGAACGCGACGACATCGACGCGCTCACCGAGTTCGGACGCTGCTACGGGATGGCCTTCCAGATGGTCGACGACGTCCTCGATCTCGTCGCGACGTCCGAGCAGCTCGGTAAGCCTGCGGGTCTCGACATCGCCGAAGGGGTCTACAACCTCCCGGTGCTCCGGGCGCTCGGCGGTCCCGGGGGTGACGAACTGCGGTCGCTGCTCGGCGCGCCGATCGACGGAGAGCTCGTCGATCGTGCCCGCTCGCTGGTCCGTTCGAACGGAGCCGTCGCGTCTTCGCTCGAAGACGCACAGGCCTACGTCGACCGAGCCGTGGCCTGCCTCGAGCCCTTCGGCGACTCACCGGCGAAGCGGGCACTCGCCGGCTCGGCGCAGTTCCTGCTCACCGAGGTCGAGGCCGCGGTGTGACCACCACGACCGACCCGTACGACCTCTGAGGGCACCGCACATCTCGCCCCTTGGGGGCCGGGCAGCATGTTCAAGGCCGCCGGCATCGGCCCGAAGTGGTTGAGTTGACGCAATGACCGGCGAGGACACTCTGGTGCGGAGTCTGCTCAACGGGCTGGCCGTGTTCCGTGGCCTGGCCATGGCGTGGCTCGTCGTGGTGCTCGTGATCGATCGGCAGGCCCTGGCGCGCCCAGGCCTCGCCGCGGTGCTCGCCGGTGCGGCCTTGGCGGTGACCGTGACCGCCGCGACCTTCAGTCGCACCGCCCCCCACGAGCTCCTCGCACCTTGGTTCGTGGTCACCGAGATCGGCGTGGCTGTCGCCCTCGCCGTCGGAGACGCCTTCGTCTACGACGGTTCGCACTCGCAGTCGCTCGGTTCGGCATGGCCCCTCGCCGGCATCCTGACCGCGGGCGTCGGCTGGGGTGCCAGGGGCGGCATCGCCGCCGGGGCTGCGGTGGGGGCGGGTCGTCTCGCGGGCGACCTGCTCGACCCCGCGGTCGAGTGGACGCGCAACGACGTCACCTCGGCTGGATCGACGATCGTCCTCTATGTCCTCGCCGGGCTCGTCGCCGGCCTCGCCACCGCGCGGCTGCGCGAAGCCGAGCGACAGATCACCTCGGCACGAGCCCGCGAGGAGGTGGCCCGCACGCTCCACGATGGGGTGCTCCAGACCCTCGCAGTCGTGCAACGTCGCGTCGACGACCCCGAACTGGCCGGCCTGGCCCGCGAACAAGAACAGGATCTCCGCGAGTACCTGTTCGGCACCGGGGTGGCGGCCGGCGGCGGCGATCTGGGGTCGGCGCTCCGCTCCACGGCCCACCGGATCGAACGCCACCACGGGCTCCCCGTCTCAGTCGTGATGACCGAGGAGGTCGGCCTCGGAGTCGAACAGGTCGAAGCTCTGGTCGGCGCGGTCGGCGAGGCACTCACCAACGCTGCCAAGCACGCCGACGCGACCCGGGCGACCGTCTACGTCGAGCCCGACGGCACCGGGGTCTTCTGTTCGGTGAAGGACGACGGGAAAGGATTCGACCCCGCGGCGGTGGAGCGCGGTGTCGGACTCGACCGATCGATCACCGACCGGATCACAGAGGTCGGCGGGAGTGTCGAGATCGCGGGGAATCCCGGTCGAGGCGCCGAGCTGCAGTTCAGAGTCTGAGCAGTGCTCAGCACTGCCGGGCAACGGCCGGGTACCACTCCACCAACTTCGGTGCGCCGGTCGACACCCCGGATGGCCCTCAGCCGATCCGGGCGACGAGAGGGACCACACAGATCGTCAGGATCGGTGCTACAAAAGCGCCGGTCGTACGACTGTGACCCTGAGGAGTCCGAAGATGCCCAACGGAAAGCCCAACATCTTGGTGATGTGGGGAGACGACATCGGGATCAGCAACCTGAGCTGCTACAGCGACGGCCTGATGGGGTACCGCACGCCCAACATCGACCGCATCGCGGCCGAGGGGGCACGGTTCACCGACTACTACGGCGAACAGTCGTGCACCGCTGGCCGGGCCGCGTTCATCTGTGGCCAGAACCCGTACCGGACCGGTCTGACCAAGGTCGGGATGCCCGGCGCCGACGTCGGGATGCAGGACAAGGATCCGACGATGGCCACAGCGCTCAAGGAACAGGGTTACGCCACCGGGCAGTTCGGCAAGAACCATCTCGGTGACCTCGACAAGTTCCTGCCGACCAACCACGGGTTCGACGAGTTCTTCGGGAACCTGTACCACCTCAACGCCGAGGAGGAGCCGGAGCAGCGCGACTACCCCTCAGCCGAGGACTTCCCGGAGTTCAAGGAGAAGTTCGGCCCGCGCGGTGTCATCCACAGCTACGCAGACGGACGCGTCGAAGACACCGGTCCGCTCACCAAGGAGCGGATGAAGACCATCGACGAGGAGCTGCTGCCCGAGGCCAAGCGCTTCATCAAGGACGCGCACGAGGCGGGCACGCCGTTCTTCGTGTGGTTCAACACCACGCACATGCACTTCCGGACGCACGCCAAGGACGAGAGCCTGGGCCAATCCGGTCGGTGGCAGTCCGAGTACCACGACGTGATGATCGACCACGACGGCAACATCGGCGAGATGCTCGACTTCCTCGACGAGCTCGGTATCGCGGACGACACCATCGTCGTCTACAGCACCGACAACGGTCCGCACATGAACAGCTGGCCCGACGCAGGTATGACCCCGTTCCGCAACGAGAAGAACTCGAACTGGGAGGGCGCCTACCGCGTGCCGGCCGTGGTGCGCTGGCCCGGGCACATCGAGCCCGGCAAGGTGTTCAACGGCATCGTGAGCCACGCCGACTGGTTCGTGACGTTCCTCGCAGCGGCGGGGGTGCCCGACATCGCCGAGCAGCTCCGAACCGGGACCGAGCTGAACGGCAAGGAGTACAAGGTGCACCTCGACGGGCAGAACCAGCTCCCCTATCTCACCGGCGAGGTCGACGAGAGCCCGCGGAACTACTTCTTCTACGTGTCCGACGACGGCGACCTGACCGCGCTGCGCTATGACAACTGGAAGTTCGTGTTCCTCGAGCAGCGCAGGACCGGCACGCTGGCGGTGTGGGTGGACCCGTTCGTCGAGCTCCGGGTGCCGAAGCTCTTCAACCTCCGAACCGACCCCTTCGAGCGGGCCGATCAGACGTCCAACACGTACTACGACTGGGTTCTCGACCGTGCCTTCCTGTTCATACCGGCCCAGAGCTTCGTGGCCGAGCATCTCCAGTCCCTCGCCGAGTTCCCGGTGAGCCAGAAGCCCGCCTCGTTCAACCTGGACAACGTCTTGGAGAAGCTGCAGGCGGGCCTGATCAGCTCCTGACCCGCCGCAGCGGAGCCGAGCCGGATTCTCGGCTCGGCTCACCGTCGCGGATGCAGGACCATCCGGGTATTCCGGAACAGCGCCATCGTGCGGCCGGTCGTCTCGTTGGTGACCACCTGGGCCTCCGGTGTCTTCTCAGCACTCACTCCGCAGCAACCGAGGCCGTGGCACACTGCCCGAGTGAGTGATCTGGCCCGCGTCCGGCTCCTCGTCGCCGACGACCACGCGATCTGGCGTTCGGGACTCCGTAGCGAGCTCGGCGAGAACTTCCATGTGGTGGGCGAGGCGGCCGACGCCGACGAGGCCATCGCCGCGATCGAGAAACACCATCCCGACCTGGTCGTGTGCGACCTCCACATGCCTGGCGGAGGCATCAAGGTCGTCAAGGCCTGCTCGGAACACACCCGCATCGTCATGCTCACCGTCTCGGAGGCCGAACGCGACCTGCTCGACGCCGTCTCGGCCGGCGCGGTCGGCTATCTCCTGAAGACCACGCCGCCGGACGAACTGCGTAACGAGCTCTGGCGGGCGGCCAAGGGCGAGCCGGTCTTCTCGTCGACGCTCGCGTCGCTGGTCCTCGGCGAGTTCCGGCGGCTCGCCAAGGCGAGCGGCCCGGTCGAGGTCCTGAGCGAGCGCGAGCGAGAGGTCCTGCAGTACGTCGCCCGTGGGCACACCTACGCCGAGATCGGCGACGAGCTCTACATCGCCCCCAAGACCGTCGAGAACCACGTGCGGAACATCCTGAAGAAGCTCCACCTCAACCGCAGGCAGGAGCTGATCCGCTACGCCCTCGACCACGGCATCGACTGAGCACGACGCTCGTCATCGGCCGGCCATCGGCGCGTCGTGTCCCTCGGCGAGGTGCGTGACCCGCTCGTTCCCACCGGCTTCGGCGCTCAGGAGGAAGCGTCGCACGATCTGGTTGAAGGTGCGGGCGTTCTCGAACATGAAGCCGTGGGCACCACCCCACACCACCGCCAGCTCGGCGTCGGGAATCAGCTCGGCGATCTCCTCGCTGTCGCCCCGGGGTGTGAGGATGTCCTGACTCCCGACGAGCACCAGCGTCGGCGCGCTGATCGACGCCAGTTCGAGCCGAAGCGCGTCGTCCATGGCGAGGATGCCGTGCACCTGCCCGGCGAACGCGTGCTCGGGCACGTTCAATGCCAACGGCCCGAGCAGCCTGAACGGAAGCGCGAACCGCCGCAGTGAGCGCGAACCGATGAGCCACCTCATGTTCTCGGAGGCGAACGAGCCCATGCCCTCGGCCAGCGCCAGGTCGGCCCAGCCATGGAGCAGCTTGCGGCGCCACGGAAGGTGCCGGCACGCCGTGCAGGCGAGGACCAGCGAACGAACCCGCTCGGGGTGACGGACCCCGATGATCTGGGCGATGACCCCGCCCATGGACGCTCCCATCACGTGTGCTGAATCGAACCCGGCCGCACGCAGGCAGGCGACCGCATCGGCGGCCATCGTCTCGAGGTCGTAGGAGCCTTCGGGCTTGTCACTGCGACCCACCCCACGGTTGTCGATCGCGATGCAGCGGTAGCGAGCACCCATCGCGCGCCGTTGGAGGATCCAGCCCCGTGCGTCGGCGCCGAGGCCCTGGATCATGAGAAGCGGCTCTCCGTCTCGGCGGCCGAACACCTCGAAGTGGATGCGCGTGCCGTCGGCCGCTCTCGTGAACGCCATGAGCGGAACCTACCTTCCTGCTCCGTCGGCGCCGATGAGCCCGGCGACGGCGACTCGGACCGCTTCAGCCGCGCCAGGATCGTCGGGCTCACCCGTGCCCCACTCGGTGCCCATGGCGGTTCCGATCGCGACGCGCCATCGTCGCCGATGCTCTCGGCCGATCAGCCCGACCGGGTGCACGGGGACGCCGATCCGTCTCGCCTCGGCCATCGAGTCGACATCGACCGCCCCGACGGCCGACCTTTTGCTGGGGGTGCGCCCCAGGCCCACGGCCACCACGTGACCGGCCCGCAGCACCGACGCGATCTCGTCGCTCTGGTGTAGCACCGCGCCGAGACGTCGGACCGCTGGTCCCACCACCGGCACGTCGGGTGCGCCCGCCACGCGTACCTGGCGACCCGCCTCGAGCCGAACGGCCCTGGCGACCACGAACGGCTCACTTCGGCCGAACCGACGGTTGTGGACGAGCAAGGCCCCTCCGGACCTCGGCACCGACGCGGCGCCCGAGACGTCGATCGACCAGCGCAGCCCGAAGAGGGGCGAGAGGACCGACACCGCGTCCGCGTCGAGGCCCCACTCGTCGACCTCGAAGTCACCCGCCAACCGGCGGCGGACGACCGATACCGCGCTCATGCCGCACCCAGTTCGGCGGGGTCGAGATAGGTGACCGAGGCCCATTCGTAGAGATCCTTGACCACTTCGGGCGTCGTGTACTGAGGGCGGAGGTCGAGGACCGCACCGGCGAGGGTCGCATCGGCACAACGTCCTCTGATCAACAGCTCACGCACATGGTCGGGCAGCGGTGCACCGAGGATCTCGGAGGCGACCTTGGCGACCTGCCACCCCGGGCCCACGATCGGGATCGGGAGGCGACCCCCCATTCGGGCCGCCTGCGACGCGGTCACCGCTCCGTCGCTGGCGATGTTGAGGGCACCGTCGTGACCGACCCGCAGCGCTCGGACGATCGCCGCAGTGGCATCCTCCTGATGAAGAAGCGAGAACGGCAGCTCGCCCAGTGCGCTGAACGGCACCACCGGGAGCCGGAGGTAGCGGCCCAGCGGGCTGGGGAAGTGCGGGCCGACGAGCGGCGCGAAGCGCAGGCGGGTGAGCGCAGCGCCACTGGCCGCAGCCGCATCGACACCGATGGACTCGGCTCGCAGCAGGCTCGCCCCGAACGGCGAGGTCGGCGCGAGCACGACCTGTTCGTGGGGTGTCGTCGGGGTGCCTCGGCCGCGTCCGTAGATCTCGATGCCCGAGCGCATGATGATCCGGTCGACCGAGGCCACCTCGGCTGCGGCACCGAGCGCCGCGAGCGCAACGGCCTGGGTTCGTTGCGCCGCTCCCTTGGCCGACACCCGGGCCTCGGGCTCGTAGATCCCGAGGTGCACGATGGCGGTGGGCTCGACCTCTCGGACCAGATCGACCAGCTCGTGTCCGTCGCGGGGGCCGATCAAGTGGAACTCGGTCCGTCCGATGCGGTCGCGAGGCGGATCACCGTCGACCCCCACGATCCGATCGACCCAATCGGCGGCCTCGAGCTCGATCGCGACTCGGGTCCCGAGTTCGCCGCCCATGCCGGTGATCAGGACACGCATGCACGTCACGCTACGTGATCACCGCGCACGCTCTGTTCACCTGTTCACGAATCAGCCGGTTGAACGTTCATTCCGGTCGACGGGTTCAGATGGCAGATTCAGGTGGCGGGGTCCGACGGCGGGTCGTTGTGTTCGGGGCGAAGCGTGGGGAACAAGAGGACATCACGCACGCTCGAACGGTCGGTCAGCAGCATCACGAGCCGGTCCATCCCGATCCCCAGCCCGGCCG
This sequence comes from Acidimicrobiales bacterium, assembly GCA_035529695.1. Classification (GTDB taxonomy): domain Bacteria; phylum Actinomycetota; class Acidimicrobiia; order Acidimicrobiales; family Salinilacustritrichaceae; genus DATKWD01. The sequence goes on along the minus strand of DATKWD010000062.1, from coordinate 1,751 downwards.
TCGGTGGGAGTCCGTACTCGAGGGCCCGGAGGTAGTCCTCGTCGACCGCCATGGCCTCGGCGTCACCGGCTTCCTTCTGAGCGACCTGGTCGGTGAACCTGGCCCGCTGTTCGGCGGGGTCCTGGAGCTCGGTGAACGCGTTCAACAACTCGCGGCCGGCCACGATCGCCTCGAAGCGCTCGGTCAGACCGGGGATCTCGCGATGAGTCCGAGCGAGCGGCGAGACCTCCTGCGGGTAGTCGGTGACGAAGATCGGACCCCAGAGGTCGGCCTCGGTGGTCTTCTCGTAGATCTCGAGGATGAGCTTCCCCTGGCCCCAGCTCTCCTCGAACGGCACCCCGTGATCGGTTGCGATGGCACGAATCTCGGCGAGGTCCATCCGGACGTCGAGCCTCACCCCGATCGCGTCCTCGATCAGTTCGATCATCGATGCCCGGCGCCACGGTGCTGTCAGGTCGAGGTCACGCCCTTGATAGGTCAGCTCGGTCGTCCCGTGGAGCTCAGTGGCGAGATGGGCGACGAGCTGCTCGGTCAACTCCATGACGTCGGAGTAGTCGGCGTAGGCCTGATAGAGCTCGAGCATCGTGAACTCGGGGTTGTGCCTTGTCGACAACCCTTCGTTGCGGAACACCCGTGCGATCTCGAACACCCGCTCGAAGCCACCGACCACGAGGCGCTTCAGGTAGAGCTCGGGCGCGATCCGCAGGCTCAGTTCGGTGTCGAGCGCGTTGTGGTGCGTCGTGAATGGCCGCGCGTGTGCTCCTCCGCTGATCGGGTGGAAGACCGGTGTCTCGACCTCGACGAAGTCGCGTTCCTCGAGCCACCGGCGGGTCAGCGACATGATCTTCGACCGGGCCTGGAACACCTCCCGGCTCCCCTCGTTGGCCCACAGGTCGGCGTAGCGCTGCCGGTAGCGCAGGTCGGGGTCGTTGATGCCGTGCCACTTGTCGCCGAAGTTCCGCTCGGCCCTGGCGAGCAGCGTGAAGGTGTGGAGTTTGATCGACAGCTCGCCCCGACGGGTCTTGACGACCTCGCCGGTGGCACCGATCCAGTCGCCGAGGTCGAGTCCGGTGAACCCGGCGAAGTCGTCCACGACCTTCGAGAGGACGAAGAGCTGGATCGGCCCAGAGCTGTCACGCAGCTCGGCGAAGGCCAGCTTCCCCTGATCACGCAGCAGCATGACGCGGCCCGCGACCGTGACGATCTGACCGGTCTCCTCGCCGTCGTCGAGGGAGTCGTAGGCCTCGTGGACCGCCGACGTCGAGTGGGTCACGTCGAACCGGTACGGGATCGGACCAGGTTGGCTCATCGTTGCTCACCGTTCAGTTCGTGGATGAGGCGGAGCCCATGGAGCGTGAGCCACGGCTCGAGGTGGTCGACGGTGGTCGCGAGCGGAGCGATCAATCCGCTCAGGCCGCCGGTCGCGACGACCTCGGCGTCACCGCCGAGTTCGTCCTGGAACCGCTCGACCATGCCGTCGACGACCGCGGTGTACCCGTAGACGGCGCCCGACTGCATCGACTCGACCGTGCTGCGGCCGATGACGTTCTTGGGCTCGACCAGTTCGACGCGTCGGAGGGCGGCCGCGCGTCCGAACAATGCGTCGAGGCTGATGTCGATGCCAGGGAAGATCGCACCCCCGAGGTACTTGCCGTCCTCGGAGATCGCCTCGAACGTGGTGGCGGTTCCGAAGTCGATCACGATCGTCGGACCCCCGAACAGGTCGTAGGCGGCGACGGCATCGGCGATGC
>DATKWD010000061.1:0-112534 GCA_035529695.1 Acidimicrobiales bacterium | reverse complement strand
CAGGCGGCTGAACCAGATGAGTGAGAGCGCGGCGCTGAGGATCATCAGCGCCAGTCCGAAGCCCACGAACCGGTCGGTGACCTCCTGCTCGATGGTCTCGAATCCGACGGCCGAACCGATGTCGGCGTACACGTTCTCGAGTTCGGTGAGGCTCTCGGCTCGGAAGAACTCGCCACCGGTGAGGGTTGCGATGTCGCGGAGCGAACTCTCCTCGACCGGGACAGGCGTGAGGCCCTGTTCGCCCTCGATCTGGATCACGCCTCGATCGGTGCCGAAGGCGATCGTCGAGACCTGGATGCCGAGGTCCTTTGCCTGTTGCGCGCCTTCGAGGTCAGGTCGGCCCACCGTGGTCTGGCCGTCGGTCATCAGCACGATGCGCAGCGGGATCTCCTCGTCGCCCTCCAGTGGCGTGTCAGAGCTTCCTGGCGCGTCCTGGAACGCATCGATCGACGCGTAGATCGCCTCGCCGATCGCTGTGGCCTGGCCGAGCTCGAGCTCCTGGATCACCCTTCGGACCGCATCGCGATCGGTGGTCGGGGTGACACGGACACGTGCGATTCCGTCGAAGCTGACGAGGCCGAGGTTGATCTTGGGAGGAAGTCGGTCGACGAACTCGACGGCGGCGGACTTGGCGGCTTCGATCCGGCTTCCTTCGACATCGGTCGCCTCCATCGACAGCGAGGTGTCGATGGCGAGCATCACGGTGGCCCGCTCGCGGGGTACCTCGACCTCGTCGGCCGGCTGTGCATAGGCGACGATCAGCGCGGCGAGACTGGCGAGGAACGCGAGCGCGGCGACGTGGCGACGCCATCCGGGGCGTCGTGGGGCCACCGTGTCGAGCAGGCTCACGTTGGTGAACCGAATGGCGTAGCGGTGCTGCTGAACGAGCGAGCCGAGGTAGCCGATACCGACCACACCGACGAGCACCAGGAGCCACAGCCGGTCCGGGGAGAGAAAGGTCATGCTCGTGCCCTCTTGCGGTGATCGAGGCGTTCGCGCCGGAGTGAGACGAACTTGACGAGGTCGGTCAACCAGTCGCCGTCGGTTCGGAGCACGAGGTGGTCGGTGCCGGCGGCGCGCAGCGTTGCGGCGATCTGGGACCGTTGGTTCGTCGCTGCGGCGCGGTACGCGTTGCGAACCTTGCGCGAGTTGGTCTGGACTTCGCGGAGCTGCCCGGTCTCGGGGTCGACGACCCGGAGAACGCCCACACGGGGCAGTTCGAGCTCTCGCGGGTCGACGACCTCGATGGCCAACACGTCTTGACGGACGGCGAGGGCCTTGAGCGAATGTTGCCATCCGTCGGCGCTGAGGAAGTCGCTGATGATCACGACCGCACCGCGCCGACGGACGATGCCGCCGAGCCGAGCGATCCCTGCACTGAGGTCGGTTGCGCCGGTCCCGTCGGCCTGCGCGTCACCGATGACGTTCCGCATGAGCGCCAGGAGGTGGTCGCGACCCTGCTTGGCGGGGATGATGCGGTCGTTTCGACCGGTGAGCAGCAGCGCGCCGATGCGGTTTCCCGTGCGGGCAGTGAGGAATCCGATGGCCGAGGCGGCGGCTACGGCGAGGTCGCGCTTGGTCGTGTTCGCCGTTCCGAAGGCGAGGCTGGCCGATTCGTCGACGATCAACCAGGTCTCGAGCTCGTGATCGGCGATGGTTTCGCGGATGTGGGGCACAGCCGAGCGCGCGGTGACGTTCCAGTCCATTCGGCGCACGTCGTCGCCAGGGGAGTACTCGCGCGCCTCGCCGATCTCGGAGCCGTGGCCTGGCACCAGACCGCGATAGTCGCCGTGAAGCAGCCCGTCGAGGCGTCGCGTCACGGTGAGCTCGAGCCGGCGGAGCACCTCATCGGGGCGGCCAGTCGTCACCGCGGGAGGTGCACTCATCCGGCCCAGGCCTGGGTCATCGGGTCCTGGGCTGTGACGCGCGGTGCGGGAACCGTGGACAGCATCCGGGCGAGGATGTGGTCGATGGTGATGCCCTGTGCGAGGGCCTCGTAGGAGAGCACCAACCGGTGGCGCAACACGTCAGCTGCGACGTCGAAAACGTCCTGGGGCACGACATGGGCACGTCTTCGGAGCAGGGCCAGCGCCTTCCCCGAGGCGATCAGTCCGAGGGTGGCACGCGGCGATGCACCGTAGGAGATGTACTCGACCAGGTCCGGCAAGCCATACGCGGACGGGTCGCGGGTGGCCGCCACGAGGTTGACGGCGTAGTCGAGCACTCCCCGGTCGACGTGGACCGTGTCGGCGGTCGTCTGCGCGGCCAGCAGAGCCTCTGGCGAGAGGACCTGCTGCGCCGTCGGCGGCGACACACCCATCCTGGTGACGATCTCGGCCTCTTCCGACGGTGAGGGGTAGTCGATCGTGATCTTCATCAGGAACCGGTCGCGTTGGGCTTCGGGAAGCGGGTAGACCCCCTCGCTCTCGATGGGGTTCTGCGTCGCCATGACGAGGAACGGGAGGGGGACCTCGTGGGTGATCCCGGCGATCGACACCTGCTTCTCGGCCATGACCTCGAGCAACGCCGACTGCACCTTGGCCGGAGCACGGTTGATTTCGTCGGCGAGGAGGAAGTTCACGAACACCGGACCGAGTTCGATGTCGAACTGCTCGCTCGACGCCCGGTAGATCCGGGTGCCGGTGATGTCGGCCGGGAGCAGGTCGGGTGTGAACTGGATCCGTGCGAACGTGCCGCCGACCACGACCGCCATCGTCTCCATCGCAAGGGTCTTCGCCAGCCCCGGGACCCCCTCGAGGAGGAGATGGCCTCGGGCCAGCAGGCCGATGATCAGCTTCTCGATGACCCGGTCCTGGCCGACGATCACCTTCTTGATCTCGATCGTCGCACGCTCGAGGGCGGCGGCGGCCTCGACGGCCCCTGCGGTGGTCAACTCGGTCATGAGGTCCGAGGCTAGAGCGACGGAGCCCGAACCGGGAGTCAGCCCACCCAGGGGCGTATCCTTCAGGCCGTCATGGAGATCATTCTGCTGCTGCTGGCCCTCGGAATCCTGCTGGGGACCCTCGCGTTCATGCTCGTCACCCGGCGCCCGACCGACGTGGTCGAGCCGGGCGAGTCTCCGGCGAGTGCGCTCGTCCGCGATCTGGCCCAGGAGCTCGACGAACCCGAGCTCGTCGAGGCTGACCAGCCGGTCCTCGACGACCTCGGCGCCAAGCCGTCGTTCCGTGACCGGCTCAGCCGTGCCCGAGGCGCGTTCAGCGGCTACCTCGGGTCGGTGTTGTCGCGCACCTCGATCGACGACGAGGTGTGGGACGACCTCGAGGAGGCGCTCATCCGCGCCGACGTCGGCGTCGCCACCACCGGCGCCCTGCTGGCCAACGTGCGGGCGACCGTCGACGAGCGCGATGTCACCGAGCCGGCCGAGCTCATCGAGATCCTCAAGACCCAGATCAAGGCCGATCTCGGTGCGGGCGACCGGTCGCTGACCGTCGAGCCGGGTCAGCCCAACGTGTGGCTGTTCGTCGGGGTCAACGGAGTCGGCAAGACGACGACCATCGGCAAGGTCGCCCAGGCTCAGAAGCAGCTCGGCCGCAGCGTCGTCCTCGCCGCCGGCGACACGTTTCGCGCAGCAGCGGCAGAGCAACTCGGGATGTGGGCCGATCGGGCCGATGCCGAGCTGGTCCGCGGCGAGGAGGGCGGCGACCCGTCGTCGGTGATCTTCGACGGCGTGCAGAAGGCGGCCTCGAAGGGTGTGGATCTGGTGCTGGCCGACACGGCCGGCCGTCTCCACACCAAGGTCAACCTGATGGAGGAGCTGCGGAAGGTGCGGCGGGTGGCCGACAAGGAGCCGGGCAAGGTGACCGAAGTCCTTCTGGTGCTCGATGCGACCACCGGACAGAACGGTCTGGTGCAGGCCCAACAGTTCACCGAGGCCGTCGACGTGACCGGGGTCGTGCTGACCAAGCTGGACGGCTCGGCCAAGGGGGGGATCGTGTTGGCGATCACCGCAGAGATGGGGCTTCCGATCAAGCTCGTCGGGCTCGGTGAGACCGCGGATGACCTGGTCGAGTTCGACCCCGACGAATTCGTGGAAGCATTGTTCGCATGATCTGGCTGTTCTGGAATCTGATCAAGGCCCCGGTCCGGCTCGTGTACGGCACAGTGGCAATCGGCGCGAAGGCCGGCTATCTGACCGGGCGGCTGCTCGGCTTTCGCCGGATCCTCTTGTTCGGGCTCGGCGTCGGAGTCGGGTTGCTGATCGCTCCCGTTCCCGGAGCGAAGCTTCGCGAGAAGCTCAAGGCGCGCCTCGCCGATCTCGAACCCGACCCGGCGGAAGCAGTCAGGGATCGGTTGCGCCACGACCCGCGGACGTGGCATCTGCCGGAGCCCGATGTCGAGGTCATCGGCGGTCGGGTCGTGCTCCGCGGCTCGGCTCCGCACGAGACCGGACGTGCGGACCTCGAGGCGGTGGCGGGCGCAGTCGAGGGCATCACCCACGTCGACAACCGGACCGACATCGCCGACGTCGTCTGACGACTTGCGCAGATGGGGCCGAGGGGAGGGGATCGGTAGAGTCGAACATTCATGTTCGAAGCACTCTCTGACCGATTCGACGGCATCTTCTCAAAGCTCCGCGGGAAGGGGAAGCTGCGCGAGGACGACATCGACGAGGTCCTCCGAGAGATCCGGGTTGCGCTGCTCGAGGCCGACGTCAACCTCCAGGTCGTCAAGGGCATGGTGGCTCGTATCAAGGAGCGGGCCGTCGGTGCCGAGCTCAGCGCGGCGCTGAACCCCGCTCAGCAGGTCATCAAGATCGTTCACGACGAGCTGGTCGCCACGCTCGGCGGCGAGACGATCAAGATCACCTTCGCCTCACAGCCGCCGACGGTCGTGCTCATGGCCGGCCTCCAGGGCTCGGGCAAGACGACCAGCTCGGCCAAGCTGGCTCGCTGGTTCAAGAGCCAGGGCCGGAACCCGATGATGGTGGGGGCCGATCTCCAGCGACCGGCCGCCATCGAGCAGCTCAGGACCCTCGGCCGTCAGATCGACGTCCCGGTGCACTCGATCGACCCCGACCACATCGGTGGCGAGGGGGGCGATCCGGTCGAGGTGGCGCGTGGTGCGGTCACCGAGGCCCGACGCATCGGCAAGGACGTGGTGATCGTCGACACCGCCGGCCGTCTCGCCATCGATGCCGAGTTGATGGAGGAGGTCCGCCGGATCAGCGAGGCGACGACCCCCGACTACACGTTCCTGGTGGTCGACGCCATGACCGGTCAGGACGCGGTCACCGTCGCCGAGAACTTCAACGACACGCTCGCCCTCGACGGAGTCATCCTGACCAAGCTCGATGGCGACGCACGAGGCGGCGCGGCGCTCTCGGTGAAGGAGGTGGTCGGCAAGCCGATCGCATTCGCCGCAACCGGCGAGAAGATCGACGACTTCGACCTGTTCCATCCCGACCGACTGGCGGGCCGGATCCTCGGGATGGGCGACGTCATGACGCTCATCGAGAAGGCCGAGGAGGTCTTCGAAGAGCAGGAGGCCGAGGCGGCCGCCCAGAAGCTGATGGACGGCGACTTCACCCTCGACGACTTCCTCGACCAGCTCCAGCAGGTGAAGAAGATGGGTTCGATGTCGAGCCTTCTGGCCATGATGCCCGGGGTCCCCAAGGAGATGCGCAACGCGCAGATCGACGACTCGGAGATCGCGCGGATCGAAGGGATCATCAAGTCGATGACGGTCGCCGAGCGAACTCGTCCGGCGATCATCGACGGTTCACGCCGTCGTCGCATCGCCGACGGTTCGGGCACCGATCCCGGTGCCGTCGGCGCGCTCATCAACCAGTTCAGCGAGGCCCAGAAGATGATGAAGAACCTGCCTGGGTTCGCCAACCCGGCAAAGCGCAAGAAGAAGAAGTCGAAGAAGGGCAGACGGGGCGGTCGGACCACGCCGAAGGGCACCTCGCCCGCTGCCAAGACCCCCTTCGTCCTCCCCGGTCTCCAAGCCGGTCTTGGCGGCGACGGCACCGACAGCAGCGGCTCGGTTTGAACTGAGCGCCCTTCGTCCATCACCATGGTCTGTTCGTGCCCGCCCGCAGCGGGCATCTCACCTTCGATCCGGGAGAACTTCCGAGTGGCCGTCAAGCTCCGTCTGATGCGCGTTGGCAAGAAGAAGCAGCCGACGTATCGCGTCGTGGCGGCCGATGCGCGGTCGCCGCGCAATGGTCGCTTCATCGAGATCATCGGGACCTACCAGCCCCGTCAGGACCCCTCGGTCATCACGCTCGAGGGCGACCGTGCCGTGCACTACCTCAACAACGGGGCACAGCCCACCGAGGCGGTCGCCAAGATCCTGGCCATCCAGGGGGTCGAGCGGAAGGGCACCGAGTGGATCGCCCCCGAGCCTCCCGCCGAGCCCGAGCCGTCGACCGAGACCAAGGCAACGGCCGAATGAGCGACGACGACATCGAAGACATCGACCACAATCGGATCGACGACGACGCCGGCAGCGACGACGACGTCGAGCTCGGCGACGAGCCGACGATCGCCGAGGACGTCCTCGCGTATCTCACCCGCTCGGTCGTCGAGGACCCCGACGCAGTCAACATCGACATCGAGGAGAGCGGGAACCGCCTCAAGATGACCGTGACCGTCGGCGACGGCGACATGGGGCGAGTCATCGGCCGGCGAGGACGAATCGCCAACGCCATCCGCACCATCGTGCGCGCCGCGGGAACCCGCGACGACGTCGAGGTCGAGGTCGAGTTCGAGGACTGATGTCCCGCGGCTCGGCCGATCGCCGAGGCGTCGCGTGTCATGGGTGACCGGCCCCTGCTCCTCGAGATCGGTGTGATCGGGCGCGCCCACGGCCTCAAGGGCGAGGTCTCGGTGAGCCTGTCCACCAACGTCACCGGTCGGCTCGTCGAGGGCTCGACCTTCGAGACCGACCACGGTCCGCTCACCGTCCTTCGCCTGCGGCCACATCAGGGTCGCGAGCTGGTGACCTTCGAGGGCGTGACCGATCGGAGCGCCGCCGAGCAGCTGAGCGGCACCCGGCTGTTGGCCGAGCCGCTCGACGAGCAGCCCGAAGACGGCTATTGGGCGCACGAGCTGATCGGGTCGACGGCTCGTGACTCGGCCGGGGTCGACCGCGGCGTGATCGTCGAGGTCGAGGCCAACCCGGCGTCGGATCTCCTGGTCCTCGACACGGGCGCGCTGGTGCCGGTGCACTTCATCGTCCGCGTTGCCGACCGATTCGTCGACATCGACCCGCCCGACGGCCTGTTCGACCTCTGATGCGCATCGACGTCTTCACGATCTTCCCCGCCATGGTCGATGACTTCGTGTCCGGTGCGTTGTTGGGCAAGGCCCGCGATCGCGGGTTGCTCGACGTCCGGTCGCACGATCTGCGGGACGAGACGACCGACCCGCACCGCACGATCGACGACAGTCCTTTCGGTGGCGGCGCAGGCATGGTGCTCATGCCCGAACCGGTCTTCGCTGCCGTCGAGGCGGTCGATCCGCCTCGGCCGCTGCTCTTGCTCGGTCCCGGTGGCGAGGCCTTCGACCAGGCGATGGCCATCGACCTCGCCCGGTCCGACGGATTCTCGTTGCTGTGCGGCCGTTACGAAGGCGTCGATCAGCGCATCGCGGACCATCTCGTGGACGGCGAGGTCAGCGTCGGGGACTACGTGCTCGGCGGGGGAGAGGTCGCCGCGCTCGTCGTGATCGAGGCAGTGGGCCGGCTGGTCCCGGGCGTGATGGGCAACGACGCCAGCGCAGACGACGAGTCCTTCGCCTCGGGCCTGCTCGAACACCCCCAGTACACGCGGCCTGCGTCCTTCCGAGGCTGGTCGGTCCCCGAGGTGCTCCGCTCGGGCGACCATGCCCGGGTCGCGCGCTGGCGCCATGCGCAAGCGGTCGCCCGCACCCGCGATCGTCGTCCCGATCTCCTCGCGTCGCGCGGCGGGATCACCGACGCCGAGCAGGCGCTCCTCGAGGAGTTCGACCTCTGATCCTCGCGGCCGCCTTGGACCCGTGGGGAAGCCGGTCGCTAACGTGTCCCGTTCGCCACTCCGGCGACTCTGTCTCACCGCGAAAGCCCAAGGCGCCATGAAGAGCACCGACCTGATCGACAAGCCGAACCTCCGTGTCGACATCCCCGACTTCGCGCCTGGCGACACCGTCAAGGTCCACGTCCGGGTCGTGGAGGGCAACAAGGAGCGAGTCCAGATCTTCCAGGGTGTCGTGATCGCCCGCCGTGGATCGGGGATCGCCGAGTCCTACAGCGTCCGCAAGGTCAGCTATGGCGTCGGCGTCGAACGAACCTTCCCGCTCCATGCGCCCACCGTTGCCCAGATCGAGGTCGTGACTCGGGGCGACGTGCGCCGGGCCAAGCTCTACTACCTGCGCGATCGCGTCGGGAAGAAGGCCAAGGTCAAGGAGAAGCGCGACTAGGCCTCGCGCGGGCTCGCCGGCGTCGAGCGGCCCTTCTCCGAGCATGCATCGTTGGCAGGGTTGCTCGACCGCAGAAGCCGACGGAGAACTGCTGTCGTTCGCGCCCGACGACCCGCCTCGCAGCACTGCCCGCCACCTGACCGAGCTGCCGCTGCTCGTGCTGCTCGCGATCCTGATCGCACTCGTCGTCAAGGCATTCGTCGCACAGGCGTTCTTCATCCCGAGCGAGTCGATGACACCGCAACTCGAGATCGGCGACCGGGTCGTCGTGTCCCGCACCTCCTATCGCCTCCACGAACCGAACCGTGGTGACATCGTCGTGTTCCCTCGCCCCGACGTCGAGATCGACAGGCCCGGATTCCCGCAGGTGATCGTGACCGAGGCGCTCGTGGCCACCGGACTCACGAGGCCGTCGGACGACCAGCTGATCAAGCGGGTCATCGGGCTCGCCGGCGAAACCATCGAGGGCCGGGACGGCCAGCTGCTGATCAACGGCGAACCCCTGGTCGAGCCGTATCTCCCCGCCGATCTCGTCGCATCCGACTTCAGTGCCCGCACCGTCCCCGACGGTGACGTGTTCGTGATGGGCGACAATCGCGACAACAGCCAGGATTCGCGGGTCTTCGGGCCCGTCCCGATCGACAGCCTGGTCGGTCGAGCGGTGGCGATCGTCTGGCCGCCGGATCGCGTCCGCTTCCTCTGACGCGTTCAGCGGAGCGGTGACCGGCCCCCCGTGGCGCGTTCGGCAGCTGCGGCGAGTTCGTCACGGAAGTCGGGATGGGCGATCTCGGCCAGGGCCATGCCGCGCTGATGAACGGTCCTGCCCTGGAGTTCGGCTGCACCGTACTCGGTCACGATGATGTCGACGTGGTGACGGGGGGTGGTGATCACCGTGCCCGCTTCGAATCCCGGCACGAGCCTCGACACGGTCTTGCCGCCTCGGATCGCAGTGGATGGCAGGCAGATCAGCGACCGGTCGTCGAGGTCGAAGGCCGCACCGGCCACGAAGTCCTCGTGGCCGCCGATGCCCGAATACTGGCCCCCTCCGATGGTGTCGGCCACCACCTGGCCCTGGATGTCGACCGAGAGCGCACCGTTGATCGTGATCATCTTGGGGTTCTTGCCGATCACCTCGGGTGAGTTCACGTACTCGACCGGGAGGAAGCGGACCTCGGTGTTCCCGTCGAGCCAGTCGTAGAGTTCGGCGCTCCCGGCACAGAACGTGGTGATCGAGTGGCCGTCGTAGATCCCCTTCTGGTTGACCACCTTGCCGGCCTGATGGAGCCGCATCAGGCCGTCGGTGAACATCTCGGAGTGGACGCCGTAGCCGCCTCCGTCGCCGTCGGCCAGCAGGGTCGCGATCACCGACGGGACTGCACCGATCCCGGTCTGAAGGGTCGCCCCGTCGGGAATGAACTGCGCCGCGTGGTCGGCGATGGCGCGATCGGTCTCCGACGGCGGTGGGTCGTCGAGCGTGACCGGCGACGCCTCGGACTCGATGAGGATGTCGATTTCGTCGATGTGGAGCGCGTGACGGTGTTCGCCGAGACCCATCGTCCTCGGGAAGTTCGGGCTCACCTCGACGACGAGCAGCCGGTCGGGGTCAGCGCCGGCGAGGTGCAGTTCGTCGACGCTGGCGCCCGCATGCAGTGACAACGAGCACCAGCCGTCGGCATCGGGCGGGCACGCAGCCGTGGACATGACCCGCGGTGCGAAGTATCGCAGCAAGGGTCCGAATCGCCGGAAGTCGGCCGGGCTGAACCCGACGTTGGCGCCTGCGTCGCGCAGCGCACGGTCGAGTGGACCGAAGAACCCGGACAGGTAGTGCACGTTGGGGTGGTTGAACAGGTCGGTGAAGACGGTGAGCAATGCGCCGTAGACGTTGAGCTCGACCCAGTCTTCTCGAGTCCCCATCTCGGTGAGCAGCTGGACCGGCTGACCCGGGCCGAGCGGCATCCCGAAGCTGTCGGTGGTGTGGATGCGAGCCGCTGCGGTCGAAGCGTCGAGGCGTTCCATGATCGCCGACACTAGGAGATGGAAACGGCGTCGACCGGTGGCTAGCGTGCCGGCACTTCGTGACGTTCGAAGACGTCACCGCCACCGGTGTCTGGACGAGGAGCATTTGTCGGTGACCGCATCCCGACGCGCGCTCGGTGCCGCGGGCGAGGAACTGGCGGCTGCGTGGTATCGCGATCGCGGGTATGCCGTCGTGGCTCGCAACTGGCGCGTCAGGGAAGGCGAACTCGACATCGTCGCCCACCGCGGCCACGTGCTGGTGTTCTGCGAGGTCAAGACCCGGCGCAGCGACGCCTACGGTTCGCCGGCGGCGGCCGTCACCGCAGACAAGCAGGCCAGGATCCGCCGCCTCGCGTCGATCTACCTGCGATCCGAGGGCGTGCGACCACGGCACATCCGGTTCGACGTCGCAGCGGTGCTCGCGGGTCGACTCACGATGATCGAACGCGCCTTCTGATCTACCCGAAGAACGCCCACGCGACGAGCAATGCGCACACCACGAGCCCGGCCACCACGAACACGTAGTCGGCGGACGTGCGCCGCTGCGGACGAAACGGATTGAGGCCCATCGCCGTCGAGTATCGCAGCTCGTAGCCGTCACACCCCCCCGTTACGGTGTCGACAGCTTCGGGGCTGGCTCGCAGGCCCCTCCGTACACGCCTTCCGAACCCGGAGGCGCACCATGCTTGCCCTTGTCCCGTCCGCGACCCTTGCCGGGGTCGACGGTCTCGCCGTCAGCGTCGAAGCCCATGTCGGCAGCGGGCTCCCTGCCTTCACCGTGGTCGGCCTTCCCGACACCTCCTGCCGCGAAGCGCGCGACCGCATCCGAGCGGCCTTCGCGTCCAGCGGCTTCGCCTTTCCCGATCGGCGGATCACCGTGAACCTTGCTCCCACCGGGCAGCGAAAGGCCGGCGCGGCAACCGACCTCGCCATCGCCGTCGGCCTGCTGGTCGCCTCCGAAGCCCTCGCCCCCGAGGCCATCGCCGGAGTCGGTTTCATCGGCGAGCTCGGACTCGATGGCACGATCCACAGCGTCGAGGGAGCGGTGCCACTGCTCGACGCGGTCGACGCCGACCCGGTGGTGGTGCCGCTGGGCAACACGATCGAAGCGCAGGTCGTCGGTCGCCAGGGCATCCGGTCGGCGTCGACCCTGCGCGAGCTGGTCGACGCGCTCGCCCACATCACACCGTGGCCCGACCTGCCTGCGGTCCCTCCGGTCGGTGACGAGCCGAGCTGCCCCGACCTCGCCGACGTTCGGGGCCAACCGATGGCCCGGTTCGGTCTCGAGATCGCAGCGGCCGGCGCCCACCCGCTGCTCTTCGTCGGCCCGCCCGGCTCAGGAAAGTCGATGCTGGCGAGCCGGCTCCCGGGCATCCTGCCCCCACTCGACGAGCAAGCGGCACGGCGGGTCACGTGTATCCACAGCGCGGCGGGGGTCCGGCTGCCGCCGACCGGTCTCGTCGTGCGCCCTCCGTATCGGGCGCCCCACCACACCTCGTCCCGGGTGTCGCTCATCGGCGGAGGGACCCAGACCATGCGGCCCGGCGAGGCATCGCTCGCCCACCGCGGCGTCTTGTTCCTCGACGAGTTGGGCGAGTTCGACGCCGGCACGCTCGACGCGTTCAGACAGCCCCTCGAGGACGGCGCGATCAGGGTGGCGAGGGCTCACGGCTCGATCACCCTGCCGGCCGAGTTCCTCTTGGTGGCGGCGTCGAATCCGTGTCCGTGTGGGTGGGATGGCCCGCAGGGCCGATGTCGGTGCTCGTCCCACGCCAGGGCGCGGTATCTGCGTCGGTTGTCAGGACCGTTGCTCGACCGCTTCGACCTGCGGGTCACGGTGGGTCGGCCCGACACTGCCGACCTCCTGGGCTCCGACGCAGGCGAGTCGTCATCGTCGGTGCGCGCCCGGGTCGATGCCGTGCGACAACTCGCGCTCGAGCGCGGCTTCGGCCTCAACGGTGAACTCGGTACCGATCAACTCAATCTGGTGGCACCGCTGGCCCCCGCCGCGTTCCGGATGCTCGAGCGCGCCCTCGAGGCCGGCCGCCTCACCGGACGAGGACTCGTGCGGGTCCGGCGAGTCGCCCGCACCATCGCCGATCTACGCGGCATGGGAACGACGATCGACGAGGCAGTCGTCGCCGCCGCGCTCGCGCTTCGAGGCGAGCCGTTCGAGTTCGAACTGGCGGCCGCATGACGGCGGTCGGTTCGCGGGCTGCGCTGGCGACGCTGGTGAGCCTCGACGGGATGGGGCCGGCACGTCTGCGTGCGGTGCTCGTCGACCGCACACCGGCTGAGGCGCTTGCTGCCGTGCTCGGCGGTGATGCACCCATGGCGCCGCCGCTGGGCACCGTGTCGCCGCGATGTTCCCGCGAACTGCTGCAGCGCTGGCGCTCGGAGGCACGCGGTACCGACCCGCACGCGTTGCTCGATGCCTACGCGGTCGCCGGCTATGGCGTCGTGATGTTCGGCGAGGCCGCGTATCCCGCCCGGTTGCAGCACGATCCCGATCCGCCGCTGCTGTTGTCGATCGATGGCGACCTCGGCCGTCTGTCTGACCGGACCGTCGCCATCGTCGGCACTCGCCGGTGCTCGCGAGCGGGCTACGACACGGCGTATCGACTCGGATCCGACCTCGCAGCAGCGGGAGTCACCGTCGTGTCGGGCCTGGCGGCCGGGATCGACGCGGCCGCACATCGGGGGGCCATCGACGCGCACGGTGCCGCGCCCCTGGCGGTGGCGGGCACCGGCCTCGATGTGCCCTACCCTCGTGCGAACCGAACACTGTGGCGCGATGTCGCGTCGGCCGGCGCGCTGATCTCCGAGGCGCCCCTCGGTGCGCGAGCCGACCGGTGGCGATTTCCCGCGCGGAACCGCATCATCGCAGCGATGGCCGAAGTGGTGATCGTCGTCGAGTCGCCCGCACGTGGCGGGTCGATGCACACCGTCGACGAGGCCGATGCCCGCTCGATCGACGTCCTCGCAGTCCCCGGCCCGGTCATGGCTCGCAACAGCGAAGGTACGAATGCACTGCTGCACGAGGGACGGGGCGTCGTTCGCGACGCCACCGACGTGCTGCTCGCGCTCGGTTCCACGGCACCGGTGGCCGAGCCGGTCGCGTCTGGTCTGACCGGCCGATCAGCGTCAGAGATCGCGGTGCTCGATGCGTTCGAGTGGGAGGCGGTGACCGCCGATCAACTCGTCCTCCGCACGCGCCTCGACGTCGTCGAGGTGTGCGGAATCCTCGATCGTCTTGTCGCCGCAGGCGAGGTGGTCACACGGAGTGGTTGGTACGAACGGACCATGCGAGCCTGACCATTCAGGGTGCTGATGAAAGTACGCTGCGTGTGTGGCGTGGCACGTGGAGCGGTTCGCGAATTCCTTGACCGGGTTGTCCGAACGGACGGTCGCGGCCTACCGAAGCGACGTCGAACGGTTCGTCGAGTGGGCGTCGCGATCGGGCATCGTGGCACCTTCGGACGTCGATCGCACATTGGTGCGGCGCTATCTGGCACACCTCACCACAAGGCGCCTCGCCAAGGCGTCCATCTCGCGTCGGATGTCGTCCTTGCGGCGCTACTTCGCCGATCTGGTCAGGCGGGGCGAGGTGACGACCGACCCGACGGCGGGGGTCCACGCTCCGACGGGGGGAGGGCGGCTACCGCGGGTGCTTCGCCAAGACGAACTCGACGCGCTGCTCGACACTCCTCCAGCCGCCGTGGCCGACGACCCACCTGCGCTGCGGTGCCGCGACGATGCCGTGCTCGAGCTCCTCTACGGGTCGGGACTGCGGGTCAGTGAGCTCTGTGGCGCCGACGTCGACGACGTCGACCTCGTCCGCGGGTCGATCACGGTCCTGGGCAAGGGCAGCAAGGTCCGGCGGGTCCCGCTGAGCGGTCCTGCGGCCGATCGTCTCGAGCAGTGGATCGAGCGCGATCGGGCCATGTTCGTCATTCCCGCGAGCGAAGGGCCGGCGCTGTTCCACAATCGCCGCGGCCGCCGCTTGGGGCCGCGCGACGTGAGGCGGATCATCGACCGTCGCTCGATCGACCCGACCCATCCGCACGCCCTTCGACACAGCTTCGCGACCCATCTGCTCGACGGGGGCGCCGACCTTCGCGCGGTCCAGGAACTGCTGGGTCACGCTGATCTGGCGACCACGCAGCACTACACTCACGTCAGTCGCGCCCGGCTCCGGGCTGTCGTCGACCGAACCCACCCCCGCGCCTGAGGCGAGCTGTGAGCACTCCTGTCGAACCAGAGATCCAGCGGTTGTGGGACGACTACAAGTCGAACGCGTCCGATGCCGTCCGAGATCAGCTGATCGTGCACTACTCGCCGTTGGTGAAATACGTCGCCGGCCGCGTCGCGGTGGGTCTCCCGCAGAACGTCGAGCAGGCCGACCTGGTCAGTTACGGCATCTTTGGCCTGATCGACGCCATCGACAAGTACGAGCCCGAGCGCGGCTACAAGTTCGAGACCTACGCCATCGCTCGCATCAAGGGCAACATCCTCGACGAGCTGCGGGCCATCGACTGGGTTCCCCGGTCGGTCCGAGCCAAGGCCCGGTCGCTCGAGCGTGCGTACGCGAAGCTCGAGACCGAACTCCATCGCACCCCGACCGACGAAGAGCTGGCCGAGGAGCTCGGGTTGTCCGACGCCCAACTCCAGAAGACCCTCAGTCAGATCAGCTTCGTCGGTCTGGTCGCACTCGATGAGATGCTGTCGGTCGGCGGCGACCGCACCGAGAGCTCGACGCTGGGCGACACGATCGCCGACCCGAGTGAGGGCCCGGTCGATCTCTTCGAGGTCGAGGAGATGCGTCACCTGCTGGCCGACGCCATCACGAGGCTGCCCGAGCGCGAGAAGGTCGTCCTCACGCTGTACTACTACGAGGGGTTGACGCTGGCCGAGATCGGTGATGTGCTCGGGGTCACCGAGAGCCGGGTCTGCCAGATCCACACGAAGTCGATCCTCCAGCTCCGGTCACGGATGCTCGCAGCCGATCGGGAACCCGCTCGCTGACTTCACCGGTCGCAAGCGGCCAGGACACGGTACCTGCTGAACGATCGACGACTTCCCCCATGTCGACGCCGGCGCCCACGGGCGTCTCCCGATGGGGGATTCCATGTTCTCGACTCCACGCACCCTGTTCACCGCGATCGTTGCCCTGTCGACCCTGGTGGCCGCCGCTCCACCGGGCCGGGCCGGACCGGCAGGTGGGGTCAGCTACCACCCCCCGGTCGACGCACCGGTCACCGATCCGTTCCGGGCGCCCGAACACCGTTACGGGCCGGGCAATCGGGGCATCGAGTACGCGACCGAACCCGACATGCCGGTCGCGGCGGTTGCAGCCGGTGAGGTCACCTTCGCCGGTCAGGTCGGCGGTTCGCTCCATGTGACGGTCCGACACGCCGACGGGCTGAGGTCGACCCTTTCGTTTCTCGCAACGATCGGCGTCGGGCGTGGCGACCATGTCGATGGCGGTCAGGTCATCGGACGTTCCGGCACTCGAACCCACCTGGGGATTCGCGCCGGCGACGAGTATCTCGACCCCGCAGCCCTGTTCGTCGGTGCGACGGGCGGAGTCAGGCTCGTCCCGACCGACACGGCGCCGTCGTCGGTCGCTGAAGAGCGGGCCGCCGTCGCGCGATGGCTGGCCGAGCGGCCCGGCTTCCGCGAGGGGACCGCCGACTGGCTCCGCGGGCGTGCGCTCGATGCCGCGGCGCTCTCATCGAGCCTTGGCAGTGCGCTCGACCCGACCGGCTTCGGACTCCGCACCGGTCTCGCGCTCGTCCACCGGTTCCGTGACCGCCCGCCGTGCACTCCGGCCCATGCGCCGGTGGCGGTGGGGTCGGAGCGTCGAGTGGTCGTCCTGGTCGGCGGGCTCGGTTCGACCAGCGGCGATGCGGCCGTCGACGACGTCGATGCGTCTGCGCTGGGCTATCGCCCCGAGGACGTCTATCGCTTCTCCTACGAGGGTGGCCGGACCCCTGACCCGACGGACCGTCGGCAGGACATCGTCGCGACGCCGTACACCGCATCGGACTCACAGGCAGATCTGGTCGAGTCGGGCCTCGAGCTCGCAGCACTGATCGACGAGCTCGCCAGGCTCGAACCGGGGGTGGCGGTCGATGTGGTCGCTCACTCCCAAGGCGGTCTCGTCGCCCGACTCGCACTCCTCGAACTCGATGCGGCCGGAAGGACCGGCCCACTCGGGGCGGTGGTCACTCTCGGCACGCCGCACCAGGGCGCCGATCTGGCCACTGCCGCAGCCGCGGTCCGAACGGATCTGGGCGCATCTCTGACATTCGGGGTCATCAACGACGTTGCCGGCAGCGCGATCGAGCTCGATTCGCCCGCGGTGCACCAGTTGGCGGTCGGAAGTGGCCTGACCGATCGGCTGGCCCGCAGTCGTGTGCCCGAAGGCGTGCGCCTCACGTCGGTCGGCGCTCGCGGTGACCTCGTCGTGGCGTCGAACCGGTCGCAGCTCGACGGCGCCGCCAACATCACCGTGCCGCTGGTCGGACTCCACGCCCACGAGCAACTCCCAGGCGACCCGGCCACGAATCGGGAGATCGCACTCGCGATCGCCGGCTCGCCGCCGACGTGTGAGTCCAACCGTGACATCGTCCTCGATGTGCTGAGCGGCCGACTCGTCTCGGAGACCGAGCAACTGATGGCAGCAGGGCTCTTCGTCGGCGGCGCAACCGTGCCGGGGTAGCGAGCCCGTTTGTCGTGCGAGACCGGGCGGCGCCTATGCTCTTGGACGCTCAGCAACCGCTGCGCAGGTCAACACTTCCGCCCGGCTCACCTTCTCGCGGTCACTCCTCGGAGTGCACAGAGCCGGGCTTCGCTCAACCGCGAGAGAGGAGCCGGCCGTGGCCGTCGTCACCATGAAGCAGTTGCTCGAGGCAGGGGTGCACTTCGGGCACCAGACCCGCCGGTGGAACCCGAAGATGAAGCGGTTCATCTTCGGTGAGCGCAACGGGATCTACATCATCGATCTGCAGCAGACCCTGCAGCGCATCGAGACCGCCTACACGTTCATCCGCGATCTCGTCGCCGACGGCGGGTCGGTGCTCTTCGTGGGGACCAAGAAGCAGGCTCAGGATCCGATCCAGAGCTATGCCGAGAAGGTCGGGATGCCCTACGTGAACGAGCGTTGGCTCGGCGGCATGCTCACCAACTACGAGACCATCGGCAAGCGCGTCGCCAAGATGCACGACCTTCGCCGCCAGCGGGCTGCGGGCGACTTCGAAGTCATGCCGAAGAAGGAAGCGCTACTGCTCGGCCGCGAACTCGCCAAGCTCGAGCGCAACCTCGGCGGCATCGCCACCATGGACAAGCGGCCCGACGCGGTGTTCGTTCTCGACACCAAGATCGAGCACATCGCCGTCACCGAGGCCAACAAGCTCGGCATCCCGCTCGTCGCCGTCGTCGACACCAACTGTGACCCCGACGTGATCGATTACGTGATCCCCGGCAACGACGACGCGATCCGCGCCGGCAACCTCATGGCGCGCATCGTCGCCGATGCTGTCGAGGAGGGCCGTTACATCGCCAGCCGCCGTTCGCCCGCCGTCGCCGCCGAGCGCGGCCCCGAGGACGAGGCCCGCGTCGCCGCCGAGCAGGCGGAGGCCCGACGCCAGGCCTTGGCCGAGGCCAAGGAGCGCGAGTCTCGCCTGTCAGGCCAGCAGCCTCCGCCGATGCGACCGCCCACCGCACCGCCGGCCGCTGAAGCACCCGAGCCCGAGGCCGCTCCTGCTGAAGCCGCGGAAGCTTCGTCCGAGGTACCCGAAGTCGCCGGGGAGACGATCGAAGGAGAGTCGACCGATGCCTGAATTCACTGCCAAGGACGTACAGGCGCTCCGGCAGTCGACCGGCGCCGGGATGATGGATGCCAAGAAGGCGCTCACCGAGGCCGACGGCGACATGGAGGCCGCCCGCAAGGTGCTTCGCGAGAAGGGTCTCGCCAAGGCCGGCACCCGCACCGACCGCGAGAACACCGAAGGTGCGATCGCGGTTGCGACCGGCGAGGGTCGGGCTGCGATCGCCCAGCTCAAGTCCGAGACCGACTTCGCCGCGAAGAACGAGGCGTTCGCGACGCTCACTCAACGCCTCGCCGATGACGTCCTCGCCAACGGCGAGTCGGCCCTCGAGGCCGCCAAGGACCAGATCGACGACCTCAAGGTCACGATCAAGGAGAACATCGAGGCAGGTCGGGCCGTGCTGGTCGAGGCGGCACCAGGCAACATCCTCGACACCTATCTGCACACCCAGGAGGGTCGCGGCGTCAACGCCGTCGTCGTCGAACTCGCCGGCGGCACCCCCGAGCTCGCGCACGACCTCTCCGTGCACATCGCGTTCACGAAACCCGCGTACCTCACCCGTGACCAGGTACCCGAGAGCGACGTCGCCGATGAGCGTGCGACCCTCGAAGACCTGACCCGCAAGGAAGGCAAGCCCGAGCAGGCGATCGACAAGATCGTCGAGGGCCGGCTGACGAGCTGGTTCCAGGAGCAGGTTCTGCTCGAGCAGAAGTTCATCCGCGATGAGAAGCAGACCGTGAAGCAACTGCTCGGAGACGCCGAACTGGTCCGTTTCGAGCAGGTGCTGATCGGCACCTGATGGCCGCCGACGGCCCCGCTGCCGGCCTCCGCTGGAAGCGCGTGCTCCTGAAGCTCTCGGGCGAGGCGTTCGCCGGTGAGACCGACGCTCTCGACGGCGACGTGGTCGAGAACATCGCCAAGGACATCGTCGAGGCCCGCAGTCTCGGCGTCGACGTCGCCGTGGTGGTCGGTGGCGGGAACATCTGGCGGGGGATGACCGGCGCGGGTTCCGGAATGGACCGTGCACAGGCCGACTACATGGGCATGCTCGCCACGGTCATCAACGCGCTCGGGCTCCAGGACACCCTGGAGCGTCTCGGCCAGCCGACTCGGGTCCAGACCGCAGTGCGGATGGACCAGATCGCCGAGCCCTACATCCGGCGTAAGGCCATCCGCCACCTCGAGAAGGGCCGCGTGGTGATCTTCGCGGCGGGCCTCGGAAGCCCGTTCTTCACCACCGACACGCCTGCGGCGCTTCGTGCGGCCGAGGTGTCGGCCGAGGCCGTGCTGAAGGGCACCCATTCTGGCGTCGACGGGGTCTACACCGCCGACCCCAAGCTCGACCCGACTGCGACCAAGATCGACGAGCTCTCCTACATGGACGTGCTCAATCGGGGCCTCACGGTGATGGATCCGACCTCGATCACCTTCTGCATGGACAACAAGCTTCCGATCGTGGTGTTCGACGTCCTCGAACCCGGGAACCTCCGTGCCGTTCTCGAGGGCAAGGCGATCGGTACCCTGGTCAGGTGATGACCGCATGAACGAGACCGCCTCGCTCGTCATCGACGACGCGACCGAGCAGATGCGCTCGGCCGTGAGCCACACCCGTCGCGACATGGCCACGATCCGCACCGGGCGGGCGACGCCGGCGCTGGTCGAGAAGATGCCGGTCGAGTACTACGGCGCTGACGTGCCGATGCAGCAGATCGCGGGGTTCAGCGTCCCCGAGGCTCGGACCCTGGTCATCAGCCCCTATGACAAGACGGCCATCGAGGCCATCGAGAAGGCGATCCAGGGCAGTGACCTCGGGCTCAACCCGAGTTCCGATGGCGCCGTCCTGCGCTTGTCCTTCCCGCAACTCACCGAAGAACGTCGGCGTGATCTGGTCAAAGTTGTCAAGTCGATGGCCGAGGAAGGTCGGGTGAGCATCCGCAACACGCGCCGCGCGGCAAGGCAGGATCTTGAGGCATTCGAGAAAGATGGTGACATGAGCGAAGATGATCTCCACCGTGCCGAGGCTGCCCTCGACAAGATCACCAGAACCCATGAAGCTCAGATCGATGACGCCCTGGAACTCAAGGAAGCGGAGCTACTCGAAGTCTGAGGTCGACGACCGACGACGAAGGAGCCGAAGTGTCCGACGACGAGACGAACAACGATGAGAAGCCCCCGACCGAGGGGGTGCGTCTGATCGGAGCCGACGAAGCGGCCGAAGCGCTCGGCCGTGACGATGTCGCGCGCCGTCTCACCGCGGACGACCGCAAGCCCGGCGACCGGCCGGCCGAGCAGCCCTACGACGGTCCGCCGCCCACGGTTTCGTTCCCGCTCAGCAACATGGCATCACCCGAAGATGTGCCTCGTCCGTCACTCATCGACGATCGAGTGGACCTTCCTCACTGGACCGAGCCGGCCACCGGCGAGGTCCCGGCGGTGCTGCGCCGAGACGATGACACCGAGACCGCCGACGACGAATGGGCCAGTTTCACCGGCTCCGCCCCCCGCTGGCGCGACTCCGGTGACGACTTCGACGACGACCTCGACGACGTGAGGGTCCTGGGCCACGACGCCGAGCAGCGCCTCGGAGCGCTCGACGACTCCGACCGACCATCGGACTCCGACTTCTTCTCCTTCTCCGACATCGACGAGCCCGAGCAGGGTCGCTCCGTATTCGCTGCTGCCGGTGACAGCGGCGCGGACGACGTGGACGTGTACGACGACGGCGCCTACTACGACGACGACGAGTACGACGAGTACGCCGAGTACGACGACGAGTACGACGACGCGTACGACGACGAAGACGACGACCCGGTCGTGATCGGGACCGCCCGCCGCACTTCGGCCGACAAGGTCGGGCGCGGACCCGACAGTGGTGGTCGGAACATGGGGCAGGCGGTCGGGGTGGGGCTCGTCTTCGCCGCGGTTGCGCTGGCGCTGTTCGCGGTCGGTCCGGTCGGTGGCATCGTCCTGGTGTTCGCGGTGGTGGCGATGTGCGGCGTCGAGTTCTTCGCGGCTGTCCAACGGGCGGGGTACGAGCCGCCCACGCTGGTCGGGGTCGTGGCCATTCCTGCCATGGTCCTGGCCTCCTATCACCGGGGCGAGGCGGCGATCCCAGCCGTGTTGTTCCTGACCACCGTCGTCGGACTCGTCTGGTACCTGGTGGGCGCAGGCGGGAAGCGACCGACCGCCAATCTCGGCGTGACGCTCTTCGGGGTGCTCTGGATCGGCATGTTCGGTTCGTTCGCGGCGCTGATGCTCTCGGCGCCCGACGGCGTCGGGCTGTTGATCGGCGCGATCATCGCTACCGTCGGCTACGACGTCGGCGGCCTCTTCGTCGGCAGGAACGCCGGGAAGTACCCGCTCTCGGCCGCCAGTCCCAACAAGACCTGGGAAGGCCTCATCGGAGGCATGATCGTCGCCTTCGTCGTCGCCGTGTTCGTCGCGGGCTTCGTGCCCGGCTTCGCCCCCTGGGACGGTGGCGGCGCCGCCATCAAGCTCGGCCTCGTGGTTGCGCTCGCTGCGCCGCTCGGCGACCTGTGTCAGTCGGTGATCAAGCGCGACCTCGGGATCAAGGACATGGGAACCCTGCTCCCCGGCCACGGTGGTCTGCTCGACCGCTTCGACGCGCTGCTGTTCGTGTTGCCGAGCGTGTACTACCTGGCCCGGGTCAGCGACTTCTTCATCTAGATCGTCGTCGTCACTCGCTTCGGGCGCTGGGGTGGTCGGGCCGGCTGGTCGTCGTAGGCTCGGTGGTCATGAGCACGGTTGCGATCGCGGGGTCCACCGGCTCGATCGGCACGCAGACCCTCGACGTGCTCGAGGCCGAGGATCCTCGTTTCGATCTGGTCGCCATCGGTGCCGGGTCGTCGGTCGATGCGCTGGTTGCTCAGGCCGTGCGGCATCGCCCGAAGATCGTCGCCATCGCGGACGAGACCCGAGCCGCCGAACTCGTCGAGCGGGTGCCACCGGGGATCGAGGTCCGCGCCGGCGTCGGTGCGCTGGCCAGCTTCGCGACCGAGGCCGACACCGTCGTCAACGGCGTGGTCGGATTCGACGGCCTCGCCGTCACGATGGCGACCCTCGAAGCCGGGAAGCGACTGGCGCTCGCGAACAAGGAATCGTTGATCGCCGCCGGTCCGGTCGTCCAGGTGGCGCGAAAGACCCCCGGGGCCGAGCTGGTCCCCGTCGATTCCGAACACTGTGCGATCCATCAGTGCCTCCGAGCCAACGACAACGACGTCCGCATCGACCGGGTCGTGCTCACGGCCAGCGGTGGCCCGTTTCGAGGTCGGAGTCTCGATGACCTGAGTGAGGTGACGATCGACGATGCCCTGGCCCACCCCACGTGGAGCATGGGCCCCAAGATCACCATCGACAGCTCGACGCTGATGAACAAGGGCCTCGAGGTGATCGAGGCCCACGAGCTGTTCGGAACGGCATACGACGACATCGACGTGGTCGTCCACCCGCAGTCGGTGATCCATTCGATGGTCACCTATTCCGACGGCGCGACGATCGCCCAGTTGTCGATGCCCGACATGCGCCTGCCGATCGCGTACGCCCTGGCGTGGCCGGATCGCAGCGCCGTCGCGTTCGGCGCCATCGACTGGGCGCAGTTGGCCCGACTCGATTTCGAGCCTCCCGATCACGATGCGTTCGGGTGTCTCGGGCTGGCCTACGAAGCTGGTCGACGCGCGGGCACCGCGCCGGCCTGGCTCAACGCCGCCAACGAGGTGGCCGTCGAGGCCTTCCTCGAGGGCAGAATTCGGTGGATCGACATCCCCGCGGTGCTTTCCGAGGTCCTCGACGTGCATGATGGAACTCCAGCCACGTCGATCGCCGTCGTGATCGAGACTGATCAACGGGCCCGATCCTGCACCCACCAGCTCATCGAGAAGAGACTTCTGTGACCGACATCGTCGAGGAGACACCGAACGCATCGGCCGCCACTGCGCCGGAGCGTTCGAATCGCAGCGGGCCGGCCCCCACCGAACCCCGAGGCGAGATCGCCGGTGGCGCGTGGCGACTCGGTCTGGTGATCGCCGCCACCTTCGCCCTGGGATTCGCCTTCCGGCTGTCGATCGTGTTCACCGTGCTCGCGGTGATCGTCATGATCTTCCTCCACGAACTCGGTCACTACCTCACCGCCAAGTCGGCGGGGATGAAGGTCACCGAGTTCTTCATCGGCTTCGGGCCCAAGATCTGGTCGTTCCGCAGGGGCGAGACCGAGTACGGGCTGAAGGGGATTCCTGCCGGCGCCTACGTCCGCATCATCGGAATGCACAACCTCGAAGAGGTCCCACCCGAGGACGAGGCGCGTACGTATCGCCAGAAGTCGTACCCGCGGCGCCTCTCGGTCGCCGTTGCGGGCTCGACGATGCACTTCCTCCAGGCGTTGGTGCTGATCTGGATCGTGCTCACCTTCTCGTCGGTCAGCGGCGGGTCGATCGAGGCCGCCTCGAGCGACAGCCGGACCGACGAGTCGTGGGTGGTCAGTCGAGTCGGCGAAGGCACCGCGGCCGACGACGCCGGACTCCAGGACGGTGACCGGGTCGTCGACATCTCCGGCAACGACATCGCGACCTTCGATGACCTCAGCGCCTACGTCGTCGACCGGCCAGGCGAGCCGGTGAGCCTCACGGTGCTCCGCGACGGCGAGACGCTCACGCTCGTCACGACCCTGGGGGTTCGCGAAGAGGACCCGTCCGCCGGGTTCCTGGGGATCGGACTCGACATTCCGGCGGTCGACAACGGGCCCATCGAGGCGATCCCGACGACATTCAGCGACTTCGGCTTCCTGATGAGGGAGAGCACGGTCGCCCTCGCCGACTTCTTCACGCCAGGGACCCTGGGGAACTTCTTCGGAAAGGTCACGCCCGAGGACACCGCCACCCCGGCTCCCGGTTCGACCCCCACCACCACCGCCACGGTGGCCGACGAGAACCCGGCCGAGGACCGGCTCCTGTCGATCTACGGCGCGGTCCGCCTCGGAGCCGACCTCTTCGAGTCGGGATGGGAAGGCGCGGCCTTCTTCCTGATCTCGATCAATGTGTTCGTCGGGATCTTCAACCTGATTCCATTGCTCCCGTTCGACGGTGGCCACGTCGCCATCGCGACCTATGAGCGCATCCGTTCGACCAAGGAGCGTCGCTACTTCGCGGACGTCGGGAAGCTGCTGCCCCTCACCTACGCCGTGGTCATGTTCGTCGTCCTGATCGGTGTGACGAGTCTCTACCTCGACGTCGCGCAGCCCATCAACTGATGGAGATCGGTCAGACCTCCTTCGAGCGCCACAAGACCCGGCAGATCCACGTCGGCAAGGTGCCTGTCGGCGGCGACGCCCCCATCACCGTGCAGTCGATGACGGTGACCAAGACCGCCGACGTCGAGGGCACCCTGCAGCAGATCTATGCGCTCGCCGCCGCAGGCGCCGACATCGTGCGCTGCACCTGCAACGAGCGCGAGGCCGCAGAGGGCCTCGCCCAGATCGTCCCTCGCTCACCGGTGCCGATCGTCGCCGACATCCATCATCAGTACCGCAGGGCGCTCGAGGCGCTCGAAGCCGGCGTGCACTGCCTCCGGCTCAACCCGGGCAACATCCGCAAGCCTGAGCACATCAAGGCCGTGGCTGCCGAGGCGAAGGACCGCAACGTCCCGATCCGAATAGGAGTCAACGGCGGGTCACTCGACCCCGAGCTCTACGAGAAGTACGGCGGCAAGGTGACACCCGAGGCAATGGTCGAGTCTGCGTTGCAGGAGATCGCCTACTTCGACGAGGTCGGTTTCACCGACATCAAGATCTCGGTCAAGGCATCGAGCGTGCCGCTGATGATCGAGGCCTACCGCCAACTCGCCGATGTCACCGATCACCCGCTGCACCTCGGGGTCACCGAGGCGGGCCCGCCGCCCGCAGGTCTGATCAAGGCCACCGCAGGCATCGCCACGTTGCTCAGCGAGGGCATCGGCGACACCATCCGCTACTCACTCACGGCCGACCCGGTCGAAGAGGCGCGGGCGGGACGTCAGCTCCTCGAGGCCCTGGGGCTGCGAGAACGCAAGAACATCGATCTCATCGCGTGCCCCAGCTGCGGACGGGCCGAGATCGATGTGTTCGCCATCGCCCAGCAGGCCCAGGAGGCGTTCGGCGATCGCGAGATCCCGCTCCAGGTGGCCGTCATGGGCTGCGTGGTCAACGGGCCGGGCGAAGCGCGCGACGCGGATCTCGGCATCGCCGCGGGCAACAAACGGGGGCATCTCTTCGTCAAGGGGCAGAACGCGGCGGTGGTCCCCGAAGACGAGATGGTCGACACGCTCGTCGAGTGGGCCGAGTACATCGCCGAGCACGGGGTCGATGCCGCGCTGGCACGCGTCGATCTCGAGAAGGCGGCGCGTGAGGCCGAGAAGGACCGTCAGCGCCTCCTGGTCGAGCAGGGCGACGACGTCAACGACAGCCTCGCCCACATCGCCGAGATCCGCCGGAAGTAGCGAAACGCACTCCAGATCAGTGGGGGAGCCGTTCTAGGCTCAGCGCTCCATGGCCAAGCAACCGGTGCTCACTCCCCAGACGGACGACTTTCCTCGCTGGTATCAGGACGTCTGCAACAAGGCCGAGCTGGCCGAGAACGGGCCGGTGCGCGGCACGATCGTGATCCGACCGTACGGCTACTCCCTGTGGGAGCGAATGCAGGCGGAGGTCGATGATCGCATCAAGGACGCCGGGGCCGAGAACGCCTACTTCCCGCTCTTCATCCCCGAGTCGTACTTCCACCGGGAGGCCGAGCACGTCGAGGGCTTCAGCCCGGAGCTGGCCGTCGTCACTCATGCCGGCGGCAAGGAACTCGAGGAATCGGTCGTGGTTCGACCCACGAGCGAGACCGTCATCGGCGAGTACATGGCGAAGTGGATCCAGAGCTATCGAGATCTGCCGATGCTGCTCAACCAGTGGGCAAACGTCGTTCGGTGGGAGCTGCGTCCCCGCTTGTTCCTACGGACCAGCGAGTTCCTCTGGCAGGAGGGCCACACAGCCCACGAATCCGAGACCGATGCGTCGGCCTACGCCGAGCGGATCCTGCGCGACGTCTACGCCGCGTTCATGACCGACGTCATGGCCATGCCGCTGTACGTCGGCCGCAAAACCGCCACCGAGCGATTCGCCGGTGCCACCAACACGATGACGTGTGAGGCGATGATGCGTGACGGCAAGGCCCTCCAGATGGGCACCAGCCACGAGCTCGGCCAGAACTTCGCCAAGGTGTTCGACATGCGGTTCCTCGACAGCAGCGGCGAACAACAGCTGGCCTGGACGACGTCGTGGGGGGTCTCGACCCGAATGGTCGGCGGACTCGTGATGGCCCACGGTGATGACAAGGGACTCCGAATCCCACCTCGCCTCGCCCCGATCCAGGTCGTCCTGCTCGTCGTGCGTGACACCGACGGAGTCGGTGAGGCGGCCGAACGGCTCGCCACGGACCTCCGCGCGAAGGGCGTTCGGGTGAAGGTCGACGGTCGCGTCGACACCAGCTTCGGTCGACGCGCCACCGAGTGGGAGCTCAAGGGCGTTCCGCTGCGCATCGAACTCGGTCCACGCGACCTCGCTGAAGGCAAGGTGGTCGTCGCCCGTCGGGATTCAGGCGACAAGGCCGAGATGCCGCTGGGATCGGTTGCTGCCGAGGTCCCTGGTCTCCTCACCGCCGTCCAGGACTCCTTGCTGGCCGAGGCGACCGAACGGCGCGACGCGGCCACCGTCGAGGTCTCGACGCTGGCCGAGGCCGTCGAGGCGGCTCAGACCGGCTTCGCCGTGCTGCCGTGGCGCGACGTCGGGGTCGAAGGCGAGGAGATCCTCGGCCGTGATGCGGTCACGGTTCGCTGCCTCCGACGCGCGGACGGGTCGCTGCCGTTCGGGGAGGACGACCCCGAAGCCCTTGCGTTCGTGGCACGCAGCTACTGATCAGTCCATCCGGGCCGCGGAGGCCGCCGAGGGGTGAGGTGTTGGTGTGTCCGCCCGCCGGCTGGGCTAGCATCGCCTTGCTTCGCCAATTTGTGGTTTGTCCGCTGAGGCGTGGGTCGTTTCGACCCACGTCTTTTCTTTCGCCCGAGGAGGTTCGTCATGGCTGGCACCGATGCCCTGGTCGACCTCGTCGATCCTCTGGTCGCCGACGCCGGCGCCGTCTTGTACGACCTCACGCGTGAGTCCGGCACCGTGCGGGTCCTGGTCGATCACGAGCGTGGCGTCGATCTCGACCTGATCACGGCGATCTCACGCGACATCTCGGCCGCATTCGACGAGGCCGACGTGATGAGCGGGGCCTACACCCTCGAGGTGTCGAGCCCGGGGCTCGAGCGGCCACTCCGCACCGCTGAGCACTTCGCCGGCGCCGTTGGCGAAGTCATCACCGTGCGGCTCACCACCAAGATCGACGGCGCCCGCAGGGTGAAGGGAACCCTCGCGGCGGTCGACGGCGAGCTCGTCACGGTCGAGCCAGACGACGGGAATCCGATCATCCGGTTCCCGATCGACGCAGTCCAGAAAGCCCGCACCGTCTTCGTATGGGAGCGCGGCGAAAAGCCCGGATCCCGATCCACTTCCGCAACAAGTCACCGAAAGGCAACGACATGAGCACCGAGATGATGGAAGCCCTGCAGATGCTCGCAGAAGACAAGGGTCTCTCGATCGACACGCTGTTCGCCTCGCTCGCCGACGCGCTCGAATCCGCGTACAAGCGCATGCCCGATGCGTACGAGTACGCGTGGGTCACGATCGACCCCACCACCTTCGACATCCGCGTCTTCGCCCAAGAGCTCGATGAGGAAGGCGAACCCTTCGGCCCCGAGTACGACGTCACCCCCGACGACTTCGGTCGGATCGCAGCGCAGACCGCCAAGCAGGTCCTCAACCAGCGGATCCGCGAAGCCGAGCGCGAGCTCAAGTACGAGGAGTACGCAGGCCGCGAGGGCGACATCGTCACCGGCATCATCCAGCAATCCGACAGCCGCTACACCCTCCTCGATCTCGGGCGGGTCGAGGCACTGCTGCCACAGGCCGAACAGGTGCCGCACGAACGGCCCCAGGGCAACTCCCGACTCAAGGCGTACATCGTCGAGGTCCGCAAGACCGCCAAGGGTCCCCAGATCGTCGTCAGCCGGACCCACCCCGGCCTCGTGCTGGAGCTGTTCAAGCTCGAGGTCCCCGAGATCGCCGACGGCACCGTCGAGATCCGTGCGTGCGCCCGCGAGCCCGGGCACCGGACGAAGATCGCCGTGTGGTCGAACGACGGCAATGTCGACCCCGTCGGCGCGTGCGTCGGAGCTCGGGGTGCCCGGGTTCGCATGGTCGTCAACGAACTCCACGGCGAGAAGATCGACATCGTCCCGTTCAGCGAGGATCCGTACGAGTTCGTGATGAAGGCGCTCTCCCCCGCGAAGGTCAAGGAGGTGCGCCTCCACGCCGACTCGGGGACCGCCGAGGTCATCGTTCCCGATTACCAGCTGTCGCTCGCCATCGGCAAGGAGGGCCAGAACGCCCGTCTCGCCGCACGACTCACCGGCTGGCACGTCGACATCAAGAGCGAGACGCAGATCGCCGAGGAAGCCGCCTACCAAGGTGAGGAGTGGGCCCAGGGCGAGTGGATCGTCGACGCCGACACCGGCGAGCAGATGTGGCAGCCCGCGGACGGCAGTGATCCGATTCCCGCCAGCGCGTGGGACGAGGCGCCCCCGGATGGAGCCGACGCCCCGCCGCCCCCGGCCCCGGCCCCGGATGCAGCGGCAACGCCCGAGGCCGACATCGACGCGGACGAAGCCACTGCCGCCACTGCCGCCGATGAGGTCGCGGAGGACGGGGAGGCCTCAGGAATCGCCGACGTCGACGCTGCCGAAGAGGCCGAGGCCGATCCCGAGGTGGCCGACGCCGATTGATTCGGCTTCGTTTCGACCACCTGATGTGCGCGAAGATGATGAACCCGCCACCGAGGGCTGCGTACCGCGCGCCCGGCGAAACCCCACGATGAGTACCACGAGAGGCTGAAAAGAAACCTTGGCAAGCAAGATCCGGGTCTACGAGCTCGCACGAGAGCTCGGACTCACGAACAAGGAATGCCTCGACCTCTGCGAGTCCCTCGGGGTCCCGGTCAAGAGCCACTCCTCCAGCATCATCGAGGCGCAGGCCGACCGAGTCCGACGAAAGGCCGAGCGGGAGGGCTTGATCCGCGACGTCTCGCCCGATGAGCCTGAGAAGCCCAAGAAGGCGGCCAAGAAGGCGGTTGCCAAGAAGAAGGCGGTCGCCAAGAAGATCGCCAAACCCGCACCGGCACCAGCGCCGGAACCGGCCCCGGTGGCCGACGATGTCGATCCTGGGGCGGCACCTGACCCTGATGCCCCGCCCCGTCCCGCACGGCCGTCCCGCGCGGTGAAGTCCTCCGCGCTCAAGCCGAGCGAAGAGGCGAAGCTTCGAGCAGAGGAAGCCGCTGCACTCGAGGCGGCCGCTGGTCCGCCGCCGGCGCCGGCCCGTCCGACCCGACCCGCCGCGCCTCCGGCAGCTGCTGCCCCGCCCGCCGCTTCGTCCGCGCCGGCGGCCCCTGCGCCTCCTGCCCGCCCCAGCGAGCCGGCCGAGGCTGCCCCGACGCCAGTCGAGGCTGCAGCCGCGCCGGCTGACGAGGCCGACACGAGCGCCCCGGCCCCCAAGTCCGAGACCGGAAAGCCGATCCCGCCGCCCCCTGGTCCGCCAACATCGGGCTCCGGAAAGCCGATCCCACCTCCCCCTGGTGCCGGAGGACGCGGCCCGACGCCGAGCCGCATGCGGCCGATGCCGGCCGGTCGCGGCCGTGGTGCCTCGACGGGTGGTCCTTCGATGCCGCCCCCCGGCGGCGGTGGTGGACCCGGTGGACGCCCCGGTGGAGGTGGTCGTCCGGGAGGACCCGGCGGCCGACGCCCCCCACGCCGACGTGGTGGACGACGACGTCGTAACCGCGAAGAGCTCCAGCCGATGGACGCGCCGTCGTACACGCCCGCCGAGGCACCGGTTCCCGGTGGCGAAGTCGTCATCGAGCGGGCGAGCACGCCCCAGGATCTCGGTCAGAAGCTGAACCGCACGGCGGCCGACGTCGTTCGCTTCCTCATGCAGCAGGGCGAGATGGTCACTGCGACCCAGTCGCTCAGCGATGTCATGATCGAGCTGTTCGCAGCCGAGGTCGGTGCCGACATCCGGCTGGTCGACCCTGGCGAGGAGCAGGAGGTCGAGCTCCAGAAGAAGCTCGATGCCGAGGATCTGTTCGCCGGTGAGCTGTCGGAGACCAGCGAGCTTCGTCCCCCGGTCATCACCGTGATGGGCCACGTCGACCACGGCAAGACATTGCTGCTCGACCACATCCGCGAGGCCAATGTCGTCGAAGGTGAAGCCGGAGGCATCACCCAGCACATCGGTGCCTATCAAGCCGTCAAGGACGACAAGCGCCTGACCTTCATCGACACGCCGGGTCATGAGGCGTTCACCGCCATGCGTGCACGCGGTGCCGAGGCCACCGACATCGTCGTGCTCGTCGTGGCTGCCGACGACGGTGTCATGCCGCAGACGCTCGAGGCGCTCGACCACGCTCGAGCGGCCGACGTGCCCATCGTGGTGGCGATCAACAAGATCGATCGCGAAGGCGCCGATCCCAACCGCGTCATGCAGCAACTGTCCGAGCACGACCTCATTCCCGAGGGCTGGGGCGGCGACACCATCATGATCCCCGTGTCCGCCATGACCGGTGAAGGAGTGCCCGAACTCCTCGACAACCTCTCGGTCGTGGCCGAGCTCGAGGATCTGCGGGCCGAGCCCGAGGGCCGGGCCACCGGTGTGGTGCTCGAAGCCCACCTCGACATCGGGCGCGGACCGGTCGCGACGGTCCTCGTGCAACGAGGCTTGCTCAAGGTCGGTGATCCCCTCGTGGCGGGTGCGGCCTGGGGTCGTGTGCGTGCCCTCATCGACGACCACGGTGGGCAGGTCAAAGAAGCCGGTCCGTCCACCCCGGTCGCCGTCCTCGGGCTCAACGACGTGGCGGATGCAGGCGACTCGTTCGTGATCGCGCCCGACGAGAAGACCGCTCGACAGGTGGCCGAGACCCGCGAGCACTGGCATCGCCAAGCGAGCCTCGGTCGCGAGGCAGTCCAGGCCACTGCAGGCGCCAAACTCGAAGACATCTTCGACGCCATTCAAGCCGGAGAGGTCACCACGCTCGCATTGGTGCTCAAGGCCGACGTGAACGGTTCACTCGAAGCCCTCACCGAGAGCTTGCGCAAGCTCGAACGCGATGACGTGAAGCTGAGCTTTGTCAGTCGATCGGTGGGCGGGATCACCGAGAACGACATCCAGCTCGCCGCAGCATCGGACGCCACCATCATCGGCTTCAACGTGCGCCCCGACCGCAAGGCGCGCGAACTCGCCGACACCGAAGGTGTCGAGATCAGGACCTACGAGATCATCTACAAGGTGCTCGAGGACATCGAGAACGCAATGGTCGGCATGCTCGAGCCCGAGTACGAAGAAGTGGTGACGGGCGATGCCGAGGTCCGCGAGATCTTCCGGGCCCCCCGCGTGGGTGCCATCGCCGGTTGCATGGTTCGCAACGGTGTCATCAGCCGAGGCTCCAAGGTCCGGTTCCTCCGCGAGGGCACCATCATCTGGAAGGGCGAGATCTCGTCGCTTCGACGCTTCAAGGACGACGTGCAGGAGGTCCGCGAGGGGTTCGAGTGCGGCATCGGGCTCAGTGACTTCCAGGACCTCAAACCAGGCGACATCATCGAGACCTTCGAAGAGCGCGAGATCCCCAGGGTCCTCTGAGGACCGAATCGAGCGGTGTGGTCGTAGGATCGCGGCTGATGTTCGTGCTCTCCCTTCAGGTCGAGGTGCATGTGCCCAACGCGCGATCGCTCAAGAACAAGCGGTCGGCCGTCAAGCCGGTGATCGAAGGTGCCCGCCGCCGCTTCGGTGTCTCGGCCGCCGAGGTCGATCACCAGCACAAGTGGCAGCGTGCGTCGATCGGGTTCGCCGTCGTGTCGTCGACCCATGCCAAGGCGCAGGACATCATCGACTCGGTCGAGCGATTCGTCTGGTCGTTTCCCGAGATCGTCGTGATGAACGCCGATCGAATCTGGCTGGAGGCCTCGTGAGCAAGGGACGCCGTCGAGCATCAGCAGGACGCGACTACCCGAGGTCGGCGCGCCTGAGCCAGCTGGTGCTCGAGATCGCGGCCGACACCCTCGAGCGGCTCGACGACGAGCGTCTCGGGCTGCTCACCATCCAGGACGTCTACGTCGACAACGAACTCGACCAGGCGAAGATCACCTACGTGCAGTCGGGCGACCCCACCGACGACCCTGACGAACTGGCCACGGCGCTCGACGAAGCCCGTCGAGCCATCAAGCGCGAGATCGCCCGACAGGCTCGGGTTCGCCGCACACCCGAAGTGATCCTCACCGAAGACGTGGTGGTCGAGACGGCCTCGCGGGTCGAGGAGATCCTCCGCCAACTGCGTGAGGAGGAGTGAGTCCGAAGCGTCCGAACGCCGATGTTCACGGCATCTGCGTCATCGACAAGGAGGCAGGATGGACCTCCCATGATGTGGTCGCCAAGGCTCGGGGTGTCCTCGGGACCCGCAAAGTCGGCCACAGCGGCACCCTCGACCCGCCGGCCACCGGGGTGCTGGTCCTGGGAGTGGGGAGGGCCACACGGTTGCTCAGCTTCGTCACCGCTCAGCCGAAGACCTACACCGGCGAGATCGTGTTCGGCACCGAGACCGACACGCTCGACGACACCGGCGTCGTCACTGCTGAGCACGACATGACCGGCATCGACATCGACCAGGTGTCGGCAGCCGCCCGCCGACTGACCGGCCCGATCGAACAGATTCCGCCCATGGTGTCCGCGGTGAAGATCGGCGGGAAACGGCTGCATCAACTCGCCCGGGAGGGCAAGGAGGTCGAACGGCCGCCACGGTCGGTGACCATCCACCGGTTCGACATCGAAGCGACCGACGATTCAGCCGTCGTGGTCTGCACGGTCGAGTGCTCGTCGGGGACCTACGTGCGCACCCTCGCCGCCGACGTCGGTGCGATGCTCGGGGGTGGCGCCCATCTCCGCAAGCTGCGCCGAACCTCGGTCGGCCCTTTCACGCTCGCCGAGGCCACGTCGGTCGAATCGCCGACGGTCCTGCCGATGGCATCGGTCTTCGCCGGCCACCGGCTGATCTCGGTCGCTTCCGATGTCGCCACCGCCGTCGGCCATGGCAAGGTGCTCGAGCGGACCCTGTTGGACATCGACGCCGACGCCCCCGGCCCGTTCCCGGTCGTCGACGCCGACGGTGCGCTCGTGGCTGTCTACCAACCTCACCACGGCAGCACCGTGAAACCGACGGTGGTCCTCGCAGGGTGATCAAACGGTTCCGGGTCGACCCGGTCGTTGCGAGGAGTGGCCGGTAGCCTCGGATGCGACATGAAGGTCGTTCGAGACACCGAAGGCTGTGTGGCGCCGATGCAGGGCTCGGCGGTGACCATCGGCGCCTACGACGGCGTCCACCTCGGCCACCAGCAGGTGATCCGCGCGGTCCGTGACCTCGAGGACACCGACGGCCTGGCCTCGGCAGTCGTGACCTTCGACCGGCACCCGGCCAGCGTGGTCCGACCGGAATCGGCGCCGATGCTGCTCAGCGACCTCGATCAGAAGCTCGAGTACCTCGATGCCACCGGGATCGACATCGTCGTGGTGATCACCTTCGACGAGGCGCGGTCGGAGGAGTCGGCCGAGGACTTCGTCCGGTCTGTTCTGGTCGACTGCCTGCGAGCGCGCAAGGTGATCGTCGGTGAGGACTTCCATTTCGGCCACGAGCGCAAGGGCAACGTCGACCTGTTGATCGAGCTCGGGGCGATCCACGGATTCACCGTCGAGGGCATGGACCTCGTCGGTGTCGACGGTCAGGCGGCCGCTGCTGCTGATCGCGTCAGTTCGACCGCCATCCGCCGTGCGCTCGCCGAGGGCGATCTCGCTTCGGCGAACCGCCTCCTCGGTCGCCCACACGAGGTCCGCGGCATCGTTGCGCACGGCGACAAGCGGGGTCGAGAGCTCGGCTTTCCGACGGCCAACGTCTCGGTTCCAGGCGACATCATGCTGCCCGCCGATGGCATCTACGCCGGTTGGTTCGAGCGCCCCGACGGGACCGTGCTGCGGACCGCCATGTCGTTGGGGCGGCGTCCGACCTTCTACGAGGAGGCCCACGCCAGCCTGCTCGAGTGTTTCATCCTCGATTTCGAAGGCGATCTGTACGACGAATCGGTTCGCGTTCGTTTCGTCGAGCGCCTGAGGGGTGAGCAGAAGTTCGACGGCATCGAGCCACTGATCGAGCAGATGCAGCGCGATGTCGAACGGGCTCGAGAAATCCTCGCGCGCCCGGGTGGAACGGTCTGAGCGGCCCGATGCGTCACACTGAGTCCGTGAGCGAGGCACATCCGTGAACGCGGTCGGGGACGACGTCGAGGTCGTTCCGTTCCGCATCGTCGACGACGAGTCCTTCGCCGTCCCGGCCGATGCACTCGTCGACCCGATCGAGGGGCCGGTCTACCCGACGCCCGCAGGCAGCAAGATCCCGGTCCCCCGACTTGCCCGTCACGAGATCACCCTCGACGACGGCCATGTCGTCGGGGTGGCGGTCAGCGGAAGGGGCGTCCCGCTCGTCGTGGTCCACGGATTCACCGCCGAGGGGTTCCTCTACGCCCAGAGCCTGAGCCGTCTGGTGTCGATGGGCTTCAAGGTCATCGCCATCGACACCGCCGGCCATGGCGGCACGCAGGGCCTGCCCGCGGGCGGTGGCAGCTTCGAGGCCTACACGAAGGTGCTGAGTCGGGCCGTCGACGAACTCGGCATCAAGCGGGCGATGTTCGCCGGACACTCCATGGGCGGACGACTGATCACCCAGTTGGCTGCGTCCGAGCCCGAGCGGGCGATCGCTGTCCTGTGCATCGATGCCATCGTCGGCGAGACCTGGGATCGTCGGGTCAACGCCATGCGCTTGTTTCCTCCGGCGGCGGGCCTCGTGGGAATCGCGATGGCCGTCGACGGGCTGCTGACGGTGCCGGTGTTCGGCGACCGCACCCAGGCGGCCAAGTTGCTCCGCCTGGTCACCCCCACGCTGCTGGGCCACGCCCGACGGCCTTGGCGCCTGATGGGGCCCGGAGTCTCGATCATCAGGTCGCGGGGGAGTCGCTGGATGCTGCAGCGCATCGCCCAGGAGAACGTGCCGTTCTTCGCGCTCCACGGCGATCGGGACGTGACCGTCCCGCTCAAGACCGCCATCGACGCCGCTCGTCGAGCTCGCGGCACCCTGGTCACCGTGCACGGCGGAAGCCACAGCTGGGTGCTCCGCGATCCGGAGACACTCCCGGGCATCATCGGCGAGTTGCTCACCGGCCCGCTCGGCGAGGCCTATCGCGCGGCAGTGCGTGATGCTGGCCTCGACCCCGATGCTGCTTCGGTCGACGACCTCGAGGCCGCCTTCTACGACGAAGAGGCCCTCGTGCTCGAACTGACCCCGGCGGTCGAGTTCTCCGACACCGCGACCCGGCGGCGCGCGCCTCGCTATGTCTGGACCGTCGCTGACCATCGTTCGCACCTCGACGCCGATCGCCCGTCGAGTTCGTGAATCCGCCCGTCGCCCGGTAGCATCTCGGGAAGCCGTTCGGCGCCTCGGCGTCGCGCGAACAGCACCGCTTCTCCCTCACGTCACGAACGGTCGGGGCAGCCGGGTCAGACACCCACCACATTCAGGAATCAGTACACACTCATGTCAGAGAAGATCGACAACGCCAAGGCCGGCATCATCGAAGAGCACGAGCTCCACGAAGGTGACACCGGCTCTCCCGAGGTCCAGATCGCGTTGCTCACCGCTCGCATCAACCACCTCAACGAGCACCTGTCGACCCACAAGAAAGATCACCACAGCCGACGCGGCCTCCTCAAGATGGTCGGCCGCCGACGCCGTCTGCTCGACTACGTGAAGAACAACGACGTCGAGCGCTACCGCACGATCCTCGCAACACACGGACTGCGGCGCTGAACTCCTGAGCGGCCCTCTTCGAGGGCCGCTCGTCGCGTCTGCGCCCGTGATCCCTGATTGCGTGCGCAGGTGCGGCCCCGATGTGGTCAGCTGCCAGCTGCCGAATCCCCGATCCGATCGGGTGTTCGCCACCTGGGAACTGGCCACCGGGGCACCTCAAGTCACAACGAAACAACAAACACAACGGCGCAAGGGCGCCAGAGGAGCCACCATGGCTGAAGTATCCAACGTGTCCGGACAAGTGTCCGGCACCGACAAGAGCCTGTCGTTCGAGACAGGAAGGCTCGCCCAGCAATCGCAGGGTGCAGTCGTCGCCACACTGGGCGACACCCAGGTCCTCGTGACCGCAAACCAGGGAACGCCGCGCGACGGCATCGATTTCTTCCCGCTGACCGTCGACGTCGAAGAGCGCATGTACGCCGCGGGTCGCATCCCCGGTTCGTTCTTCCGTCGCGAAGGTCGGCCCACCGACCTGGCGATCCTGACCTGCCGGTTGATCGACCGGCCGCTGCGTCCGTCGTTCGCCGACGGCTACCGCAACGAGACCCAGGTCGTCTCGACCATCATCGGGTCGGACCAGGAGAACCCCTACGACGTCCTGTCGATCAACGGCGCCTCCGCGGCGCTGATGCTCTCGGGCATGCCGTTCGAGGGCCCGATCGGCGCCGTGCGCATCGCGTACAGCACCGAGGGCGAGTGGATTCCCCATCCGACCTACGAGCAGGGCAACGCCAGCACGTTCGAACTCGTCGTTGCCGGTCGCGAAGGCGCCGACGGCGAGATCGCCATCATGATGGTCGAAGCCGGCGGTACCGAGAGTGCGTGGGACTACTACCAGGACGGCGCACCGCACGTCACCGAGGCGGTCATCGCCGACGGTCTCGACGCTGCCAAGACCTGGATCGGCGAGTCAATCGAGCTCCAGAAGGCGCTCGTTGCCCAGGCCGGTGCCCGCGAGGCCATCACCTTCACCGTTCGTTCCGACTATGGCGACGACGTGCTCGCACGCGCCACCGACGTCGGGACCGACCGCATGGCCAAGGTGGCGCAGATCGCCGTCAAGGCCGAGCGCGAAGCCGCCGAGCGCGAGGCGATCGCCGAGATCGTCGAAGAGCTCTCGGGCGAGTTCGAGGGTCGCGAGAAGGAGATCAAGCCTGCATCGCGCACCGTGCTCAAGCACGTCATGCGCAAGCGCGTGGTCGAAGAGGGCATTCGCATGGACGGCCGTGGACCGGCCGACCTTCGTCCGGTGTCCGCCGAGGTCGACATCATCCCGACCGCTCACGGTTCGGCGCTGTTCCAGCGCGGCGAGACCCAGGTGCTGAACGTCTGCACCCTCGGCATGCCGAAGATGGATCAGCTGCTCGACAACCTCGGCGACAAGCAGAAGAAGCGCTACATGCACCACTACAACATGCCGCCGCACGCCAACGGCGAGACCGGACGCGTGGGTTCGCCCAAGCGCCGCGAGGTCGGACACGGCCTTCTCGCCGAGCGGGCGCTCCTGCCGGTCGTCCCGAGCTTCGACGAGTGGAGCTACACGCTCCGGGTCGTCTCCGAGGTGCTCGCCTCCAACGGCTCGACGTCGATGGCGTCGGTGTGTGCATCCTCGATGTCTCTCATGGCTGCCGGCGTACCGGTCAAGGCTGCCGTCGGCGGCATCGTCATGGGCCTCATCAAGGAAGGCGACACCTTCGTCACCCTCACCGACATCCTCGGTGCCGAGGACCACATGGGCGACATGGACTTCAAGGTGGCCGGGACCCGCGACTTCGTCACGGCGCTGCAGCTCGACACCAAGATCGAGGGCCTGCCCTCCGATGTGTTGGCCGGAGCGCTCGAGCAGGCCAAGGTGGCCCGCCTCGAGATCCTCGACGTCATGGACGCGGCCATCCCGGCCGCTCGCGACGACGTCGGCGAAACCGCGCCGAAGATCATCAGCTTCGAGATCCCCGTCGACAAGATCGGCGAGGTCATCGGGCCGAAGGGCAAGGTCATCAACGGCATCACGTCGGAGACCGGTGCCGACGTCAGCGTCGACGACGACGGCATGGTGGGCATGGTCACCATCGGAAGCACCGACAAGGGTGCGGTCGAGGAGGCCCGGCGGCAGGTCGAGTTGATCCTGCACCCGCCGACCGCCGATGTCGGAGCCGAGTACGACGGCAAGGTCGTGAACATCACCAAGTTCGGTGCGTTCGTCAACATCCTTCCCGGCCGCGACGGCTTGGTGCACATCTCCAAGCTGGGCGGCAAGCGCCGCATCGACCGGGTCGAGGACATCGTGAACCTCGGCGACGACATCCGAGTTCGGGTCGACGACGTCGATCCGAACGGCAAGGTGTCGCTCATCCCGCTGGGCGAGCACGGTGGTGGCGATGACGACGATGAAGGCTCGAGTGACTCTTCTGGCAACGGGGGTGGCGGCCGCGACCGTGAACGTGCCCCTCGCCGTGAGCGTTCGGAGCGCTCAGAGCGTTCGGAACCGTCGGCGCCCAAGGCCGACGACTCCGTCTCGGAGGATCGCGACTACGTGAGCTTCGAGGACGCTTTCGATTCCGAGGCCAAGCAGGAGTTCGGCGACCTCGGCCCCGAGGCCACGACCGATGGTGGCGGCCGCGGTCGCAGCCGTCGGCGTCGCTGACGTCCGCCGTCACATGAGCGAGGCGCCCGCCCTGAGCGATCGCGGCCTCCAGAGCACCACCCTGGCCAACGGCATCCGAGTCGTCACCGACCGGATGCCGTTGGCGCGCTCGGTGAGCTCGGGTATCTGGGTGAAGATCGGTGGCCGCGACGAGGACGAGTCCTTGGCCGGTGCCTCGCACTTCCTCGAACACCTCCTCTTCAAGGGCACCGAGGCCCGCTCGGCCCGGTCGATCGCCGAAGACGTCGAATCGGTCGGCGGCGAGATGAACGCTCACACAAGCCGTGAGTACACAGCGTTCTACACACGACTCCCCGATCATGCATGGCGGATGGGCGTCGAGATCCTCGGTGACATTCTCGCGGCACCGGCGTTCCGGGCACACGAGGTCGAGGCCGAGCGGCAGGTGATCCTCGAAGAGATCCTGATGAGCCTCGACACGCCGGACGACGTCGTTCATCAGCAGCTGGCCGAGGCCATGTTCCCCGGCCACCCGTTGGGGCGTGAGGTCCTGGGATCGGCCGACACGGTGACCGACATGAGCCGTGACCAGATTCGGTCGTTCTTCGGAGCCCACTACCGGCCCGCAAACCTGGTGGTCGTCGCAGCCGGGAACCTCGAGCACGACGAGTTCGTGGCGTCGGTCGAGCGAACCCTCGGCCTGGCGGCGGGTGGGGTCGAGTCGACGCGGACACCGCCCCCGATCGAGGTTGAGTCGCTGCGGGTGGTCGACAAGCCCATCGAGCAGGTCCACCTGGCGCTCGGCTGGCGAGGCGTCGGCTTCGACCACGACGACCGGTACGCGCTCGGCGTCGCCAATCAGATTCTCGGCGGCGGGATGTCGAGCCGGCTGTTCCAGGAGATCCGCGAAGAGCGAGGGCTCGTCTACACCGTCTACTCGTATGCCGCGTCCTACACCGACAGCGGTGCCATGACGGTGTATGCCGGCACCGGGGCCAAGCGTGTCGCCGAGCTGCTCGAGGTCCTCGACGCCGAACTCGACCGCTTCGTGGCCGGCGGGGTCACCGAACGCGAACTCGAGATCGCCAAGGGATACCTCACGGGCGCAACGGTGCTCGGCCTCGAGGACTCAGGAGGTCGGATGTCGCGAGTCGGCCGCACGCTGATGCACCGCGACGACGTCCTCAGTATCGACGAGCAGCTCGACACGCTCCGCTCGGTCACGGCGGCCGACGTGCAACGCGTTGCCGCGAAGGTCCTCTCGCACCCGCGGACGACCAGCGCCGTCGGCCCGGTGAACGAATCCGTCTTCGCTTGACCCGACCGTCAGTCAGCGAGCGCGACCGGGACAGGGAGTTGGTGGGGTCCGCGCACCTGGGGCTCGGGACCCGTGAGGTCGATGACGAGGTCGGTCTCGCGGCTCGACGGGATGTAGGCGATCACCAGGACGGCGAAGAGGGCAGCCAGCATGATGCCGCCGGCGGAGCCCGACGTTCCGTCGATGCGACTGATGTTGAGCGTGTTGAAGACCGCGTGGAGCACGGTGACCTCCAAGAGTGCGCCCGTTCGCCAGACAGCGAGCGCAGCGAGGCACGCGAATGCGACGAACGGCAGCGCATCGCTCGGGGCATCCCACTGTGCGACGTGTCCGGGAAGGACGACGAAACACGCACCGCCGATCACGAGCCCCAGGACGCCGGCGCGACGTGCGCCCATGCCGCCACGGGCGAGCGTGAACGCGGCCAAGGCCGGGATCGCGCCGCGATACATGAACTCCTCGACGAAGCCGGTCAGCAAGAGCGACAGGACGGCGGTCGGCGCCCGTCCGACGGACAGCGAGATCCCGCCCACGAGGAGCGAGAGGCTGCACACGGCCCAGAAGACGTGCGCAGCAGCCGGACTCCTCGGGCTCCCGAATGCGCGTCGTCCGCAGGCGATGCCTGCGATCGTGAGCGGCACGAGCGACGGCGACACCGGGAGTCCACCGATGAACAACTGCCCGGGCATGCCGGTGAGGTAGCTGGCAGCCTCGACGACGACCGCCACCGACGCCGCGCACACCGCCACCTGTGCACCCGGGGTTTCGGCGTCGGACCATCCGAAGCGACGGGCGGCGCCGACGATCGCAGCCTCACGCGACATCGGCCGACCTCGCGTCGGATCCCGATGGCAGCGCGGCCGCGTGGGCGGTGAGCGTCACGGCCTGCCCGCCGATCGGAGTGTCCATGGCTGCGTTCCTCTTCCTGTAGGCCATTTGGCCTATGCATAGGTCGTTCGGCCCATGCCTAGCACCAATCCGACCACGGAAAGTGGTCGAACCGGTCGGAGTACGCTGTGGAGATGACACGAGTCGGAGTCTGCGGCGCTGCAGGCCGCATGGGCACCGAGGTCTGTCGGGCCGTTGCGGCCGAAGACGACCTCGTCCTGTGCGCGGCCATCGATCCAGGAGCCGTCGGACGCACGGTCGCCGACGTTGCCGGCATCGAGTCCGACGTCGTGGTGGTGGGCTCGCTCGACGAAGCTGGCGATCTCGACGTCGTCATCGATTTCACCCACCTCGATTCGGCGCGCGCCAACCTGGCGTGGTGT
The DNA here is from genome assembly GCA_035529695.1 of Acidimicrobiales bacterium. Taxonomy (GTDB): domain Bacteria; phylum Actinomycetota; class Acidimicrobiia; order Acidimicrobiales; family Salinilacustritrichaceae; genus DATKWD01. The sequence goes on along the minus strand of DATKWD010000061.1, from coordinate 70,992 downwards.
GCCGCGAACGGCGTGCATGCGGTGGTCGGGACGAGCGGATTCACCGAGTCCGACCTCGACGGGTTGCGCCAGGCCTTCAGCGGCAGCAACTGCGTCATCGCCCCCAACTTCGCCATCGGGGCCGTGTTGATGATGCGCTTCGCCGAGTTGGCTGCCCCCCACTTCGAGTCAGCCGAGATCATCGAGTTCCATCACGCCGGCAAGCTCGATTCGCCGTCCGGCACCGCGTTGAGCACGGCTGAGCGGATGGCGGCCGCCTCGGCCGAGTGGATCGACGATCCGACGACCAGTCAGAACCTCGAGGGCGCACGCGGCGGCGTCGGCCCAGCAGGTATCCCGATCCATGCCGTCAGGATGCAGGGTATGGTCGCTCACCAGGAGGTGGTCCTGGGAACGACCGGGCAGACCCTCACCATCAGGCACGACACCACCGATCGCACCAGCTTCATGCCCGGCGTGATCATCGCCGTCCGAGGCATCGCCGACCACGAGGGAGTCACCCTCGGGCTCGACTCCTTCCTCGGCCTCTGAGCTGGCGCGGCGTCAGGTGGGGTGCCGATGGGTCATCGTCGCGTGGGCCTGATCGCGTGGGAGGACCTCGATGCGGTTGATGTTGACGTGGCTCGGACGGGTGACCGCCCAGCGGATGCAGTCAGCGACATCGTCGGCTGAAAGGGGGGTGAGTCCGTCGTAGACGGCTTCGGCCCGTGCGTCGTCGCCGTCGAAGCGCACCAGGCTGAACTCGGTCTCGACCATTCCCGGGTCGACCTCAGTCACCCTGATCGGCCGGCCGAGTAGTTCCATGCGGAGCACCTGAGTCACCGCGTTCACTCCGAATTTGGCGGCGTTGTAGCCGGCACCGCCGGGGTAGGCCTGGAGCCCGGCCACCGAGCCCACCACCACGATGTGTCCGTCTCCACTCGTTTCGAGCTTGGAGAGCAGCGCCTTGGTCACACGAGCGACGCCGAGCACGTTGGTGTCGTACATCGTCTGCCACTGGCCGGGATCGAACTGCTCGACCGGTCCGAGGCCGAGCGCGCCGCCGGCGTTGTTGACCAGGACGTTGCAACGCCCGACGGCGTCACAGAACGCCGTCACCGAGTCGGCATCGGTGACGTCGAGCGCCATGGCTCGGGCGCCGAGCGGTTCGGCGACCTCGGCGAGTCTGTCGACCCGTCGCGCGCCCAGCACCAGATCGAATCCGGCGTCGTGGAGGTGGTGGGCGGTCGCCGCGCCGATCCCCGAACTGGCGCCGGTGATGACGGCAAGGGGTTGGTCAGTCATCTTCTTCTCCGTTGGGGTCGATCAGTTCGTCGTCGAGGTGGGTCAGCGATTCGAGCTCGCCGCGTCCCTGGCGGCGTTCGTTCCAGATGCTGAACGCCACGAGGCTGATGCTCAGCACCAGGAGTGGGGCCTGGTAGTCACTGATGAAGCCGCGGACGTTGGTCAGCGGATCGCTGAACACCACTCCGAGGCGCCGTATCAGGAAGAGGCGACCGAACGTTCCGCCCACGTTGAGGACGACGAAGACCACGGGGCGCATCCACGCCGCACCGGCGAGGAGGCAGATCCAGTTGTTGGGTGCCGCGGCGACCAGGGGGTACGCCGCTTTGCCGAACCAGCCCTCCGCCTGACGGGCCATGCCGCCATAGGTCGGGCTCCGCTTCTCGAGCCAGTCGATGGCCTGGCTGCCGTATTCGCGCCCGAAGAAGAACCAGATCGGGTCGGTGAGCAGGAGACGGAACGACGCCACGCCGTAGAAGGTCCAGGCATCGAGGTCGTTCGACACGAGGGCCAGGTTGACGTTCCTCGGGTTGAGCAGGAGCAGCAGCGTGGGGTTCGAGTCGACGAGCCGTGGGAACAGCGCCTGCCCCACGTACCCACCGATGACCAGCAGGACCAGGGGCGGCACGAGGTAACGCATCCGCCGCCGGCGCAACGCCTGGGCTTGCTGTGCCTCCTCGTCCACGACGGCCGAGTCTGTCAGACCCGACGCCGAACCCCGCCAAACCCCAGCATCTGTGTTGCGTTTTCGACCGTCTTTGGTCGATTTTGACCTGGAGATGCGGAGTGGGTGCTGGCCTTTCAGGTGAGGCCGAGGCGCTGGAACTGCTCGTCGGGGGCTTCGACCTCGGTCAGCGCGGTCTGGAGCAGGTCGACGAGGTCGGTCTCGGCCGCGGTCTTGCCGGCGCGGTTCTCCTGCTCGTCGGGATCGACGTCGAGGTCATAGAGGTGATGGTCGCCCGAGCGGCGCCCGAGACTCGCCCACATCGGCACCGGGTCGCCCGGCGCATAGGGCTGGCGGATGACCGGGATGTCGCTACCGGGCATGGTGTCGAGCCACGCGCGGGCATCCGGTGGCGGCAGGGCCTCGACTCCGCTGATGTGGATCGGCATCGTCGACCAACGGTTCGACCACATCGACAGCGGGAATCCATCGCCCTCGGGTGCCCGTGCATACTTGTGTCGTCCGTCGGTCACCTGGACCCAGTTCCCGTAGATCCCGCCCAATGCCCACTCGCGGATCGACGTTTGCGAGCCGTCGAGGAGTGGCGCCATCGACCGTCCGTGGGTCCGGTGAGCAGAGGTGACGTCGTACACGTCGCAGATGGTGGCGTGGATGTCGACGTTGGTGGTGAGTGCATCGCAGGTCCCGCCGCCCTCGACACCCGGCCAGTGGATCAGCAGGGGGGTGTGGCCGAGGGGCTCGTACTGCGGGACTCCGGGCTTGCCCCAGATGTCGTTGCCGTCTCGCTCGTCGCCCAGGTAGTGGCCGTGATCGGTGCACAAGATGAGTGCGGTGTCCTCCCACAATCCGCCCTCGTCGAACGCCTCGAGGATGCGGCCGAACCAGTGGTCGATCATCGACAGCTTCGAGCCGTAGTTGGCTCTCAGGTGGCGGGCCTCGCCCTCGGTGATGTGCCCCTTGGAGACACCGCCCTCGACATAGGGCGGCCAGATGATGAGGTCGCCCTCCCACCGCTGGTCCTCGTAGCGCCCGAGCCACGGTTCCGGGGTGTCGAAGGGCTCGTGTGGGTCGAACTCGTCGACGAAGAGAAACCAACGATCGTGGTGTGGGGTGGCGTCGCGGAGCCAGGCTGAAGCCGTCGCCATCGTCTTGGGACCCGGGAAGTCCTCCTCGGACCGGAAGAAGGTCCTGGCACGGTCATACGCGCGCTCGGGCATCTCGAGTCCGAACGCCTTCTCGTAGAACCAGCCACCCTTGCCCGCCGGCCGGGTCGGCGCGCCGACCCAGGACGGATCGGGATGGGTGCGCCACGGATCGCCCTCGTGGCCCCGCTCGTAGCTCCACCCGAGGAAGTCGGTGTGGTAGTTCTCGCCTCCGGTCTCGAACAGGTGGGGATGGTCGCTGACCAGTTGCGTTGCGACTCCGGCGTGGGTCAGGTCGGCGGTCACCGGTCGTTCCCACAACTCGATCGATCCCCAGCACTTCCACAGGAAGTCGAGGGCTCCCACGAGGATGTCGTGACGGGCCGGCATGCACGGCAGCGAACCGGTGACGTGCTTGGTGAAGCGTGTCGCCCGGTCGGCCGCGAACCGGTCGAGGTTCGGGGTGGTGAACTCGGCTCCGCCATAGCTGCCGAGCATGTGGCGGTTCAACGAATCGAGCAGCACGACGGCGACGTTGGTCGGCTTGGTCATCCGTACTGCCTACCAGGACCAGATCGACCGACGGCTGTGCCGATGTCTGACTGCAGCTCGGGCCGACGGGCGAGGGACAATGACCGCGCATGTATCGCTTCGCTCGCCGACCGGCATGGCTCGTCTCGCACGTTCTGGTGCTGGCGCTCATCGTGGCGCTGGCGAGCCTCGGCTTCTGGCAGCTCCGGCGTCTCGACGAACGGCAAGCTCGCAACGAACTGGTCGTGGCCCGCATCGACGACCCGCCCGTACCGGTCGCTGGGCTCCTCGGGTCCGATGCGGACGAGGTGCAGTTCCGTCGCGTCGAGGTCGCCGGAACCTTCGTCGGTGGTTCGTCGGTGCTGGTCGACAACCGGACGCTCGATGGGCGACCCGGTGCGTGGATTCTCGACCCGCTCGTCCTCGCCTCGGGCGAATCGATCATCGTGAACCGAGGCTTCGTGCCCTTCGTCGACGGCATCGAGGTCGACGTGCCGGCCGTACCCGTCGGCGCCCAGCGCTTCGAAGGTGTCGTCGAGCCCGACGCAGACCGATTCTGTGCAGCGGTCGACCGCGACGAGCCGGGCGTCGTCTCTCGTTACGCCTGCATCGACCTCGATCAGGTCGCTGCCGACCTCGGCCTCGACGAGGTACCCGCGTTCGAGGTTCGTGCGCAGGTCACCCTTCCGCCCGTCGACGCCGACCCCGGGTTCCCCACGCCGGTTCCGCTGCCCGAGCTCGACGACGGGCCGCACCTGGGTTACGCGGTGCAGTGGTTCATCTTCATGACGATCGCGATCGTCGGCTACCCACTGGTGCTGCGCCGGGTGGCGCGCAACGGCGACCTCCCTGATGCGATCGACCGCAAGGAAGCCACGTTGCCCGCTGAGGGCGAGGTCACCTCGGGCCGCGTCGGCTGACCTTCGGTCGGCCAACTCAGTTGGCGTGCGCCGAGTCGGTCAACTCAGATGGCGTGGTGCGGTCGCGAGACGAGGTGTCATCGGCGTTTCATGACGGGGTGATCGCCATGGCCCCGCTCGCCCTCGGGGTGGCTCCGTTCGGCCTGGTCGTCGGGGTGACTGCGGCAGACCAGGGACTGTCGGTGCTCGATGCAGCCGGGATGTCGGTCCTGGTGTTCGCGGGTGCGAGTCAGCTGGCGGCGATCGATCTGCTCGGTGAAGGGGCGCCGCTGCTGGTCGTGGTCGGCACCGCTCTCGTGATCAACCTCCGCATGTTGATGTACTCGGCATCGATCGGGCCACACGTCACTGACGTGTCGTTCCGCGGACGGCTGGCCATGACGTATCTGCTGGTCGACCAGGACTACGCCTTGTCGATCGTTCGCTGGGAGACTCGACGCGAGACGGCGAGGGCCAAGCTGGCGTACTTCCTCGGTGTCGGGATTCCGCTGTGGGTGATCTGGCAGGTGGCGACCGTGCTCGGCGCCTTGTTCGGCGGTGAGGTGCCCGACGCCATTCCCCTCGAATTCACGATCACCCTCGTCTTCCTCGCGATCTTGATCCCAGTCCTGACCGATCGGCCGCGAGTCCTTGCTGCGCTCGTGGCCGGATCGGTGGCGATCGCCGCCAACTCGCTGCCCGCCAACCTGGCCCTCGTGGTCGGCTCGGTGAGCGGCATCGTGGCAGGCGCGGCGGCAGAGGCGAGGTGGGGTCGGTGAGCGACGTGCTGCTCGCCACGCTCGCGATCGCTGCTGGCACCTTTGCGATCAGGGCGTCGTTCCTGCTGACAGCCGGCGACCGGGGTCGGGTCTCCGAGTCGACCGAGCGGGTGCTGCGGATGATTCCGCCCGCGGCCATCGCCGCCATCGTGGCCCTCCAGCTGTCGGACCCTGAAGGGTCGACGAGCCTCGTCGCTCGGCTCATGGCCGCCGCCGTTGCGGTGGTCGTGACTCGGATCCGCGCCAATCTGGTGCTGGCGCTGGTGGCCGGCATGGTGACGATCGTGGTGGTCGAGGCGCTGGTGTCGTGAAACCCGATCACGAGTCACGCTGGGTTCCAGGCGTCGTCGGAGGGTAGGAATGGCATCAGACGATCGACGTTCCGGGAGGATGCGATGACCAGCGCCCCGTTCGGGCGAGTGATGACGGCCATGGTGACGCCCTTCGAAGACGACGGCGCGTTCGATCCCGAGGCTGCTGCCAAGCTCGCTCAGTGGCTGGTCGCCAACGGGAACGACGGCCTCGTCCTCGCGGGTACGACGGGCGAGAGCCCGACGATCACCGCCGACGAGCAGATCGCGCTGTTCGAGGCGGTCCGCGCCGCGGTCGACGTGCCGCTGGTCGGAGGGACCGGCGGCAACGACACAAGACACTCGGTCGCCCTCACCGAACGGGCCGCCGACGTGGGCCTCGATGGCATCCTCGTCGTGACGCCCTACTACAACCGGCCCTCGCAGGCAGGCCTCCGCTCGCACTTCCGGGCCCTCTGCGAGACAACTGACCTGCCCGTGATGATCTACGACATCCCCGTGAGGACCGGTCGCAAGATCTCGACCGATCTGCTGATCGAGCTGGCGACCGAGGTCGGAAATGTTGCCGCGCTCAAGGATGCCGCCGGCAACCCGGGAGAGACCGCCAAGGTCATCGCCGCTGCTCCCGACCTCGCGGTCTACAGCGGTGACGACCCGCTCACGCTGCCGCTGCTGGCTGTCGGCGCGGTCGGGGTCGTGGGGGTCGCGACCCACTGGTGCGGCACGATGATGGGTCAGATGATCGAGGCGTTCATGAGTGGCGACGTGGCCGGCGCCGCGGAGCTCAACACTCGGATGATCGAGTCGTTCGCGTTCGAGACCGGCGACGACGCGCCCAATCCGCTGCCGGCGAAGGCGATGATGCGGACCCTCGGTCACGCGGTCGGTCAGGCGCGGTTGCCCATGGGTGAGGCTCCGCCCGGACTCGAAGACGAGGCCCGGGCGGTCTTCGCTCGCCTCAACGGCTGACATCGAGTTCCGAGGGCCTAACCTCGGCAGTCGTGGCAGCCCCGGTACGCATCACCTTCCTCGGCGGTCTCGGCGAGATCGGGCGGAACTGCGCCTGTGTCGAAGTCGACGACCGCATCATGCTCATCGATTGCGGGTTGATGTTCCCCGATCTCGACATGCTCGGGGTCGACCTGGTGCTGCCCGACTTCACCTATCTCCGCGAGAACGCCGATCGCATCGAGGGTTGCATCGCCACCCACGGGCACGAGGACCACGTCGGTGCCCTCAGCTTCCTGCTCCGCGAGATGAGCTTCCCGATCTTCGGGTCGGCGCTGACCCTGGGCCTCGCTCGCAACCGGATCGAGGAAGCCGGCCTCCTCGGCCGCACCGAGTTCAACGTGGTGCAGGACAACGAACGTCGACAGGTCGGCCCGTTCGACCTCGAGTTCATTCCGGTCACCCACTCGGTTCCACACGGGTTCGCCACAGCGTTCCACACCCCGCAGGGAACCATCGTCCACTCTGGCGACTTCAAGATCGACCTCACCCCGGTCGACGGCCGCCTCACCGATCTCAGCCGGCTGGGCGCCATGGCCAGCAACGACGGCATCCGCCTCCTGCTGGCCGACTCGACCAATGCCGACGAGCACGGCCACTCGGCATCGGAGACCACCGTCGGCCAGGTCCTGTATGACCTGATGCACGCCCACGAGGGGCGGCGCATCATCACGGCGTGCTTCGCCAGTCACGTGCACCGCGTCCAACAGATCGCCGATGCGGCCCAGGCGTTCGGTCGCAAGATCACGACGCTCGGCTTGTCGATGAAGAAGAACGTGAAGCTGGCCCGCGAGATGGGCTTGTTGAACATCCCTGAGTCCGCACTCATCGACATCGCAGACATCGGTGATCTCGATCCTGGCCAGGTCTGCATCATCTCGACCGGCAGCCAGGGCGAGCCGATGTCCGCGCTGTCGCTGATGGCATCAGGCACCAGCAAGTGGCTCACCATCGGTCCCGACGACACCATCATCCTGAGCTCGCACCCGATCCCCGGCAACGAGATGAACGTCTCGAAGGTCATCGACGGATTGGTCCGCACCGGAGCAGAGGTCGTGCACTCGGGCCACAGCGACGTGCACGCCACCGGGCACGCCAAGGCCGAGGAGCTCAAGACCTACCACTCGATCACCAGGCCCGAATGGTTCATCCCCGTCCACGGCGAGTACCGCCACCTGGTCGCCCACGCCAAGATCGCCCGTCAGATGGGCATCGACGCAAGCAAGGTCTGGGTCTGCGAGGACGGCCACCAGGTCGAGCTCACCGACGACGGTCTCGTGGCCGTCGGTAAGGTGCCGGCCGGCTACCTCTACGTCGACGGGACCCTCGACGACGTAGGCGATGCGGTCCTACGCGACCGTCAGGTCCTGGCTGAGGAGGGGGTGGTCGTCGTCATCGTGAGCGTCGACGTCGAGACCGGGGCGATGCTGGCCCGTCCCGAGATCGTCACCCGGGGTTGGGTGCACGCTCCCGAAGCCGAGGGGCTGCTCGCCGACTGCGCCGACGAGGTCGAGCGAGCCGTCAAGCAGGCGTTCGAGAAGGGCGGCGGTGACATCGAGAACGTCTCGCGCCAGGTGCGCAAGGCGGCGGGCCGATTCGTGAACAAGGCGACGAAGCGCCGACCGATGATCGTGCCGGTCGTCATGGAGGCGTGAAGATTCGCCGGTGCCTCCTGGCCGCGCTGTGTGTGGCCGCGGCTTGCTCGTCGGGCGGCGGCGAGGCCACGACGACGACCATCCCGCCGGCCCCGGCGGTGACCGCCGATCCGTGCTCGCTGTTGAGCGACGAGGCCGTGGGTGCCCTGTCCGACGACATCGAACGGACCGGTACGAGCGACGAGGTGTCGGGCGAACACAGCTGTGCCTGGCGCAACATCAACGGACTCGCCGTGGTGAGCCTTCGGGTCGGTTCGGTCGGATCGTCGACCCTCGACGAGGAGATCGCCCGTGTCGGTCTCGCCGGTGATCGCTACGTGACCGTCGAAGCGGTGGGCGACGAGGCGGTCGCGATCTTCCGCGGTCGCACGGACGCAGGCCAGGGAGAGCGCCTCGATGCCGTGCTCGTGCGCAGCGGCACGGGCATCATCGAGCTCCGGATGCCTGGTCTCGACATCGGCGACGAGGCGGACCCGGCCTTCGGACTCGCGACCGGGCTCGCAGGCCAGGCGGTCGCAGCGCTCTAGGGCAGCGCGGCCCTTCAGGGGTTCCAGGAAATCAGTTCGAGTAGTTCGCCGAGTCCACTGATGCATGGGACCTCCGCATGGTCGTCCACCTCGCAGCTGCCGCGACGCACGATGTGGACCGGTCTGAACCCGGCGGCGACCGATCCTTCGATGTCGGCCTCCCAGGTGTCACCGACGAACAGCGTCGTCGCCGGATCGACGCCGATGTCCCGTACGACGGCGTCGAAGATGTGCGGGTGCGGTTTCGTGTAGCCGACGATGGCCGAGCACACGACGCCGTCGAACAGATCGCCGATGCCGTGCGCATCGAACTGGTCCTGCAGGTTCCAGTCCCAGTTGGAGCACACGCCGATGGTCATCCCTTGCGCCCGAAGGGACTCGAGGTGCATCACGACGTCGTCGTACAGCGGGAACACGCGGGCATAGCGCTCGGCGGCGACGACCTCGATCAGCGGTCCGACGGCGCTCTCGGGTACCTGACAGCGGCGAAACAACGTCGCCATCCGCTCGGCCTGGAACGCTTCGTAGCTGTCGCGATCGGCCGAGTGCTCGACATGGTCGGTCGGATGGTCGGCCCAGAACGCCCGACTCGCTTCTTCGTCGAACGAGCCCCCGGCCTCGCGCACGAGGTCGGGCAGCCGGTACCAGACGTCGCCTGCCAGTGGCTGACCCAGCGTCGCGTACCAGTCGAACACCACCGCTTCGATCGTCATGCGTGGTCGACATCCCACTGCTTCACGAGCGTCTTGGGCGCCCGGAGCCGCCAGGACTCGGTGATGAGCTCGGTGGCCTCGGCCGAGGAGACGGTGTCGAGGTTCACGAGGACGATCGGATGTCCGTCGTAGTGCGACGTGGTGAAGAACTTCTGTGGTTCGCCGGCGGTCATGGCGTCCTTCTCCTCGACCGAGTCGACCCACACGACCAAGGCCTCGGGATCGTCGCGCAGCCACGTGAACATGCGGGCCTTGGTCCGCCACGATGGGCGATCGCCGTAGGACGGCTGCTCGAAGGCCCCTGGCAGAGCGAGTGAGATCCGTCGCACATCGTCGTGGGTGATCATCGGAGGATCGTGCCACGGGATCTCGCTACCGTCGGCGGGGATGCCCGAGCTCCCCGAGGTCGAAACGGTGCGGCGGGGGATCGAACCGCTCGTCGTCGGCCGGCAGGTGGTCGACGGGTGGGGTCATGCGTCTGCGAAGTTCAATGGTGCGATCGAGGCCGTCGGTGCGACGTTCGAGTCGGTCGGGCGGCGGGGCAAGTACCTGCTGTTCGAACTCGACGACGACCGTGAACTCGTCGTCCATCTCGGCATGACCGGCCAGCTGGCTCGATCAGCCGACACCGGCGATCCGTATCTGCGTGCCTGGTGGGAGCTCGACGACGGCACGTATCTGACCTACCGGGATGTCCGTCGCTTCGGGCGGCTCGGCGTCGTCGACCGTGGCGAACATGCGCGCTTCCCGACCCTCGCAGCGCAAGGCCCGGAACCCTGGGATGTGACCCTCGACGACGGGGGCCTGTGGGCCAACCTCCGGCGCAGCAACGCCAAGCTGAAGACGCAGCTCCTGAGTCAGCGCCCCATCGCCGGCGTCGGCAACATCTATGCCGACGAGGCGCTGTGGGATGCCGAGATCAACCCGTCGATCCGCTCGTTGAGTCGGCCGCGGGCCGACCGCCTGCTCGCGGCGCTTCGACGATCGCTCGAGGGAGCGCTGGCCAACGGCGGAACGACGCTGCGCGACTATCGCAACGCCGACGGGGGAGTAGGAACGAATCAGCGACAGCTGCGCTGCTACGGCCGGTCGGGAGAGGCATGCCTTCGGTGCGGTGAGCCGCTGCGCCGCAAGATCATCGACGGACGTTCGACCACCTGGTGCCCGAGCTGTCAGCGTCGTTGACGCACCGATGATGGAGTCAGTTGCTCGAGGCCGACGACGAACTGCACGCTGCGGTTGACCCATCACGCGTGAAGCGCTCGCCGATGCCGAGCCGTCCGACATCGGTGCGTGTTTCCAGGATTCGAGTTCGGCCGTCCGAGAACGGTGGCACGGCTCACAGCGTGCCGCACGCACGTCCGCCGCCGGCCCGGGATCGTCTGACGTCGATTTCTCGGTCCGCCGTGGACTCCTGGTGTCACAGCGGCGTCGTTCACGCCGGACCGCGGCATTCACGGCAGACCTGCGCTTGGCCGGGTTCCCGCTGTTGGTGATGTTGCTGGTGTTAACCTTGTGGCCACTGTGGGCACTCGCGCGACCCCGTCCCGATCGAAGAAGATCCCGCCACCACCACCTCCGGGGATGGTGCGATCGGCGCTGACCGGCCACGGTGCCGACGTGGGCGGCCTCGCCTGCATCGGCTTCGGGCTGGTGGTCGGTCTCGGGACCTATGTCGACCTGGCCGGGCCGGTGGGCCGCGGGCTGGCCACGGCGGCGGGAACCCTCGTCGGGGTGGGTCGTTTCGCCCTTCCCGTCGCGCTGTTGGCGATCGGCTATGCGCTGCTGAAGGACGACCCGCACGGCGAGGTCGAACGGTCTGCCCGTGCCCACCTCGCGGTCGGAGGCAGTGCGCTCGCGTTGTCGGTCCTGGGTCTCATCGACGTCGCCAGTGGCGTCTCGTGGAGCGATCCGCTCGACGACTTCCGTGCGGCCGGCGGAGTTGCCGGCGCAGCCGTCGGGTCACCGCTCGAAAGCCTGCTCGCGTCGTGGGGCGCGTCGCTCGTGCTCGTGGTGATCGGTCTCATCGGGCTCGTCGTCCTGACCCGCACTCCCGTGCGGGTCGCGGCCGAGACGACGGCAAACGGAGTACGTCCCCTCGGCCAGGTCCTGCGCCGTGGCGTCAAGGCGATGTTCGAACTCGATTCGTCACGCAGCGCCGGATCGGACGACCCGACACTCCACATCGGCGGCGAGGTCTTCGACCAGGATTCGGACCCCACGATGGTCGATCCGGCTGAGCCCGACGCCGACGACACCGACCATACAGACGAGTACGACGCGTCATCTGGGCCCGAGCCGGCCCGACCCAAGCTCGAGACCCACGTCGACGAACCGGTCGATGCGACCCAGCTCGAGATCGATCTCGGTCCCGGGGCGCGCCGGTCCGAATGGAAGCTGCCACCCAAGAAGTTCCTCGAGGTCTCGGCCAGGCAGGACGTCGATGCCAAGGCGGTCGAGGCCCGGGGCCGCGAACTCGAAGCTGCCCTCGCCCAACACGGCGTCGAGACCCGCCTCGTCGGCATGGTGGTCGGCCCGACCGTCACCCGCTACGAACTCGAGCTCGGTCCGGGCGTCAAGGTCAGCAAGGTGACGAGCCTGAACAAGGACATCGCGTACGCGATGGCCTCGCCCGATGTCCGGATCCTCGCTCCGATTCCGGGACGTCAGGCCATCGGGGTCGAGGTACCCAATGCCGACCGCAAGATCGTCGCCCTCGGCGACCTGCTGAGCAGCCCGGAGGCGATCAAGGCCAAGCATCCCCTCGAGGGTGCGGTGGGGCGCGACATCAACGGCAAGTCGATGATGATGAACCTTGCCCAGATGCCGCACATCCTCATCGCCGGTGCCACCGGGGCGGGCAAGTCGTCGTGCCTCAACAGCATCCTGACGTCGATCCTCATGCGGTCGACGCCCGACCAGGTCCGCATGATCCTCATCGACCCCAAGCGCGTCGAGATGGGCCAGTACGACAAGCTCCCGCACCTGCTGACCCAGGTCGTGACCGATCCGAAGAAGGCGGCCAACGCGCTCAGCTGGGCCGTCAAGGAGATGGAGCGCCGGTACGACCTGCTCAGCGAGGTCGGGGTGCGCGACATCACCGGCTACAACGCGGCCTACGACCGGGGCGACCTGAACAACCACGACGGAGATGTTCTCGACCTCGAGGGCGACCAGCCCGAGAACTTCCCGCGCTTGCCCTTCGTGGTGGTCGTGGTCGACGAGCTGGCCGACCTGATGATGGTCGCGGCTCGCGACGTCGAGGAGTCGATCTGCCGCCTCGCCCAGATGGCTCGTGCCGTGGGCATCCACCTCGTCATCGCCACCCAGCGTCCGTCTGTCAACGTCATCACCGGCGTCATCAAGGCCAACGTGCCCGCCCGCCTGGCATTTGCGGTCAGTTCGGTGACCGACTCTCGCGTCATCCTCGACCAGGGCGGTGCCGAGCGGCTCGTCGGCAAGGGCGACATGCTCTTGCTCGGCCCGGCTTCGTCGAGCCCACGCCGCATCCAGGGCGCCTGGGTCACCGAAGAGGAAGTCCGCAAGATCGCCGCCCATTGGCGGAAGCAGGCTCCCGAGATCACCTACGTCGAAGAGGTCCAGGGTTCGACCGATGGCGGCCCGTCCGGTGCCGCGCTCCCCGGAGGTTCGTCGGGCAGCGATGACGACGACGACCTGATGTGGCAGGCGATGGAGCTGATCGTTCGCAGCCAGCTGGGCTCGACCTCGATGCTCCAGCGCAAGCTCAAGGTCGGCTTCGCGCGCGCCGGTCGCATCATGGACCTCCTCGAGCAACGAGGTGTGGTCGGCCCGTCGACCGGTTCGAAGGCTCGTGACGTGCTGATGACCGAAGCCGAGCTCGAAGAGCTGCTGTCCGGAGCCGGCGCCGACGGCTGATCAGCGACCGGACGCCTCAGCTGCTCCGTCGCAGCGGTCGAGCGGGACTGCGTCGTCGCCGGACGAGGGTTCCGACCAGCGGCGTGGTCAGGCGATGCGCTTGACGAGCACGGTGGCCGAGCCGAAGCCGACCAGGTCGCCGTCGATCAGGTGGAACGACCCGGTCATGGGGTTGCCGTTCATGGTTGTCCCGTTCGACGAGCCCAGGTCCTCGACCTCGAGCCCATCAGGGCCGTGCCGAAGGATCGCGTGTCGACGTGACACGGTCGTGTCGTCGATCATGACATCGGCATCCGCGACGCGGCCGACGATCGCGGGTGAGTTGTCCATCGTCAGGATCTCGCCCCGCTGGTCGCCCGACACGACCAAGAGCAATGCGTGGGGGAGCGGTGGGTCGCCCTTGAGGAACTCGGCCAAGCGCAGATCGGCGGTGAGGAGCGCCTCGGTCGTGTCGTCACGTCTGACTTCGTCCTCGTCGCCAGCCACCCGCGCAGGGTACTGAGCCGTGGACGGTGTGAGTGTTCAGACCTCGGCTTCTGCGGCTCGTTCGATGATCTGATCGACCGTCTCGGCCACGGTGAGGTCGGTCGTGTCGAGCCACAGCCCGAAGCGGGGCGTCTCGTCCTTCAGCGCCCGGTCGAGGCGTTCGACGTCGATCGAGTGGTATCCCACCTTGTCGCGACCGGCCTCGCGTTCACGGACCGTGTCGGCTGACGGTGCCAAGACCACCAGGCGGCGTGGCCGTGCGTCGAGGAGATCGACGACGTCGGTGAGAATCGGGCCCAGCACGATGTCCTGGAGCACCACGGCGAATCCTTCGCGGGCGTAGTGGTCCGCGGTCGCAACGGCGAGCTCGTAGCGGATGCTGAGCTGGACGAGCGCCTCGTCGCTCGGGTCGGCACCCATCTCGTGGCGGTCCGAGACGATCATGCGGCGGAAGACGTCACCCCGTACGTGGACCGAGCGAGGGAGCCGTTCGGCCAGTGCCTGCGCCACGGTCGACTTGCCGGCGGCCATCACGCCGGTGATCAGGGTCACACCATCGAGCACATGAAGAGTCTGTCCTAACCTGGCCCGATGCCTCGCACTGCGAACGGTGACGTCGAGCTCTACTACGAGACGTTCGGGAGCACCGAGGACCCGGCGCTGCTGCTGGTCAACGGCCTCGGCTCCCAATCGATCAACTACGCCGACGAGTGGTGCGAGATGTTCGCGGCCGAGGGGTTCGGGGTGATCAGGTTCGACAATCGGGACACCGGACTGAGCTCGAAGCTCGACGGTGTCGACTACACGGTCCCGGACATGGCGGCTGACGCGGTCGCGGTGATCGATGCGGCCACCGGAGATCCGACGAGCAGAGCCCACGTGATGGGCTTGTCGATGGGCGGGATGATCGTGCAACGCATGGCGATCCACCACGCCGACCGCCTGTGGTCGATGACCTCGGTGATGTCTCGCACCGGCGAGCCGGGCTTCGGTGACGCCACTCCCGAAGCGATCGAAGCGCTCTTGGCGCCACCCGCGACGAGTCGTGACGAGTACGCCCAGAGCCACGTCGATGCACTGGCGATCTATGGTTCGAAGCCCGAGTGGATCGACGAGGCCGACGTCCGGACCCGCGCCGCAGCCGCCTACGACCGGTGCTTCTGTCCCGACGGTGTCACGCGCCAGATCGCCGCCGTCGTGGCCGACGAGTCCCGCTCGGCGGAGCTGGCCCGGATCGACGTGCCGGCCCTGGTGCTTCACGGCAGCCGGGACACCCTCATCACCCCGAGCGGCGGGCGGCAGACCGCCGAGGTCGTCCCCGGCGCCCGCTACGTCGAGATCGAGGGCATGGGCCACGACTACCCGCGCGCGGTGTGGCGACGTTGGGTCGACGAATGGGCGGAATTCGTCCGCACCATCTGAACCTCTGTGTCCGTCCCCGCGGTCTTGTGGGGTTCGGCGGTGAAGTCGGGCGCAGATACAGTCGGCCGACGTGCCGATCGCTGCCCTCGTCGTCGTTGCCGGCCTGTTCGTCCTCACCAAGACCGCCGACCAGTTCGTCATCGGTGCGGCGCGGCTCGCCTATACGCTGAAGATCTCGCCGATCGTGATCGGCGCCGTCATCATCGGCTTCGGGACCAGCGCTCCGGAGATGGTGGTGTCGGCCATCAGTGCCGGTCAGGGCGAGATCGACGTCGCGGTGGGCAACATCATCGGGAGCAACGTCGCCAACCTGACACTGGTGATGGGCGTCGCCGCGCTCGTGCTGCCGCTGAGCATCAAGGGCGCCACGTTGCGGCGGGAGGCGCCGCTGTCGACCGGCGCCGTGGTCGTCTTCGCCTTCCTCATCCAGGACGGGCTCACCACCAAGGAAGCCGTGTTCTCGGCGATTCTCCTGGTGGGCATCCTCGCCTTCATCCTCTACGAGGCGGCCCGGAGTGGTGGCGACGAGGACGACCTCGCCAGCGAGGTCGACGAGTATCTCGGAGAGGACGTCGAACATCCGGTCGGGGTCGAGACCACACGGACAATCGTCGGCCTCGTCGGGGTGGTCGCCGGTGCCTATGCAACGGTGTGGGGCGCCCTCGAGATCGCCGACGAACTCGGCCTCGCGAAGGGGTTCGTCGGTCTCACCTTGGTGGCGCTGGGAACCTCGCTGCCCGAGCTGGTGACGTCGGTCGCCGCGGCCCGCAAGGGCGAGGACGACCTCATCATCGGCAACCTGCTCGGGTCGAACCTGTTCAACAGCCTCGGCGTCGGTGCTGCGGCAGGATTCGCAGGCCCCGGTCCGATCACCGACACGAACCTGACCGGGCTGGCGTCGTTCCTCATGGTCGGGGTCGCGATCGCCGCGTTCGCGTTCATGATCACCGGCCACAGAATCGTGCGGTGGGAAGGCCTCCTGCTCATCATCGCCTACGTCGTGACGGTGCCGTTGCTCGCGGCGTGATCAGCCACGGTGCTAGGAAGTCGCGATGAGCGAACCCCGCCTGATCGCCGACGGCCTCCGGTTTCCCGAGGGCCCCATCGCCATGGACGACGGATCGGTGCTCTTCGTCGAGATCCAGGGGCAGGCGCTCACGCGGGTCTCGCCGTTCCCCGACCTCTCGGTCACCAACATCTGTTTCGGCGGACCCGATCGCCGGACGGCGTTCGTCACCCTGTCGGGCGTCGGTCACCTCATGGCTGCCGAGTGGCCGCGTCCCGGCCTGGCGCTGAACTTCACCGCTTGACCGCCGACCGCAACCAGCCGATCTCGATCGACGTCGACAAGGACACCGCCGTCACGGTCGTCTTCGCCGACGACCACGAGGCGACCTTCGACATCATGCGACTCCGGCTGGCATGCCCGTGCGCGCAGTGCCGGGGGTTCCGCGACCAGGGCGTCGAGGTGTGGCCCCTGCCGGGCAGCCCCACCCCACTCGAGATCTCGACCGCGGAACTGCACGGTGCATGGGGCCTCAACGTCACGTGGAACGATGGCCACTCCACCGGTATCTACCCGTTCGATTCGCTTCGCCGATGGTCCGAGGGCGGCCGGCTCTTCGGGCACGACAGCGGTATGGGCGGCGCGCCCGCCTGAGGGTGTCGGCTACGGAACCCACTCGGAGATGTCGGGCTTGCGGTGGTAGTAGCGATCGGCCCAGACCCCTGCGGGGTCCTCGCCGGCGACCGGCATCCGCCACGTCGTGACACCCGCCACGTCGCAAGGCACCGACAAGAGGGCCCGTGGCTCCTCGATCGTGGCGTTGACGTAGGCCTGCGCGAACTCGTCGGCGGTGTATCGCTTGGCGATCGCCCGATAGAGGTCACGCCACTCGTCGTCCTGGCCAGGCTCGAATTCGATCGTGACCTCGCTCCTCAGCGCGACCTTCCGGTAGGGGGACTCGTCCTCGTCGATCGTCAGCGCAACTCGGCGGTCGTGCTGGAGGTCTTGCCACCAGGCCGACTTCAGGCGGGGCGTGAACCAGATGCGATCGTCTTCGAAGATGAACCAGATCGGCACCACCCTCGGGAAACCGTGGGCATCGACCGTGGCGAGGCGGAGGAGATGGCCTGGCTCGTCGAGAAACGTCTGCACCTCCACCTCAGAGAGCCCCGGCATCGCAGCGAGGGTACTGCCCTTGCACGCGGTCAGCAGCGGAGCGGTGGTCACCCTCTCGGTCGCCGCCGCCGAGACCCTCGACCGAACGGCTGTGGTGAGGTTCTCCTGGTTCGTCCGCCGGTCCGTAGGATGCAATGCCCATGGCAGCTGCGGCGCGAGCGGGCTCCCGGTACTGGGTCGAGACCCTCGGGTGCCCGAAGAACCAGGTCGATTCCGACAAGCTCGTCGGCACGTTGATCGCCGACGGCATGCAGCCGGCCGCGTCGGCCGACGAGGCAGATCTGGTGGTCGTCAACACCTGCGCGTTCATCGAGGAGGCCCGTCAGGAGTCGATCGACACCATCCTCGCTCTCGACGCCGACCGGCGGTCCGACGCCGAGCTCATCGTCACGGGCTGCATGGCCGAGCGTTACGGAGCCGAGCTGGCCGACGCGCTTCCCGAGGTCGATGCGGTGCGTGGATTCGGGGTGCCGGTCACCCTGGGCACCAAGCCTGATCGGGTGCCGGCGTTCGATCTGCTCAACCTCCCCAGACCGGCGGCGACCGAACCCTGGGCCTACGTCAAGGTGGCCGAGGGGTGCGATCGCAAGTGCGGCTTCTGCGCGATTCCGAGCTTTCGCGGCCCGCAGCGGTCGCGGACGATCGCTGCGATCCTCGACGAGGTCGACCAGCTCGACGCCCGTGAGATCGTGCTCGTGGCGCAGGACCTGGCGAGTTTCGGCCGTGACCAGGGGCGCGGCGATCGCCAGATCGCCGGTCTGGTCGAAGCAGTGGCTGCCAGGACCGAATGGGTCCGCCTGCTGTACCTCTACCCTTCCGACCTGACCGATGAGCTCGTCGAGGCAGTGCTCGCCACCGGGGTGCCGTACTTCGACCTGAGTCTGCAGCACGTCTCGCGCCCGTTGCTGCGCCGCATGCGCCGATGGGGCGACGGGCAGAGATTCCTCGATCGGATCGGCGACATCCGCCTGCAGGAGCCCGACGCCACCTTTCGATCGAACTTCATCGTCGGATACCCGGGCGAGACCGAGGATGACCACGCCGAACTGGTCGACTTCGTCGATGCCGCTCAGCTCGACTGGTGCGGCTTCTTCGCCTACTCGGCCGAGTCGGGCACCTACGCCGCCGAGCTCGACGACCGAGTGCCCCGCGGGTTGACGCTCGAGCGGTTGGCCGAGTTGACCGACATGCAAGACGCCATCACGGCGACAAAACGTGACGAACTGGTCGGTTCGCGGGTCGAAGTGCTCGTGGACCGTCCCGGACGCGCGCGCAGCCGCCGCGAAGCCCCCGAGATCGATGGCGTGATCAGCGTCGATGCCGCCCTCCCCGTGGGCGAGTTCACGAAGGTCACGATCACGACTGCACTCGGGCCCGATCTCGAAGCAGTGCGATGACCATGTCGGAGTCGTCGGCCGAGCACCACCTGTCCTTTGGTCCGTCGGCCCTGGCAACGCCGGCGAATGCGCTCACGATCACCCGCCTGGTGATCACGCCTTACCTGCTCTGGATGATCGTCACCAACGGCCATTCGTGGCCCGCACTCGCGTTGTGGATCACGCTGGCGGTCAGCGACGGCTTCGACGGTCACCTCGCGAGGAAGTACGGCACGACTCGGTCGGGCGCGTTCCTCGATCCGCTGGCCGACAAGGTGCTGGTGCTCGGCACTGCGTGGGCCTTGGTGGCCGCGGATCGATTCTGGTGGGTGCCGGTCGCGATCATCACCGTGCGCGAACTCGGGATCCAGGCCTTGCGGTCGTACTACGGGCGGCGCGGGCTGGCAATCGAGGCTCGCTACTGGGCCAAGGTGAAGACCGTGGTGCAGGAGGTGGCGATCGGATTCGCCCTCCTCCCCCTGACCGCGGAGGAGGCCGACTGGATCCCCAACGCCGTCTTGTGGGTCGCCGTCGTCCTGACGGTGGTCACGGGCGTCAACTACGTCCTCGACGGCAGAGCAGCCGCCTCGACGATGGCTCGGGCCGACTCAGCCTGACTCGGCGATGGTGGTGACCGAGCCGCTCAAGCGGTTGACCGCGTTGGTGCGGTAGGTCTGCGCGATGCACGGAAGCGATGCGTATGGATGTGTGCGTGTCGCCCGAGCGAGCCAGTCCCAGTCGTCGTTTCGGGCGAACCGCTCGTCCGAGCGCGTCTCGACCGACGCACGATGGGCGATCGACCCACTGTCGGTCTGCATGCGCCGCTCGAGGACGGTGTGATCGACCTCTTCGAATTGGACCGCCGGCAGCCCCGGCGTGCTCAGCCCCGCGGCCCGTTCGACGTCGTCGATCAGTCGAGCACCACAGAAGATGTCGACGTCGGGCCGCTGACCGAAGCCCCACACCACGGCCTTGAGCCACAGCGGGTGCATCAGGTTGTCATCGTCGAGGTGGGTGATCAGCGACCCCGATGCCGCGCGGCGTGCCGTGTTTCGCCCTGCAGCCAGACCTCGACCCGCTGGTGCCACCGCCACGATGCGCGAATCGGCAGCTGTGATCGCCGACGCCGCTGCGGCGTGCTCGGGATTGCTCCCGTCGTCGACCAGGATCAGCTCCCAGTTGGGATACGCCTGGGCTTGGAGGCTCGCGATGGCCTCGGGCAGGAGATCAGAGCGGTTGCGGGTCACGGTGAGGACGCTGACCAAGACGTCGTGGGGCACCGTGGCCTGCTCGATCCATCGCATGGTCGCCTCGATCGATGCGAGGCGCTCGAGGTGGGTCACCCGGCCCTCGAGCTCTGATGCCCGACGTGCCGTGTGGTCGATCAGATGCCAGGCCCGCCCTGCGAGCTCGGTTGCGTGGTTGATTCGTTGACCGATGTGTCCCCGAGCCGATGCCGCCCTGATGCGCTCACGCATCGTCGACCCCCTCGGCCCAGGCCATCGCCACGCCGTCCGCGTCGGGAAGGTCGACGCCGAATCGCGCACAGATCGAGACGGGGACGTCGATCAGGTCGATCGGTTCGGCGTCGTCTCCAGGCTCGACGTCGGGTCCGGCGACGAACAGCGTGCCGTCGTCGTGGTGATCACCGGTCCGCCAGTGGCGGTACGGCACCCGCACCACGCCGAGTTCGGGGCTCCACACCCGCTCGATCTGCGTGCGGCGATTCCATTCGACGTACAGATCGGGGAGCAGGTCGTCGGGACGGCGTTCGTGGATGTCGTCGCCGCGAACACATCGCTCGACGACGGGCTCGCCGCTGGCGAGGTTGATGACCGAGGCGAGTCGTTGCTCGAGGTGGTCGAGAAGCTCCGGACGGTCGGCAGCGGCGACGACCCCGGGCTGCTCACGGCCTTGCTGGTTGACGCGGACGGCACCGACCACGGTGTTGTTGTGCAGCTGGTAGAAGCGTCGAGCTGCGCGTTCGTGCGGTGTGTCGGGCGCAGTGGACTCGGGCTTGCGGCCGGCCCACCGGTAGGCGATCGGCAGCGCGGGCCCCCGTAGCTCGATCGGGACACGGTCGAGCGCCTGGCTGATCCGACCGGGCGTCGCGCACGCGTCGATCTGGTCGATTCGCCACAGCAGGGGATCGAGCAGGTGGGTGCCGTCGTGGTGCGCCTGCATGCCATGGCTGAGGTGGACGAGCACGGTCGTGCCGGGCCCGACCCGATCGACGAGCGCCCCGACGGCGGCGTCGAGCCGTCGATAGACCATCAGGAGCGGATCGTCGGGAAGCGACGCGAGCACCTCGGGGTCGTGGCGATCGTGGTCTCCATCGTGCACGTGCCACAGCTGATGGCCCACGCAGTGGGACTCGCCGAAGACGCTGATCACCACGTCGTGACCCCCGTCGATGAGGAACTCGATCATCGTCTGCTTCCGTTCGATGCCGACGAGCAGGTCGTGGACGAGCGCCGCCGTCTCGGTCGCGTCGCGAACCAGACCAGAGCGGTGGTGTGGATCGCACGGGGCGAAGCGCAGCGAATCGTCCGGGGCCGGGCGGCAACCGACCGGGTGGGGTCCGACCCCCATCCTCGTCAGCAGATCGGTCGGGGTCCACTGGGTGCCCTCGAGCCGGTCGTGGCCGCCCCACTCCGACACGAAGCTGCCGTCGAAACTCGCAGGGGCGAGGCTGTGCGGCACGTCGGCGACAGCCACGCGCAGCCCCGCTCGGTCGAGGTGACGCCAGAACGCGTCGCCGGTCTGCTGCCTCGGCGACACGTAGCGGTCGGTGTGGTCGAGGTCGACCTGAATCCAGTTCCAGTGGTCGTGGTGTTCGGGTCGTCGGCCCGTGGCGAAGCTCGGCCACGTCGAACCCACGAAGGTGCCGTAGGGCGCCTTCGTGGGGAAGGCGAGACTCCGCGACCGGATCGCCGCGAGTGAGGGCAGCAGTCCGTCGCGCATCCAGCCGAGGACCGTCGGCGAATCGCACGCGTCGAGGCCGAGGTACAGCAAGCGGGGCTTCGGCACCGGGCCACGCTACGTGAGGCAACGGTCGGCCACAGCGAGCGTCGACGCACCCGATACGGTCGCCGCGATGCAGGCCGAGGTGATCGCGATCGGAACCGAGCTCTTGCTGGGGCAGATCGTCGACACGAATTCGGCGTGGATCGGTCGACATCTCGCAGACGCCGGTGTCGATTCGTTCCGTCACACAAAGGTCGGCGACAACCACGATCGCATGGTCACGGCGCTGCGCCGCGCGCTCGACGAGAACGACATCGTCATCTGCTGTGGGGGGCTCGGTCCGACCCACGACGACATCACCCGCGAGGCCGTCGCCGAGGTCATGGGGGTCGAACTCGAGCGCGATCCCGATCTGGTCGCTCGGATCGCTGCGATGTTCTCGTCGCGCAACCGCGTGATGCCGCCCAACAACGAGCGTCAGGCCGATGTGCCGAGGGGCGGCTTCGCGTTCGACACCCAGCCGGGCACTGCTCCTGGCCTCGCCTGCCCGGTTGGCGACAAGGTCATCTACGCCGTGCCGGGGGTTCCTCGCGAGATGAAGATCCTCGTCGCCGACGAGGTGATCCCCGACATCCACCGTCGATTCGGTCGCGATGCGGTCATCCGGTCGCGGACGCTGCGGACGTGGGGCGAGAGTGAGTCGGGTCTCGCCGAGCGCCTCGCCGAGGTGATCGCCGACCTCGATGATCTGGGCAGTGCCACGCTTGCGTTCAACGCGAGCGGATGGGAAGGACTGAAGGTCCGGCTCACGGTCAAGGCGGTCGACGTCGCGACGGCCGACGGCGTGCTCGATCTCGAGGAGGCCCGAATTCGCGAGTCCCTCGGAGCGCTGGTGTTCGGAGTCGACGATGAGACCATGGAACACGCCGTCGGCGAACTGCTGGTGGCGCGTGGCTCGACGCTCGCGCTCGCCGAATCGCTCACCGGCGGTCTCGTCGGAGCCAGGATCACCGCCGTGGCGGGGGCGAGCCGTTGGTTCCGCGGCGGCATCGTCTCCTATGCCTCCGACGTCAAGCGCGAGCTTCTCGGAGTCGGCGACGGCCCCGTGGTCAGCGAGTCCGCAGTTCGAGCGATGGCCCTCGGCGCGTGTCGAGCCCTTCGCGCCCAGGTCGGACTGGCACTGTCGGGGGTGGCGGGCCCGGACGAGCAGGACGGCGAGCCCGTCGGAACGGTGTGGATCGGATCGTCGGTCGACGGGGCAGTCGAGACGCTGCGGGTGCGGTTGCCGGGAGACCGCGAACGGATCCGGCAGTTCGCGGTCATCAGCGCGCTCGACCACCTGCGCCATCGGCTGCTCGAGACGACCTGATCGCTGCGAGCCGATCACCGTGGCGATCCCCCACCCCCTGCCCGGTGACGGCCGCGCGCTCTTGTCGGTCGGCGGACAGTTCTTCGTCAACGGAGCCGTCGCCGCCTCGTTCGTGCCGCGGTTGCCGGAGATCCGTGACCGGCTCGCCCTGGGCGTCGACGAGATCGGCTTGGTCCTCGCAGCGGCAGGGGTCTTCGGGGTAGCCGGGGCTGCAGTCGTCAGTCCACTGATCGAGCGCCTGGGTACTCGGAGGGTCGTCATCGGCGGGGGGTTCGGGCTGATCGTGGGTCTCGCGCTCATCGGTGTGGCCGACCACGTCATCGTGTTGCTCGCCGGACTCGCGGCCGTATCGGCGTTCGACCTCGTGGTCGACTCGGGCATGAATCTCCAGGCTTCCTGGATCAGCGCCCGCAGGGAGATGCCGGTGATGAACCGGCTCCATGGCCTCTGGAGCCTCGGCACCGTGATCGGAGGCCTCACCTCGGCGCGGGTCGCCGCGAGCGGAGTGTCGATCCAGACGCACCTGCTGGTCTCAGCGGCCGTCTTGAGCGTGGCACTCGTCGTGGTCGCACCCGGTCTGCTCCGGACCGACGAGGCGGCTCGCCCCACTTCTGCGGCTGCGAGCGATGGTGCGATCCGCAGCCGGTCACTGCTCGTCTTCGCGCTGCTGGGCGGGTTCGCGCTCGCCGTCGAGATCACCTCGAGCGACTGGGCCGCCTTCCGGTTCTCCGACGATCTGGCGACGTCGGCCGGTGTCGCCGGTCTCGGCTTCGTCGCGTTCACCTGGGGGATGACGGTCAGTCGGTTCGCGGGCGACTTCGTCCAGGCTCGCCTCGGCCGCGATCGACTTCTGCACGTGGCGCTCGCCGTGGCGGCGGTCGGAGTCGTAGGAGCTTCTCTGATCGACTCGGCCTCGTGGGCGCTCCTGTCGTTCGTGGTCGCCGGTGTCGGCATCGCGCCGCTGTTCCCACGTCTCTACGACGAGGCGGCCCAGCGGCCGGGACGCCGCGGAGCCGGACTCGGGGCGTTGACGGCGGGTTCGAGGGTCGCCTCGCTCGTCGCGCCGGCGCTGGTCGGCACGCTGGCCGCCACCCGCCTCTCGGTCGGGGCCTCGGTGGCGGTGGTGGTCGTGCCCATGCTCGTCGCGATCGGCGTGCTGCTCGGGAGACGAACAATTGTTCGTCTCGATGCTTGACCGAACAGTTGTTCGAAGTTACCTTCGTGTCATTCGCGGCGTGTCCCCATAACTGTCACACCCCCTGTTTAGGGTCATCTCATCGCTGCGGATCGGCGCAGACGCCTCAAACCCCGCACTTCGAAAGGACTCCACATCATGGATCGCGACAAGGCACTCGAGATGGCCCTCAGCCAGATCGAAAAGGCACACGGCAAGGGCTCGGTCATGAAGATGGGCGAGAAGACCACGATGGACATCGAGACGGTTTCGACCGGGGCGCTGGCACTCGACCTCGCCCTCGGTGTCGGCGGGCTGCCCCGCGGTCGGGTCATCGAGATCTTCGGCCCCGAGGCGTCTGGCAAGTCGACCCTCGCCACCCACGTGGTGGCCGAGGCGCAGCGCAACGGCGGCATCTGTGCCTACATCGATGCCGAGCACGCCATGGACCCGATCTATGCCCGGGCCATCGGCGTCGACGTCGACGAACTCCTCATCTCCCAGCCTGACACCGGCGAACAGGCGCTGGAGATCACCGACACGCTGGTTCGTTCGGGTGCCGTCGACGTGATCGTCATCGACTCGGTGGCAGCCCTCACTCCACGGGCCGAGATCGAGGGCGAGATGGGCGACACCCACGTCGGGCTCCAGGCCCGGCTCATGAGCCAGGCCCTTCGCAAGCTCACGGCCAACATCAACAAGACCCAGACGATCTGCATCTTCATCAACCAGTTGCGCGAAAAGATCGGCGTCATGTTCGGTTCGCCCGAAACGACGCCGGGTGGGCGGGCCCTCAAGTTCTACAGCTCGGTCCGGCTCGACATCCGTCGGATCGAGGCGCTGAAGGATGGGGTCGAGGTCGTCGGCAACCGCACCCGGGTCAAGGTCGTGAAGAACAAGGTGGCTGCCCCCTTCCGGCAGGCCGAATTCGACATCATGTACGGCAAGGGCATCAGTGCCGAGGGTTCACTCCTCGACATCGGGGTCGACCTCGGCCTGGTGAAGAAGTCGGGTGCCTGGTACACCTACGAAGGCGAGCAACTCGGTCAAGGTCGCGAGAACTCCAAGGCGTTCCTGCACGACAACCCCGAGATCATGGTCGAGGTCGAAGACCGCATCCGCAAGCAGGTCGGCATCGGCGCCGAACCGGATGCCGACGACGACGCCCCCTCCGATGATGCCGAGGCGCTCGACGAAGGGTTCACCGACGCTGACGACGAGCCCATCTCGCTCGATACCTGAGCCTGGGCGGGGATCGCCGAGTTCGCTCCGACCCCCGTCCGATTCGCCCACCACGGCGACCAAGCACGACACCCTGGTCCAGCCGGCCCCCTGCACCGGTCGGGCCGGGGTGCCGTGTGCCCCGGTAACCTCAACGGGCCATGACCGCGCCCCGCACCTATGTCGTGCGCACCTTTGGGTGTCAGATGAACGAGCACGACTCCGAACGCATTGCGGGACTCCTCGAGGCCGACGGGTACGAGCGGGCCGAAACCGACGATGCCGCCGACGTCATCGTCCTGAACACCTGCTGCATCCGTGAGAACGCCGACAACAAGCTGTACGGCACGCTGGGTCACCTGAAGTCCGCCAAGGACGCGAACCCCGATCTGCAGATCGTGGTCGGTGGCTGCCTCGCACAGAAGGACCGCGACCTGATCGCCGAGCGTGCTCCTCACGTCGATGTGGTGTTCGGCACCCACAACGTGAGCCGAGCGGCCGAACTGCTGGCCCACGCTGCTGAGCACGGGCCGATCGTCGAAGTGCTCGACGAGACCGTTGCCGACGATCGTGATGCCTTTCCAAGTGCGCTTCCCGCCCGCCGCGAAGTGCCCTGGGCGGCATGGGTGACGATCCAGATCGGGTGCGACAACAGCTGCGCCTTCTGCATCGTCCCGTCCGTCCGCGGCCCCGAGATCAGCCGCACCGCCGCCGAGATCGTCGACGAGGTGCGAGCCCTCGCGGCCGACGGGGTCACCGAGGTGACCCTCTTGGGCCAGAACGTCAACAGCTATGGACGAGACCTGACCTTGTCAGCTCGCTCGTCGGGCCAGGACGTCCGGGTCCGCCCGCTGTTCGCCGACCTGCTTCGTCAGGTGGCCGCCGTCGACGGGATTCGCCGTGTGCGGTACACGAGCCCGCACCCCAAGGACCTCCGGCCCGAGACCATCGAGGCGATGGCCCAGACCCCCGAGGTGTGCAATCACCTGCACCTTCCCCTGCAGTCGGGGAGCGACCGGGTCCTGGCTGCGATGCACCGCGGGTACACCGCCGAGCGCTACCTCGATCGACTCGGGGCCGCCAGGAGTGCCATCAGCGACCTTGCGGTCACCACCGACATCATCGTCGGCTTCCCCGGCGAGACCGAGGACGACTTCGAACAGACGCTCGAAGTCGCCGCAGAGGCCCAGTACGACAGCGCATACACGTTCATCTACTCACCGCGCCCCGGAACCGAGGCGGCCACCCTCGAGCACCTCTTCGTTGCCCACGACATCTGTGTCGGGCGCTTCGAGCGCCTTCGCATCGTGGTCGAACGCAGCGCGCTGGCGAAACACGAGGCGTGTGTCGGCCACACCCTGACCGCCGTCGTGGAGGGTCCGTCGAAGCGCGATTCCGCCATGACGACGGCTCGGACCGAACACAACAAGCTCGTCCACTTCTCGTCACCGGCGCCGATGAGGCAGGGCACCTCCGTCCGGCTCGACATCGTCGCGGCGGCCGCCCACCACCTTCGTGGTGAGTTCGTCGACGTCGAGGCCGCTGCCGTCCACCGGACCCGCATCCCTGTTGTTGCCGGATGAGCCTCTGGCTGGCAGCCGAGGAAGTGACGGCGCCGCCGGCCGCGCAGGACCCCTGAGTCCGTGAGACACGCCGCCCTCGTCGGAACGACTGCGTCGGGCAAGTCGCAGGTCGCGCTCGAGCTCGCACGCCGGAACCCGGACTGGGAGCTGGTCTCGGTGGACTCGATGCAGGTCTATCGAGGAATGGACATCGGAACGGCGAAGCCGACCACTGCTGAGCAGGCCGAGGTCCGGCATCACCTGATCGATCTGGTCGACCCGGACGAGGACTTCACCGTCGTCGAATTCCGCGCGGCGTACGACGAGGTCGTGGCCGACATCGAGGCGCGCGGCAACCGCGCGCTCCTGGTCGGTGGTACCGGGCTCTACCTGAGAGCGGTGGTG
The DNA here is from genome assembly GCA_035529695.1 of Acidimicrobiales bacterium. Taxonomy (GTDB): domain Bacteria; phylum Actinomycetota; class Acidimicrobiia; order Acidimicrobiales; family Salinilacustritrichaceae; genus DATKWD01. The sequence continues at coordinate 43,397 of DATKWD010000061.1, read as the reverse complement.
GATCGGCTCGAGTTCCCCGGCACCTTTCCGGCCGTGCGAAGTGCGATCGAGTCCGAGCCTCACGATGTCGAGGTGCTTCACCGCAGGCTCGCCGAGCTGGACCCGGTTGCTGCCTCGCGCATGGAGCCGACCAACGAACGTCGCGTCCTGCGGGCCCTCGAGGTCACTGTCGGGAGCGGCAGGCCGTTTTCGTCGTTCGGGCCGGGTCTGCGGGACTATCGACCGACCGACGTCGTGCTGCTCGGTATCCGGTTGCCGCCCGACACCGTGCGGCGCCGTATCGAGTCCCGCTACAACGCCCAGATGGACGCAGGCTTCCTCGAGGAGGTTCGGGCGCTCGCTGCTCGACCGGACGGCCTCTCGCGGTCGGCCGCGCAGGCCTTGGGCTATCGAGAGCTGCTCGCTCACCTTCGCGGCGAGGCGCCCCTGGGCGAATCGCTCGATCTCGCCGTTCGTCGGACGAAACGTTTCGCTCGCCGACAGCGGGCGTGGTTCCATCGTGATCCCCGGATCGCCTGGATCGACGTCGACGATCCTGTGAAGTCAGTCGCTCCGCTGTGCGAACGGCTGGAAGACTCGTGATCACATGAAGTTGACCAAGCACCATGGCCTCGGCAACGACTTCCTCGTTGCCCTCGACCTCGCCCGTGAGCCGGTGGGTCCGTTCACGCCCGAGCAGGTGGTCGCGGTGTGCCATCGAACCCAGGGTGTGGGCGCCGACGGTCTGCTCTGGGTCACTCCGAGCTCGAAGGCGGACCTCGCGATGGTGCTCCACAACGCAGACGGTTCGCGAGCCGAGATGAGCGGCAACGGCATCTCGTGTGTCGGACAGGCGGCGCTCCTCCAGGGCGTGGTCGAAGGCCCCGAGTTCACCGTCGCCTCCGACGTCGGGATCAAGACGCTGACGCTCGAGCGTCAGGGATCACCGACTCGACACACGTTGCGGGTCGACCTCGGAGCCGTCATCGTCGGCGACCTCGCCGCCGACTGGACTGCGGGTCCCATCACCCACGCGCAGTGGATCGACGTCGGGAATCCGCATCTCGTGCTGGCGGTTTCGGACCACGAGGCGGTCGACCTCGTCGATGTCGGAAGCCGCGTCAACGCCGAGGTGGCGGGCGGTGCGAACGTCGAAACGATCGTCTGCGGCCCGGACGACCAGGTCTCCATGCGCGTGTTCGAGCGAGGGGTGGGACTGACCGACGCCTGCGGCACCGGTGCCTGTGCTTCAGCAGCGGCGGCACACGCCTGGGGCATGGCCGGTAGGCAGGTCGTGGTTCACCAACCAGGCGGTGATGCAACGGTCGAATTGGGTTCGACGACGCACTACACGGTCGAGGTCGAGGCGATCGCTCGCGTCGAGTGGCCGTGGGCCTGACAGGATCAGCGTCGTGTCACTGATCGATCGCGCGTTCCGGGAGAAGATCGTCCTCGTGGGCGTGACCCTCCCGCCTGATCGGCCCGAGGACACCGAGGCGTCGCTCGACGAGCTGAGCCTGCTCGTCGACACCGCCGGCGCGGACGAAGTGGCCCGAGTGGTCCAGCGCAGGACCTCGCCGGATGGCCCGACCTTCGTCGGCAAGGGCAAAGCCACCGAACTCCGCGACATCGCGCTCGACACCGACTGCGACACGGTGGTGTTCGACAACGAGCTGTCGCCGAAGCAGCAGTTCAACCTCGAGAAGCTGCTGGGGCGGACCGCCATCGATCGGACGGCGGTGATTCTCGACATCTTCGCCCAGAACGCGCACAGCCAGGAGGGCAAGGCCCAGGTCGAACTCGCACAGCTGCGCTACCGGCTTCCGCGACTGCGGGGACGTGGCAACACGCTCAGCCAGCAGGCCGGCGGAATCAACACCCGCGGCCCGGGTGAGACCCAGCTCGAAACGGACCGTCGACGCCTGGTCAGGCGAATCCACAAACTCGAGCGTGATCTTCGCGACATCGAGGGCCAGCGAGCCACGCAGCGCAAGTCGCAGCGCCGATCGCGCCTCCGCCGCGTCGCCATCGTCGGCTACACCAACGCCGGCAAGTCGACGCTGCTCAACCGGCTGACCGACTCGAAGGTGCTGGTCGAAGACCGGCTCTTCGCCACGCTCGACGCGACCACGAAGCGACTGCAGATGCCCGGCGGAGAAGCCGTGTTGGTGACCGACACCGTTGGCTTCGTGCGGAAGCTCCCGCACCAACTCGTCGAGGCGTTCAAGAGCACGCTCGACGTCGCGGTCGGCGCCGATCTGCTGATCCATGTCGTCGACGCGGGCGCGCCCGACCCTGGCGGCAACATCGCTGCCGTCCGTGCGATTCTCGGCGACATCGGCGCCGGCGACGTGCCTGAGTTCTACGTGTTCAACAAGAGCGATCGTTCGCCCGTCGAGGCGGAGCGCTTGGCGCGCCTTCACCCCGGTTCTGTCGCGTGCAGTGCGGCGACCGGGGAGGGGATCGCCACGCTCGTCGAGGCCGTGAGCGATCGGCTTCGTTCGATGCTCACGGTCTATGAGCTCGAGATCCCCTACGAGCGTTCCGACCTCGTCGCAGCGGTGCACCGCGAGGGCGAGGTCCTCGTCGAGGAGCACGGGGCGACCGCCACCACGTTGCGGGCGAGGCTCGAGCCCGGGTCGCTCGGTCAGTTCAAGGGATTCGTGACCGGGGAGCGAGTGTGACCGAACCGTTCGTACCCCCTCCGTATCCCTACGAGCGTCTCGATGAGATCAAGGCCATCGCCGATGGATTCGACGGTGGTGCCGTCGATCTGTCGATCGGGACGCCGACCGATCCGGCCCCACCGTTCGTGCTCACCGCGATGGCAGCCTCGGATCCTCGGGGCTACCCGCCATCGATCGGGACGCCCGAGTTCCGCGCGGCAGCGAGTCGCTGGCTCGAACGACGTCTCGGGGTGACGGTGCTCGCCGAGGACGTGCGAGCGTGTGTGGGAAGCAAGGAGTTCGTGGCCGGGCTCCCGCGGTGGCTTCGACTTCGACAACCCGAGCGCGACACCGTCCTCTACCCGGCCATCAGCTACCCGTCCTATGAGATGGGGGCCATCCTCGCCGGCTGCCGGGCTGTCCCGGTGCCGTGCGACGATGCGTGGCGACTCGACCTCGCCGCGATCGATCCGAGCGATGCCGAGCGGGCACTCTGCCTCTGGATCAACTCGCCGGGGAATCCAGCCGGCGCGCTCGAGGATCTCGGTGCCGCAGCTGATTGGGGTCGCGAACACGCGGTGCCGGTGTTCAGCGACGAGTGCTACGTCGAGTTCACCTGGGACGACGCACCCCGCACGATCCTCACGCACGGGGCTGACGGGGTGGTCGCCGTCCACTCGCTGTCGAAGCGGTCGAACCTCGCCGGCGCACGAGCAGCCTTCTACGCCGGCGACCCGGGCCTGGTGTCCTACCTGGGGGAGGTCCGCAAACACGCCGGCCTGATGGTGCCGCACCCGGTGCAAGCGGCTGCGGTGGCCGCGCTCGACGACGATGGCCACGTCGATGCACAGCGGCGCATCTACGAGGATCGGCTGCACCGTGGGATCGACCTCCTCGGACAGCTGGGTGTCCCGGCTGCGATGCCCAGCGGCGCCTTCTACCTCTGGGTCGAGGCGCCCTCGGGCGACGGCTGGGACCTTGCGCGGCGGTTGGCCTCCGACGCGGGCATCGTGACCAGTCCTGGTGAGTTCTACGGCGAAGCCGGAGCCGGTCACGTGCGGTTGGCCATGGTCGGATCGGATCGCTCGATGGCCCTCGTCGAGACGCGGGTCAGTCGGGGTTCGGCGGGAGCGGTTGGTCGCTGAGGCGGCGCAAGACCTCGAAGTCACGCCGGATCTCGGCGATCGCGCCGTCGATGCGGCGGAGCCGGTCGCTGTCATCACCCGAGGACAACGCGTCGAGGACTCGCGCGATGTCGGCATCCAACCTGCTCGTCAGGCGGTCGATGCTGGCCTCGAACGTTGCCGTCAGGCCCGAGGTGTCCGTGGTAGCGCCGAGACCGGTCACCTCGCGCCGGAGGTCCCGAAGGGCGTTGCCGATCCGCTCGGCCAACCCTGCGAGTGCGACATCGACGTGGGTCCTGATCTCGATCCCTGACGGGCCGCTGCTGGTGAATGCGTGGATCGAGCTCACTTGCGTGGTCAGGTGGTCGGTCCGGACCTGGTTGTCGTCGAGTCGACCGACGACCGTGTTGTCCAAGGTGTCGATGCGGTCGATGACCTTCGATGCAGCCTCGCCGACCTCGGCTCGCATGAATTCGACGCGATCGAGAACCTCTGCCTGGTCAGCGACATGCAGGTCGGTGCGCTCGAGGGCGCCGACGAGGCCCTCGAGCTTGGGGCCGATGGCCCCGAGGTCCGCTTCGGCGAGAGAGAACCGATGGAGAACCTCGCCAAGTCCCTCACGCGGGTCGTGAGCATCGAGGGCGTCGAACCTCGGGTGCAGTTCCCGGACCGACGACAGGACGTGGGCCTGGCGGTCGAGCAGCGCCTCGATCCGCTGATCGAGACTCCGATGGACCTCGTCGATCCGGGGGCCGGTGTCGGCGAAGGCTTCGACCGAACGTCCGATCGCGTCGAGGCGGGCTCGATGGTCGCTGGACAGCTCTGACAGGGCGTCGACCGCTCGAGCGAGCGGCTCGATCGCTTCGACCAGCATGGGATCGTCGACCGACCCCGCGCGCGATGCCAGCGCGGAGACCGCCCGGTCGACCGTCTCGGTGCTCCCGAGTAGCTCGTCCAGCTGCCGGCTGATCCCCGCCAGCGCAGCCCGGTCGGTCTGCTCGGCCTCGACGAGCTCGCGATGCGACGAGGCGATCGATTCCAGCGCAGCCGAGTGCCCGGAGGCGACGGAGTCGGCCCTTGCGGTCGCGAGCTGCTGTGAGATCGCCTCGAGGCGATCGGCCACGAGTCGCTCACTCGACTCCAGTTGCTCGACGCCCTCGCGAATCGACGCAGCGTCGGCCGAGCGTGACTCTTCGAGGATCGAGAGCCGGTCCTCGATGCTCTCGCGGACTGCTTGGAGGCTTGTATCGGTTCGCTCGGCGAGCGCGTCGAGTCGTGCCAGGAGGTCCGTCGGCGCCGCGGCAGTGGACCCCCGTTCGGCGAGGCTCAGGGTCAGGGCGTCGACGGCAGCGGAGGAGTCCGGGATCGAGTCGATGAGCTCTGCGATGGTCGTGCGGTGCTCGAACTGGCGTGCCGCGACCGCGCGGTCGATGTCGTCGACCCAGTCACGCAGGACATCCTCGAGTCGCCCGTCGAGCGCGGCTGCGGGGTTCGAAACGACGTCTGCAGCCGCAGCGACGAGGTCTTCTCGAATCGCCGAGAGGCGCGATGTGAGGTCGGACCGCTCCGCTTGTCGGGCGGAATCGGCCGCGTCGAGGGCACTCGAGATGCCGTCGAGCCGTTCGGACAGGGTTTGGAGCGCTCCGGCGACCGGGCTCACCAGGTCGTCCAGCTCTCGAAGCCGGACCTGGGTGGCTTCGGTCGCCAGGTGCTGGCGGTTCATTGCCGCAGTGAGCAGCGCCTCGACTCGGTGCTGGAGAGAGTCGGCGAGGTTCGAGCTCAGCTCGGCGAGGGTGTCGAACACCGGGTCGAGATCGGGGGCCTCATTGTGTGGCGCATCAAGGGACTCGGTCCTGCGCAACAACTGCGTCTGATCGGTTCGCAGTGCCCGGAGCTCTTCGACGACCGGAGTGAGGTCGGTCTCGCTCGGGCCCTCCGCGATGGCATCCAGCAGGGGGGTGAAGTCCGGCGAAGCGAGCGCTTCGATCGCCTCGATCACCGGCTGCAGATCAGTGCGTTGAGCGTGGATGCGTTCGAGCGATGTCGCGAGTTCGCTGACGTCGGGGAACCGGCGCTCGAGCTCGAGAAGCTTCGATGGGAGTGACGCGCCGAGAGCGTCGATGGCATCGACGACGGATGCGACATCTGGCTGGCTACTGCGAAGCTCGCGGAGCTCCTCGAAGACAGGGGTGAGGTCGACCTGTCGATCGCGCAGATCCTGCAGCGCAGTGAGCACCGGCGTCAGATCGGGCTGTGACGACCGGAGCGCGAGCAGTTCGTGGTGCATCGAGGCCAGATCCGTGCCGCTCGCCGTCAGCGACTCGATCATCTCGGCGAAGTCGGGGAGCGCGCCGGGAATCCGCTGCATCGCCGTCAAGAGGGGACCGAAGTCGGGCTGGAGATCGGCGATGCGATCAAGGGCGGCCACGACGGCTTCGGGGTGGGCCTGGCCCTCACGAAGCAGAACGGTCTCGTGTTGCACCGCGGTGAGGGACACCGCGAGACCCGACAGGTCCTGGTGGACATCGTCGAGCCGATGCCGCAACGCCTCGAACTCGCCGGCGACGTCGGTTGCCTGCATCGCCGTGCCGGCCCGCTCGGTCTCGGACCGGACGGCGGCGCCGAGTTCGGCGAGATCCGACTCCATCGTCGTGATCCGCTGCTCCCAGCGGTGGTCGTTGGCGGCCGTGGCTGCCTGGGACGACTGGATCCGATGGTCGAGATCCGCCACGACCTTCGCGACGACGTTGACGGTGTCCGCGATCTCGTCCAGCTGCGCACCGAGCACCGCCGAGACCTCCGGCTGCCGCCGTGACGAGTCGGTCTCGTTGCCGTCGCTCATGGAGGCGCCAAAACTAGCTCAGCACCCGCACCCGGCTGGTGCCTTGCGCGCCGAAGTCGATCTGTAGGACCGTCTCGGCGAGGAGATAGGGTCGCCCTCCATGAGTGACCTCGAGGCCCGCATCGGCGACATCTGGGAGCGGAGGAACGATGTCGACTTCACCGATGCCGGGGTCATCTCGATCGTCGACGAAGCGATCGAGTTGCTCGACTGTGGGAAGGCGCGGGTGGCGGAGATCGTCGAAGGCGAGGTGGTCGTCAACTCGTGGCTGAAGCAGGCGATCCTCCTTCAATTCCGTACTGCGGTGATGGAGACGATCGAGCTCGGACCCTTCGAGTACGCCGACAAGATTCCCCTCAAACACAACTATGCCGAAGCGGGCGTCCGCGTCGTTCCCGGGGCCTCGGCCCGTCGAGGGTCGTTCCTCGAACGCGGCGTCGTCATGATGCCCAGCTACGTGAACATCGGCGCACGGGTCGGTGCGAACAGCATGGTCGACACCTGGGCGACCGTTGGATCGTGTGCACAGATCGGGGAGAACGTGCACCTCTCCGGAGGTGTCGGGATCGGTGGTGTCCTGGAGCCGCCGCAGGCGGCCCCAGTCGTGATCGAGGACGAGGCCATGATCGGGAGCCGCTGCATGGTGACCCAGGGGGCGCGAGTCGGTGCCGGTGCGGTGCTCGGTGAGGGAGCGGTTCTCAATCCCTCCATACCGGTGATCGACGCCGAGAGCGGCGACGAGATCAGTCGAGGTCATCTTCCTGCGTGGAGCGTGGGTGTGCAGGCCACCCGTCCGCGCGAGTTCGCCGGCGGCACCTTCGGGCTGCCGTGCGTGTTGGTGCTGCGGCATCTCGAACCCGGTGAACGCCACGACAAGGCCCAGTTGAACGAGATCCTGCGGGGTCACGGCGTCAACGTCGGCTGACATGATCGACCTGCTGGACGCGACCGCCGAGTTGGTCGACATCGCCTCGGTCAGCCTCGGGGAAGCAGTCTTCGCCGACCACCTCGAGGCCGCCTACCTGGCGATCGACGGGCTGACCGTCGACCGTGTCGGAGACAACGTGGTGGCCCGGACCATGCTCGGGCGGGCGACGCGGCTCCTCCTGGTCGGTCACAGTGACACGGTCCCACCCAACGGCAACGATCGGGCTCGGATCGAGGGCGACACGCTGTGGGGCGTCGGTGCGGCCGACATGAAGGGCGCACTGGCGGTGATGTTGGCGTTGGCCGGCGACATCACCGAGCCCACCGTCGATGTGACCCACGTGATCTACTGCGCCGAGGAGATCGCCGCCGAGCACAACGGTCTGGCGCAGCTGTACCGCGATGCGCCCGAGCTGTTGGCCGGCGACGTGGCCATCGTGGGCGAACCCACCGATGCGACGGTCGAGGCGGGATGCCAGGGAACCATTCGTGTCGAGGTCGCGTTCGCCGGAGTGGCAGCGCACTCGGCGCGGCCGTGGATGGGCTCGAACGCGATCCACCGGATGGCCCCGGCCCTGGCGATCCTCGATGCCTACGAGGAACGTCGGCCCCAGCTCGGGGGATGTGCGTTCCGGGAGGCGATGCAGGCTGTCGGCGTGGTCGGGGGTGTGGCGGGCAACGTCGTGCCCGATTCGGCGGTGCTCACCGTCAATCACCGCTTTGCCCCCGACCGATCGATCGACGAGGCGTTGGCCCACGTCGAGGCGACGCTCGCACCTGCCCTCGGACCCGACGACACCCTCACCCTGGTCGATGGCGCGCCGGCTGCGGCGCCGGCGACTGATCATCCGCTCGTGGCGGCGATGGTCGAGCGAGAAGGGCTCGAGGTGCGCGCCAAGCTCGGATGGACCGACGTGGCTCGGCTGGCCTCGCACGGGGTGCCGGCGGTCAACTTCGGTCCCGGTGACTCGCGTGTCGCGCACCATCGTGATGAACACGTGACCCGTTCGCAGCTCGATCGCTGCGCGGGCGTGCTGCGGGGCGTCCTCACCCACTGACGCACGCTCGGGTCGGCGCCCGGCGGGTCGGTCACATCTTGCGGATGACGGTGACGACCTTGCCGAAGATCTGGACCTCCGAGGCCGGGAAGCGGAGTGGATCGAGACGCTCGTTGTGGGGGACCAGCACCACCTCGGACCCTTCGCGCCTGAAGGTCTTGACCGTCGCCTCCTCGCCGGGGATGCCGGCCACCACGATCTCGCCGTCCTTGGCCGTCGCCTCGGTCCGGCAGATGACGAAGTCGCCGTCGAGGATGCCGGCGTCGACCATCGAGTCGCCCCGCACCTTGAGCATGAACAGTTCGCCCTCACCGGTGAAGTCGACCGGAAGGGGGAGGAGTTCTTCGACGTTCTCCTCGGCGAGGACGTCGGTGCCCGCGGCGACCTCGCCGACCAGGGGGATGTGACGGTGGGGTCGGCGCTCGAACGCAGCGCCCGAATTCGGGTCGAAGTGGACCTCGATCGCTCGGGGCTTGGTGGGGTCACGCTGCAGGAATCCGAGCCGCTGCAGCGTCTGGAGGTGACTGTGGACGGTGGAAGGCGAGCTGAGGCCGACCGCTTCACCGATGTCGCGCACCGAGGGCGGGTAGCCGTGCTCCTGGAGGTACGCCTCGATCATCTCGAGGATCTCACGTTGGCGGGGGGTGGGAGTTGCGCTGGGCACCGGTGCCTCCTTGGGGGGCTTCGAACAGGCGTTCGTCACCGTACCGGCGACGGCTCCGGAATACAAACACCCGTTCGCCTTGACCACGAACAGGCGTTCGTGGCAGAGTCACGAACATGCGTTTGGCGAACACCTGTTTGCAGCCCGAGCGTTCGCCGTCCCGTCGTAGCTGTCACACCCCCCGAGGACAATGATTCCCATGGTCGCCGTCTCCACCTTCACCCCCCACCGCCGGCCGGCGCTGCGTCTCGTGCCGCCGCCGCAGGGCCGTCCGCATTACCGGCTGCGGCGACTCGTGGTGCTGCTGGCACTCGGCCTGGTGCTCGCCGCAGGTGCACTCGTGGCCGACGCCGCCTTCGGCGCCTTGTCCGTCACTCCTCAGGGTGCCGCCCGGTCCGCCGGAGCCGATTCCGGCACAGTCGGCGAGGTTCACGTGGTGCAGCCCGGCGACACGATGTGGAGCATCGCGTCCGAGATCGACCCGACGACCGACCCGAGGTCGATGGTCGATCAGCTCGTCGACCTCAACGGCTCGGCGTCGATCCAGGTCGGCCAGCGGGTCGTCCTGCCCTGACTCGGGCCGATACCGTTTCGGGAGTGCGATGCCCGGCGTGCGGAGACGACGACGACAAGGTCGTCGATTCACGCGCGTCCGACGACGCCACGGCGATCCGTCGCCGTCGAGAGTGTTTGTCCTGTCGACGCCGCTTCACGACCTTCGAGCGCATCGAAGAGGCGCCGCTGACGATCCTCAAGCGGGGCGGCGTGGTCCAGCCATTCGACCGTCAGAAGGTCGAGGTCGGCGTGTCGCTTGCTGCGAAGGGCCGAAGCATCGACGGCGCCGCAGTCGAACAACTCGTCGATCAGGTCGAAGAGGAACTCCGGCTGAGTGGGGGAGAGGTCCCGAGCGAGGCAGTCGGCCGCGCCGTGCTCGAGCGTCTCGCCGACCTCGACGGCGTGGCCGCGTTGCGATTCGCGAGCGTCTACAAGGGCTTCGATGACATCTCCGACTTCACCGACGAGATCAACGAGTTGGCGAAGCGTACGGCCCCCAAGTCCTGACCCGAAGCGCGGCACGGCCGCTACGGTCGCGCCGTGCGACGACTTTTCCCGGGTCGGTTCGCAGCAGTCGATCCCGTAGAGATCTACGCCGCGGCCGAGCGACAGGTTCCTGCCGACCGTCCGTGGATCCTGCTCAACATGGTGGCCTCGATCGACGGGGCGACGGCGGTCGATGGCGTCAGCGGGGGCCTCGGCGGTGCCGGTGATCGCGCGACGTTTCGTGCCATTCGCGGGGTCCCCGACGTGATCGTCGCCGCCGCAGGGACGGTTCGGGCCGAGGCCTATGGCGCGCCGAACCCGAGCGAGCGGATCCGGGCCATGCGGCACGATCGCGGCCAGGCCGAGGCACCGAGGCTCGCGGTGTTGACCCGGTCGATCGACCTCGACCTGTCGAGCCCGTTGTTCACCGAGGCGGAGCGCGCACCGCTCGTGATCACCACCGAGACCGCTGACCGGGACCGCCTCGCCGCGGTCGTTGCCGCCGGCGCCGAGGTCATCGCCGCCGGCAGCGGTGATGTCGACCTCGCTGAGGCGTTCGGAGCGCTGCGACGGAGTGGCGTGGGCATCGTTCTGGTCGAGGGCGGCCCGAGCCTCAACGGCCAGTTGGTGGCCGCCGGACTCGTCGACGAGGTCTGCATCACGGTGGCACCCACGTTGGTCGGCGGCGACGCCGCCCGCCTGGCACACGGCGAGACGGCGGCCCCCTCCTCGTTCGAACTCGCGCACGTGCTCGAGCTCGACGGAGAGCTGTGCTGTCGCTACATCCGAGCGACGTCGGAGCCCGGGTGACACGATGAGGCGATGACCGACACCGCTGCGCCCAACCAACGCTCGGCCTTCAGGACCTGTCCGCTGTGCGAGGCGGGGTGCGGGCTCGAGATCGAACTGGTCGACGAGGTGGTGCGGCGGATCCGAGGTGACCAGCTCGACGTGTTCAGCCACGGGTTCATCTGCCCGAAGGGCTCGACCCTGAGGCAACTGCACGCCGACCCGGACCGGATCACCCGACCGTTGGTGAAACGCGACGGCGAGTTCGTCGAGGTGACGTGGGACGAGGCGTTCGCTGCGATCGAGTCCGGGCTGATGCCGCTGCTCGAGGCACACGGACGAGATGCCGCCGCCGTGTACGTCGGCAACCCCAACGCTCACAACCTCGCCGGGTTGCTCTACAACCGGGCACTCATCAAGGGCCTCGGGTCGTCGAACCTCTTCTCGGCCAGCACCGTCGACCAGCGGCCGAAGGAGATCTCGGCCGGATTGATGTTCGGAAACGTGCTCACCCTGCCGGTGCCTGACATCGACCGCACCGATCATCTCATCGTCCTCGGCGCCAACCCCGTCGCGTCGAACGGCAGCCTCGCAACCGCCCCCGACTGGCCCGGACGCATCGACGCTCTCCTGGCACGGGGTGGCACGCTCGTGGTCGTCGATCCGAGGCGGAGCGAGACCGCCGAGCTGGCGACCGAGCATCTGGCGATTCGCCCGGCCGGCGACGCCTTCTTCCTCGCGTCGCTGTTGCATGTGCTGGTCGCCGAGGGACGTGTCGACCTGGGTACGGCCGAGCCCTACGTGCGGGGGGTCGACGAGCTCGCCCGGGTCGTGGACGGCTTCTCGCCCGAGGCGACCTCGGCAGTCACCGGGCTCGACCCCGACGTCGTGACCCGCATCGCTCGCGAGCTCGCCGATGCTCCCACGGCATGTGTGTACGGGCGCATCGGGACGACCACCACCGAGTACGGAACGGTGGCCTCGTGGCTGGTCGACGTGGTCAACCTCGTGACCGGCAACCTCGACCGCCCCGGCGGAGCGATGTTCACGAAGGCCGCGGTGGGTGCCGCGAACACCCGAGGACCCGGTCGCTACGGACGGGGCCTGACGCTGCACCGCAGGACCACCCGGGTGCGCGGGCTCCCCGAGACGTTGGGTGAGTACCCCGTCGTGGCGCTCGCCGAGGAGATCGACACGCCGGGCGACGATCGCGTTCGGGCGTTCGTGTGCGTGGCGGGGAATCCTGTGCTCTCGACACCGAACAGCGAGCGGCTGGATGCGGCGCTGGCGAGCCTCGACTTCATGGTCGCAGTCGACATCTACGTCAACGAGACGACCCGCCACGCCGACGTGATCCTGCCGTCACCGAGCGCGCTTCAGAAGGGGCACTACGACATCGCCCTGCTCCAACTGGCATTGCGCAATGTCGCCAACTACAGCCCGCCGGTGCTTCCGCTCGAGGATGGCCAGCTCGACGAGTGGGAGGTCTTTGCCCGACTCGCCCTGCTGTTCCAGGGGTTCGGCCCCGACGGAGACCCTGGGATCGTCGACGACGCCATGGTCGCCGCCATGGTCGAACGTGGCGTCGCCGACGAGCATTCGCCGGTGTACGGCCGCGAGGCCGAGGTGATCCTCGATGAGCTGTCGGTCCGTCGCGGGCCCGAACGCATCCTCGACTTCATGGTGCGGACCGGTCCGTACGGCGACGGCTTCGGCGCCCGCCCCGATGGGCTGACCCTCGACGTCCTGCTCAGCCATCCCCATGGCATCGATCTCGGTCCGCTCGAGCCACGACTGCCCGAGGCGCTCCGTTCACCCGACGGCATGATCGACCTCGCCCCCGAAGTCCTCATGACCGATCTCGGCAGGTTGCGTGATCGCCTCGCAGACGCCGTGGCCCAGCCATTCGTTCTCGTCGGTCGTCGTCACGTGCGGTCGAACAACTCGTGGATGCACAACGTCGAGGTCCTGGTGAAGGGTCGTCCGCGCTGCACGCTCCAGATCCACCCCGACGACGCTGCCGAGCTCGGGATCGACACCGGCGACCCGGTCCAGGTCGAATCGAGGGTCGGGTCGCTCACGGCACCGGCCGAGGTCACCGACGCCATCGTTCCGGGGGTGGTGAGCCTGCCGCACGGCTGGGGGCACGCAGCGCCGGGAGCGCGGCTGTCGGTCGCGGCCGAGTACGCCGGGGTGAACTCCAACCTCCTCTCCGACGATCAGCAGTTCGATCCGATCTCGGGGACGGCGGCCCTGAACGGCATCCCGGTCGCGCTCTCGGCGGGCTGAGGCGGGACGGTCCACAGGGCTGTGCACAACCCACCTGCTGTCCACCGGAAATCCACTCGAAATACACAGGGTCATCCTCTGGCGATCCACAGGCGAACTTGTCTACGTTCGACCCTCGTGGCAATGGCTGGCGGAACCGAGGGAGCGGCATAGTCCGGAAGTGGTTCCGAAGGTCTGTGGTGGGCTGAACCGATCCAATGAGGATTCGTGTGCTCGTGCATTTCGGGTGCGAGTTTTCGCGAACCCCCTCTGACCTGCTCGTTCGTGTTCCGTCAGCCGTTGACACGGGTGTAATTTCAATGCTGTAATGCATCCCACATCTTGTGGTGGGGGACCGTGGACCATCGCGGCAACCACAAGACCTTGTGGATTCGCTCGAATCTGCGCCCCCGACCGACGGCACCCACGACACGAACAGAGGCATCACATGGCCATCGCACCCTCCCAGGCCGGCATCGGCATCCGCCGCCACTTCACCACCGACGGCGTCCATCCCTACGACGAGCTCGACTGGGAGCACCGCGATGCGCGCATCACCAACTACCGCGACGGGTCGGTCGCCTTCGAGCAGTTGGGCGTCGAGTTCCCCACCGCCTGGTCGCTCAACGCCACCAACATCGTGGCCCAGAAGTACTTCCGTGGCACGCCCGGCACCGACGAACGCGAGCACTCGTTGAAGCAGGTCGTCGACCGCGTCTGCGACACGATCACCGAGTGGGGGGTCAGCGGCGGCTACTTCGTCGACGAATCCGAGGCCGAGACGTTCCGGTCCGAGCTCAAGCACCTGATGGTCACCCAGAAGGCAGCCTTCAACTCACCGGTCTGGTTCAACATCGGTGTCCCCGGTGTGCCGCAGCAGGCAAGTGCGTGCTTCATCCTCTCGGTCGACGACGCCATGGACTCGATCCTGAACTGGTACGCCGAAGAGGGGACCATCTTCAAGGGAGGGTCGGGCGCAGGGGTCAACCTCTCGCGCATCCGCTCTTCCAAGGAGCTCCTCAAGGGCGGCGGCACCGCATCGGGACCGGTCAGCTTCATGCGGGGCGCCGACGCGAGCGCGGGCACCATCAAGTCGGGCGGCAAGACCAGGCGCGCCGCCAAGATGGTCATTCTCGACGTCGATCATCCCGACATCGAAGAGTTCATCTGGTGCAAGAGCCGTGAGGAGAAGAAGATCCGGGTCCTCGAGGCAGCCGGCTTCGACATGAGTCTCGACGGTGCCGACATGGCGTCGGTCCAGTACCAGAACGCCAACAACTCGGTGCGCGTCACCGACGAGTTCATGCAGGCGGTCGTCGACGACGCCGACTGGAATCTCATCGCCCGCACCACGGGCGACACGGTCAAGACCGTCCGGGCCCGCGACCTCATGCGCCAGCTGTCGCAGGCCACCTGGGAGTGTGCCGATCCGGGCATGCAGTTCGACTCGACGATCAACCGGTGGCACACCTCTGCCAACACCGGCCGGATCAACGGTTCGAACCCGTGCTCGGAGTACATGCACCTCGACAACTCGGCGTGCAACCTGGCCTCCATCAACCTGCTCAAGTTCCTGGGCACCGACGGCACCTTCGACACCGAGGGGTTCAAGCACGCCGTCGAGGTCGTCTTCACGGGCCAGGAGATCCTCGTGGGCCGGGCCGACTACCCGACCGAGCCCATCGGCGAGACCTCGCGTCGGTTCCGCCAGCTCGGGATCGGCTACGCCAACCTCGGCGCCACCCTGATGGCGCTCGGTCTGCCCTACGACAGCGACGAGGGTCGCGCCTACGCGGCCGCCATCACCTCGCTCTTGACCGGACACTCCTACCTGACGTCGGCCAAGACCGCTTCGCGGATGGGGCCGTTCGCCGGATTCGCCGAGAACCGCGAGCACATGCTGCGGGTGCTCGGTCAGCACCAGGCCGCCGCGTCGGAGATCGACGAAGAGCACGTGCCGGCCGATCTGATGAGCGAGGCCCGTCGTTGTTGGGACGAGGCCACCGAACTCGCCGGGACCGTCGGCGTGCGCAACAGCCAGGCGAGCGTTTTGGCGCCGACCGGCACCATCGGGCTGATGATGGACTGCGACACCACCGGCGTCGAGCCCGACCTCGGGCTCTGCAAGGTCAAGACCCTCGTCGGCGGAGGCACGATGCAGATCGTCAACCAGACCGTCCCGCGTGCACTGCGCAACCTCGGGTACGACGACGCGCAGATCGCCCAGATCATCGCCTACATCGACGAGCACAAGACGATCCTCGGGGCGCCCGATCTGGCCGCTGAGCACGTTGCGGTGTTCGCCTGCTCGATGGGCGACAACGTCATCCACTACTCGGGCCACGTGCGGATGATGGGGGCGGTGCAGCCATTCATCTCGGGTGCGATCTCCAAGACCGTCAACATGCCCGAGGACGTCTCGGTCGAAGACGTCGAGCAGCTCCACATGGACGCATGGAAGCTCGGCGTCAAGGCCGTGGCCATCTATCGCGACAACTGCAAGGTGGGTCAGCCCCTCGCGACCGCCAAGACCGACGCCCAGGAAGCCGCGATTGCCGCCGCCGCTGCGGGCGGGGCGTCACCGGGCGAGATCGTCGAGAAGATCGTCGAGAAGATCGTGGTCAAGGAGCCGACCCGCCAGAAGCTGCCCCGCAATCGCACCAGCCGGACCTTCGAGTTCCGGGTGGCCGACTGCAAGGGCTTCGTCACCGTCGGCCAGTACGAAGACGGTCGTCCCGGCGAGATCTGGATGAACGTGTCGAAGCAGGGTTCGACCCTGGCAGGGATCATGGACGCCTTCGCCATCTCGGTCAGCTACGGCCTCCAGTTCGGCGTTCCGCTGCGGGCCTACGTCGAGACCTTCACCAACCTGCGTTTCGAGCCGGCGGGCATGACCGACGATCCTGACATCCGCTTCGCCAGCAGCATCATCGACTACATCTTCCGCCGCCTGGCGGTCGACTACCTCAGCTACGAGGAGCGGGCCGAGCTCAACATCCTCACCATCGACGAGCGAAGCCAGCCCACGCTCCCTGGCGTCGAGGAGTCGGCGTCGCAGGATCGCCAGGGCAGCGAGATCCCGTCGGACCCCAAGAGCATCCCTTCGGCCACGACCCTGATCGATCGCGTGGACCAGACGCCGTCGGCGCCCGTCGCTCCCGCACCGGTCGCGTCGCCCCAGCCGGCCAGGGCCGTCGATGCACCGATGTGCATGACGTGTGGTGTGCAGATGATGCGGGCCGGCAGCTGCCACGCCTGTCCCACCTGTGGGAGCACCAGCGGCTGCAGCTGACCTCGCCCAACGGCGGACTTCGGGATTCAGCTGGCGAGGCCCTCGTCGACCCAGTGAAGGTGCATCTTCTCGTGGCCTGCGTTGGCCATGAGCACGCCTCCGATGCTGCCATCGCCCCAGGGGGCGCCGGGGATCGACTGAGTGAGCTGGCTGTCATCGAGGGTCTCGATGAACGACACCGTGGCGGTCCGAGCCTCGGCGAGCTCGTCGAGGAGTTCGCCGACCGATTTCGCAGCGAGGCCTCGGACGTGGGCCTCGTTGTCGTCGTGCACCTGTTTGATCACGTCGGCCGGTTCGGTGGCGCCGAAGTCGAGCGGCTTGTCGTGGCCTTCGACGGTTCGCTTCGCCATGGCGAGGAACGCCTCCTCGATGCGCAGCAGGTGGGCGAGATGGTCCTTGGGAGTCCAAGGCGACCCGTCCTCGGACTCCGACTCGGTGCACGGCCGATCGACCTCGTCGGGCCCGAACGCTCGGTAGCGTCGCTCGAGTTCTTCGCGCTCGGAGGCGAGAACGGACAGGATCTTGGTGCGGCCGGCCATGAACGAGGTTACGCAACCGACGGCTGCAACGGGTTCGACTCGGGCGGAGCCGACTATTCGAATCGGGCGAGTGAGGTGTGGAGTGCCGGTCCGATGGCCAACGCGTACAACACGGTCACGATGCCGACGTCACCTCCGAGGAGCCAGCCGACCCCCACGTTGGTGACTTCGATGCCGATGCGAATCGACCGCACCGACCAGCCGCGGTGATCTCGGACCGAGAGCATGAAGAGTTCGATCGGTCCTTCGCCTGCCTCGCTCACGATCGTGCCGGTGATGCCGATGAGGGTTGCGACTGCGCCGAAGAACGCCATCACGATCTGAACCCGGAGCGTCTGTGGCGTGGTGAAGGTGGCGAGGGCCACGTTCACCGAGATCCCGACCACGACGAGCGCAACGATGGTGCCGACCGACGGGCGTCGTCCGAGCACGATGGCCATGACGGTGAGGCCCGCGCCGCAGGCCATCAGCGAGACGCCGACCGAGATCCCGAAGAACGCTGCGACCCCCGTGGTCAGCACGTCGTAGGGGGCGACGCCGAGTTCGGCGTCGATCAGGGCCGCCACGCCGATCCCGAGGACGACGCCCGAGACGATGTGGATTCCGAATCGAGCAGGCCACGAAGAGCGCATCGTCACCGACGACCGCGAAGCTGGGCCCTTGGGAGGTGATCAGTCAGCGGCGTGGGCTTCGAGATCGGCCAGGCTGCACCACTCGAGGGTCTGGATGTGGGTGGCGTCGAGTCGGACCATCGGTGCCCGACCAGCCTCGAATGCCTCCTGCCAGCGTGGGGCGCACAGGCACCAGTGGTCGCCCTCACGAAGGCCGGCGAACCCGTGCTGGGGCATCGGTGTCGAGAGGTCGTTGCCATGGTCGGCGGAGTAACCGAGGAAGTCGTCGGTGACGATCGCGCACACAGTGTGCACGCCGTGGTCACCGGCACCGGTGTTGCAGCACCCGTCGCGGTAGAAGCCGGTCATCGGGTCCGATGAGCACGCCTCGAGTTCAGTCCCTCGCACGTTGTTGGCCATGGGTCCAGTCTGACCCAGGGTCAGAGACGATGCCTGCAGCCCCACTGGCTCCAGGTCTGACCGCTGCGGTCGAACAGCCACTTCGCATAGGTGGTGTTTGCCCTGGCGTCGTAGCGGCCGCTCGACCAACTGGTGCCCGTGACCGCCTCGAACTGCGATGCGTGGCCGGTGCCGATCTGGAAGAGGCCGTAGTAGCCGGCGGGGTTGGTGGCTCCGGGGTTGAGGCCCGACTCGCAGCTGGCGATCACGAGCGCATCGTTGGCGTGCGGACCGAAGATCTCACCGATGATCGACGCCGGGTCGCCGCTCGAGGCCGGCGGGGGCGGTGGCGGGGGCGCCGTGGTCGTCGTGGTCGGTGCTGCGGTGGGCGGCGGGGCGACCGGTGCCGGTTCCGGGTCCCGGGTTGCCTCTTCCGCAGCGGTGGCTTCCGGTGCGTCCTCGGTGGTCGAGGTCGTGGGCTCGGTCGTCGACGTCGTTGTTTCGGCGGGTTCGGTCGTCGAGGTCGTTGCTTCGGCCGTGTCGGCTGGCGCGGTCTCGGTGGTCGACGTCGACGGCATCGACGCCGTGGCATGGGCCACCGGGGGAAGCGCTGCCGAGGCGATCACATCGGCGCTCGCTTCCTGTCGTGACGGCAGGGCGAGAAGGACGGCAGCCAGAAGGACCACCGACAGGATGGCCAGGGTCGCGCGGCGTCGACTGGGCGTCACCTGAGATGACGACAAATGCGGCGGTTCCGACACGTTTGACACGAAACCGCAACACTAGTGGGCACCGGACCGCAGTCAAACCCGACGTACGGGGTTCCCTCGGCCCGGCGGCGATCCTGGGCGCACTGCAGTTGCTCCGCGGACGGTGGTGAACAGGTCGGGAAACACCCGGGCGACCTTGGCGGTCAGGTAGTCGCCGTACACGCCGTCGAGACCCGGGACCTCCGCGTCCCAGTTCGGGTCGAAGAAGAAGGGGAACGACAGGCGTCCCACCGCTGCGCCCCCCAGCGGCGGTCGGACCCGGTGCGGTGTCGACCGATACCGCCCGCCACTGATTCGTTCGAGCATGTCGCCGAGGTTGCACACGAACGTGCCGGGGACCGGGGCAGCTTCGATCCATCCGTCGGGTGTGCGAACCTCGAGACCACCCGTGGCGTCTTGTCTGAGCAGGGTGAGGAGCCCGTAGTCGGTGTGCTCGGCGACGCCCCAGGCACCGTCGGCGGACTCGACCATCGGGTAGTGGAAGATCCGAAACAGCACCGTCGGATCCGAGGCCATGCCCCGCCGGAAGTGGTCGGCCTCCAGGTCGAGCCCGACCGCGATGCCGCGGAGGAGATCGTGCCCGAGATCGGTCATCGCGTCGATGAATCTCAACACGAGATCGCGTAGTTCGGGCACCTGCGTCGGGAACGGATTGGGACCATGGAGCGGCACACCGGCGGCCACCCTGGGGTCGGCCCCGGTCCGCTCGGCACCGAAGTACAGGCCCTCCTTACGGTCTGGGACCCCCGAGGTCAGCTCGCCACCCACCGGGAACCATCCGCGCCACGACGGACCGCTACGCGCCATCTCGACGTCGCGTTTGATCGCATCGGGCAGCGCGAAGAACCGTCGAGCTGCGTCGTCGAGATCGGCGAGGAGGGCCTCGTCGATGCCGTGGCCCTCGATGACGAAGAAACCCACCTCGCGGCATGCGCGATCGATCTGTGTCGCCACTGCGGCCACTGCGGCCGCCGCGCCGGAGCGCTGCGCTCGAAGCGCCGAGACGTCGATGACGCGAAGGTGATCCACCACCGAGGACGGTAGAGCATGCGCCGTTCGTAGAATCGCCTTGCGATGACCACTGGGCTTCCCATCGAAGACGTCATCGACGACATCGGCAGTGCGCTCGCCGGGCCCGGGGTCGCCGTGGTGGTGGCGGCGCCGGGCGCCGGAAAGACCACCGTGGTCCCGCTGCGCCTGCTCGGCGCGCCCTGGCGCTCCGACGGGCGGATCCTCGTGCTCGAGCCCCGACGGGTCGCCACCCGCGCCGCAGCTCGCCGCATGGCCGACCTGCTCGGGGAGGCGGTCGGTCAGACCGTCGGCTTCGTCACCCGGGACGATCGGTCGGTCTCGGCAGCGACGCGGGTCGAGGTGATCACCGATGGCATCCTCACCCGGCGCCTGCAGCAGGATCCCGAACTGTCGGGCGTGTCGGCGGTGATCTTCGACGAGTTCCACGAGCGGCGGCTCCAGTCCGACCTCGGGCTCGCGCTGGCGCTCGACGTACGCCGATCGATTCGTCCCGATCTCCGCATCCTCGTGATGTCGGCGACCATCGACTTCGAGCGGATTGCGGCCTTGATCGGTGACGACGGCCCCGCGCCGGTCGTCGAAGCCTCCGGTCGACAGTTCGAGGTCGAGGTCCGCTGGCGACCGAATGACATCATCGTCGGACGACGCCGCGGCCGGGCGCTCGCCGCGCCCGTTGCGTCGGCGGTCGCCGAGGCGCTGGCGTCGACCGACGGCGACGTGCTGGCGTTCCTGCCGGGGATGGGCGAGATCCGTGCGACCGCCGAGGCCGTGGGCCGCGAAGTGGCCGGTGGCGTCGACGTGCGCATTCTGCACGGGTCGCTTTCCTCGGCCGAACAGGACGCCGCCATTTCCCCGTCGCCCCCGCGTCGTCGAAAGGTCGTTCTGTCGACCGACGTGGCCGAGACCAGCCTCACGGTCGAGGGCGTCACGGCCATCGTCGATGGTGGCATGCAGCGTCGGCCCGAATTCGATCTCCGTTCCGGGCTGACTCGACTCGTCACGGTGTCCGCGTCGCGGGCATCGGCCACCCAGCGCGCCGGCCGCGCCGGTCGACTCGCGCCCGGCGTCGCCATTCGGCTGTGGTCGCAGGCAGAGCATCATCTCCGCCCTGCGCATGGCCAGCCCGAGATCGCACAGGTCGACGTGGCTGGTCTGCTGCTCGAGGTCCTGCTGTGGGGCGCGGCGATCGACGACCTCGCTCTGCTCGACCCACCGAGCGCCGACGCTTGCGACGAAGCGATGCGCCTGCTGGGCATGCTCGGGGCTGTCGACTCCGGCAGCCGCCTGACCGAGCTGGGACGGTCGATGGCCGCGCTTCCCCTCCAGCCTCGCACTGCGGCCGTGCTGTTGGCAGCCGACGCGTCGTCCACCAGGCGGGCCGCGCTCATTGCTGCGCTCCTCGAAGAGGGTGACGTGTTGCGCGGCCGCCCCGGCTCGGTCGAGTCGGACCTCGACCTCCGTCTCAACCTGCTCGAGAACCGCACGCGCCAGCATCCCGACGCGTCCGGCCCCCGCCTCGACCAGGTGCGACGCCGAGCGCGTGAGATCCACCGCCGTGTCCCACCCGACCACGCTCCGGGCACTGCGTCGACGTCGGCGCGGTTGCTCGCCGCCGGATATCCCGATCGCATCGCCCAGCGACGGCTGGGTCAACGAGGCCGCTTCCTGCTGCGGAACGGTGCAGGAGCTTCGGTCTCCGCGCACGATCCACTGGCAGACGCCGAGTACTGCGTCGTCGCCGACCTCGACGGCGCCGACGGCGACGCCCGGATCCGGCTGGCGGCGGGGATGGTCGAGGCGGATGTGCTCGCGGCATGGAGCACCGACGTCGACTTCGTCGAGCGCCTGATCTGGGACGTCGATCGCAACGATCTGTTCCTCCGCACCGAGCGGCGTCTCGGTGCCATCATCTGTTCGTCCGCCGACCGTCGACCCCCTCAGGGCCCCGAAACGCTCGAGGCCCTGACCCGGGCCGTCGGGGAACACGGGATCGGCCTGCTGCGCCCCTCGGCCGGCGCGAGGCGGCTCCAGGATCGGCTGATGTTCCTGCATCGCACGATGGGCGGCGATTGGCCCGATGTCGGGGACGAGGCCATCACACGACGGCGAGACGTGTGGATGCCGCAGTTCGCCCAGGCCGCGTGCCGGCGAAGCGATCTCGAGCGCATCGACGTCGAAGGGGTGCTCAGGGCACAGCTCCTCGCACACCATCACCGTGCGCTCGACCGCCTCGCACCCGCTTCCATCGATCTCCCCAGCGGGAGACGTGCGGTGGTCGGCTACGACGCCGAGCAGGGTCCACGGGTGGAGGCCAAGGTGCAGGAGGTCTTCGGTCTGCACACCACGCCGACGGTCGCCGACGGCGCGGTGCCACTGCTGTTCGACCTGCGTTCACCGGCCGGCCGAACGCTCCAGCTCACCAGTGATCTGGCGGGATTCTGGGGCGGGAGCTGGCACGACGTGCGCAAGGAGATGGCGGGTCGCTATCCCAAACACGCCTGGCCGGCAGATCCGACTGGCTGAGGCCGGACGCGACAAACCGGCACCTGACCATCCAGAGGATGGCCCGGTACCGGTTCGTGGCGAAACGTGCCTCTGGTGCTACTTGTTGACGGCGTCCTTGAAGGACTTGCCGACCTTGACCTTGGGCACGGTGGCCGCAGCGATCTGGATCTCGGCACCCGTCTGTGGGTTCCGTCCCGTACGAGCCTTGCGCTGTGCCTGCTCGAAGGTGAGGAACCCGGGCAACTGGACCTTGGTGCCTGCGGCGACCGACGAGACGACGGTCGACTCGAAGGCGCTCAGGACCTCGTTCACCGTCGACTGGGACTGCCCAGTCGATTCGGCGATGCTGGATACGAGTTCGGACTTGTTCATGGTAGGAAAACCTCCCGGTTCAGGGTCGAGAACGACGCTACACGGGGGTTTCCGGCATTTCGCGGACCCTTGCACCGGGCATCGCTACCCTCGGATCACCGTGTCTCCGCCGCCGACTCACTCGCTCGCCCCGCTCGGGTGGGACACGCGGGTCGCCGAGGCCGTCGAGGGGTTCGCCGAGCCCGGTCGGGTGGTCCGTGTCGAGTATGGCGCCGTCGTCGTCGGTACTTCCGCCCGGGAGGTCGTGGCCGACTGGACGGCGAAGGCGGCGCGCGCCGCAGGCATCGATGCCTCGCCGGTGGTGGGCGACTGGGTCGACATCGCCGAGACGGCCGATGAGGGCGTCGTCGTGGTCGCTCGCGCGGAGCGCTGGTCGAGCCTGGTCCGTCACGACCCCGCCGACGACCATGCCGAACAGGTCCTGGCAGCCAACGTCGACGTGATCTTCGTGGTGTCTGCAGCCGACCGCCCGCTCAACGTCCGGCGGCTCGACCGCATGCTCGCCCTGGCGTGGGGGAGCGGTGCCCAGCCGGTGCTGGTACTCACCAAGGTCGATCTGGCCGATGAGGTCGAGCGCGACCTCGCAGCCGAGGTGGCGGGTCGAGCGCGGGTCGTCGAGGCCAACGGTGTGACCGGTGAGGGCATGGCATCGCTCCGCTCAGCCCTGGGCTCGGGCACGGCGGTGTTCCTGGGTCCCTCGGGGGTCGGGAAGTCGACGCTGGTCAACGCGCTGTGCGCGACTGAGGTGATGGCGACCGCCGACGTGCGCGATCGAGATGGCAAGGGCCGGCACACGACGACCACCCGTGAGCTGTGGCCCGTGCCCGGCGGCGGCGTGGTCATCGACACCCCGGGCATTCGAGGCGTGCAGCTGTGGGATCCCGAGTCCGGCGTCGACGCGCACTTCAGCGACCTCGCGGAGCTGGCCCAGCAGTGTCGGTTCCGGGACTGCGCCCACGGCGGCGAGCCAGGGTGCGCCGTCGCCGACGCGATCGCCACCGGCACGCTCAGCCGCGACCGCGTGGGCCGGTGGTTGGAGCTTCGCGTCGAGTCCGATGGCTGGGCCGAGCGGCAGGTCGAGCACGATCGCGCGCAACGGCGTGACGGAAGACCGAGGCGAAGGTGAGAATAACCGGGCTCGGTGCGGGGATTCGGCCCGTCATCGGATAGGGAGGAGGGACATGCCGCTCATCGACGTCGAAGCAACCCAACTCAACGTGATCGATCAGGGGTCCGGGGAGGCGGTGCTGCTGTTGCCCGCCTTTCCTTTCGGCTCGGCGATGTGGAGCTACCAGATCGAGGCGCTGGCGCCGAAGTACCGAGTCATCGCTCCCGACCTCCCTGGGTTCGGGCAGTCGCCACCCATGGCGGACCCCTCCACGGCGTCGTTGTCCGGATGGGCCGAGCTGCTCGCCCAGCTCATCATCCAGCTCGACCTCGGTCGGGTGCACGTCGTCGGGCTCTCGATGGGCGGCTACCTGGCGATGGAATTTCTCCGTGGCCATGCCGACCTGGCCGGCTCGGTCGTGCTGGCCGACACCCGACCCAGGTCCGACGACTCCGACGTCTGGCAGCGCCGCACGGACGAGCAGGCACAGATCCGGGCCGGGGATCCGCTCGAGAACCTCGCCAAGCCGCTGTCCGAACGTCTGTTGTCCCAAGGTTCGCTGGCAAGGCCCGAGCTGGTCGAGTACGTCCGACAACTCATGGTCGCCAACCACCCCGATGGCTGGATCGCGGCTCTCGAGGCCATGAAGAACCGCTCCGACTCGCTCGGCACGCTCAAGTCGCTCGATCTGCCGACCCTGGTGATCGTCGGCCAGCGCGACCGGGTCACCCCGCTGGTCGAGGCCCGTCTCATCCAGTCGCTCGTCACCGACGCCGAACTGGTCGAGATCCCCGAAGCCGGCCACCTGCCGCCCATCGAGAACCCAGACGTGTTCGATCAGGTGCTCATCGAGTTCCTCGACCGCATCATCGCCCGCGACGAGCCCGGTACCAGCTGATCAGCGCCGATGTGCTGCTGTCGTGAGCGCCGTCGGCCGGATCGGCGTCAGCGGTCAACTCCGCCGTGATGGCGGTGGCGAGTTGCTTGCCGAGCTCGACGCCCCACTGGTCGAAGCTGTTGACACCCCAGATCGTGCCCTGCACGAAGACCTTGTGTTCGTAGAGCGCGATGAGCTGGCCGAGCACCGACGGCGTGAGTTCATCGGCGAGGATCGTGGTGCTGGGTCGGTTGCCCGGGAAGGTCCGGTGCGCGACGAGGTCGGCTTCGACCCCGGCTTCGCTGACCTCGTGGGCGGTTCTGCCCATCGCGAGCGCCTCGGTTTGTGCGAAAAGGTTGGACATCAGCAGGTCGTGCTGTTCGCGACTGCCCACCGCAGGCCGTCCGAACCCGATGAAGTCGCACGGCACGACCGTGGTGCCCTGGTGGAGGAGTTGATAGAAGGCGTGCTGCCCGTTGGTGCCCGGCTCGCCCCAGACGATGGGTCCTGTGTCGGCCAACACGGGTGAACCGTCGAGCCGAACCGACTTGCCGTTGCTTTCCATGTCGAGCTGCTGGAGGTAGGCCGCGAAGCGGCCGAGCGAGTCGCGGTACGGGAGGACTGCGTGGGTTCCGAACTCGAAGAAGTTGCGGTACCAGACACCCAACAGAGCCATGATCACGGGCGCGTTGCGGTTCAGATCTGCGGTCCGGAAGTGCTCGTCCATGAGGTGGAAGCCGCCGAGGAACTCATCGAATGCGTCGGGACCGATGGCGAGCATCACCGACAGGCCGATGGCGCTGTCGACGCTGTAGCGGCCACCGACCCAATCCCAGAACTCGAACATGTTGTCGGGAGCGATCCCGAATTCGGCGACGGCTTCGCGGTTCGTCGAGACGGCGACGAAGTGGTCCTGTACGGCATCGTCGCCGAGCGCCGCGGTGAGCCACGACCTTGCCGCGTGCGCATTGGTGAGGGTCTCGACGGTCGTGAAGGTCTTCGAGCAGACGACGAACAGCGTGCTCGACGGATCGAGATCGTCGAGGGCGTGTGCCAGATCGTCCCCGTCGACGTTCGACACGAACTTCACGGCGAGGTGATCGGGGACGAGGTGGCGAAGTGCCTCGGTGACCATGGCAGGCCCGAGATCTGATCCGCCGATTCCGAGGTTCACGATCGTCTTGATCTGGTGTTCGTCGCGAATCCGGGTGGAGAACGCACGCATGCGAGCGAGGACGGCGTGCACCTCGGGCACGACGTCGGTGCCATCGACCTCGACCCGATCACCCGCTGGACGGCGCAGCGCCGTGTGCAGGACCGGGCGGTTCTCGGTGGTGTTGAGACGACTGCCGCCGAACATGCGCCGGATGCGGTCGGGGAGGCCGGCCTCCTCGGCCAGCGTCACCAGGAGGTGCAGGGTCTCATCGGTGACCCGGTGCTTCGAGTAGTCGACGTGCAGGTCGCCGGCTTGAACGCTCAGGCGCTCGCCGCGTCCGGAGTCGGCGTCGAACAGCTCGCGCAGATGCGCGGGTTCGATCCGACGCTGGTGTTCGGTGAGGTCCCACCAGACCTCGAGCTCGTCGAGGTTCACCATCGAGGCACCCCAGGCATCGAAGCTCGGTGCGTCGCTCACGTCCCCACGGTAGGTCAGGCGGCGGACCGCGTCGCACCAAGCCACGAGCGGTGCAGGCCCGCGTACACCCTGCCGGCGTCGACGAGTTGCTGATGGGTGCCCTGCTCGACGAGTCTGCCGGCGTCGAAGACGAGCACCAGATCGGCTGCTTCTGCGGTCGAGAGCCGGTGCGCGACGCTGACCACGGTACGACCGGCGGCGAGCTTCTCGAGCGCCGCACTCAGCTCCTGCTCGGTCTCGGGGTCGACCGCGGAGGTCGCTTCGTCGAGGATCAGCAGACCCGGGTCGCCGAGCTGGGCGCGAACGAGTGCGACCAGCTGACGCTCACCGACCGACAGAGCGCCGCCACGCTCGCCCACTTGGGTGAGGATGCCCGCGGGGAGACGCCCGAGCCACGGGGTCAGCCCGAGCTCTGCGAATGCGGCGTCGATGTCTGCGTCGGACGCCTCGGGCCGGCCGTAGCGCACGTTGTCGCGGATCGTCGTGTTGAACAGGAACCCATCCTGGGGAACCATCCGGATCCGCAGGTGCCGAGCGTCGGCGCCGACGTGGGCGAGGTCGACTCCGCCGATCTCGATCCGGCCGGTGGTCGGGTCGTGGAGGCGACACAACAACTTGGCGAAGGTGGTCTTCCCGGACCCCGTTTCGCCCACGATGGCGACCGATGCCCCGGCCGGGATGGTGACGTCGACGTCGGTGAGCACGGTCGGCCCGGTCCGGTAGGCGAAGCCGACCCCCGCACTCCGGATCCCCAGGGGCCCCACCGGCAACAGGAGGCCGGGCACCGGGTCGACGACGTCGATCGGGATGTCGGTGACGTCGAGAACCTTGCGCCAACCTGCGATGGCGGTCTGGGTCTGGTCGAGGATCTCGCTCAGTTCGCCGACCGGAGCGAGCAAGAGGTTGACGAGAAACGCGAACGCGATCAGCTCGCCGGAGCCGAGACCCCAGTCGGGACCGTAGGTCGCACCCAGCACGACCGTGCCGGCCAGCGCGATCGAGCCGAAGAGATCGCCGAGGGGGAACATCACCGCGAAGAACCGAGCGGCCTTCATGTACGCCCGATATTGGGCGTCGATCGACGTGGCGAGGCGTGCGCGCGCCCTTGCCTGAGCACCGTAGGCCCGGACGACCGCCGCCCCGGTCACCGCTTCGGACACCTCTGACATCGTGGTCCCGACCGTCGTGCGCACCAGGTCGTAGGCCGCGAGCTGTCGCACCTGGAGATACCGCAAGATCGGGAGCAGTGGCAGGAACACCA
Organism: Acidimicrobiales bacterium; assembly: GCA_035529695.1. Lineage (GTDB taxonomy): Bacteria > Actinomycetota > Acidimicrobiia > Acidimicrobiales > Salinilacustritrichaceae > DATKWD01. The sequence goes on along the minus strand of DATKWD010000061.1, from coordinate 15,640 downwards.
CCACGACGAACAACGCGAGCTGCCAGCTGTAGACCAACATGACGCCCACCGTGCCGACGATGAGCGCTCCGTTGACGATCCACGAGACCGCTCCCCACTGGGTGAACTGCGCCAACGTCTCGATGTCGCTGGTCACGCGTGCGACGAGTTCGCCGCGTCGGTTCTCGGTGTGCTCGGCCATCGAGAGGCGGTGGATGTGGGCGAACGTCCTGGTCCTCAGACCGAACAGCGCGTTCTCCGCGGCCCGGATCAGCCGAAGGTAGGTCGCCCTCGTCACGCCGAAGAGGATGATCACGATCACGGCGGTGACACCACACGTCGCCGCAACGAAGGACGGCCGGAACCCCTGTTCACCCAGGAGGCCGCGATCGAGAATGACCTGGATCACCACCGGGATGGCGAGCTTGCCACCGGCGGTGGCCATGGCCATGAGCACCGTGAAGACGAGGCCCTGCTTGAGCTCGGGCGTGGCTGCGAGGCCTCGACGGAGCACCGCGATCGCGCCGACGGTCTGCTGGGTCGCGTGCTCACCGAGGTCGGGATGCAGCTCGGGATCGTGCAGCGGATCTCGTTCGCTCATACCGTCCCGTCCTCGTAGGCACGGACGAGTGCCTCGTAGCCGGCATGATCGAGCAGCTCGTCATGGGTCCCGGCGGCGGCGATACGCCCTTCATCGAGGTAGAGGACCCGGTCGGCGAGCCTTATCGTCGCAAGGCGGTGGGCGACGATCAGGGTCGTGGCGGCGAGCTCGGTCCCGAGTCCCTGGAGGATGCGCGCCTCCACGGTCGGGTCGATGGCCGAGGTCGCGTCGTCGAGGACGAGCACCTGAGGCTCGCGGACCAGCGCGCGCGCAAGCGCGATCCGCTGTCGCTGGCCGCCCGACAGCGTCACGCCGCGCTCACCGACGACCTGATCGAGACCCTGGTCGAGTCCGTCGACCACCGAGGTCGCCTGGGCGATGTCGAGCGCGGCAGCGAGGCGCTCGGGTGGCACCAGGCGTCCCATGGTCACGTTCTCGCGAATCGTGTCGGCGAACAGGAAGCTCTCCTGGAACACGATGGCCACCCGGTCGCGAAGATCGTCGGGGTCGATCTCATCGAGGGGGTGATCGTTGAGCGCGATGGATCCGCCGGTCGGAGCGACCAGGCGGGCCACCAAGTTGCAGATGGTGGTCTTGCCGACCCCGGTCGATCCGACGAGGGCGACGACCTCGCCGGAATCGACGTGGAAGTCGACGCCGCGAAGGACCTCGTCGTCGCCGAAACCGAATCGGAGGCCCTCCACCGTGAGCGACACGGCCACGCCCGCCGGAAGGGAAGTGGCGGGCGTCGGCGCCTGGTCGGACTCGGTGAGCGCGGCGTCCGACGTCGGATCGGCGAGCACCTCCTGCAACCGGTCGTAGGCCACCACCGAGCGGGGGAGTTCCTCGAGCAGGAACCCGACCACCCGCATGGGGAACGCCAGGATGCCGAACAACGCCATCGCCTGGACCACGTCGCCGGTGCTGATGGCGCCATCGGACACGCGCCATGCGCCGATCGCCAACACCGCCAGCGTCCCGAGGGTCGGGAGCGCGTCGATCGCGGGCTCGAAGCTGGCTCGGAGGCGCCCGACGATGAGGCGCTCGGTCCGGAGCGCGTCTGCTTCGTGCTCGACGCGGCGCTGCTCGGACTCCTGCAGCCCCAGGGTCTTGACGACCAGGGCTCCCTCGAACGATTCGTGCGCGACCGACGATACGGAACCGACTGCTGCCTGGGCAGCCGCCGCGGGAGCCTCGACCCGGCGCGTGTACGCCCGATTCATCAGCGTCAGCGCAGGGAAGAGTGCGACCGCCAGTGCGGTGAGGTAGAGGTCGACGAGGGCGAGGTTGACCGTCGCGAAGAAGATGATCACGATCACGCCCAGGGAGAAGGGCAGCGGCTGCATGGCGAACGCGGCCCGTTCTGCGTCGGCGTCGGCATGGGCCAGGAGCCGTCCGGCGGGCCGGTCGAGGAAGAACCTCAGCGGTTCGCGGACGTATCGATCGGCGAGCGCATCGAACCACGTGACCTGCATCTGCCTGGTGGTCATGGCGCCCCAGTAGCGCCGCAGCACGACTCCGAGGGATCGGAGAGCTGCGGCGGCGAGGATCGCCGTCGCAGCGAGAGCCAGTGACCGACCCGGGACACCGCCTTCGAACGCCGGGATGATCACGTCGTCGGTGACGCGTCCCAATACGATCGTGCCGCCCACTGCGGCGACCGAGAACAACGTGGCCCCGGCGACCGCGATGGCGAACGGGCGCGGGTGGGTGCGGATCGTCAGCCAGAGCAGCGCGAACCCGCGTCGGAGGATGCTCCGGTCGGTCAAGTGCCGGCGAGTTTGGCGATGATCGGCGCGACCGCATCGATGGCGTCGGCCTGCACGACCAGGTAGCTGACGTCCCAGCGGTCCCGACCGGCGAGCAGGTCTTCACAGATCTCGTCGACCGAGCCGAACCACGCGTGCGGGTATTCGAGCGCCTGGTCGGGCTCGACCCCGAACAGCGGCGCCATGTTGGCTGCGGTCTCTTCGCGCTGGTCGTTGACGATCACGGCGAACACGAGCATGTTGAGCTCGAGATCGTCGTAGCGGTCGTCGGCTGCGTCCTTCACCCACTGCACCTTCTGGTCGGTCTGTGCTGCCGATCCGTCGCGGGCCGCTGCGCCGTCGACGTTGCCGGACTTCACGGCCGGGTTGATGCCGACGATGTCGGCCTCGTGTCCTGCGATGGAGAGCACCCGCTTGGCGCCGCCACCGATCAGCAGAGGCGGGTGGGGCTTCTGTACGGGCTTGGGGAGCCCGTCCATCCCCGAGATCCGGTAGTGCTCGCCTTCGAAGTCGAACGCGCCGTCGGCGAACAGACCCTTGTAGATCTCGATCCCTTCTGCCATGCGGTCGATCCGCACGCCGGCGCGGTCGTGCGGGATGCCCGACTGTTCATAGTCGGTGTTCATCCAGCCCGCGCCGATGCCGAACTCGACACGGCCCCCCGACAGGACATCAACGGTGGCGATCTCCTTGGCGAGCACCACGGGGTGCTTGTAGTCGTTGTCGAAGACCAGCGCGCCGATGCGCAGGTCGGTCGTGGCGTCGGCTGCCGCCATCATGGCCGGTAGGGGTGCGAGCTGATCGCCGAAGTGGTCGGGCAGGAAGAGGCTCGAGAAGCCCAGATCCTCGACCTTGCGTGCGAGCGCGGCCCACTCAGTGCCGTTCTGTGCGGTCGCGCACTGGACCCCGAATCGGAACTTTCGGTCGTGGGCCACGATGTCTCCTCGCATTGTCGGGAAGAAGGCAACCTAGCTGGAGCGGCGGGAACGTTCGGGACCGGGCGACTGGGGAAGGCCGGGAGTGCCCGGTACGCTGCACGTTCCGTGTATCGGTTCGTGAGCGTCTCATTTCGGATGGTCCTCATCCTCGCGACGGCAGTCGCGTTGACGGCGGGAACCGTTGTGGCGCTGGCACCCCGCGCAGCCGAGGTGTTCACCGCAAGCAGCTCCGAGGCCACCGACATCGCGCTCGACTCGCTGTGCCAGCGCAGTTACATCCGCTCGTCGAACGGCACCCTTCTCGCCACGCTCCACGGTGAGGAGAACCGCGAACCCGTCACGCTCGACGAGATCCCGCAGGCCGTCATCGACGCGATCCTCGCGGTCGAGGACCAGGACTTCTACAGCCACAACGGCATCAACCTCCGCGCGACGCTGCGGGCGCTGCTCGAGAACGTCGACACCGGTGAGGTGTCGCAGGGTGGCTCGACCATCACCCAGCAGCTCGTCAAGCTCAGCCTCGTCGGCGACAAGCAGGATCTCGACCGCAAGACCCGTGAAGCGTTCCTCGCGACCCGGCTCGAAGAGCAGATGAGCAAGGACGAGATCCTCGAGCGCTATCTCAACACGGTCTATTTCGGCAACGGCACCTACGGGGTGCAGGCGGCAGCCGAGTACTACTTCGGTATCGACGTGACCGAGATGGACGCCGGCCAGGGCGCCCTGCTCGCAGCCATCATCCGGAACCCCCGTGACTACAACCCCTTCGAGAACCCCGAGGTCGCGACCGAACGGCGCGACATCGCGCTGAACCAGATGTACGAGCTCGGCAACATCGTCGATGGCGAGCTGCTGTTCTTCCAGACCCGCCCCATCCCCGAGCAGCCCACCGTGGTGGCCAAGCCGCCAGACGACTACTTCCTCGAAGAGGTCAAGCAGCAGCTTCTCGGCGACGCACGTCTCGGTGAGACGTACTCCGATCGATTCGACGCCGTGTTCTGCGGCGGCATCGACGTGGTCTCGACGATCGACCTCGAAGCTCAGTTCCTCGCGATCGCCGCCCGCAACGAGGTGATCGCACCATTCGAGGATCCTTCGGTCCCCGGAACCTTCCCGCTCCCCGCTGCGCCCGACGGCTCGCCGCAGTTCGGGACCGTGGCCATCACCTCGGTCGAACCATCGACCGGCGCCGTGCGGGCGATGGTCGGCGGACCGGGGTTCGACGCCTACAAGTACAACCTGGCCACCCAGGGTTCCCGCCAGCCAGGCAGTTCGTTCAAGACCTTCGTGTTGATGTCACTGCTCGACCAGGGGTACTCACCCAACGACACGGTGAGCGGCTCCGGTCCGTGCACCTTCAACATCCCGGGCGTCAAGGAGCCCTACAAGGTCGAGAACTTCGGGAACGGGCGCGGGGGGGTGGGCACGATCACGAGCCAGACGCTCAAGTCGTCGAACTGTGCGTACGTCCGCCTCGGACAGGTGGCAGGGCTCGACAACGTGATGGATCTCGCGGCTGAGCTCGGTATCACGACGCCGCTCGATCCGAGCATCTTCTCGGCGCCGCTCGGATCGCTCGAGGTCAAGCCAGTCGACATGGCAGCGGCCTACTCGGTCATCTTCAACGACGGCGTCCGCAATCCGGCGTACTACATCGAATCGGTCACGGCCGCAGACGGCTCGCTGATCTTCCAGCACCAAGCAGACCCTCGCGAGGTCGTGTCGGTCGAGGCAGCGCTCCAGGCACAGAACATCCTCAAGCAGAATGTGCAGAGCGGCACGGGCACCCGAGCTCGCATCCCCGGATGGGATGTCGGAGGCAAGACCGGTACCGCCCAGGACTCCGCCGACGCCTGGTTCGTCGGCGGAACCAAGGAGCTGGCGACCGCGGTGTGGATGGGCTCGCCGCAGGGTCGAGTCGCGCTTCGGGGGGTCGGCGGGATCACCGTGACCGGTGGCTCGTGGCCGGCGAGCATCTGGGGCGAGTACATGGGCAACTACCACGCGGTCCGCCAGCCGATCCCGTTCGGAGTCCCGCCACGGGCCGAAAGGGGTGAGTTCCTGAAGCTCGATCCCAAGATCGACAAGGCCGGATCTCGACCACCGGTCCGTTCCGGATCGAGTCGGGGTTCGACTCCCGCATCGGGACCGACACCGACCACTGCAGACGCGCCGGCCACCTCGGTTCAAGTCGTGATCGAAGTCAACCCACCCGATTCGGGAGATTGATGAATCCCTGGGAGCAGTTTCTCGATGTCCAACGTCACGACACCGAGCTCGACCAGCTCGAGCATCGTCGCGCCTCGACCCCCGAACGCGCTGAACTCGCAGCACTTCCCGACGAGTACGCCCGCGTCGACAGAGAGACCACCGAGTTCGACACGGTGCGCGCCGGGCTCGGTCGCGATCAACGACGACTCGAAGACGAGATCGCTTCGCTCAAGGACCGTCGTGATCAGGCGACCGCAAAGCTGTACGACGGGTCGGTCACCGCGCCCAAGGAGCTGAGCGCGCTCCAGGAAGACATCGCCTCGATCGACCGCCGGATCTCGACTCTCGAGGACCAGGTGCTCGAGATCATGGAGCAGGCAGAGCCGGTCGACGCCGACCTGGCACGCCTGGCGGCCGAGTGGGAAGCGCTGGACGCGCAGGCGGCCGCGCTCGAGTCGCGCATCGCCGAGGTCGAGTCGGACATCGACGCCGATGTCGCCTCGATCACCCAGGAGCGAGCGGCCGCCGTCCAGGGCATCCCCGACGATCTGTTGGCGAGGTACGACAAGGCCCGATCACAACTCGGCGGTGTGGCGGTCGCTCGGCTGGTGCGGGGCGTCTGCGACGGTTGCCACCTGACGCTCCCCGCCGTCGAGGTCGACCGCATCAAGCACCTTCCGCTCGACGAACCGGTGAACTGCGAGGAGTGCGGACGCTTTCTCGTCCGCTGAGGCGTGTTCTTCTGGTTTGTCGGTTGCAGCCTCGTCGGCGTGGCGTTGGTGTTCTCCTCGCCTGCGCTCGACCACCGTGTGGTGATGGTGGGTGCCCTGCTGCCGTTGACCGAGATCGTGTTCGGCGAGCCTCGGGTCCTGCACTCGCTGGCCGCCCCGGTGGCTGCACTCGTGGTCGTGATGTTGGCCACGCGCGGCCAGCGACTGCGTCGCCGCTGGCTGCTCGGCATCCCGATCGGACTGTTCATGCACCTGCTCCTCGACGGGATCTGGACCGACACCCAGGCCTTCTGGTGGCCGGTCGGCGGGACGGCCTTCTCCGACGCACGTATTCCTGAGCTGGCCAGAGGCAGGTTCAATGTCGTGCTCGAGCTGGTCGGTATCGGAGCGCTGGTCTGGGCGAGTCGGGCGTACGGACTCGACACGACGCAGGCGCGGCGGACCTTCGCTCGCACCGGTCGGCTGCCTCGCCAGTCTGCGGAGGGCCTGTGATGCTGATCCTCGTGCGTCACGGGCAGTCGGCGAGCAACCGTGCAGGGCGGCTTTCCGGGCGGGGTGATGTCGATCTTGACGCCCGGGGCGAGGACCAGGCCCGGGCCAGTGGCGACGTCCTCTCGACCCTCGATGTCCGCCGGGTGATCGCGAGCCCACTCCGTCGTGCGCAGCGTACGGCCGCGTTGCTGGCGATCGAGGGCGTCACGGTCGAGACTGACGAGCGCTGGGTCGAGTTGGATTATGGCGAGTGGGAAGGCCGTCCGGTCGCCGACGTGACCGCGGCCGAATGGACCCGATGGCGAAACGACCTCGAGTTCGAGCCGCCTGGTGGCGAGTCGATCGCGGCGCTCGGTCGGCGCGTCCGCGAGGCCTGCGACGCTCTTCGACGTGACGCGCGGGACGGTGACGTCGTGGTGGTCAGCCATGTATCGCCCATCAAGGCTGCGATGGCGTGGGCACTCGGCGTCGGTGACGAGACGAGCTGGAGGTCGCACCTCTCGCCGGGATCGATCACCCGGATCGCGGCCCGGGCCGACCGCATGTCGCTGCTGTCCTGGAACGAGGTCGGGCACCTGGACCGCTGACGGTCCTGCCTCGAGGGCGTCAGCCGGCGACGAGGCCGTCGTCGACCGACACGATCGATCCGTTCATCCGGCTCGCGTCGTCGGATGCGATGAACGCGATCACGCCGGCGATGTCTTCGGGGCGGGCGCGGCCGCGCTTGGACATGACGCCTGCGAGGAGGTCGAAGTCGATGTCAGCCGGCATCGGGATCTGCTCGGTCATCGGCGTCTTCACCCCGCCGGGAGCAACCGCATTGACCCGCAGCGGTGTCTTCTCGTACTCGATCGCCAGCGCTCGGGTGAGCTGGACGATCGCCCCCTTCGACGCGCAATAGGCAACGGTGTAGGCCGCACCCATCAGACCGGCGTTCGAGGCGACGTTGACGATGTTGCCCACCCGGTCGATGAGATGTGGGATGGCGGCCTGGCAGAGGAACATCGGCCCCTTGGCGTTGACCGCCATCATGAGCTCGATCTCGTGCTCGGTTGCATCGGTGAAGTGCTGGATCCTGGTGACACCGGCGATGTTGGCGAGCACGTCGATCCCGCCGTGGTCGGTGATCACACCGTCGATCAGATCGAAGCACGCGCTGCGGTCGGTGATGTCGGCGCCGCGACCCTCGAAGCTGCCACCTGCGGCGTCGACGAGTGCTGCGGTCTCGGCCAGCCCGTCGGTGTTCACGTCGACTCCGATGACCGTGGCTCCCTCGGCGGCGAAACGCTGCGAGGTCGCCCGCCCGATCCCTGATGCCGCACCGGTGAGCACGGCGACCTTTCCCTCGAATCGCGACATCGTCGTTCAGCCCACCGAGATCAGGTCGACGACGAACACCAGCGTCTCGTTGGGCCCGATGACCCCGCCCGCACCACGAGCGCCGTAGCCGAGGGCAGGCGGGATGGTCAGCTGCCTGCGTCCGCCGACCCTCATCCCGGCCACGCCTTGATCCCATCCGGCGATGACCTGGCCGCCGCCGAGCTTGAACGAGAACGTGTCGTTGCGGTCCCAGCTCGCGTCGAACTGCTCCTTTGTCGACCACGCCTTGCCGACGTAGTGCACGGTCACCTTCTGGCCGGCCGTGGCCTCGGCTCCGTCGCCGACCTCGAGGTCCTCGATGCCGAGAGCCTTGCCGGTGGGCGGGCCGTCGGGGATGGTCACGTCGGGCTTGGTTCGATCCATGGCGTGCGAAGCTAACCGGCGGAGCGGTCGGGAGTCACGATGGCTGCTCGCCGGTGGTGGTCCTGCTTGATCCGGTACATGTCCGCGTCGGCCGATTGCCACGCGCCGATGAGACCGACCGCGGGGTTGCGGTGGGCCAGCCCGGCCGAGGCAGGGATGAGTTCGGCCGCCAGCGCTCCGACGACGCGATGCCGCAGACGTTCGCCCCCGTTGCGGTCGGTCTCGGCCATCAGCACGCCGAACTCGTCACCGCCGAGTCTTGCCACAGTGTCGACGTCGCGTGCGAGGTTGCGCAGGATCTGGACCGCCCGGATGATCAGCGCGTCGCCTGCAGCATGGCCGTACGCGTCGTTGCACTCCTTCAGCCCGTCGAGGTCGACGATGAGGACACATGCCTCGTGTCCGTACCGGCGACAGCGCCGTTCTTCCTGGTCGATGGCGATCTCCCACGCCCGCCGGTTCCCCGCCCGGGTCATCGGGTCGGTCAGGGCTTGCTCGGCCGCATGGATTCGGAGTCGTTGCTCCTCGACCATCTCGAGTTCGGCGCTCAGCACCCGGCTGATGAGCCCGGCCATGAGCTCGATCGAGAGCCGGTCGGTCCGATGGTCGCCGAACGGCTCGTCGAGGAGTCCGGCCAGGAATCCGAACTGGCCGTCGTCGGATTGGATCGGTGTGGTGACGGCGGTGGGCACGGTCGTGTCGTGCGTGCTCGCGCCGAGGGTGACGCGGACATGCAGGTCGGTGAAGTGGTGATACCCCACGTCGAGCGGGAGATCGACGAGCTGCATGCCAGGTTGGATCTCGGCGCCAGGCGATGAGAACAGCACGACGTTCGATCCGTCAGGACGGTGCCGAGCCACGATCCACGACCCGTTTGGCTCGGCCTCACTGAGCCGCTCGAGCACTTCGACGCATGCGAGTTCGAACTCTCGCAGGTCTTCGGTTGAATCCATTGTCTGCACTCCGTCGCCGACGAAGGCATGCCAGGTTCGTCCTCGGATCCGAGGGTAACCCACTTCGGGCGTGACGTCACCCCGACCTCATGAGGCGCCGAAGAACAGCTCCCAGATGATCTCGCTGGCGGAGATGTCGTCGGTGACCGCTCCGAGGGACGGGACGTCGAACGCCCCCGGCCAGGTGTGACCACCACCGTCGACCACGTACTGCTCGGTGACCGCGTCACAGTTCTCCCACCGGTAGTGGTCGACTTCGTCGCTGATCGATTCGATGACCGGACCGGGATCGCATCCGTTGTGATCGGCCCAAGCGACGCCGCTGTCGAGGACGGACGACCCAGGCTCGCCGCCGTCGAACGGCACGACCGGGTCGGCGGTGCCGTGGAACTCGATGATCGGTCGCGGAGGGGCGGCGTCGCACAGGTCGTCGTAGAACCAGAGGGACACGGGGCCGAATGCGTCGAAGGCGTTGTCGGGCTGGCAGGCGAGCGAGGTGGTCATGAAACCGCCGCTCGACATGCCGGTCGCAAAGAACGATCCGGTGCAGAAGTCGCTGCGGATCTCGGTGACGAGCTCGGCCACGAAGTCGAAGTCGCCGCCGCTTCCGGCGGTGCCGGGGGACCATTGGGGACTGTTGTTGCGGACGAGGGCGTTCGGCGTCACGAGGATCACGCCGTCGCGCTCGGCCAGGTCGACGAAGTCGCCGTAGACGTACTGCTCGAGGGCGTTCGAACCGCGTCCGTGGAAGTTGAAGACCACGTCGGCGGGCGTCGTCTCGTCGTAGCTTGAAGGCAGGTCGAGCAAGTAGGTGCGCTCGTCGCCGTTCGAAGTGGTGATCGACCGCGCCTCGGTCGGTTCACCCGCGACGCCACCCGAGCCGCATTGCGGCACGGCTTCGGTGGTCGACGGCGACGAGGTCGGGACAGTCGCCGTCGACGAGCCGGCCTGCGGGTCCGACGGCGACGAACTTCCGCAGGCGGCGGTGAAGATCAAGACGGCGGTCAGCAGGACGGGGAGTCGCATCGCGTCAGCCTCGCGCGCCGCTCGGTCTGGGTGCGATCCGCTGCCTGTGGTCGAGACGCGGTCGGCTGCTAAGCAACCCCAATGCTCCGCCGACCCGTTCTTGCGCTCGCCGTGTTCGCCCTTCTCGCCGTATCCTGCGGCTCGGATGGGTCGTCGCAGGCCACCGACGGCGGACCGGTCGACGGTGACCCAGCGCCCGCAGCCGAGGCAGAGCCAACCGACTTCTCGGGGCGTGGGCCGTACGCAGTCGGTCAGGTCGACCTGCAACTCGACGCGGATCACGTCGTCGCCGTGTTCTACCCCGTCGATGCCGTTCCGGCCGATGCCGAGCCGTACTCGTATTCGGGCGAGGACGTGCTCGATCCGACGATCAGCGCCTTGCTCCCCGGCTCGTTGTCCGGCGAGGTCGCGCCGGCCGACACCTGGGTCGGTCTTCCCGCCAGTGCCGACGGACCGTTTCCCGTCGTACTGCACAGTCATGGGTTCTCCGGGAACGCCCGGTTCGGGAACCAGCACAACGCCGCCGTTGCGTCGTGGGGATACGTCGTGGCGGCGGTCGACCATCCGGAGCGTGGACTCCGGGCGATCCTCGACAGTTTCGTCGGCGGCTCGGCCGACGAGGCGGAACGTCCCGACGAGTTTCTCGACAGTGACCAACTGGTTGCCGCGCTGGAACTGCTCGCGACGACCAACGACGCGAGTGATTCGCCGCTGTCCGGCGCGATCGACTCCGAGCGCGTCGCTGCCGAGGGACACAGCGCCGGCGGGAGCGCATCAGGGACTGCTGCCTACGACGATCGCGTCGACGTGTGGATCGGCCAGGCGCCGGGGACACCTTTGGAGCCCGGCACCGATCTCGCGGCGTTCAGGACCGAGGTCGACGACGATGGAGAGACCCGCACCGAACTCGACACCGACGCCCTGCTCGAGGCCATGACGCCGCCCGATGTCCCGTCGTTGATCATCGCCGCCGAAGGCGACACCATCATCGAGTTGAGCAGGGTCGAGAAGACCTTCGAGTGGCTGACGAGTCCGAAGCGGCTGGCGGTCATCGCCGACAGTGGCCACGCCGTGTTCGTCGACCCGTGCGTTCCGATACGCGAGGAGGGTGGGCTCAGCGGATTCGTGGAGGGGCTGGGTCTCGACCCAACCGAGGTCCCACTCGTCGAGTTGGGCGAGAACGGCTGTCTGCCGACCGACACCGATCCACTGCTCGTCTGGGGCCTGATCGACCATCTCACCGTTGCGCAGCTCAACGAGGTGTTCGGCACCGACGCTGCGGTTGCCACGGCATCGCTCGACCCCGACTACCTCGACGCGACGTTCCCGAGCCTGTTGCGCGAACTCGTCACTGCGTAGCGGTGAGGAGTTGCGGCCGGATCAGTCTTCCGGACCGGCGCCGTAGGTGTTCGGGCCGTCGCTCGGCTGGACGTAGAACACGATCAGGATGATGAATCCGGCGAGTGGGATCAGCCCGAGGAGCAGCATCCAGCCGGACTTGCCGGTGTCGTGCAGCCGACGGATGGCGATCGCGAGGCTGGGAATGAGCAACGCGAGTGCGTAGGCGAAGTAAGCCAACGCGAAGATCGACGACGCGCTGCTGAGGATTCCGAGCACGAGCGCAATGACGAAGTTGACGGCGACGAAGCGCCAGAACCCCGGCACCGACGTCCGGCCGGTGAAGTCGGCGTAGCGGTTCAGTGCCGTCTTGTATGCACTGACGAAGTCATCCATGACTGATTCCCCCTGCAGTTGAGTTGGCTGTGTCTACCACGCGGTCTTTGACGATCGGGCGACCCTTGTTGATCACAGCTTTGTCTGCTCGGCGGTCGATCTCAGGCGATCGTGCAGCTCATGTCCGCGCCACAGCACATCGGCGACTTGATCTTGCCGTGGCCGTTGGGGCACTTGGAGATCTGCACCGACGATCCGTCGTCGCGCCGAATCGAATCGTTGACCAGCGGTGCGTCGCAGGCACCACAGGTTGCGTTCACGGACATGCCACACGTTGGACACTCATAGGTAGCCATCGTCGTCACGTTACTGGCAAGCCCCACCTGAGCGATCAGTCGCCAGTGAAGTCGGGGATGGTCCGTCGCCCGTGATCAGGTCACGGGCAGAAATGTGGGAGGCCTCGCGGTGATCCGGGCCTCGCAGTCCTCAGCCAGTCCTGAGCAGATCGAGCTCGGGCCGCACGGAATCGCAGCGTCCGGCGTTCTGCAGCCTTGAGGGATAGAGCTCGCGATCGAGGCGATGTAGGTTCGTCTCATGAGCGGCGACCTGGAGAGCATCGAACTCGGGTTGCGAAGGGAGCTCGCCCAGCTCGATGCCCGGTTGGCGGCGATTCCGAGCGATCAGTTCTCGGCGCGGTCAGGGCTGCTCGAGCAGCGCCAGAACACCGCCGAGCAACTCCGCACTGTTGTCGGCGCGGATCCCGAGACGCTGGCGCGCTGGGCCGAGAGGGCTGGGTCCAAGGACACCAGTGATGGATCGAAGCCCTTCATCAGGACGCGGTCCGAGCCGGGGTGAGTGCGAGCACCATGGGTCCGATTCGATGGACCGTTGTGGCGGCCCTCATCGCGATGATCGCTGCGTGCGGAGCCGACGAACCCGAGGTCGGGGATGGCACGTCGGCGTCGATCTCCGACGACAGCGGCGGCGATGACGCCCTGACCGAGTATTGCGAGTATGTCACCAGCCTCGATCAGGGACTGGTGTACCCGACCGACGACCAGTGGGACCGGTTGGCCGAGCTCTCGCCGAGCGAGATCGCCGACGAGGCTCAGGTCGTCGCGGAGATGGCCAAGCGGGTAGACGAGGGCTTCGAGATCACCTACGGCGAAGAGGGTCCCCCGGACTTCTGGGGGGCAGCGTTGACGATCGAAGCGTTCCAAGAGGAGAACTGCGGTGTGAAGTTCCCGGACGACATCGACCTGTCACCGGAGGCCACTCCCGAGGAGGAGTGAAGCACCAGGCCGAGGCCCCAAAGGTCTCGGGCCCATCGAGACTCGACGAGTTCGTTGCGGACCTTGGATTGGCCGGACGCCCGCGCGATTGCCGGTTCACGAGAGGGACTTCCAGCCGATCGACCGTTCCCGATCATCGGCTTGGCGCCAGTGCGGCGTCAGAGGCGTGTTCACGACTCGGGTCACCTAGAAGGGGACTGACTCAGGCCCGCTTCACTCCCGGCGTCGTTACTCGGCTCGGGGGAATGTCACGCCCCCATGGCCTTCGCTGCGATGTCACTCATATCGATGGAGCCCCAGTGCTCAACAATCTTGCCGTCAATGCACCGCCAGATCTCCATTCCACGGACCCGAACCGATTGCCCTGAAGCTGGCAGACCAAACGCATCGTGGGCATGGACACCCGTCATGGCCCAGTTCTCCACGACACGACCATCGACGGTGTCGACGTACTCATCGAACTCGAACGCCATGTCGTCGAAGGCGCCCGACACCATGCCAGCGACTGCCTTCAACCCCTCCCGGTTTCCTGGAGCGCCTCCGGGCGGATCGTGGCTCACGAAGTCCTCCGACAAGAGTTCATCGAAGACGGCGGCGTTCCCCCCTGCAAAGCCCTCCTCGGTAAGTCGCCGTACAAGATCTGCATTCGCACTCATGAGCCCCCCTCGGGCAGCGTTCCCAAACACTTTCGACGAAAGTCTTCCAGAAATCAGACACCGCCGCTCGGCTCTCTCTCACGACAGGGGGGTGAAGCGATCCGGCCAGGTGTTCATGTGCGACACCCGTCACCTGCGCTACACGTGCTCATTCGACCGAGCGGCGAGCCACGTCCCGGTGTCGCTGCGACGTACCGGCCCAGGCTCTCGCCAGGTGAAGGCGCGGGCGCCTCCGCGCAGTCGGCACTTCGCGTACGGTATCAGGCTGATACCATGACCGAATGGCGATGACGCTCCGGCTGACCGACGACGAGCAGGACCTCCTTCGCAAACGAGCTGCCGACGAGGGAGTGTCGATGCAGGAACTGGCACGACGCGCAATCCGAGACTACGTCGGCCTTGAAGATCATCGTGCTCGGGTCTTTGCCTCGGCCAAGCGGGTGATGACCGCACACGCCGAAGCCCTTGACCGTCTCGGACGGTGACGGACCGCTTCGAGTACCTCGACCTCGACGACCTCGTCGCACTGGCCGCTGGCCTTCTCGGCGACCCTCCTCCCATTCGTGATCTTGGCCTCCTGGGTGCTGCGGCCGCGAGACCGAGCGCGTCGGCCTTCGGCGACGACGCCTACCCCGAGGTCTGGACCAAGGCCGCCGCTCTCCTGCAGTCCGTGGTCAAGAACCATCCGCTCGTCGATGGCAACAAGCGCCTCGGCTGGCTGGCATGCGCCGTGTTTCTCGATGTGAACGGGATGGACCCATCGAGCGCATCGAACGACGGGGTGTACGAACTCGTGATCCATGTTGCGTCGAGTCCGATCGAGGTGGTCGAACTCGCTGCGCGACTCCAGACCTTGGTCACAGACAACGGCTGACCGGCTCGGTTCACCAGCATCGCGTGGTGCGGCTGGGGCCGCTCTCTTCTGCACGCTCCGTGTGCAGAACGAGGTGCCGAAGGATCTTCACGTTGCGGGGAGCTCGAAGGTCTTCAAGGCGTCCTCGGGGATCCCGAGCGTGCCGTCGTCGAGGCGGACCCGAGGCACTCGACGCTCGTACATCGCCATCTCGGAGGGGGAGTGATGACACGCGTACCCCCAGATCATCGCGTTCATAGGTAGTTCGTCAGACGCCCCTGACAACGCTGAACTCGTGGTTTCCGGAGAACCACTGCCCCATGATCACCGGCTTGTCGCAGTCCCACCGGATTGTCAGCCGGAACCGGCCGAGCCAACCGAGGTGGTCGCTGGCTTCGGCCTGCTGACTGAGGCCCGAATCGACCGCACTGCCGTCAGAGTCAGCCAGGTCAGGCCCGGAGAAGAAGGCATCCCCGTTGCCCGTTACCGCGATGCACCGGACCGAATCTTCAGCAGCCGCGTCGCGAAGCGCAGTGACGAGCCGCCAGCCGAGCTCACTGGTCAGCGCGTTCTTCCGCTCGGGGCGGTTGAGGCGGATGACACGGGCGTGGTCGACGTTCTCGGTGACAATGACGCTCATGGCCACGACGCTGCCACAGCCGAAGCCGCCACGGGTCACGAAGTCGACGGAACCGAGAAGTCTCCGGATCAGCAACTGCTAC
>DATKWD010000060.1:0-46215 GCA_035529695.1 Acidimicrobiales bacterium | reverse complement strand
CCGTGCCGTTACACGCCGAGTTGCTCACAATACGCACGCGAAGCCATTGACGGTCATGGTGCCGTTCGGGGTAGCTGGCTGGCCGCGCGCCGTCTGGGCCGCTGCCATCCGTGGGGTGGTCATGGGTGGGACCCCGTGCCGCCAGCCCACATCCGACCCCCTTCAGAGGTAGACGCTCATGGGTGACATCATCAACGGGTTCTTCGACGCGATGGGCTGGGTTCTCAGCTTCTTCTACGACCTGGTCCCGAACTACGCGATTGCCATCGCGCTCCTGACGCTCGCCGTGATGCTCGTCACGACCCCGGTGACGCTCAAGGGCACCAAATCGATGCTGCAGATGCAGACGATGCAGCCCGAGATGAAGCGGATCCAGACCAAGTACAAAGACGATCGCGAGGTGATGAACCAGGAGTTGATGAAGTTCTACCAGGAGAACGGCATCAACCCGCTGGGGGGCTGTCTGCCGCTGCTGGTGCAGGCGCCGATCTTCCTGGTGCTCTTCCGACTGGTGCAAGGCCTGACCAAGACGGCGGCGGACGGGACCTTCGACCCGGATCACCTGTCGACCAGCTCGAAGATGTATCAGGATCTCGCCGGCTCGACGCAGATGTCGAGCTTCGGGATCGACCTGTCACGCAGTGCGTCGTCGGTGATGGGAGAAGGGGTCACGACCTTTCTGCCCTATCTGTTGCTCATCGCCGTCGTGGCCGCCACCTCGTTCTATCAGCAGTACCAGATTCGCAGCCGGAATCCGAACGCCGACGCGGCGCCGGGAGCTGCCGTCATGAAGTTCCTACCACTCATCACCGTGCTGTTTGCCTGGAGCTTCCCGGCGGCCTTGGTCATCTACTTCGTGACCTCGAACCTCTATCGGGTCGGGCAGCAGGCCTACATCACCAAATCGCTGTACGGGCACGAAGAATCTGCCGGCCGCAAGGCCCAGGCGGCGGCAGAGGAGGCCCGCAAGCTCAAGAAGCAGAGCAGCGCTGCGGTGGCCGATCCCGACGCGAAGAACGTCACGCCCGCCAAGGGGCGACCGACCCCGAGCCGTGACGAGGCTCGCGAGCAGGCCAAGAAGGCCAAGGGAGCCAATCGGTCGAAGAAGAAGAAGAAGCGCCGCTGATGGAGTGGGTCGTCACCACCGCGCCCTCGGTCGACGAGGCGCGAGAGCGTGCCCTCGACGAACTGGGGATCGACGAGTCCGAAGCCGAATTCGAGGTGCTCGAGACCCCCGAGCCCGGGTTGTTCGGGCGGATGCGCGGCGAGGCAAGAGTACGCGCCCGGGTCGTGCCGCGGACGCCCCGCCCCAAGGTCGAGCGTCGCGAGCGACGAGGCAAGTCCAAGTCCAAGCGCAGCGGCGGTCGGGGCCGCGGCAAGTCAGGCGCAAGCCCGAACGCAGCATCGACCAAGCCGGCTGACGCCGAGGGACCCGAAGCAACATCGCCTCGCAAGAAGAAGCAACGATCGGCTCCCCCCTCGCCCGCGGCCGTCGCGCCGGATACGGGAGATCCCGAAGTTGCGGCGCCGACGCCAGAAGATCCATCCACCGGCGAGACACCCGTCTCGACCGCCGACAAGGGGGCCACCGTGTCCGATATCACCCTTTCCGAACAGGCCGACGCAACGGCCGATTTCCTCCGAGGCCTGCTCGACGCCTTCGACTTCGATGGCGAGGTGGAGATTCGACCGATCGACGACGACAACACCGAAGTCGCCGTCGACGGGGACGACCTCGGTCTGCTGATCGGCCCACGTGGGCAGACCCTGCAGGCCATCGGCGAGCTGTCTCGGGCTGCAAGCGCACAGACGCTGTCGGGTCGGGCGGCAGGCCGAGTCCACCTCGACATCGCGCAGTACCGCGAGAAGCGGCGAGCGGCGCTCGCTGACTTCACGCAGAAGATCGCGGACGACGTGATCGAGAGTGGGAAGGCGAAGGCACTCGAGCCGATGGCGGCCGCCGATCGCAAGGTCGTCCACGACACGTGCAACGAGATCGACGGGGTGTCGACGATCTCCGAGGGCGAGGATCCTCGCCGCCGGGTCGTCATCGAACCTGCCGACTGACTCCACCGGAGATGACCGCGACCGACGAGCTGGACGCGGTGCTGACCGAATCTCAGGCCCGGGGATTCATCGGTCCCGGGTCGATCGCGTCCCATCGCCGGCACGCTGAGGCCTTCGTGCCCCTGGTGCCGTCCGGGGCGCGCCTCGGAGCCGATCTGGGCACGGGCGGTGGACTGCCCGGCCTCGTCCTGGCGGTGCAGCGCCCCGAGGTCCACTGGACCTTCGTCGAGAGCAGTCAGACGAGGGCGCAGTTCCTCACCCATGCGGTGGCGCGGCTGGGCCTCGAGGTGGACGTGCTGGCCGACCGTGTCGAACAGCTGGGCAGGGGCGCTGGCCGGGAAACCTTCGACGTCGTCACCGCACGGTCATTCGGGCTGCCGGCGGTGGTCGCCGAGTGTGCTGCCCCGCTCTTGGTGTTGGGCGGCGTCCTCGTCGTGAGCGAACCGCCTGAAGGTGAGGTGATTGTTCGATGGCCCGAGGCGCAGCTCGCCGAACTCGGCCTCGGTCCGGCGGAACTCGTCGCCGGCCCCCCGAGGCTGGCCAGGATCACCCGGGTCGGCCCGTGCCCGCCGGATGTCCCTCGGAAGGTCGGACGTCCCGCCAAGCGGCCGCGCTTCTGAACACCTGGCACACGCACATCCTTTCGGGGCGTGGGCGCAGCGCCGTTCCACGTGAAACACTTGCGGCGAACCGGACGGTGATCACGAACGGTGTTTCACGTGGAACACTCGCCGCACGACGGACCGTGAGCGTCGTGACTGTTTCACGTGGAACCATCGAGCGATTGCCTTCGCACTCAGACAAGGTCGAGATTTCTGACGAAACATGGAGAAGGTGCTTGATCGGCGAGTCGCTTGCGGCGAGGATGTCGCAGTGCCGACCGACGATGACCTCGCGGCTCGGGGTCAAGCGATCTTCGACCGCCTGCGTCAAGCTCGCGATCATGCGCCGTCTGCCGCCGACCCCGAGGACAGCCCCGCTGCTGAAGAGGGGTCGGCCGAACCCGAGAACGTCGATGCAAAGCACGAGTCGGTGGCCGAGGCCGTCCCGGCCGAGGCGTCTGCAGAACTCGCCGAGGCCCCCGAAGTCGAGGCGGCGTCAGGAGCGGTGGCACCCGACACCGTCGCCGCGGCCGAGGACGAGCACCAAGACCGGGACGCTCCCGAAGATGTCGAACCCGACCAGCCACGCGTGCGCCCGAAGGATCCGTTGGTGCGCGACCTTCCCCGGATCATCGCCATCGCGAACCAGAAGGGTGGGGTCGGCAAGACCACCACCACCGTGAACCTGGGGGCATGCCTCGCGGACATCGGCTACCGCGTCCTGGTGGTCGACCTCGACCCCCAAGGGAACTCGAGCACCGGTCTGGGGATCAACATCCGTGACCTCGACGCCTCGATGTACGACGTGATGCTCCACGACGCGCCGCTCGAAGACACCTTGGAGGCGACCTCGGTGCGGAACCTGTTCGTCGCTCCGTCGAGCCTCGACCTCGCCGGCGCCGAGATCGAGCTGGTGCCGGCGTTCAGTCGTGAGCATCGCCTCAAGCGAGCCCTCGCCGAGATCATCGACGACTACGACTACGTCCTGATCGACTGTCCCCCATCGCTGGGACTCCTGACCGTCAATGGACTCGCGGCTGCTGATGAGGTGTTGGTCCCCATCCAGTGTGAGTACTACGCGCTCGAAGGCCTCGGTCAGCTTCTCCGCAACGTCGAGTTGGTCAGCCGGAACCTCAATCCCGAGCTGGAACTGTCGATCGTGGTCCTGGTCATGTACGACGCTCGCACCAAGTTGTCCGATCAGGTGGCCAACGAGGTACGCGAGCACTTCGGGGACAAGGTGGCTCGTATGGTGATTCCCCGGACGGTGCGCCTGTCGGAGGCGCCGTCGTATGGTCAGCCCATCGTCGCCTTCGACCCGTCGAGCCGGGGTGCCATCGCGTACAGCGAACTGGCCATCGAGATCGCCGGCGGGCCTGCACCGTCGTGATCGGCAAAGGAGAACCATGACACGCAAGAGCGGACTCGGGAAGGGCCTCGGAGCGCTCATCCCGACCGACGTCACCGGCGGCGCCGGGTCGTCGCTGACCGAAGTGACCGTTTCGGCCATCAAGCCGAACCGCCATCAGCCCCGAGCGCACTTCGACGAGGAGTCGCTGGCCGGACTGACGGCCTCGATCCGTGAGCTCGGCATCCTCCAGCCGGTTCTGGTGCGGTCGGTCGGCGATGGCGAGTACGAGTTGATCGCCGGCGAGCGACGGTGGCGTGCGGCCAAGCGGGCCGGTCTGCAGACCATCCCTGTGGTCGTGCGCGACACCGAGGATCTGGGCAGTCTCGAGCAAGCCCTGGTCGAGAACCTGCACCGCGAGGATCTCAACGCCCTCGAGGAGGCGGCCGCGTATCAGCAACTCGTCGAGGACTTCGAGCTCACTCAGGACGAAGTGGCCAAGCGGGTGGGCAAGAGCCGCTCGGCGATCGCCAACACCCTGCGGTTGTTCCAGCTCCCGCCGAAGATCCAGGCCATGGTGGCCGACAATCGGTTGTCAGCCGGCCACGCCCGGGCGTTGCTGGGCTCTCCCGACCGTCCATTCCAGGAACGCCTCGCCGCTCGCATCCTCGCCGATGGTCTCTCGGTCAGAGAGACCGAGGCCGAAGTCCGGGCCCACGAGAACCCCGACGAGGAGGAGGTCCCGGACGCCCCGGCTGCGCCGACGAAGAAGGCGCCCTCGACCGGCGCCGCCTTGGCCGAACCCGGCCTGCTCGAACTCGAGCACCTGCTTGCCGACCATCTCGACACCCGAGTCTCGGTCCGCGGTGGTAAGGGCACGGGCAAGGTGACCATCGACTTCGCCGACCTGGCCGACCTCGAGCGGATCTACCGAGCGATCGTCGGCTGATCCGCGGGATCGGGTCCCACAACGGCAACAACCTCTGATCGAGGGCCATCGACCAGAGGTTGTTGATTGTCCACAGCCTTACGCACAGCCTGTGGGTAACGCGTTGTTGAGGGTTACAGGAATTCGCTGAAGTCCTGGAGCAGGGCACCCTTGCCCTTGGCGCCCACGATGCGCTTTGCGGGTTCGCCATCCTTGAACACGATCATCGTCGGGATGCTCATCACGTCGAATCGGCGTGCGATGTCGGGGTTGTCATCGACGTTCAACTTGGCGACCCGCAGCTTGCCTTCGTTCTCGCCGGCGATCTCTTCGAGCACCGGAGCGATCATCTTGCAGGGGCCACACCACTCGGCCCAGAAGTCGACCACGACCGGCTCGGTGGCCGAGCCGATGGTCTCGTCGAAGGTGCTGTCGGTGAGATCAGTGATGCCTGCGGCCATGGGGGCTCGCTCCTCGTGAAACTGGGTGGATGGTGTGGCCCGGTCGGGCCGTGGTTCATGGAACCGTAGGGGAGGGGCGTTCATTCCCGACCGAGAGCGAACATGTGTTCGATCATGGGAGGGTGTGCTGTCGTTGATGGCTCTGACCGCCGTTGATGTCGGAGGTGTGGGGCGGGGGATTGCCTTCAGAGTGGGATCGACGGCGCACCGCGCTCTGCCGTGGATCTCTGCTTCTGCCGTTGACGGCGCAGGCGTGGGCTGTGGGATCGCCGGCAGAGGCTGACCGTTCGGTGGCGACGGCGGACTTGTTCAGTGCTGGGCTTCGAGCCACCGTTCGGTGTCGATGGCGGCCATACATCCCGAGCCGGCGGCGGTGATGGCCTGCCGGTAGACGTGGTCCTGCACGTCGCCGCAGGCGAACACGCCCTCGACGTTGGTGGTCGATTCGCCGCCCCAGTTGCCGGTGACCAGATAGCCGGTGTCCTCCATCTCGAGGACGCCTTTGAAGAGGTCGGTGTTGGGCCGGTGGCCGATGGCGATGAACAAGCCGGTCACATCGAGTTGGCTGGTCTCGCCGGTCTTCACGTTCTCGACCGTGATGCTGTCGAGCTTGGTGTCACCGTTGATGGAGGTGACCGTCGAGTCCCACAGGAACGCGATCTTGTCGTTCGCGAACGCCCGGTCCTGCATGATCTTGCTGGCTCGGAGCTCGTCGCGGCGGTGGATGAGGGTGACCTTCGACGCGAACTTCGTCAAGAAGGTCGCCTCCTCGATGGCCGAGTCGCCACCGCCGATCACCGCGATGTGCTGATCGCGGAAGAAGAAACCGTCGCACGTTGCACAGGTCGACACGCCGTGGCCGATGAGTTGGTTCTCGTTGGGCAGGTCGAGCATCAGTGACCGGGCACCGGTCGACACGATCACCGAGTGCGCCTGATAGGTCGGCTCGGGTGCGTCGGGATCGCCCACCCACATGCTGAAGGGACGTGACGAGAAGTCGACCTTGGTGACCTTCTCGGTCCGGATGTCGGCACCGAAACGCAGCGCCTGCTCGCGGAAGTTCATCATGAGCTCGGGACCCATGACGCCGGTGGGGAAGCCCGGAAAGTTCTCGACGTCCGTCGTGAGCATGAGCTGGCCGCCGGGTTGGTCGCTCGTCGAGGACGGTTCGCCCTCGATGACCAGCGGTGACAGGTTGGCTCGGGCGGCGTAGATGGCGGCGGTGAGGCCTGCGGGGCCTGAACCGATGATGGCGACTTCGTGCACTTCGGTCATGGGTTCCTCGGGAGATGTGGGCTGACACGCGCCAACCCGGGCCGGGCTGCGGTTATTTCGCGACCTCGGCGGGCTGCTTGGCCTTGCCGAGCAACACGAGTCCGCCGGTC
Organism: Acidimicrobiales bacterium; assembly: GCA_035529695.1. Classification (GTDB taxonomy): domain Bacteria; phylum Actinomycetota; class Acidimicrobiia; order Acidimicrobiales; family Salinilacustritrichaceae; genus DATKWD01. Next base: position 39,424 of record DATKWD010000060.1, on the reverse strand, counting down.
GTCGTGATCGCTCCCAGGATGAGGTAGCTGACCCAGACGTTGGCGTCGCCGAAGGGCAGATACGACTGGAGGAACCGGAGCACCATGGTGGTCAGCAGAATGATCGCCGCGATGCCGACGATCAACATCAGCGCGCCGTAGACGGCCCAGCGGGCCGCTGCCATCACCGGCCCCGTGGTCTTGTCGCGCACGGTCCCGACGAGATCTTCGATGCGTTCGGCGGCCTGCGCGGGCCAGTCGTCGGGTACCACGGGTGCGGTCGACGGTTTCGACGGCTTCGACGGCTGCGTCATGACGTCGGACTGTAGCGAAGCCCACCCCATCGGTCGGAAGTGAGCGCTTGGCGGCTCTCACCGCGCGTCCACATGGTGAACGCCGACCCGCTCGCCCGCATGCGGATCGCGGGCGCCGAGCCGGTGCTCGTGATCGGCCGATGGAGCGATGCCGCCGGCGAGCTCGGATCGGTGGAGCCGCTGGTCTGGGTGGGGGAGGTGTGTTCAGCCGGCACGGCTTGGCCTCGGGCGGCTCGGCCCTCGATCAGAGCGCGATCTCGGCAATGACCTCGCACGAACCGTCGGTGATGACCAGGACCATGTCGCCTTGGGTGAGGACGACCTCATAGGTCACCGGAACACCGTCGAGGTCGCCCTGTCCGAACAGGATGGGCGATCCCAGCCGCTCGAGGTTCGTGGTGGGACACTCGAGGGCGGCATCGACCTGCTCGGGTGCGGGCGTGTCGCCAGAAGGCGCAGCGATGGTGGTGCTCACGGAGACCTCCGCGAGGAGGTCGCGCACCTGATCCTCGAACCCGTCGAGATCGGGCGCAGTGATCGAGAACGACGAGACGTTCTCAGCGTCGGCCCCGGGTGCAGCGGGGGAGGCCGACGGTTCGGCCGTCTCGGCGGCGCCGCTGTCGGTCGTCTCGTCGAGGTCACCTGAGCGGGCATCAGCGCCCGTGTCCTCGTCGTCGAGCGCCTGACCGGCTGTCGCGAGGTCCTGACTCTCGCCTGAATCGAGGCTCTGGATGGCCACGACACTCGCCGCCACCACGACCACGGCCGCGGCGGCAGCCAGGAGCGGCGCGAATCGTCGGACCCTTCTCGCCCGGCGGGCCGACAGCTCGTCGAATCGAGGCGAGGTCGGGTGCTCGGCACTCGGAGTGAGATGCGTGAGCGCGGCGGTCACGGCGTCATCCGCCAGTCCGGCGGGCGGCTCATGTGCGGTGCCGACGAGGTCGGCCAGCGACCGGAGTCTCTCCAATCGGCCGACGAGTTCGGGATCGCCCTCGACACGCGCCACCTCCGCAGCCGTCGCCTCGCCGTCGAGCACAGCGGACAACAGCTCGTCGATGTCGGTGGGTGGGAGATCGGTCATGGCTCAGGGTTCTGACGATCCGAGGCGGGTGGCCGGTTCCCGGCGAGTGCCGAGGAGCGCTCGAGACGGCCGCGAGCACGGGCGATCCGGCTCCGGACCGTGCCCGGAGGGATGCCCAGGGTCTGGGCGATCTCGGCGTAGTCCATGCCGACCAGGTCGCGGAGCACCAGCGGCGCACGGAACTCCTCGGGGAGCTCGGCAAGGGCCACATCGAGGTCGAGGTGATCGCTCACCTGCTCGTCGACGTCGCGGGCAGTCGAGGCGCTCATGGTCGACACGACCTCGAGCGAGGCGGTCTCGTGTTCGGGAAGTCCTTGGTCGGGTCGACGCTTCCGGCGTCGGAGTTCGTCGAGGCATGCGTTGGTGGCGACGCGGTAGGCCCAGGTGGTGAACGCGGCTCGACCGTCATAGCGGGGGAGGCCCTTCACGATGGCGATCATGGCCTCCTGACTGGCGTCGGCTGCATCGGAGTCGTTGCCTGCCAGCTTGCGGCACACGGCATAGATCAGGTCGAAGTGCCGTCGCAGCAACGCATCGGCCGAGGCGCGATCGCCTCCCTTGGCCGCTTCGATCAGCGTGGCGTCGCTCGTGGCCGGAGTGATGGCGAGAGGTTACGCCTGCCCTCGGCTGCTCCCGGGTCAGTTGCCGTTCGCGCTGAACTCGGCGAGTTCGAAGCGGGTGTCCCTCGACCCGTCGCCGCGGTCGGTGATCCAGACGAGGACCGCGCCCGCGTTGCGCCCTCCCATCTGCACACGGGTGGTCCCGGCACCGATGTCGGTGAACTCGGTGACCGGATCGCCCCAGTCCTCCAGGGCCAGCTGCGGAGACTCGGCCAGGTAGAGCTCGCCTGACCAGTCGTTGGTCGAACTGAGCAGGACCAGTTCGTCGAGGGACGACTCGCCATCGAGCTGGATGATGATGCCGACACCCTCCTTGAGCAGGGTGATGTCGCGGTCGCCGTAGCTCTCGGTCTGCCAGAACGTCGCCTCGTCGCCGTCGACCGCCAACGGTGCCCTCGAGTCGAACTCCTGACCGTCGCCGAGCGGGTCGAACGCGGTTGCGCCGACGACCATGAGCGCCACCGGGTCGGGGGGGACATCGCCGCCGGGCACGACCCGTTCGATGAGGTCGCGCCCGGTTTCCGTGCGCCCGAACAGCACGCCGGCGGTCCCCAGCGCGACGGCCACGAGCACGAGCAGCAGTGCGGGGAGCAGCCAGCTCCGCTCGCGCCGGACGAAGGAGTGGTCGGGATCGACGTAGCCGACCAGATCCACGTCGGCCGGTTCGGCCATGGTCGCCTCGTGCGCGTTCGCGGTCGCCTGGAGTGCGGCCCGGAAGTCGCTGGCGAACTGGTAGCGATGGGCGGGCTCGCGCTCGATGGCGCGCATCACGACCTCGTCGAGTGCCGGGGGCACCGTCGGCAGGATCTGCCGGGGTCGGGGTGGGTCGATGGTCAGACGGGCCAGGGCGGTCTCGGCGGCGGAGTCGCCGTCGAAGGGGGGCCGTCCACAGAGCATCTCGTAGAGCACGATCCCGACCGAGTAGAGATCGGTGCGGGGGTCGACGGGCCCGGACCGGACCTGCTCGGGAGCGAGGTATTTCGCGGTGCCGACCATCATGTTGTCGCCGGTGAGGTCGCTGTCGGCATCGAGTTTCGCGATCCCGAAGTCGGCAACCTTGGCGCGGCCGTCGGGCAGAATCAGCACGTTCGCAGGCTTGATGTCGCGATGCACCATGCCTTGGCGGTGGGCGGCCTCGAGCGCATCGAGGATCTGGGTGGCGAATCCGGTCGCGTCGGCGGGGTCGAGGGCCGGTCGCTCGTCGAGGAGGGCCCGCAGCGTGTCGCCTTCGACCAGCTCCATGACGATCGCGTCGAGGTCGCCGAACTGGCAGGTGTCGTAGATCGCGACGATGGAGGGATGCGACAGCCGTGCCGCCGCGATGGCCTCCTGGCGGAACCGTGCACCGAAGGTCGAGTCGTCGGCGAGGTGGGCGTGCAGGAGCTTGACGGCCACGGGACGTTGGAGGATCTCGTCGGTGGCCCGCCACACCTGTGCCATGCCGCCCGACGCGAGGATCCGCTCGAGTCGGTAGCGGTTGGCGAGAAGGGCGCCTGGTTGGGGCGCACCCACCGGCGGGGGAGGCGGCGGTGGTGGTGGAGGGAAGCCTTGATCGTTCACGGTGGGCTCGCGTCGAGTCGGCAAGCGGAGCGCACGTGAGGAGGGTAGTGGGGAGGTGTCGGTCTGTTTGCTCGCGGCCGGTGCGGCCGAGTTCGGGCCGGGTAGCCTCGGCGCATTCGAACCCAGGGCGGGGATCTCCTGTCCGCTGCACACGTCCGGGGCCGCGACCAGCGGGGAGGATTCGTGACCGCCAACTCCACGCGAGCCGGCGTTCGTCACGCATCGGTGAGCATCCGGCTCGAATCGGTGACGAAGATCTATTCGGGGTCGAAGGCACCAGCGGTCGATGCGCTCGACCTCGACATCCCGGCCGGCGAACTGGTTGCCCTGGTCGGACCGTCGGGATGCGGCAAGACCACGACGCTCAAGATGATCAACCGACTCATCGAGCCGTCGTCGGGTCGCATCTTCATCGGTGACGAGCCGTCCGACTCCCGACCGGTGCACGAGCTCCGGCGCGCCATCGGGATGGTGATCCAGCAGATCGGCCTGTTCCCCCACAAGACCATCGCCGCGAACATCGCCACCGTGCCGCACCTCCTCGGGTGGAACTCCGCTGCCATCGCCGATCGAGTCGACGAACTGGTGGAGATCGTCGGACTCGAACAATCGATGCTCGACCGGTATCCCGGGGCGTTGTCCGGCGGCCAGCAGCAGCGGGTTGGCGTGGCTCGGGCACTCGCCGCCGATCCCCCCGTCCTGCTGATGGACGAGCCGTACTCGGCAGTCGACCCGATCGTTCGGGCGCGCCTGCAGGACGATCTCCTCGATCTCCAGCAACGGCTCGGCAAGACGATCGTGCTCGTGACCCACGACGTCGACGAGGCCATCAAGTTGGCCGACCGGGTGGCGATCCTGAACGTGGGTGGCGTGCTCGAACAGTTCGACCCTCCAGCGACGTTGCTGGCTGAACCCGCAAGCGAGTTCGTGGCCGACTTCCTCGGAGAAGATCGGGGACTCAAGCGACTCGCGTTGCTCACCGTCGCTGATCTCGATCCTGCGTTCGGTCCGATGGTCGAGCTCGGAGCACCGTCGAGCGAGGCCGTCGAGGTCATGGCGACCCACGGCACCGACTGGTTCGGGGTGTGTCGCGACGGTGACTTGTTGGGGTGGCGGACCGCGGGATCGTTGAACGGGAGTGTCGACGAGACCGATGTACGGCCGTTCCGCTCGGTCGTGACCACCGCCGCGAGCCTGCGGACCGTGCTCGAAGGCATCGTCACCTCCGACACCAATGTCGCCGTCGTCGTCGACGAGGGGCGCTACGTGGGAATGCTCGACGTGACCGACATCTCCAAGAGCGGAAGCGTCCAACCAGGATGACCAGGCGGGATCGGTCTCCGAGAGCGAGAGTCCAGTTCGTGTGGCTGCGGAGCAGCGAGCAGGGTGCGAGGCCGACGAGGCACGAGGAGGCCGTCCAGTTGCGGCCCCTTCGGCGGGAGGAAGCGCCGGCGCCCGCCGGAGCAGGGAGCGAGCTTGCGAGCGACCGCAGCAGTGCGTGGCCGGGGAACGCAGTGTTGTGAACGGCCCGGACTCGCTGGTCTGGTGGGACTGGGTCGGCAACCACCTCGACGACATCGCTGCGGCGACCAGCGAGCATCTGCAGCTGACCTTCTATGCCGTGGCGATCGGTCTCGCCATCTCGTTGGTCCTGGCGGTGGTGAGCCTGCGGTGGCGGCGGGCGTACGGCCCGCTCGTCGGCTTCACCAACGTGCTGTACAGCATCCCGAGCCTGGCGCTGTTCGGCATCTTCGTCCCGATCACCGGGTTCGGGTTCGTGACCGCCGAGATCGCGCTGGTGAGCTACACCCTGCTGATCCTGCTGCGGAACATCGTGTCGGGGATCGACGGCGTCTCCCCGGCGGTCATCGAGGCCGCTGATGCCATGGGTTACGAGCCGTGGCGCCGGTTCCTGACCGTCGAGTTGCGGCTCGCGGCGCCGGCCATCGTCACCGGCCTGCGCATCGCAACGGTCACCGTCATCGGTCTGGTCACCGTGGCGGCGCTGATCGGCTCCGGTGGCTACGGCACGTTCATCCGCGATGGACTGAGCCGGAGCTTCTCGACGCCGATCATCGTCGGTGGTGGGTTGTCGATCGCACTCGCGTTGATGTTCGACCTGATCTTCATCGGCATCCAGTGGCTGATCACCCCATGGGCGCGCAAGGGGGCGCTCCGGTGATCGCTGAGTTCTGGGACTACGTGAGCGATGCCGACAACTGGTGGGGTGAGAGCGGGCTGCTGTTCCTGACGTGGAACCACCTCCGTCTCGCGTTCTTCGCGACGCTGGTGGCGACGCTGGTTGCGCTGCCCCCGGCTGTCTCCCTCGGGCATCGACGCAAGGGCGGGGCAGTGGCGGTGGGGTTGGTGAACCTGTCTCGGGCGATCCCGAGCTTCGCGGTGCTCGTGCTCGTGGTGCCGTTCTCATTGCGCTACGGGTTCGGCCTCGGGTTCTGGCCGACCTTCGTCCCCCTGGTGCTGCTGGCGCTTCCTCCGATCTTCGCCAACACCTACACGGGTCTCGCCGGCGTCGATCGATCGACTGTCGAGGCGGCGCGTGCCATGGGGATGCGGTCTCGCGAGGTGTTGCGCTCGGTCGAGATCCCCGCCGGACTCCCCTTGATGATCACCGGGCTCCGCATCGCCGCCACGCAGGTCGTCGCCACCACCACGTTGGGCGCCCTGGTCGCCTATCCCTGCCTCGGCACCCCGATCGTGCGGTCGCTCCAGGCGACGCGAGACAACGGTGAGCTCCTCGCCGGTGCAGGCCTCGTGGCGCTTCTCGCGCTGCTCACCGACCTGGGGTTCTCACTGCTCGAACGTCGCCTGAGTCCGTGGCGGCGTTCGACGGCCGACCCGGCTCCGGTCGCCTCGATCGACGAGTCGGGCTTGACTCCGGTCACCTGACCGCCTGAGATCTCAGTCGTCCCCTCGAAAGGATCCCCATGTTCAAGACCCGATTTCGTTGGTTGATCGCCGTGTTGGCGGTGTTCAGCCTGTTCGCCGCGGCCTGCGGTGACGACTCATCCGACACCGCTTCGACCGGCGGGGGTGACGAGCCGTCCGCTCCGGTCGATGGACCCACCATCAAGATCGGTGCCCAGGACTTCGGCGAGTCGAAGATCCTCGGCGAGATCTACAAGCAGGCGCTCGAGGCCAAGGGCTTCACCGTCGAACTGGTCGAGATCGGCGGCTTCCGCGACATCCTGCTCGAGGCCTTCGCGAGTGACGAGGTCAACTTCTCGGCCGAGTACGCCGCGTCGATGCTCGAGTTCCTGAACGAGAACGCCGGCGAGGCGACTGGCGACGCCGACGAGACCGTCGAACTGCTCCAGGCCCAGCTCGACGATCTCGAACTGACCGCGCTCGACCCCGCCCCGGCGGTCGACACCAACGCGTTCGTGATCACCGACGAGACCGCCGCCGACCTCGGGTACGAGAAGCTGTCGGATCTTCCTGCCGACGGTGAAGGCCTCACGCTGGGCGCCCCGGCGGACTGCGAGACCAACCCGTTCTGCATCCCTGGCCTCGACCGCGTGTACGGCGTCGATCTGACGGGTGGGTTCACGCCACTCGATGCCGGCTTGGTCGCCGATTCGCTCGCCGCGGACGCGGTCAACATCGGCGTGCTGTTCTCGACCTCGGCAAAGATCGCCGACGAAGGGTGGGTGTTGCTCGAGGACGATCAGAACATGCTGGCCGCCGACAACATCACTCCGGTCGTGAGCAACGCGGTGGCCGAGGCCTACGGCGACGACATGGTGGCCTTGGTCAACCAGGTCAGCGCGGCGCTCGACACCGACACCCTCACCGCACTCAACAAGCGGTTCGACATCGACAAGGAAGACGCCGACGCGATCGCTGCCGACTTCGTCGCGGGGTTGAACCTCTAGCGAGTCCGCTCACTGATCGAAGGGGCCCCGGGCGACCGGGGCCCCTTGCGCGTCCGGCGTCGTGGCCGGGTCGGCTCAGCTGGCGGGGTCGAACCAGGTCACACCGATCACCCCTGGCCCGCCGTGGGTGCCGATGACCGCGCCGATGTGACCGGTGCGGATGGTGGCGGGGTCGTAGCGCTCGGCCAGCAGGTCGATCATCGAGTCTCGGTCATCGGCGAACCCGTCGTAGACGCAGAGGTCCTGCGCGTCCGGTGACTCGAAGACCTTGTCGCGGAGCATCTCGAGCGCCTTCTTCCTGGTGCGGGGCTTGCCGGCCTCCTGCACTTCGCCCGAGGAGATGTTGATGACCGGCTTGATCGACAGGAGCCCGCCGAGCAGCGCCTGGGCGCCGCCGATGCGGCCACCCTTCTTGAGGTTGTCGAGGCTGTTGAGTGCGCCGTACACCTTCGTTCGGGTCGACAGATCGGTGACCAGCGCGACGATCTCGGCCGCCGACGCGCCGCCGCCGGCCAGTTCGCCGGCCCTGATGACCTGCATCCCGAGGCCCGACGTGATCGACCTCGAATCGACCACGTGGACCTGCACGTCGCCGTCCATGTCACGGGCAGCGTTCTCGGCCGATTGCATCGTGGCCGACAGCTTGGACGAGAGGTTGATGCAGACGATCTCGGTGGCACCGCCGGCGGCGAGGTTCTGGAACGCCTGTGCGAACTTGCCGGGCGACGGCGCCGCGGTCTCGGGAAAGACATCGGCCGTCGCCATCTTGTCGTAGAAGCCCTCTGAGGTGAGCTCGGTGCGGTCTTCGAACTCCTCGTCACCGAATCGGATCGAGAGCGGGACGACCTCGATGCCGAGCGAGGTGACCTCCTCGTCGGTCAGATCACATGCGCTGTCGGTGACGATGCCAACGTTGGTCATCGGGTTCGATCCTCCAGGGTCGCTCACGGTGGCGGAGCGTAGCCATGCGGAGGCCCAGGTGTGTCAGAGAGGGGTTCACGCGGGGGAGGGATGGGCGTCTGCGTCTCGGTCGGCCGTTCGCCGCTCGACCAACCTGCGGTCGCGTCTCCCGCTCCGCCAGTCGCGAAGCCACCAGAGGACGAGGATGACGAGCGCGCCGACCGACAGGATGATGCCGACCCCCGACACCGCCGTCGACCGGATCGTCACCCGAGTGGCCGCCAGCTCGAGGAGTCCGTCAGGAGACTGGACGTCGATCCGCAGGGGAAAGGATCCCGATGTGCGGGTGTTGACGGCCACATCGACCCGCGTGACCTCTTCGGTGAGCACGAGGTCGAGCACCTCGCCGTCAGGGAACTCGAGCCGCTCGCTGTCGAGGGTCACCAGGACGTGGAGTGGGATCCCACTGTCGTTGCGAAGCGTCAGCGGCACGCTGCCCGTGCGGGCGGTCAGGGTGATGGTCCGTGCATCCGAGATCGTGACCGCTCCCAACTGATCGGTGACCCCGTCGCGTGCGGCGGCGAGGTAGTCGGACCGCTCGGCGGGGCTGAGTCCCCGGGCCGCGCCGATCATGAGAAGCTGTTCGAACGGCGCCGACTGCTCGCTGCTTCCCGCCATGGAGGCGTAGCTCTCCAACAAGCGCCGCGTCTCTCTGAGCTCACGCGCATAGGTGGAGAGGTTGTCGTGCGGCTCGGGGGTCAGTTCGGCTTCGAGCCCGGTCAGCGGCTCGACCTGGCCGAAGAACTGATCGAGGGTCACCGGGGTCACCAGCGCATTCGGCGTCGTCAGTGCGTCGAGCATGATCTCGAGGGTCTCGACCGGTGGCAGCGGCCCATCGGGTGGGCGGATCACCACCCCCCGACTCGAGCTGGGCTCTTCGAGGCTGATGACCGCCAGTTCGGCGAGGACGGTGTGCGCGGCCAGCGCCGGATCGACCGAGTCGAGCAATCGAAACCCGAGCACCGGGTCGGTCTTCGTGGCTGCCGGCGGGGGGCCGGGAACCGCGAGCCCGAATCGCCGCGTCAGCGACAAGCCGTTGCCTTGGTCGATCGGGGCGACTCGGCCTTCATCGACCACGAACGAATCGCGCCCCCGCTGGATCAGGGCTTCCGTCGCGGCGACGTCGAGGGTCGGTTCGGCGAGCCAGATCGACGACTCGGGTTCGACGTCGAGTTCAGCCCGAAGGATCTGCTCGCCTCGGCGGAGCTGCCGATCGAGTTCGTCGTCCAAGCCGGCCGCGATGAGTGCGGCCACGTCGACGTCGACATAGGGGAGTGCGACCACCTGTCGTCCCGGAATGGCGTCGCGGAGCGCGAGGAGCGCAGCGGTCGCGTCGGGGTCCTCGGAGATGGCGAATGCCTCGACCGTCTCGGGCCGCGCTGCGATCGACAGTGGGACGTCTGGGTGAGCGGCCAAGACCTCGATCAGCCGTGCCAGGTCGCGGGTCTCCGGCGGTGGGGTGATGGAGGACCCGTCGGGGGCCGTCGCCGGGTCGAGCCCGATTTCGGAGACCAAGGCAACGGCGAGGGGCCGAGGTTCCTCGCTGGCATCGGGAAGCAGGACGAGGTGGGTGACCACACCGCCGATCCGGACCCCGTCGGCATCGAAGATCCGGACCTCGACCGGGTACACCCCCTCGCGGGTGAGCCGTGCTTGCCCCTCGCCCTGCCCGACCCGGATCTCGAACCGGGCTCGCCCCGTGGCGAAGCCGTCGATCTCGGTGAAGGGCCGAGGTGGCAGCGAGAATCGAGTTGCCCGGAGGCGGTCACCGGTGACCGACAACCCGAACTCCGATCGGCTGAGGACCCGGTCTCGCACGACGACCTCGACCCGGGCGTCGGCCGGGACCTCGGTCGTGTCGAGCTCGAGCTCGAACAGCCCGTCATGTTCGACGAAGGACGTCTGGCCCGCCAGCGTGGGCCGGATCTCCGCAGGTGAATCGTCAGACCCTGCGGCCGCGGCCCGGGGGGTACCGAGCACGACCAGGAGCAGTGCCGAGAGTCCGAGCATCCCGACGAGGCGGTGATGGCGGGGCATCAGCGGTCGGTCAGGTCGAAGTACAGGACGGCGAGCCCGCGGATGCGTCGTTGGAAGCCCAGTCGTTCGTAGAGGCCGAGTGCTCGGTCGTTGTCGTCCTGGGTGTTCACGAGTGCTTCGGTGACCCGCCAGCGCCTGAGCCACCGCAACCCGTCGAGGACCATGCCTGCGCCGATTCCTCTTCCGGCATGGTCGGGGTGAACGGCGAGGCGCTGGAGGTACCCGCGTTGGTGGGCCCGACCCCAGACCGAGTATCCGTGGACCGGGTCGCCGGCGACCCGGTGTCGGTGGCTCGGGGTGGCGGCGAGTGCCTCGTCGAGTCCGGCCGAGTCGAAACGCCAGAATGGTGGGAACGCGAGCTGGTCGACTGCGATCACGTCGCCGCGATCGCTGCGTCGGGCCCTTCGTGTCGGGACTGGCTCCACGTCGGGCAGCTCTCGCAGGTCGTGGGTGAGCAGGTGGAGTCGGTGGTGGACCTCGAAGCCTCGTCGGAGAAATGTGGCCTGTTCGGTGACGGCCAGGGCCGGCGTCACGGCACGGTGGTAGCCGCGAGCTCGGAGCTCGTCGAGGGCTCGGTCGACGGCGGCCATCGACGGCGGCCGATTCGCTCCGACGGGAGCGACCAGACCCCACCCGTCGGTCGATCTCCACGGGCCGACGCGGATGCGTTCGGCACCGAGGCGCACCACGTCGGGGGAGGTCACCTCTTCACGATAGAAGTCCGGTCGACCGAAGTGGAGGCGCTCGGTGGACCGGCCCGGCTCGGCGACCCGGGTGGAGGAGTAGCCTCGGGGGTCGTGTCGGTGCTGCTCGTGACCCATCCGCGCTTCACCGACCACGTCGCCGCGCGTGCACATCCCGAGCGGCCACGGCGCCTGGATGCGGTGTTGGCCGGTATCGCCGGCAGCGGGTTGGCCGAGGCGGTGATCCCGATGGATCCCCGTCCGGCGACCGACCGCGAGATCGACGCGGTCCACCCCCCACCCCATCGCGGGTCGATCGAAGCGCTGAGCCGCAGCGGCGGCGGCCTGATCGACGCCGACACGGGGGTGAACGAGCACAGCTACGACGTGGCGATGCTGGCGGCGGGTGCCGGGCTCACCGCCGTGCAGGCACTCGACGAGGGGGTGGCCGATGCCGCGTTCTGTGCCGTGCGGCCGCCGGGTCACCATGCCACCGCCGATCAGGCCATGGGCTTCTGCCTGTTCAACAACGTGGCCGTGACCGCCCGGTGGTTGACTGCGCGCGGCGAGCGGGTGCTGATCGTGGACTATGACGCTCACCACGGAAACGGCACCCAGGACATCTTCTATGACGATCCGACGGTCGCCTATGTGTCGCTCCACCAGTTCCCGCTCTACCCCGGGACCGGCGCGCTCGACGAGGGCGGTGTCGGCCAGGGCCTCGGGTCGACCCTGAACGTGCCGTTTCCCGCCGGCGCGACCGGCGATCACTACCGGTCGGCCGTCGATGAGCTGATCGCGCCGTTGGCCGACTCGTTCGCGCCGACGTGGCTGCTGTTGTCCGCGGGGTTCGATGCCCACCGGGCCGATCCGCTCACCGGGCTCGGGCTGTCGTCGGGCGACTTCGCGGACCTGACTGCCGACCTGGTGTCACTCGTGCCCCCCGGGAGGCGCCTCGCCTTCCTCGAGGGGGGGTACGATCTCGCTGCGCTCGAGACTTCGACGGCGGCCTGTGTCGGGGCGCTGGCCGGTGTCCGGATCGCCCCCGAGGCCCCGACCAGCAACGGTCCCGGGAGCCACGTGGTCGCCGCGGCCATGGAGACCCAACACCGCCTGTCCGAAGCCGAGGAGCCCGAAGTGGAGATGTCATGAATTTCGAGGAGATCCTGCGCCATCTGGTCTCGGTCGAGGGGACCGATGTGCATCTCAAGGTGGGTTCGTTGCCCCGCGTCCGGGTCGGCGGGGTGCTCGAGCCGGCGCCCTTTCCCGAGCCCACGACCGAGAGCATGGATGCGCTCGCCGCGCAGCTGCTCGATGCCGCTGCTCTGGCTGCGCTCAGAGCCGACGGCAGCTTCGATCTCGTGCGGAGCGTGGCCGGTCTCGGACGGTTCCGGGTCAACCTGTACCAGCAACGCGGCTCGGTTGCCTGTGCGGTCCGTCGCGTGGTTCCGGGCATTCCGACGCTCGAAGAGCTCGAGCTCCCGGCCAGTGTCGCCAAGCTCGCCGAGGCTCAACGCGGTCTGGTGGTGCTCGCAGGGCCCTCCGGCTCTGGCACGACGACGACCGCGGCCGCGGTCGTCGATGCCATCAACCGTTCGCGCTCGGTGCACATCGCGACGATCGAGAACCCCATCGAGGTGCTGCATGCCGACAAGGAGGGGATCGTCAGCCAGCGTGAGATCGGGACCGACGCTCCGTCGATGGCCGAGGCCGTCGAGCACTGCCTCAAACAGGATCCCGACGTCATCTTCATCGGCGAGCTTCCCGACGCCGACACCGTTCGTGCCGCGCTCGCCGCCGCGGAGACCGGCAAGCTCGTGATCGTCGTCATGCGGTCGACCTCGTCGATCGAGACGGTCGACCGACTGATCCAGGCGTTCCCCCTTGCCGAACAGCGGCAGGCCCGAGTGACGCTCAGCCGGAACCTGTTCGGCATCGTGTCGCAACGCCTGCTCGACAGGGCCGACGGCGCAGGGCGTGTCGCCGCGGCCGAGGTCTTCATCGGGACGGCCAAGTCGTTGGCCTGCATCAGTGACCCCGAGCGCATCGACGAACTTCCTCGTGTCCTCGAAGAGGGCCGCTACTCGGGCATGCAGACGTTCGATCAGGGCGTCCTCGATCTGTACCGCGACGGTCTGATCACCATCGATGAGGCGATGGGGGTCGTGTTGGACGAAGAGGAGTTCCGCATCAACATCGAACGTGGTGGCTACGGCATCTGACGGCGCCGCCTTCGGCCAGCTGCTGGCCGCGGTCGAGCCGGTGGCAGGACCCTTCGCTGCGGCGGGCTTCCAACTCCACCTCGTGGGTGGATCCGTGCGGGATGCGCTCCTCGACCGATCGGGGGACGGGGATCTCGATCTCACCACCGACGCACGCCCCGACGAGACCCTGGCCCTCCTGCGGACCCTGACCGACACGGTCTGGACCCAGGGTGAGCGTTTCGGCACGATCGGAGCCCAGGTCGACGGCCGGCCCTATGAGATCACGACCCATCGGACCGAGCGGTACGACACCGGCTCGCGCAAACCGCACGTCGAGTTCGCCGATGCGCTCGAGGAGGATCTGGCTCGTCGAGACTTCACCGTCAACGCGATGGCGGTCGCGGTCCCGTCGGGCGAGCTGGTCGATCCGTACGGGGGTCGCGACGACCTCGTGTCGCAGGTGCTGCGGACCCCTCTCTCACCCGAGATCTCCTTTGTCGATGACCCCTTGCGCATGCTTCGCGCCGGGAGGTTCATCGCAAGGTTCGGGCTCACGCCGGTCGACGACCTCGTCGCGGCGGCCGTCGAACATGCTGCTCGGCTCGAGATCGTGTCGGTCGAGCGGGTGCTCGACGAGCTGGCCAAACTGCTCGAGACCCAGCGGCCGATGGCGGGGCTGCGGTTCCTGGCGACGACCGGCCTGCTCGCACGGGTGCTCCCTGAAGCCGACGTCGACATCGACATCGACGAGCTCCCTGCCGAGCGATCGCTGCGCCTCGCCGCGCTCCTGAGCTCGGCGCCGCCTCGCACCGCCACCCTCCGGCTCGGACGGCTCCGAGCCAGCAGAGAGCTCACCGACGCCGTCGGGTTCCTCGTCGGGGCGGTCGCGGCCATTCCCGATGATCCCGATGCGGAAGCCGTGCGCAGATGGGTCGCCCGTGGATCGGGCTGGCGCGCGGCGCTGCTGCTCGCCTCGACGATAGATCCTCTGCGGGCACGATCGATGTCCGCCGCGATCGATGCGCTCGGGTCGACCGAGGATCTCGACGATCAGTCGCTCCCGGTCGACGGCGGCGACATCATGCGCGAACTGGGCGTCCCGAGCGGGCCCGAGGTCGGGGCGGCGCTCGCGGAGTTGCGTGAGCACCGCTTCCGCGTCGGACCCCTCAGCCGGGCCGCGGCCCTCGAACACCTTCGTCGAGACCGGTGATGGGCCGCCGGCCGTGCCTCAGGTGCCCTGTTTGCGGGCCCGGATGATCAGGGTGGGCGGGACCAGCTGACCTCTGGGGACGGGTTCGAGGATGGTGTCGACCCGGAAGTTGGCCCGACCGAGTGAGGTGAACAGCGAGCTGATCGTGCGGGGGTACTCGATCATGGTGTCCTCGCCCTGCATCCAGCCGATGGGATCGGCGGCGTCGTAGGCGCGGTGGACCCGAGCTCGGTCGTCGAGGTCGACGATGTCGGCGACCGGGTGGCTGACCGAGAAGACCATCGGGCGCTCGGGCTTCAGGCAACGGTCGACCTGACGGAACACCCGGTCGACGTCGTCGATCCCGGCGAAGCCGTAGACACTGAGGGCGACGTCGATGGTGTCGGCGCGGACGAACGCCAACTCGGCGAGCGGCGCATGATGGAGCTCGAGCTTGACCTCGGCGGCCTCGGCGGCCGTCCGCGCGGCAGCGAGCTGGCTGGCCGATGCGTCGACCGCGATGACCTTGGCACCCTGGCGGGCCAGGGCGATGGCTGCCGAGCCGGCCCCGCACCCCAGGTTGAGCACCCGCTTGCCGGCGACGTCGCCCACGAGCCGCAACTCGGCTTCGGTGGGGATGCCGGGGCCGTACTCGATGACCTCGGTCGAGAGGTGGGCGCCGGACGGGTGGGCGGGAGAGAAGCGGGGCACGTCCTCATCTTGACCGACTCGGGGCTGTCTTTCCGGCAATCACGGGTGAGGTGCCAGACTGCACCCCGTGCGAATTGCGACGTTCAACATCCAGCACGGGGCGGCAGCGGACGGCGGCGTCGGGACCCCCGCCGAACTCGTCGAGGCGTGTCAGGGCCTCGATGCCGATCTCCTCGCCCTGCAAGAGGTCGATCGTGGTGTCTCACGCACCGGTCGTGCCGATCAGGTGGCCGAGGTCGCCGAGGCGCTGGGCATGACCTACACGTTCGGCGCCGCTCGAAAGCTCGACGGCGGTGACTACGGGAACGCCCTGCTGGTTCGAGGCGATCTCGCCGACGTGCGGGTTCTGGCGCTCGAGCGTCGATTCCGCACCGAACCCCGCTGCATCGTGACCGCGACCGCAACAATCGACGGAGCGGCCTACGCAGTCGGGGTCACGCACCTCGGTGTCGACAACGCCCTGGCTCGTCACCAGCTCATGCAGACCTTCGACGCCATGGCCGGCACGCCCCGCCCGCGGATCGTCCTCGGTGACTTCAATCTGCACCCCGACGAGGTCCTGCCGACCACCACCGCCGAGGGCTACGACCTCGTCCTCTCGGCCCCGACGTTCCCGAACCTCGAGCCGAAGGTGCAGATCGACTACGCGGTCCTCGGCGGCCTCGTGGCGCGAGATGTCGAGGTGATCTCGACCCGGATCTCCGACCACCGGGCACTGGTTGTCGACGTCGCGGGGTCGTGAGCGCTTACCGTGGAGTCGGTGAGCTTCCGACCCGAGACGATCAACGGCTCCGTCGCCGCTGACGGGCTCGGCGGGACCGTCGACTTCCGCCTCGCCCGGCAGTCACTGATCAACGAGTACCGCAAGGGCCGACTGGCCCGACACGAGGTCTGCGATGCGCATCCAGAGCTGATGCGGGCCGCACGTGAGGTCAGTGCGCCCACCAAGATGAGGTGCCCGATCTGCGAGGACCACCACATCGTGCTCGTGACCTACGTGTTCGGTCCACGGCTCCCCAAACACGGTCGGTGCATCACCTCGCGTCGTGAGCTCCAGGCGATCGCAGCTCGTCGAGGGCAGTTCAGCGGCTACGTCGTCGAGGTGTGCCCTTCGTGCTCCTGGAATCACCTGGCCCGGACCTTCCCACTCGGTCACTGAGCCACCGCGACGACAATCTGCGTCGGCGGACCGATAGCCTTCGTCGGTCGTGCCCGGCGACGTCTTCGCCGGTCCCGGACCCCTTCGACCATGACCTCCTCGCGCGCCAAGACCGAGCCTCGCGCCCGCCGCAAGAAGACGCAGCGCAGCGTCTTCTGGCGGTTCCGTCGATCGTTGTTCCTGGCCGGACTGCTCGTGGTGGCGGGCTTCGCCGGGGCCGGGTTCGTCCTGAGCCAGGTCGCGTTGCCGCCCGAGACGCCACTTCGCCAGACGACGTTCGTGTGCGCAGCCGACGTCTCGGCCGGGTGCGACGAGACCAATGCCATGGCGAGTCTCTCGGCTGAGGAGGACCGGATCAACGTCACGCTCGACCAGGTCTCGCCGCGGCTGATCGAGGCCGTGGTCGCCGCCGAGGACCGCGACTTCTTCAGCCATCAGGGCGTCGACCCGATCGGCATCACGCGAGCGGCGTTGTCGGACTTCCGTGGAAGCGAGTCGCAGCAGGGTGGCTCGACGATCACCCAGCAGTACGTCAAGAACGTGTATCTGACCTCAGAGCGGACCATCACCCGCAAGATCAAGGAGGCCGTGCTCGCGGTCAAGCTCGAGCGGGAGCTCGAAAAGGACGAGATCCTCGAGCGCTACCTCAACACGATCTACTTCGGTCGCGGGGCGTACGGGGTGCAGGCGGCATCACGCGCGTACTTCGGCACCGACGCCTCGGACCTGCTGCTCTACCAAGCCGCCTATCTGGCGGGCCTGATCAGGGCACCGGAGTCTGCCGATGCCACCCGCGACCCCGCGACCGCCACGTTCCGACGACACACGGTGCTGGTCGCGATGCTCGACGAGGGCTACATCGACCAGGCGGCGTTCGACGAGGCTGACGCCCTCGAGTGGAACCCCTTGACCGTGGTCGAGCGGACGCCCCGAGAAGGGCTCGGCCGGGTCACCGGTTCGGAGTTCGGCTCGGAGTACTTCGTCGAGTACGTCCGCCAGCAGCTGATCGCCGAGTACGGCGAGGACGTGGTGTACGGCGGGGGCCTTCGGGTCTACACGACCATCGATCTCGGGATGCAGGAGGACGCGCATCGGGCCGTCACCGAGACCTTGAACGAGCCCGACGACCCCTCAGGGTCGATCGTGGCGGTCGACAACAACGGCTACATCAAGGCGATGGTGGGCGGGACCGACTTCGCGAACTCCGAAGTGAACCTGGCCCTCGGTGCCGACGGCGGAGGGTCGGGTCGCCAACCCGGATCGTCGTTCAAGCCGCTCGTGCTCGCCGACGCGCTCCGCAAGGGAATCTCGCCCGAGTCCAAGTTCGACTCGCCGGCGTCGATCACCCTGCCGAACGCCAACGCCGGCGAGGACTGGAAGGTGCGCAACTACGCGGAGAGCAGCCAGGGCGTGCTCGATCTCGTGGACGCAACCCGGGTCTCGTCCAACACGGCCTATGCCCAGCTGATGCTCGAAGTCGGCCCCGAGAGCGTCGTCGATCTGGCCCATCGACTCGGGATCTCGGCCGATCTCCCCGAGGTCAACTCGCTGGTCCTCGGGGCCGGTGAGGTGTCGGTCCTCGACATGGCGGCGGCCTACAGCACCTTCGCGAACCGGGGCGTGGCCAAGGAGCCGACGCCGATTCTTCGTGTCGAGAAGATCGAGGACGACGGGTCGGTCACGGTGCTCCAGAACGTCATTCCGGCCGAAGAAGAGGTCCTCACGACCGACCAGGCCGACACCTTGAACTGGATTCTCCGCCAGGTCGTCCTGAACGGGACCGGGACCGGCGCCGACATCGGCCGGCCGATGGCGGGCAAGACCGGGACCACGCAGGACAACCGTGACGCCTGGTTCGTCGGCTACACGCCGCGGCTCACCGCAGCGGTCTGGATGGGATACCCGGGCGAACCGGGCGCGGAACCCAGGTTCATGAAATCGGTCCGCGGACG
Source organism: Acidimicrobiales bacterium (assembly GCA_035529695.1). Classification (GTDB taxonomy): domain Bacteria; phylum Actinomycetota; class Acidimicrobiia; order Acidimicrobiales; family Salinilacustritrichaceae; genus DATKWD01. Next base: position 21,082 of record DATKWD010000060.1, on the reverse strand, counting down.
GTCGGTGACGGGCGGTTCGTTCCCCGCGTCGATCTGGAAGTCGTTCATGTCGAATGCGCTCGAGGGCATCGACACCGGTTCGTTCGAGCCACCACCGCCGTTCGTGGGAGCGATCCTGAACTCCGACCTGTCGACGACGACGACCGACCCGTGTGCCGACGTGGCGACGCCGCGCAACGAGGACGGCTCGATCGACTACTCCGATCCCTGTGCGCCGCCCGAACCGACGACGGATCCGTGTGCCGACTCGTCGCCGGCCACCCTCGAGGACGGCTCGGCCGACCCCGACGACCCGTGCAGACCGAAGTCGACCACGTCGACGACCAGAGCGCCGAGCACGACGAGCAGCTCGAGGCCGAGCACGACGACCACGTCGACGAGCAGTACGAGCACCTCGACCACGTCGACGAGTACCACTGCCAAACCGCCGCCGTAGCGACGAGAGGCGGACGTTCAGTCGAGAGGATCGAGGTCGCCGAAGTCGAGGTCGAGCGGTGGTTCGCCGTCGGGTGCCTCGGCGACGACCTCGGTCTGGTCGTCGACGTTGCGGCCGTGGACGATCTCGCCGACCACCGTCATGGCCGCCCCGAGGGCCCGCGCGCCGACCGACCGCTCGTGCCGCTTGGGGGCAACCAGCGACCGGATGCGACTGCCTGCCTCCGCCGAGGTCATGACCGCCAGAGCGGCAGCGGGAAGGAGATCGTTCAGCCGCTCAGCGAGTTCGGGCGCCGGCTCGGCGAGCACGACGACCACGCGGTTCTCGGGAACGTCGACCGCGCAGGTCCAGCCAGGCGCCACGGACTGGTCGGCTTCGAGGGAGGCGAGCGCCGAGAACACGGCGTCGTCGTAGCGATGGAGCTCGTCGAGTGCGAAACGGACCGTCCGAGGGTGCACGAGGGCCCGTGCTCGCGGCGGGGTCTGCTCATCGATCCAGTCGAGGTCGAGCGGTCCGAGATCGACGATGCCAACGGCCATCTCGGTCCGTCCCTCGACGCTGAGCGGCCAGTCGCCACCGAATCGGGGTCCGAAGCGGTCCTCGAGCATCGCGACGAAATGGTCGATGTCGAGCAGCTGGCTCAACCCACGTGGCACGGGCTCAGTCTGCCGCGGTCTCGTGTGGGTAGTGGGTGCGGCACGGAAAGCACCACTGCTCGGTCGTCTCGACCCGCACGGTCTTGGCCTCGGTGTCCCACGCCTCGGGAGTGATGTAGAGCCGGTGGACTTCGACGAGATCGGCGTCGGTCGCACCGCAGGCATCGCAGGTGGTGGCACCCATCGCGGGGAGGTTACAATGCGTCCGCCGCCGGGAGCCGAAGGGCCCTGGACGGAAATCGAGGAGGCATCCATGCCCACCACCCGACCCAAGTCGCTCACCGCGCCCGCTCTCCGGGGCCGCAAGGTCCGAGACGGTCACGATCCGCTCGTGATGGTCACCGCCTACGACGCGCCCGGAGCCCGCATGGTCGCCGAGGCCGGCGTCGATCTGATCCTGGTCGGCGACTCGCTCGCGATGGTCGTGCTCGGATACGACGACACGCTCCAGGTGACGACCGACGACATCGCCCATCACACCGCCGCCGTGAGTCGTGGGTTGGCGAGTCTGGACCCGGAGGTGGGGAGACCCTTCGTCGTGGGCGACCTCCCGTGGATGAGCTATCACACGTCCACCGACGATGCGGTCCGCAATGCCGCCACACTGATCCGTGCCGGGGCGCAGTCGGTCAAGCTCGAAGGCGGGCGCAAACGCCTTCCGGTGATCGAGGCCATCGTCGACGCCGAGATCCCGGTGATGGGCCATCTCGGACTCACGCCTCAGTCGATGCATGCCATGGGCGGATTCCGGGTGCAGGGCAAGGAGCACGGCGCCGCCCTCGAACTGGTCGCCGATGCCAAGGCGCTCCAGGCCGCCGGCTGCTTCGCCATCGTGCTCGAAGGTGTGCCCGACCGGGTCGCCCAGATGGTCACGGCATCGGTCGACGTGCCGACGATCGGTATCGGCGCAGGAGGCGACTGCGACGGTCAGGTGCTGGTGTTCCACGACGTGCTGGGAATCGAGGACCGGGTGGCACCCAAGTTCGTGCGCCGGTACGCCGAGGTGAGGTCGGTGGCCGTCGAGGCGCTGGAGGCGTTCGCAGCCGACGTCCGGGGTGGCACCTTCCCGAACGACGACGAGAGCTACCACCTCGACCTCGACGTGGCCGAGACCCTGCACCTCTACGCGTAGGCGACTTCGTTCCCGCGATCGCCGACGGTCGTGGCAGGCTGAGTGGGTGAAGTCGGACTGGTTGCTCTCGGCGCCGAGGTGGGTGGCCGACTGGGTGCCGAACATCGATGACGAACACAGCATCGAGTGGGTTCGCCGGGTGGCTTGGACCGTGCTGCTGGCAGGCGTCCTGGCATTGGTGGTGAGCGGGGCCGATCGGCCGCCCGATCCTTTCCTCCCGAGCGAACGCACCACGCAGGTCTCCTCGCCGGATGGACCGTGATCCGCTGGTGGGCGGCGATGGCGCTGGTGATCGCCGCCTGCGGGTCGGACGCGCCGGCTGACCAGGGCACGCCGACCACCCCCGCCGAGATCGCTCCGTTCGGCCGAGGCGGCGTCGAGTTCACGGCGGTGGACGGGACCGTGACCTGCTCGTGCGTGCTGGTCGCGGACACGGCGGAGGTGCGTGCGCAGGGCCTCATGAACGTCACCGATCTCCAGGGCTACGCCGGCATGGTGTTCGTGTTCGACGAAGACGTGACATCACGGTTCACCATGCGCTCCACTCCGCTGCCGTTGTCGATCGCGTGGGTGGCGGGTGACGGGTCGCTGGTGTCGACCGCGGACATGGAACCGTGCCTCGACGGTGGGGATTGCGAGGCGTATTCGGCGGACGGCCCGTATCGCTTCGCACTCGAGGTCCCCCAAGGCGACCTCGCCGCTGTCGGAGCCGTCGAGGGCGCCACGTTCAGTCTGGTCGAGGACTGCCCGACCTGAAGCTCAGTCGGTCAGCGTGAGGTCGAGGTCGTCGGCGTTGAGCCGGCCGGTCTCGCCGGCCAACCAGTGGCGGCGGCACAGAAGTTCGTAGCTGACCTCGGTGTCCGAGCTGGTGTCGCCCACGACGACCACGTCGCCGTCGTAGACCTGTTGTCCGTTGACCACGCGTGCGTTCTGGGTGGCGCGAGCGCCGCACCAGCAGCGCGCCTCGACCTGGAGCTCCTGTCGCTCGTCGGCGAGTTCCATGAGCCGGGCCGAGCCTTCGAACAGCCGGCCACGGAAGTCGGTGAGCAGTCCGAACGTGTGCACGGTGGCCCCGAGTTCGTCGACCACGCGGGCGAGTTGTTCGATCTGGAGCGCGGTGTAGAACTGGGCCTCGTCGCAGACGAGGAAGTCGATTCCGCCATGGTGATCGGCGTAGGCAGCCGCGACGTCGAAGAGGTCGAGTCTGGGGCCGACCTCGACGGCGGGTGAGGATACGCCGAGGCGTGAGCTCACGACCGCGCCATCTCGGTCGAGCTGCGTGCACAGCAGGCCACGCAGTCCACGTGAGGCGAGGTTGTGGTGGATCTGGAGCGCAAGGGTGCTCTTGCCCGACCCCATCGTCCCGAAGGAGAATCGCAACACCGGCATCATCGCCACCGTATTCGCACCTCCGGCTCGGCTCGTGGACCCACACAGGATATGGGCCGACCGCATCCTCAGCGCAGGCGCGAGGCCGGCTGGTAGTTGGGTCCGGCCGTGAGATCGACCCGTGCGAGCAGCCGTTCGCACGGCGGCTCGAAGTCCTCGGCGAAGCGGAGCGATGCAGCCTCACCGAGGAGTTCCCAAGGCAGGGTCGTGAGCCGATCGGTCTCGTCCTCGAGATGCTGGCGCAGCTCGATGCCGGCTGAGGTCACCTGGCCATCGGACGCCAACCCCCGCGCCTCGAGTCGGGTCCACCCGGCCGCCGTCTCTTCCTCGGTGCTGCCATTCGAAGCTGCGGGATGGGAGTGACGGAGCGCAGCGGAGGAGCGGCCAGTTGCGGCCTCCGTGGCCGGGGAACGAAAAAGGTAGGTGTCTCACCCCCTGGGCACACTGGTGGATGTGAGTCGTCCCCGCCACCCCAGCTACCATCACCCGGTCGAAGTCGACACCCTGCCCCGACCGCCGGGGCCCCGGCGGTGCCGGGTCCACAGGGAGGTGAAGCTCGTTGACACGAGCCTATGAATTGATGGTGATCCTCGACGGATCGATCGATGACAACGTCGTCACGGTCGAGGTCGAGAAGATCGCAACCCAGGCCGCCGAGTGCGGCGAGATCGTGACGACCGACGTGTGGGGCCGCCGTGCCTTCGCCTACGAGATCGATCACAAGCACGATGGCCACTACATGGTGTTCGAGATCCTGGGTGAGCCCGGGTCGCTCGATCCGCTCGACCGTGCCCTTCGTCTCGCGGACGAGGTCGTCCGACACAAGATCATCCGCCTTCCTGATTCCGAGGCGGCCCGCCGTGGCCTCCTGGGCGGCGAGGCAGCCCCGGCCGTGGCCGGTTAAGAGGAGACAGACCCATGCCAGACAACTCCGTCACCGTCGTCGGGAACATCACCCGCGACCCCGAGCTGCGCTTCACCGCCAGCGGCACCGCGATGGCCAGCTTCGGCGTGGCCGTCAACCGTCGCTGGATGGACCGTGCCAGCAGCGAATGGAAGGAAGAGACCTCTTTCTTCAACGTCACCTGTTGGCGCGAAATGGCCGAGAACGCCGGCAACTCGCTCAACAAGGGTGACCGCGTGATCATCAATGGCCGCCTTCAGCAGCGCTCGTGGGAGACTCCCGAGGGCGACAAGCGGTCGGTCGTCGAGATCCAGGCCGACGAGATCGGCCCCAGCATCCGTTGGGCGACCGCCACCGTCGAGAAGAACGAGCGGCGTGGCGCAGGCGACTTCGGCGGTGGTGGTGCCGGCGGCGGAAGCACGCCCCCCCGGCCCGCCGAGAACTCGCCCGACTCAGCCCCATTCGACCCGGCTGAAGAGCCCTTCTAGGAGACCCCCGTGGCAAAACCCCGCCCCAAGAACATGAAGAAGGACAACGGTCGTCGAGGCAAGAAGAAGACGAGCGTCCTCACCATCGACAAGATCGACTACGTCGACTACAAGGACGTGAACCTCCTCAAGCGGTTCATCTCCGATCGGGCCAAGATCCGGGCCCGACGCGTCAGTGGCAACGACACCCAGCAGCAGGCCGAGATCGCCCGGGCGATCAAGAACGCCCGCGAGATGGCGCTCATCCCCTATTCGAACCGGGTGACTCAGCAGCGCAGCAACCGCGGCGATCGCGATCGCGGCCGCGCGGCGAGCGAGCCGCCGCCCACGCCTTCGGCCCCACCCCCCAGCGCGCCCGCGGGCGCGAGCGACGACGAAGGTGTCGACGCGGTCGTCGAGATCTTCGAGGAAACGGTGGAGATCACCGAGGCCTCGACCGAGGAGGTCTGATGAAGGTCGTCTTGCACGCCGACGTCGATTCGGTCGGCCACCGCGGCGACATCGTCGACGTCTCGCCCGGCTATGCGCGCAACTACCTCGTTCCCAAGGGCCTCGCCCAGGTCGCGACCGACGGTGCCAAGGCGCAGGCCGATGCGATGCGTCGAGCCCGCGACATCCGCGATGCGGCAGATCGAGGCGCAGCCGAAGAGGTCGCGTCGAAGCTCGTCCCGCAGGTCATCACGGTGTCGGCGCGAGCCCACGACGACGGACAGCTGTACGGCTCGGTCACGGCGAATGAGATCGCCGAAGCCGTCACCGCGCAGACCGGCATCGAGCTCGATCGTCGCCAGATCAGCCTGAGCGAGCCCATCAAGGAGACCGGAACGCACCTGGTGCCGGCGAAGCTCCACAACGACGTCGAGTTCCCGATCACCGTCGAGGTTCAGCCTGCGTGAGGACCGACTGGTGACGGATCGTCACCGGTCGGTCACCCACGGAGTTTTCCACAGCCATCCACAGGGTTGTCCCCCGACGCGAGCAGACTTTCCCCAGCGCATTCCCCAGGTTCATCCTCTCGTTCCCCACAGGCCACATGCGTCAAGGTGCTCCGATGGCCATTTCCATGTCTGATCGCCCCACCCCGGCTCGTGCCGGGCGGGTGCCGCCGCACGACCTCCAGGCAGAGGAGTCGCTTCTCGGGGCCATGATGTTGTCGAAGGAAGCGATCTCGATCGCCGCCACGATCCTAGGGCCCGACGACTTCTACAAGCCGGCCCACGGGCACGTCTACGACGCCATCTGCAGCCTCGACATCGCCGGGCAACCCGCAGACCCCATCACGGTGGCTGACGAACTGCGTCGTCACGATCTGCTCGACATCGTTGGCGGGCTGTCGGCGCTGGTCGACATCCAGTCGACCACGCCGGCCACCACCAACGCTGGTCGCTATGCGCGGATCATCGAGGAGCACGCTCTGTTGCGGCGGCTGATCGGCGTGTCGGGCGAGATCTCCGAGATGGCCTACGCCCTCCCCGAGGACGTGTCGAAGGCGGTCGACGAGGCCGAGAGCCTGGTGTTCGAGATCTCCGAGCGGCGGGTGACCGACTCGATGGTCCGAATCCACGATCTGCTGTCGGACAACCTCGACCGTCTCGAAGCGCTCGTCGAACGGGGCGACGCCATCACGGGCGTACCCACGGGCTATCGCGACCTCGATCGCATCCTCGCTGGGCTCCAACCCAACGCGCTGTACGTGCTCGGTGCACGCCCGGCCATGGGCAAGTCGGCGTTCGCGCTCGGGATGGCTGCCCACGCTGCGCTCGAGGCCAACATGCCGGTGCTGTTCTTCAGTCTCGAGATGGGCAATCTCGAGCTCAGCCAACGCATGTTGTGCGCCGAGGCCCAGATCGACTCGACCCGCATCCGCACCGGCAACCTCAACGATGCCGACTGGGACCGTATCTCCAACGCTGTCGGTCGGCTCGCCGAAGCGCCCATCTGGCTCGACGACAACCCGAGCCTCACGGTCATGGAACTCCGCGCCAAGGCCCGCCGGCTCAAGAGCCAGGTGGGCAGCCTCGGCATGATCGTGGTCGACTACCTCCAGCTCATGACCGGGCGGAACTCCGCCGAATCACGCCAGGTCGAGGTGTCCGAGATGAGTCGTGGTCTGAAGGTCCTCGCCCGCGAGCTCTCGTGCCCGGTCGTGGCGCTGTCGCAGCTGTCCCGCGGCCTCGAGATGCGGGCCGACAAGCGTCCCACCCTGGCCGATCTCCGCGAGTCCGGCGCCCTCGAACAGGATGCCGACGTCGTGATGTTCCTCTACCGCGACGAGATGTACCACCCCGAGTCGCCCGACCGCGGCATGGCCGAGGTCATCATCGCAAAGCACCGCTCGGGCCCGACCGGCAAGGTCAACCTCGCCTTCCGCGAGCACCTCACGCGCTTCGACAACATGGCCAACGTCTGACCGACCGACTCGGCCCGAACCTCAGGTGTCGTGGTGACGGCGGGCGAGCAGGAACCCGATCCCGATGCCGATGATGAGCGAGACCACCAGCGCGAGGACCAGGGGCACCTTCACCTCGTCGACGACCCAGCCGATGGAGACCGACTGGCGGTTGTCGAGCGCGATCACTGCGAACAACACGCCGACGACGGCGAACACACCCAGGCGGACGGTTTGACGTCGCCGAGCCTTGGCCTCGATCTTGTCGTCCTTCGTCGGCTTCCCGTCGGGATCTGCCATGGGACCGAACCCTACGACGGGATCGGCGGACCCGCGAGGACGATCGGATCGCGTTCGGCACGCCGATCTGATCGGCGAGGGTGCCCGGATCCGACCGTGCTGATGAGGAACACTTGTGGCGCGACATTTCAATTGTTACGATTCCGTGTCAGCGACCAGCTGCCGCCGGTTCTGTCCCCCTCCTGATGACACCCACCTCGACCCCCCGCCCCCCTCTCGCTCATCGAGCTGATGGGGCTCCGCGCCGGGGCGTCCGCCTGATCGTCGCACTGGTTGGCGGAGTGGCGTTGCTCGTCAGCTCGGCCGTGCCGGTGGGCGCCGCCGGTGATACCCGAGCCGAGCAGGAGAAGGTCCGCGACCAACAAGCCGAGGTCGCCAAAGACCTCGACACGTTGAACGCCACCACATCCGACGTGAAGGACGCGCTCGACGCGCTCGACAACCAGGTGAGCGCCACCGAAGCCAAGTTGGTGGCCGCCCAGTCGGCATCCGAGGATGCCGCAAAGGCGCTCGAGGCTGCGCAGCTCGCCGAGAAGCAGGCCGAGCAGGCGGTGTCCGACATGCAGGACGCGGTGAACGAACTCGCGGTGAACGCATTCGTTGCACCCCCCGACGGCGGGTTCATCGAGACGCTCCAGTCCGACGACCTTTCCGAAGCCGTGCTCAAGCGGATGTTCATCGACGTGCGCTCCGAGCGCGACTTCGATGCGCTCGATCTGCTGACCAAGGCGCAGAACGATCTCGAGAGCGCACGTGCGATCGCCGAAGACGTCGCCAAGGAAGCCGACGCCGCGCTGGCCGCAGTCGATTCACGCTTTGCCGAGGTCAGCTCGGCCCGCGAAGACCAGGCACGAGTCGTGGCCGACGTGCAGGCGCGGCTCGACCAGAAGTTGGGCGAGGCGGCCTCGCTGGCCGAGCTCGACAAGGATCTCGCGGCGCAGCTCCAGAAGGAGCAACAAGAGCTCGCCACGAAGCTCGCCGCCCAGAACCAGGCCCGCCAGCAGTCCGTGTCCGCGCCGTCGCCGTCGCCTGCGCCCTCGTCGCCCGGCGCCCCGTCGGCGCCGGTGGTCAACATCCCGAGCAGCGGCAGCCTTCGCACGGTGGGCGGCATCACGGTCAGCTCGTCGATCGCCGGCAACCTCGAACGGATGCTCAACGCCGCTCGTGCGGCGGGACACAACTTCGGCGGCGGTGGCTACCGGAGTTCGCAGGGCCAGATCAACACCCGAATGAACAACTGCGGAACCAGCAACTACGCGATCTATCAGATGCCTCCCTCACAGTGCCGCCCGCCCACGGCCCGTCCCGGGTCCTCGATGCACGAGCGAGGCCTGGCGGTCGACTTCACCTACAACGGCAGCCTGATTCGTTCTCGCGGCAGCGCCGGATTCCAGTGGTTGGCAGCCAACGCGGCCTCGTACGGCTTCTACAACCTGCCGTCCGAGCCGTGGCACTGGAGCAGCAACGGCAACTGATTCGGCCCAAAAGTGGCGCGGAGGTCACTTTACGTGTTGAATTGACCACATATGGTGGTCGTGGAGGGTGCCAAGAGTCAGGACGCGCCGCGAGTCATGCTCGTGGCTGCGGTGCTCGGCGCCTCTGCGAGCATCATCACGGTCGGCTCCGCCACACTCTCCACGGGTGAGCTCACCCCGCCGGCTGCGTCGGTGCTGACCATGACCGCCCTGGCGCTCATCGGGTTCTCGGTGCTGCGCCGTGCCGTGGTCCCGTGGTGGTGGGCGACGGTGATCGCGGGGGTGAGCATCGCGCTGTTCGCGCCGTTCGGTCCATCGATCGCCGACTCGGCAACCTTGTCGTCGACCGAGAGCACCCTCGAGTTGCTGTGGCTGGCGGGATCGCTCGCCCTGCTGGTTTCGTTGTCGCGCAGCGCTGATCGGCACGACAGCACCCGGCTGCGCGTCAGCCGCCTCGATGGCACGCTGGTTGCGGTCTCGGCCGCGACGATGCTCGCGCTCACGGCCGTGCCGGTGGTGGAGCGGGCCGACGCGACGGGCCGGTCCACGTTCCTGGTCGCCCATGCCGCGATGGCCGTGGCGGCGCTCGCGATCGTCGTTCGGCACCTCCTCGTGACACATCGAGATCGCCTGTTCGTGTTCGGGGTCCTGGGATACACGGCCGTTGGCCTCATCCGATCCTGGGCCGACACCGCGGATTCGAACGTGGTGTCGGACATGGCGATCGTCGGCGTCCCCCTCGCCGCGGCAGCATTCGTGCTCGCCGTTCCGCTCCACGTCCCGTGGGATCGATCGGGCGGTCGGCGAAACGACCTCCCGAACGAACGGGTGCCTCTGCTGGGGCTTTGCGGACTGGCACCGCCGTTCGTGGCGCTGTTCCAGTACCTCCTGGGTATCGAGTTCAACGGTGTCGTGCTCGCAGCAGGGATGAGCATCGTGCTGCTGCTGGTGACCGCACGCCTCCACGTGGTCATTCGCGAGGTTCGGGATGCGGCCGCGCGCGATGCTCTGGTTCGACAGACAACGTCGCGGATCGCGGGAGCGCGTCACACCAGGGGCGTGAGCGAGGCGGTGATGGACGCGATCACGACGGTGATCGGTCCCGATCTCCGCTTCTCCGGTTGGGTCAGCGCTGACCGTCAGCGGGGCTACGTCGTGTCGCACTTCACCAGCCTGCTCGCCCACGACGACCCGCTTCGGTCGGGCCTCTATTCGTTGCTCGACGCCCGGAGCGGGAGCGAGGGGATCGAGCTGATCGATGCACGAGAGGGAAGCGCCGCAGTCCTCACCGTGATGGAGTCGCCATGGCAAGGATTTGCGGTCTCCTGCGAGCACGACCTCAGCTCCGAAGCGCTCGAACTGCTGCCCACGCTCGCGACGCAGGCAAAGATGGCGATCGAGGGCATTGCCCGTGAAGACGAGTTGCTCCAGAAACGCAGCGAGGCCCGGTTCGAGGAGTTGGTGCGCCACACCAACGACGCTGTCGTGATCGTCGATGGCGCCGGCCGGATCAAGTACCAGACGCCGTCGGTCGTTCGCCTCTTGGGCTTTCTGCCGGTGGATCTCGACGACAAGTCGATGGCCGAGTTGGTCGATCCCGAACAGCACGAGCAGTTCCAGCGGTTCTTCCGTCGCCAGGTCACCGGGGTCGCCGAGCGTGGCGACGTGGTCGATCTGACCCTGCATCGGGCCGACGGCGGCACGGTCGAGGTCGAGATGGTGGGTTCGAATCTCCTCAAGAACCCCGACGTCGATGGACTCGTGCTCACGATGCGCGACGTCACGAGGCACCGCGAACTCGAGAGTCAGCTCCGGCACCAGGCGTTTCACGATGCGCTCACCGGCCTCGCCAACCGGACACTCTTCGTCGAGCGCCTCGATCACGCACTCACGGTCAACCGCCGAGCGCAGGGTCCGTCGCCAGCGGTGGCCTTCATCGACCTCGACGACTTCAAGGACGTGAACGACACCCTCGGCCATGCTGCCGGCGACCAACTCCTGAAGACCGTCTCGGAGCGCATCGGCGAATGTGTCCGCATCGGGGATACTGCTGCCCGCTTCGGCGGCGACGAGTTCGCCGTGCTGTTCGAGCACGCCGAGTCGCCTGAGGACCTGTTCGAGGCATGCGAACGGCTCCTCGACATGCTGCATCTGCCGGTGACCATCGGTGAGGATGTCGTGCGGGTCCGTGCGAGCATCGGACTGGCGACTCGTGAAGACGGCCTCGGGGAGTCGGGCGAGATTCTCCGCTGCGCTGATCTCGCGATGTACGCGGCCAAGGCAGGGGGCAAGGGATGCGTCGAGCGATACGCCGCCGAGATGCACGAGGCCATGGTCGCCCAGATGACCAACCACAACGAGCTCGAGCGAGCGATCGAGCGCGGTGACATTCGGCTCGACTACCAGCCGATGGTCGACCTCGCGACCGACGAGGTCGCCGCATTCGAAGCGCTCGCCCGCTGGGACCATCCGACCCGGGGACCCGTCTCGCCTGCGGAGTTCGTGCCGCTCGCCGAGCAGATCGGCTGCATCGACGAGCTCGGAGAGAGCATCCTGCGGGCTGCGGTCGCACAGCTGGTCGAGTGGGGCGAACGGTTTGGTCGGCGAGTGTCCCTCCACGTCAACATCTCGGCACGGCAGCTGCATGCGGCTTCATTCGTCGAGGTGACCCGGTCGGTGCTCGACGAGGCCGATCTCGATCCGACCTTGTTGGTGTTCGAGGTGACCGAATCGGCGCTCGTCGGTACCGGTGACGGCACCGACGTCCTGTGTCGACTCGCTGAGCTTCGTGATCTGGGCTTGCGGATCGCCGTCGACAACTTCGGGACCGGGTTCGCGTCGCTGAGCTATCTCCAGCGCGTGCCGTTCGATGTGTTGAAGATCGACCGCTCGTTCGTGAGTGCGTTGGTCGACGAGGATCCGCAGAAGACCATGGTTCGAACGATCCTCGACCTGGCAGATCGACTGGGTGTCGTGGCGATGGCCGAGGGTGTCGAGCGTCCGATGGAGCGAGACGGGCTGAGGCAGCTCGGGTGTGGTCTGGGGCAGGGCTATCTGTATGGCAGACCGGTGAGCGCCGCCGAGGCGACTCGCCAGCTCGACCGACGCGTACTGCACCCCGTCACCGCCATCGCCTGAGGTCGCAGCGTGTCGCCCGTCAAGGAGACTTGACCCGCTCGCGTCCGCGGTGGAAGACCGGTACGGGTGGGGTCTGCAGCGCAGGCTCGTCTGCGAAGAGCTGCGCCAACGCTTCGGCTCGGTCGGCCTCGGTGTACGGCTGGGTGTCGGTGCACCACTCGACGAGAATCCCGCACGGATCCATCGTGTAGACCGACACGCAGAATCCGTGGTCGATCTCCATCACGTCGATGCCGGCATCGAGCCACTGGTCGCGTCGGCCTGCGAGGTCGTCGAGGTCAGCCGCAGCGAAGGCCACGTGGTTGACCCACGGTTCCAGACCGAGCCCGGTCGAGATCGCCGGATCGAAGTCGGTCATGCGGTCGTCGTGCAGCTCCCAGAACGCGATCAGCCCATCGCCGCCGGTGTCGTAGAAGACGTGGCGCGCCCAGCCTTCGGGGTTGTCGGTCGGGGCGACGACGGCCTTGACCAGTTCGAACCCCATGACCTCGGAGTAGAAATGGTGGGTGGCTCGCAGATCGTTCGTGGCAAGGGCCACGTGGTGGAACGCCATGCGGCATCCCCCTTTCGGTTCATGAACGACCGCAACACTAGGCCTCGGCTGGCCGAGTTCGCGGGTGTGGTCCTCGTGGCCTTCTTCGCCTGCTTCGCGTTGCTCGCCGGACTCGAGGCTCGCACCGACGGCCGACGAGCGGTGATCGGCGAGGAGGCGTCGACGTCGTTCCTTCAGCACTGGGAGCGTTATCGCGGAGCGACGTACGCGGCCCAGACCGTGTTCACGCGTGAGCGCACGGGAGGATCGTCGCTGCGCGCCGAGGGGCTCCGCGTGCAGCGGCCGCCGGACGAGCTGATCGTCAGTCTGTCCGATGCCGAACTGCGCACCGACGAGGGCGTGACTCGCTGTGTCGGAGGGGTCGACGCCGAGGACACCAGGTGCTTCGGTCCCACGACCGGCGTGCCGTACGAGGAGCGTGTTCGCGCCGAACTCGACGCGCTCGCTTCGTACTTCGTCGGGCCCGAACCGCTGTACGAGGTGACCGAGCGCGAAGACGGTTGCTTCGCCCTCGATCAGGTTCGCCCGCTGCCGATCGCCCCGTACGGACGTCGAGCAACCTTCTGCTTCGACGATGCGACCGGTGCGCTGATGCGAGTCGAGATCGTGTTCGACAACGGCGTGATCGAGCGCACCGAGGTCACCTCGATCGATCCGCAGGTGACTGATGAAGATCTCCGGCTTCAGCCGCCCGGCTGAGGCTTGAGGGGTGGATCAGGACGAGGGCTCACGAGGACGCCATTGGCCGTGAGGCCATGGTGGCGATGCGTTGGAGGGAGGTGAACCCCCGTCCTGTTCCAGGTTGTCAGCGGGGGCGATATCCGCTGATGGTCTTTCTTCGACGCGGAGCGTGAGGAACTTGAGCAGAAAACTCTACGTTCCGTAGGGATTCCTTCAGGACAGCAGACTGGCGACGGCCCAGACCGCGGCGATGGCACCCACGGCAGCGAAGACGAGGCTGCGGGCGAGCGGTGCGGGCTCGCGCTCGCCGGTGCGCACCGCCTCGGGCGGTCGCACGATGGCCATGATGCTGCCGACGGCCATGGCCCCACCGAAGGCCAGCACGAGCAGCGGCAGCAGGTCGTCACCGAGAAACATGGCTGCTGCGGGTCAGCCCTGGTCGCGGCGCAACTCGAGCCCGAGCTCGCTGAAGGTCTCGAACGGGTGGTTGTATCCCCGCTCGAGGTGGTGCATGCCGTGGAGCAGTGACGGGCCTTCGGCCACCGACGCAGCGAGGACGCCCGAGAAACCGGCGCGGATGTCGGGGATCACCACCTCGGTGCCCTGGAGCTTCGAGACGCCGCGCACGACGGCCGAGTGGACGGCGCTCGTGTCGTGGAACCGGCAGGCAGGTCCGCCGAGGCACGTCTTGAACAGCTCGATCTCGCCACCCATCGCCTTGAGGACGTCACCGGAGTAGCGAAGCCGGTCCTCGTAGACGGTCTCGTGCAGCACCGACATTCCCTCGGCCTGGGTGAACAGCACGATGAGCGGCGGCTGCCAGTCGGTCATGAACCCGGGATGGGTATCGGTCTGGACCGCTGCGGGGCGGAGCCCGTCGGCCCGGGCCGAGATGAACTCGTCGGTGATCTCGAAGCTGGCACCCATGGAATGCAGCGTGTTGATCGCCGTGACGAGCCGTGACTGGGCACACCCGGCCACCCGGACGACCCCGCCCGAGATGAGCCCGGCGGTCAGGTAGCTGAAGGCCTCCATCCGGTCACCTTCGAGGGTCGTGGTCGCACCGGTGAGCTCGGAGACCCCCTCGATGATGAACCGACGGTCGGGCCGGAGTTCGAGCTGGGCGCCCATCCGTTGGAGGAACAGCGCGAGTTCGATCACCTCGGGCTCGGTCGCCGCCCCGGTGATGACCGTGCGACCCTCGGCCAGCACTGCGCTGAGCAGCACCGTCTCGGTCGCGCCGACCGAGGGGTACGGCAGGGTGATCCGGGTGCCCTTGAGGCCGCTCGTGCGGGCTCGGATCCCTTCGGGCTCGACGTCGATCTCGGCACCCATCTGACGGAGGGCATCGACGTGGAAGTCGACCGGGCGGGTCCCGATCTTGTCGCCGCCGACCAGCGGCACGAAGGCCTCGCCGGTCAGGTTGAGCAGTGGGCCGAGCAACAGGATCGGGACGCGGTTGAGGCCGGTGAAACGAAGGGGGACGACCGAACCCGGGGTCGCGGTGGGCTCGATCGTGACGACCTCGCCGCGCTCACCCGAGATGTCGATTCCGACGCCGAGCGACCGCAGGATCTCGGCGGTCATGCCCACGTCGCGGACCGCCGGGCTGTTCTCCAGCCGACTCGGTGACGTGCCCAGCATGGCGGCGACCATGTGCTTGGTGATCGCGTTCTTCGAGCCGGCCACGCGAACATCGCCGTTGAGCGGCCCCGACGGTTCGACGTTCCAGGACTGCTCGGGGTCGTCGTACACCGGATCCACGTGGGCATCGTATCGACGTCGGCGGGAATGGCCGGGTCGTGACTCGGGTTCTGGCTCCTACGTGACCGATCTGCTGCTGCCGCGCACCGATGGTGGTGTCGCGCTCCAGGCACTGATCGTCACGGTGCTGGCCGCAGTCGGCCTCGTGATGACGTGGCGGAACCGCGAGCTGCGCCTCTTCGTCGGGGGAGTGGCGATGATGACCTATGCCTGGATGGCGCTGCGCGCCGTCCACTGATCGCCGGCGACGCGGTCACGGGTCGACGACAAGAGTCGTGTCGGGCTGGAGGCCGCCCAGGCGAACCAGGACGTGTCGACGTGTTGCGATCGGTGCCGTCAGTCGATCACCGGTCGGTTGATGAAGCGTCCCGCTGCATCTGACCAGTACCAGCCCCCTGCGGCCCGTGTGCCGCCGTCGACGGGGATGTTGTGGCCGGTCACGTAGGACGACAGATCGCTCGCCAGGAACAGCGCGACCCTCGCCTGGTCTTCGGGCCACCCCACCCGACCGGCCGGTGCCCACCCGGCCCAGCGAGCGGGGTCGCGGTCCTCCTCGGTGCGGAGGTAGTCGACCTGGGGTGACTGAGTGAGGTCGGGTCCGATTGCGTTCACCCGCACACCGTCACGACCGACTCCGGCAGCCAGTGATGTCGTGAAGTGGGCGGCCGCAGCCTTCATGGCCGCATAGACCGGCTCGCCGGGGTAGCCCCGCATGCCCTCGACCGAATGGATGTTCACGATCGAACCCGATCCGGCGTCGATCATCGTCGGGAGGAACGCCCGCGTGACCGCGAAGATGTGGAGCAGGTTGATCTCGTACATCGCCTGCCAGGACTCCGGGCCCGACTCGGTGAAGCGCACCAGCGGGCGATAGTCGCCGACGTTGTTGACCAGCACATCGACCCGGCCGTGCCGGTCGATCACTGCGGCCCTCAGGCGATCGACGTCGCCGGCCCGCCGGACATCGACGACGTGGACCGCGGCGACGCCACCTGCGGCCTCGACGTCGGCCCGGGTGTGCTCGGCGCGGTCGGGGTCGATCTCGGCGATCTCGACGTGCGCCCCGTGCTGGGCGAACAGGCGCGAGATGCCCCCGCCGATGCCGTCGCCGCCACCGGTGACCACCGCCACCTTGCCGTCGAGGAGCCGATCCCACCGTTCGATCGGCGGGACATCGGAAGGCAGGGGGTCGGCCACCGCGGCACCGTAGCGAGAACGCTCGCGCTCGGATCGGGCGCACCGACCAAAGACTCTTGTCGGCACACCCATGCGGGGTCGATCGTGGGCGTGGTGACGACGCGGCCGCGACCGGGGAGCTCGTGCGGAGTGGACCTCTACTGGATCCCTCTGGGCGCGGGGACCCGGGTCGTCCAGTTCAGCGGCCGGAGCTACGAGGCCATCGTCGCGGGAATCCAGCGACGCGAGCGTTCGGCGCTGTTCCACGCGGCCCTCGTGGCGCACACCGACCTCGGCTCCTACGCCATCGAGATGACTCCCGTGCCGCCCCAGGGCACGCCGAGCGGTCGCGGCGTCGTCGCCGAGGGGCCGGTGGGGATGAAGTGGCTCGGCCGCCTGAGGCTCTTCCGCTACGAGGTCCGCTGCTGGAAGGAGGGGGTGATCCCGGACCTCGGGTACGCCGTCGCCAGCCCGATCCGGCTGACCGAGGACGCAGCGATGACCGAGGGCCTGCTCGAGAGGCTCCCCGGTGTCCCCACCTTCACCTGGGGGCGCGACGAGGCCAGGGCCGGTGACATGTGGAACTCCAACTCGGTGGTGGCCTGGCTGCTTGCCGGCCCGGGGCTCGACCGTGGTGCGGGCCGACCGCCCCATGGTGGGAGGGCGCCCGGCTGGGACGCTGGACAGATCGTCGCCGCGAGGAACTGAGGCTCCGTCCTGGCTGAGTCGGTTGGTTCAGTGCGGTGCCGTGCGTTCGCGCCAGTCTCGGCGTGCCCAGTGACCGCCTTCGACCATGGTTTTCGGCTGCGAACGGCACGCTCATGGCACGGCGGGCCGCAGCGCGGAGTCCCTTCGTCCTCTTCGGCGAGTTGTGGCGTTGCGGGTCGAGAACAACGTCAGTGCGGTCGTCCTGCTCCTCGTGCCGGTCTACCCTTCGGCCGTGGCGAGGACGGACGCACCGACGGGGACGGTGACGTTCCTCTTCACCGACATCGAGGGATCGACCCGTCGGTGGAACGACCACGGCGAGGCGATGAAGGATGCGGTCGAGCGTCACGACTCGATGGTCCGGTCGGCGATCACCGGGCGAGACGGGTTCGTGTTCACCACCGCCGGCGACAGCTTCGCGGCCGCGTTCGCCGAGGCCGGAGCCGCGGTCGACGCGGCCCGCAGCATCCAGACCAGGTTGGCGGCCGAGGACTTCGACGCGGTCGACGGCCTGCGGGTCCGCATCGGCCTGCACACCGGACTGGCAACGGTGCGCGACGGCGACTACTTCGGCCCCGACGTGGCGGTGGCGGCTCGCCTGACCGCCGCGGGTCACGGCGGGCAGGTGCTGCTCAGCGGCGGCACCGCCGCGCTCGTGCCCGACGACACCCGCTCACTGGGCGAGCACCGACTGCGCGACGTGCCCGAGCCGGTGACCCTCCACCAGCTGCTCGGCGACGACCTCGACGACGACTTCGAACCGCTCCGGACCGTCGAGGGGGCTCGGGTGTCCCTGCCCGCGCAGCGGTCGAGCTTCGTCGGCCGCGCCGACGAGCTGCGCGAGGTCGTCAAACTTCTGGAGAACTCGTCGCTGGTCACGCTCACCGGAACCGGCGGCACCGGCAAGACTCGGTTGGCGATCGAGACGGCCGCCGAGGTGGCGCCCCGCGTCGAAGGCGACATCGTGTTCGTCGACCTCAGCACCACGACCGATCTCGACGAGATCAACACGTCGCTGGCGACCGCTCTCGGTGTGACCCTCGACTCGAGTACCTCGGTGCGTCAGCAACTCATCGAGCGTGTTCGCAGTCGGATCGCCCTGCTCATCGTCGACAACTGCGAGCACCTGCTCGACGAGGTCGCCGATCTGGTCGACGACCTCGCCGAACTGCCGTCGGTGAAGGTGCTGCTCACGTCTCGCGAGCTTCTCGACGTCGAGGGCGAGCGGGTCTTCCGCGTCCCGCCACTCGGCGCGACCGACGACCGCGCCGCCGTGCGGCTCTTCGTCGACCGGGCCCTCACCGCCGAACCCGACCTCGACGTCGACGCCGAGGTCAGCGAGGTGATCGCCGAGATCTGCCAGCGCCTCGACGGGATCCCGCTCGCCATCGAGCTCGCGGCATCGCGGGCCCGGGTGCTCTCCTTGGTCGAGATCCGCGACCGGCTGTCCGACCGGTTCAGCCTCCTCACCGGGGGTCGACGGCGCGGCCGCCAGCGCCAGCAGACACTCGAGTCGACGATCGGGTGGAGCTACGACCTGCTCGAGCCCGACGAGCAGACGGCGTTCCGATCGCTCGGGGTGTTCGCGAGCAGCTTCGACCTCGAGGCCGCGGCTGTGGTCATGGGCATGTCGGCGGGCGCGACGATCGACTTGCTCGACGGGCTCGTGGCCAAGTCACTGCTCGTCCGCCTCGCCGGCGATCGCTCGCGCTTCCGTCTCCTCGAGACCATGCGTGCCTACGCCGAGACCAAGCTCACCGAGGAAGGTGAGACCGAGGCGACCCGCGACCGCCACCTCGAGCACTATGTCGCCTCGGTGTCGGGTCGGACGGCGCTCTGGAGCGCCACCCCGGCGGTCTACGACCAGCACACCGTCGATTTTGACAACCTGTTGCAGGCCCTCGACTGGGCGATGGTGCGAGGCCGGAGTGCCGACGGCACGAAGCTGGTCGGCGCGGCCGCGCTGTCGGTGAACCGCGGGTACGTCGAGCTCGTGAGGAACCGGGTCGACTCCGTCCTCGAGCTCGAACTCGGACGGGTCGACCAGGCCGCGCTGCGCCTCATGTCTGCCTGGGTGGCCATCCTCACCCGCGAGCCGCGCTCGTGGGCCGATGTCGTGGCGGCGCGCGAGCTGCTCGATCGGGCGGGTGCTGACGCACCGGCAGACCTGGTCGTCCCCGCACAGGCCTGGCAGTGCTTCATCGCCACGAGCAGCCGCGGGCGGGCCGATCGTGGAGGAGCTCGAAGCCTCGACGTCGAGGCCGCGTTCGCCGAGATCGACAGCCGGCTCGACGAGATGTCGTCGTTCATGCAGGCCGAATGCCACATGGCTGTGGCGCTGGTTCGGTGCTACGACCTGCGGTGGGTCGACGTCGTCGAACGGGTCGAGCGAGCGGCGGCCGCGTACGGCGATGCAGCGCGTCCGATCATCGCCGACAGCGTCCTGACCGAGTGCGAGGTCTACGGGCGCTTGGCGCTCGGGAACGTCGACGCAGCCATCGCCGCCGCCGAGCGACATCTTGCCGAGTCCGATCGTCCGGGTCTGTGGAGCCTGCTCACCAGCGTCGCCCACGTGCACGCCCTGGCGGCGGCCGGTCGTGTCGACGAGGCCGCCCGCCGCCTGCTCACCGCCGCCGAGCGCGAATCGTCGCTGACCATCTCCGGGGTGCGGGCGACGCTCATGCTCGGCTGCAGCGCGCTGCGGCTGGCCCGCGGCGACGTAGAGGTGGCGCTTGACCAGCTCGTCGTCACCGCGCCGGTGGCGCGTTCACCCGGCTCGGGCTTCTATGCGATGCAGCTGATCGCCGATCGCGCGCCGGAGCGTCTCCGCGAGGTCACGGTCGCCGGCGGCCGAGAAACGTCCGACGTCGTGGCTGCCGTCCGCGAATCCGAGGCCCGCTCGACCGCCGAGCTCGAAGCCGAGCTCGACCACGTCCGCCGGTCACTGGGCTGAAGTGCCCGTCAGCGACCGCGAGTCTCAGTCGTTCCCATTTCCTCATGGCACGCTGATGGCACGCCGGGGATGAAGAAGTCCTGACATCGGAGGCCGACAGCCTCGTTGACCAGGGCTTGGAGTCGAGAGCGGGTGACGAGAATCGAACTCGCGTGTTCAGCTTGGGAAGGAATTCGAGCAACATTCCACGCCCCAGTGATTTCGGCAAAGGTCCTGGTCAGTGCCCGTTTTTGTTCTCCGCCAATGACCGCCGTGGAGCATTGTTTTCCGCTGCCTATGGCACGCCTATGGCACGGAGTGCTCGGGTCGAAGGTCGGGACTCCTTTGTCAGGCGTCGGGGTGACGGAGCGTCCTCGGGATGTCTCGTCTCAGGTGCAGCAGCCGCCACACGTCGATGACTTCGCCTGTTTCGACGAAGAAGACGCCGTAGTCGAATCGAGCGACCGGCCAGGCTCGGAGGCCAGGGATGTCGAGTTCGTAGGCCCAGCGGAGGTTGCCGAGGCCGGGAGTGGTTCGGATGTGTTCGAGCGCTTCTTGCACCGCGTCGATGAAATCGAGCGCGGTCGACGCTCCGGCGTGTTCTTGGTAGTAGCCGGCTGCGTCTTCGAGGTCGGCTGCGGCCAATTCGCGGAGTCGGACCGGTCTGACGGTCACGTGGTCAGGTGCTGGGTCGAACGCGGCCGCGTAGTGCGGCGAAGTAGGCATCGTCGGCGGTGGGGCCGGGGGCCGAGCTTGCGCCGTCGAGGAGCAGATGCCGGAGATGCTGTCGGTCTTGATCTCGGCGGATCAGTTCGCGCACGTACTCGCTGTTCGATCCGTAGCCGTCACGCTGGACGCGTTCGTCGACGAACGACTTGAGCTCGACCGGGAGGGACACGTTCATCGTGGACACGGAGGACAAGATACCCGTCTTGGCAAACTTTGTCATTGAGCGGGTCCG